>JBBRPA010000013.1:0-70835 GCA_038228695.1 Chthoniobacterales bacterium
CAACTCCTCGCCCACCTCGGCCTCCAGATCCCCCGTCACTCCAAAATCATCGAAAATGTAGTGCCGAAAATCCACTGAAAAACCCCGCAAACCCGCATGGTTGCGAGATCGACCCTCTCAAACTGCGGAACTTGGGCTAACGGGAGCGGAGTTCGATTTTGTCGCCTGATTTGACGCCGAGATTTTTGGCGGCGTTACGAAAGTTCATCACAATGCGAAGCCAGCCATCGGCAGTTCCGAAGGCAACCCAGTCACCCTCGGGGACGTCGTTGAAATCTTTTCCCCATAAAACTTTGCGAATTTCGCGTCCGCTGACGACGAGAAAGTGTCCGCCGGGTTTGATAGTTAGCTTTTTCAGATCGGCAGGCCGAACGCGGACGATGAAGTTGCCGTAAACCGGATCGACGGTGTCGATGGTGGTTTGAAAGCCGTCTTGGATTTTGACGAGATCGGAGGGGCCAGGCTTGGGCGCGATGGTGCCGTCGCGATCCGTGAGTTTCTTTCCGTCAATTGCGGCATCGACAGCTTTAACGGCGGCGAGCAGTTCCGGGCCGTTGACGTTGACGTGGCCGTCGCGGGCGACTTTCCAGAGAGCGAGGTTAGCACCCGTCTTGCGGAAATCGGCGAGGTATTTCTGCGGCTCGGCGAGTTCGCTTTGGTTCGTGAGAAAGAGAAGCGGAATTTTCGGAGTTACCCAATGAAGATTGGGTGGAAGAATTTGGAGAGCCGCACCGACCGCGATCGCACCCTGATAGCGCTTCGGATCGCGCTGCGCGAGCAGGGCAACAATGGTGCCGCCCATCGATTCGCCATGGAGAAGGCAACGCCGGATCGGGCCGTATTTTTTTTCGATTTTATCGCGGAGTTGATCGACGTCCTCCGCGCCCTCGGCAACGACCATGCCAGTTTTTCGGTAGCTGGTAGAGGCGATGATCCAGCCACTCTCGTGAAGAGCTTGGTAAGCGGGGGAATCAAGCGTCGCGGGATTGGGAAAACCTTCGGGCCGGTAACCGTGAGCGTAGATGAGGAGGCAGCCGTTTGGTTTTTTCGGGAGGAGAATTTTTATTTCCGGCGCAGCCGACACGGGTAGCGCGAATCCGACGCAAAGAAGGAGCAACGCGCGGAACATACCCGTGGCTAGAGCAAGGTGCGAATCTCGCGGATAACGGTGTCGTGATCGCGGACGTCATAATGAAACCCTCGGAACCCGATTTCGCGGGCGGATTTCACATTCACGAGGAGATCGTCGATGAACCCGGTATGCTCGGGTTCAACACCGAATCGGCGCGCGGCGAGTTGGAAGATTTCCGGGTCGGGCTTGGTCAACCGGACTTCGTGAGAGTAGATGCCGTCGGTAAATTTTTGAAAGACCGGATAGGTCTCCAAAATGTGTTCTAAGTGGATCGCACTCGTGTTCGAGAGAAGATAAAGCGGGAGCCGACCGTGCATGGATTCGACGAATTCCACCATGGGCTGGTTGATCGTGAAAATATCCTTCCAGATACTCGTGAAATCGCTCGGGGTGCCGCGAAACTGCAGCGCGTGAACCACACCTCGCTCGAATGCCTCGCGGCTGATCAATCCTGCCTCACAGAGAGTCTTCAGCCGCTCCACCTCGGTGACCGAATCGGGGTTAAACCCGTCGCTCAGGTGGTCGAGCTTTTCGTAGGCGTAACGAAAATCGAATTCGAGGAGGACGTTTCCGATATCAAAAATGAGCGCCTGCAACATGTCGCCAAAGGATTAACCGCAGGACTGAATATTGGAAAGGGGAAAGTCGCGAGCGACCAGAACTCAAAGACTACTTCACCGTGCTGGCTGTGCGCGGAGCTTTGGTCAAATTGACCAGATCGGTGAGAATGTCGAGGGTCTCAAGGCGAACCGCATCGATGGCGGGTTCATCGGCGTCTTCTTCATCCACCGCTTCGTCGCCGGTTTTTTTCTTTTTATCCGGATCGACCTTATTGGTAACGAGGGTGAGCGCGGGTTTGTCGATGTCGTCGAGAGTGATCTCGAAAACTTTATCGGCGCGAGCAGGATTCTTGGCGCGAAGATCGGTGCGGGATTTCTTGCGAGCCTCGTCCTCGGTGATCATGGAGCGACGAACTTTTTCGTTGAGCGAGAGTTCATTTTTCTGGATCTGGGTTTGCACCCGGGCGATGTCCTCAAGGGCAAACTTGAACTCTTGATCGTGCACGACGCGATCGCCACTACGACGCTTCAATTCGTCAACGAAGAGGTCGCGCCTGTTATTGGCGAGATCGAGTTTCTTGGCGGGAATCTCATCGTAGGGAAGTGGGTTTTCGAGAGCGACCTCCCCCACTTTGGGCGTGTCGTAAAGCGAGGGCAGGAGGATGTCGGACGTGACCCCACGCAACTGGGTCGAACCGCCGGAAACGCGGTAGAATTTCTGGATGGTTAGCTTGAGCGCGCCTGCGCCGTCACCCTGCGAAAGCAATGGCATGAAATCGCCCAGATCAAGCATGGTCTGGACGGTGCCTTTGCCGAAAGTGGTTGAGTCACCTACGATAAGGGCGCGTCCGTAATCCTGGAGCGCGGCGGCAAAAATCTCGCTCGCAGAGGCGCTGAATTTGTTGGCGAGAACAACGAGCGGTCCAGAGTAGGCGACGTCGGGATCCTTATCCTCGAGGACAAATTTACCACCGTTGACGGTCTGATATTGCACCACGGGGCCTTCGGTGATGAACAACCCGGTGAGATTGACGGCTTCTTCCAGCGAGCCGCCGCCATCCTTGCGCAAGTCCATCACGAGGCCATCGATGTTTTCCTTTTGCAGCCGCTTGATCAGAGCAGCGATGTCGCGAGTGGTGCTGCGCGAGGTTTTTGATTTTTTCTGCATGTCGGCGTAGAACGACGGGAGGGTGATCCAGCCGAGTCGCTCGATCTTGCCGTTGGCGTCGGGCCGCTCGACGATCTCGGCTTTGGCGAATTTTTCCTTCAATTGCACTTCGTCCCGGACGATATCGATCATCTTCCGTTTCCCATTGGCGTCATTCGCCGGGATGACTTGGAGGCGGACGGTGGTGCCTTTTTTGCCCCGGATTTTTTCGACCACCTTGTCGAGCTTCATGTCCACCACGTCAACGAGCGGATCCTTGTCCTGGCCAACGGCAGAAATGCGGTCGCCGACCTTCAGTTTGGCGTCGCGATCAGCCGGGCCGCCCGGGACAATTTCCGCGACCTTGGTGTAGCCTTCCTCGGATTTGAGGACCGCGCCAATGCCGACGAGGGAAAGCTTCATCTGGATGTTAAAACTGTCCTGCTGCGATTTCCCGAAATACTCCGAGTGTGGGTCGTAACTGGTCGCGAGCGCGTTGAGGAAAAGCTCGGTCTGGTCGTTGCGGTCGCGCTCGTTGATGTTACGCAGGATCTGATCGTAACGGCGCGTGACCGCTTTGATCGGTGGATTGATTGCGTCCTTGTTTAGCCTCTCGGTTAGGACCTCGTTTTTAATCCGTTTCTGCCAGAGTTCATCAGCCTCCTCGGCAGTTTTTGGCCGGGGAAGTTCCTTGCGATCTAGGGCCACCGTTTCCTCTTGGGTGAAGTCAAACTTCCCTTCGAGCGCCTTTTTGATCCACGTCACCCGATCGGCAACGCGCTTTTTGTAAAGATCGTAAATTTCAAAAGCGGGATCGACGTTTCCGAGCAGGATGTCGTCGTCGAGCTGGGTGGCGTATTTTTTCCGGAAATTCGCCACATCACCCTCGGTAAAGAAGAGCTTCGCGTAGTCCAGATCCTCGATGTAACGATCAAGCGTCTTGGCCGACATGGCGTCGTCCAGTTTTGTTTGGGTATATTGGCCTTGCTCGAGCAGTTTGGCGACGGTCAGGGCGACCTGCCCGTTATCCGGTTCGGCTGCTTGCAAAGTGGAAAAAGTGAACCCGCAGAGAGCGGCCCAAGTGACGAAGGAAACGGCGATCCGAGATGAGGATGGAATCATTATAAGCTGGAAGCGTGACAGATTTGGCTGGAAATGCAATTGGCGATGGGTGAGAGCTTGGGGCGGAATTCTGAGAAGACCACCCCGGCGTTCAACTGATCCCAAAATGCATATGACCAACTTTGACTCATTTACCGGAGGAGTGTTCGATACGAATTGCTTTTATCTGGAGGCTCCGGAGGGGCATCTGCTGATCGACGCTCCGGCGGGTGCGCTGGAATGGTTGGAAGCAAAAGGCCATCGCGTCGATCTGCTCCTGCTGACGCACGGACATGTGGATCACATCCTCGATGCGGCGAAAATCCAACGGCGTTTCGGTTGCCCGGTTGGCTACCATCGGGATGGGGAGGAAATGTTGAAGGATCCGGAGTTTTTTCTGCGGTTTGGTTTTGCGCTGGAGGTCGAACCGCTCACCGCTGGGGGATTTTTCATTGAGGAATCGCCGTCGGAGACGTTTTTGGGACGCGCGTTCCAAGTTTTGCTCGTGCCGGGGCATTGTCCGGGGAGTTTGTGCTTCTACGACCGGGCAGCTGGCCAGCTTTTTGGGGGCGATGTGCTTTTCGCTGGAGCCGTCGGGCGTTGGGATTTGCCGGGTGGCGACCGCGATTTATTGCTGAATGGAATCCGACAGAAAGTTCTCCCACTCGGCGACGACGTGAAGGTGTTTTCGGGTCATGGCCCCGCCACAACGATCGGCCAGGAGCGACGGACGAATCCTTATGTGATGCCGGGTCGGCCGGACTAGGCGAGAGCGGCGCGGACGCGGTCTGCCTTGAGGCCTTTACCCACGATGGCGAGGCCGATCTTGGCCGGATCGAGGACATTCGCGGCGGTCTCGCGCAATTCGGCGGCCGTTACTGCGGACAAGCGCGTTTGCAATTCCGTCGGGTCGATGGCGCGTCCGTAGCCAAGGATGGATTCCCCTAGCCACATCATCTGGTGCGTCGTGCTTTCGAGGCAAAGCTCCGTATGGCCGATGCTGTAATCTTTTGCCTGTTGCAACTCGCGGGCGGTGATTCCGCGTTCGGAAAGCTTCCGAAACTCGCGCACCATCAGGCGAACGGCTTTTTCGACTTTGCCCGCATCGAGCCCGACGCTGATGCTGAGCAAGCCCGTGTCCTCGAGAGACATGGTCTCAGATTGGACGGAATAACAGAGGCCGTGGTTTTCGCGGAGTTGCTGAAAAAGGCGGCTGCTCATGTTTTCCCCGAGGACGACGCTGAGCAATTTCAGCGCGAAACGACCCGGGTCGCACCGACTAACAGCGTGGGCGCCGAGGTTGAGGTGAGATTGCTCGGTATCGGCCTCGACTACCCGGATCTCCGGCTGCCAATGCTGCCCGTTCCATTTTCCAAACGGCGGGACGAGCCCTGGCTTGAGTCGCGAGGCAGAGTCTTGAAGTGCGGCGAGCGCTTCCCCGTGAGTGACGTTGCCGGCGACGGTGATAAGCACGGTAGATGCATTATAGGTTTTCTGAACGAAATTTTGCAGCTTGCGGCGGTCGAACGTGGCCAGCGTTTCGACCGATCCCGTCAGCGGACGGCCAAGCGGGTGCCGCGACCACATGACCTCGGTCAACACCTCCTCAGCGTGCTGCGCGGGTTGGTCCCGATACATTAAAATCTCCTCGCGGATAACCTCCCGCTCGCGCTCGATTTCGTCAGGGGCAAACTGCGAATTCAGCATCATGTCGAGGAGCACATCCCCAAGTAACGGCAGGTAACGCGCCCCCGCCTTGGCGTAGTAACAGGTGTGGTCCTCCGTCGTGAAGGCGTTGATAAATCCACCAATTCCCTCGACGGCCTCGGTGATCTGGCGGGCCGTGCGTTTCTTGGTTCCCTTAAAAAGCATGTGCTCGACGAAATGCGAAATGCCACATTCCCCGGCTTCCTCGTGGCGCCCTCCAACGGCCACCCAAACGCCCACGGCGACCGATTTCATATGCGGCATGGCCGCGGTGGCAATGCGGGCCCCATTCGGCAGCGTGCTGACTTCGTAAATCCCCTCCCGAACCGACGGATGGATCACAGGAGTTAGCTTACGGTTTCGCGATTTGCGTTGAGGAAGGTGAGGGCCAGTTGTGCCAGAGCGATGTCGCATGAATAAGTGATCTTAAAATTGAAATCCCGGGCGGTAATCAATTTCACCCGATCACCAAGTTTTGCAACCGCCGAAACTTCGTCCGTGACCGCCTCGCCCGTGGCGGAAATTTTCGCATAAGCTTCCCGAAGTCGTTCGACCGGAAAGACTTGCGGCGTTTGCATCGCCCACAGCCCCGCACGATCCACCGCCTCCGTGACGAATGATCCAGCATCGGCCCGTTTCAACGTGTCCGCCACCGGCACGGCCAAGCTGGCAGAACCTCCCATTTCCGTTGCAGCCAACACCGCCATCAAATCCCGAGGCGACAAGAGCGGCCGGGCCGCATCATGAACCGCTACCCGGGTCATCGCGGGATCGACCAGTGCCAACCCCTCCGCGACGGAGGTATGACGTTCGGGGCCGCCCGCCACGACGTGGGTTAGCTTGGTCAAACGGGCTGTCCCGGCGGTAAAATCCGCGAGGTTTTCCTGGGAGGCAACGAGGATGATTTGCCTAATCTCGGGGCAATTCTCGAACGTCTGCAAACAGTGTAAATAGACCGGCAACCCGCCCAGATCGGCCCGTAACTTGTCGAACCCCATCCGCTGACTGCTCCCACCAGCGACGACAATGACCGCAACCGACGGCTGCGCTTCGGCAGGAACTCCCATTTAGGCGAGCGCTTTTTGGATCGCCTGACTGAGGGTTTTGCCATCCACCTGCCCTGCGGCCTTGGCCGTGGCTACTTTCATGGCGAGGCCCATCTGCGCTTTAGTAGTGGCACCCGACTCGGCGATTGCCTCCGCCACGAGGGTATTTAACTCGCTCTCTGAGAGAGCTTTAGGCAAGTAGGCGTTGAGAATTTCCATCTCCGCTTTCTCCTTTGCGGCCAGTTCTGGACGTCCGCCTTTTTCAAAACCTTCGACCGAGTCCTGCCGTTGTTTGACTTGTTTGCGGATCACTTGCATCGACTCGGGATCGTCCAGTTTGGCATCGGCGCCGCCCTTTTCGATCGAGGCGTTTTTCAACGCGGATTTGAGCAAACGAAGCACGGAAAGCCGGTCGGCCTCCCTAGCGCGCATCGCGTCTTTGATGTCGGAATCAATCTGGTCTTGGATGATCATAAGAAGGGAAATTTACTGGGCGGCTGCGTTTTGTTGGCGGACCCGGCCTTTTTTGGTCTCGGCCGATTCGCGAATTTTTGCGACCTCGTAGGCGAGCTGTTTTTGCAAACTCTCCATTTCGGAGAAATTGCCCCGGGCTTTTTCCTTAGCGATTTCGCCTTGGAGAAAGAGTTCTTTTTCCGCGACTTTGGCCAGCGCGGCGGATTCGATTTCAGCGATTTCGTCTTTTTGGGATTCGGTCAGCACGACGCTGGGTGCCGTTTTTTGCAGGCGCTCCATGGCGAGTTCGTAGGCGGATTTCATCGGACACCCAGTATAATGCGAGGTCGATTTCCTGCAATAAAAAGACCAAGTGCCGCCTTTTGGTTCGCCTTTCTGGCATTCTTCCTGCGCAACGGCAGCCCATGTCGAAACGTTCAGGCGTCATGCTCATTGTGGTGGGATTGCTGGCTTGGTCGTATTTTGCCCGGCCGGTCTATTCCTGACGACCGCCCTCGAACCGCGTATCCGCTGCGCCGTGGTCTCCGCTTATTTCAGCGATCGCGACACGGTCTTGAATGACCACGAAATCGATTTTCTCGACTGGCGCTTCCCGTATTCCACTTCCGTCTTGCGGGATGAAAACATCGCGGCGTTGATTTGTCCGCGACCACTTCAAATTCAATCTGGCACGCAGGATCAACTTTTTCCCGCCGCCGGGGGACGCGAAACCGCGGCCAAAACAGGGAACCTTTACGACAAACTTGGGGTCAAAACGAACTTCTCCTATTACGAATTCACCGGCCGCCATGATTTCGAGGGCACCGCCGCGTGGAGTTTCCTCGAACAGCATTTCGCTCCACAGGAAATTGGCGGAGGGAGTGGGATTTGAACCCACGGAGGCTTGTGACCTCTCCGGTTTTCAAGACCGGTGCAATAAACCGCTCTACCATCCCTCCGTTTCTGACTGCGCCAGATTAGCCCAGTTTAATTAAACGACAAGTCGCAATCACCCGGCTTTGCGCTCTTGCTGTTCCCCCGTTTCTGTCGCAAACTAACCTCGCGCCAAATACCGCGCTTTAACAACTCACACACCCTTATGAACATTAAAAAATCCCTCGTCATCATCGCCACGGCAGCCAGCCTGAACTTCACCGCTGCGTTCGCCGCTGGCCCCAGTTCTTACCAAGTCACCGCACCCATTGTCGCGGTCACCGATACCATGATTACCGTGCAAAAAGGCAAGGAACGCTTTGAAATCGCGCGCGACGCCAGCACGAAAGTCACTGGCGAACTGAAAGTCGGGAGCAAAGTCACTATCTACTACAAGATGACGGCCGCGAGCATCGAAGCCAAAGCGGATAAAGCCGCTGCCAAGCCCTAAACGCTGGTTTCTCCATTCTCAACGCCAGACCGCTCGTCCGCAAGGGCTGGCGGTCTTGCTTTTTCGAGGCACCACCACGCGACGACGACTCCGATCCACGCACCGAAACAGACGTCCGAAAGGTGATGCGCATCAATTATCATCCGGCTTAATGCCATTACGACCGCAGGGACGAACCAAAGCCACGCGGCAGGTCGGCGCCGCAATCCGAGCACAGCTAGAAAGCCGACCGCCGTCGCGGTGTGTCCGCTCGGGAACGACGCGAATTTATTTTTGCCGAGAAGCCATTTCCCCTCGTGACGAAGTCCATACCAGCCGGGAGCAACCGCCTTGTTATTCGGACGAGTCCGGCCCGTGGTCAGACGCAGCGAATTGGCCGCTAGTCCCGCGAGCGTCGAGGCGATCATCATGAGCGCGACGAGGCGAAAGAGCGTCCTTCGTTTTTTCCACCAGGCCCAAACTAGAAACGGCAACGCCGACGCCATCAGCCATGGCCAATCGCCAAAATTGGAGATCACGCCCGCCACGTTTTTCAAACCCTTCGTCCGATGCTCTGCAAGGAAACGCATGGCCGCGTCATCGCAAAGAAATGTGAGCCCACAGAGTGCGCCGAGCGCGAGGAACAGGAGAATCGCCCCGCGGCGTTGCAGCCCGGCAGCGGTTTGCGTTTGCCTTGCGGCATTTTCCTCGTTAGGGCTGATCATCCCGCCTTTGTAGCAGAATTCCCGGAAACCGCCACGCATGACCGCCGATTTCATCTCCCGTCCAACTTGGCGGCACTATCTCCTGCTCTTTTTTGCGGCGGCAGGATTCCACTTCGCGGGGACGTGGTCGTTGCCGTTGATCGACCGCGACGAACCGCGTTTCGCCGAGGCCTCGCGGGAAATGATCGAGCGGCAGGATTTCGTAGTGCCGTATTGCAACAACAAATACCGCTTCGACAAGCCTCCCCTCACCTATTGGTTGCAAAGTTCGGCTTACCGATTATTCGGCGAAAATGAAGCCGCCGCGCGCCTTCCATCCGTTCTCGCCGCCGCCGCGGTGGCCGTCATTTTGCTCGCTTGGGGCAGCCGCCTAAAAGATGCCTCGCTCGGCTGGAAAGCGGCGTTGATTTTTTCCACCAGCCTACAGGTCGCACTTCACGCGAAGGCCGCCGTCGCCGACATGCTCCTTGTCCTCTTCGTCACTCTAGCAGCGTGGGCCGGTTGGGAACTGGCACGGGCCGGTTCTCGAATCGTGCTCTGGTGGATGGTATTTTTCGGGGCGCTGGCCCTCGGATTTCTTGCCAAGGGCCCCGTGGCCTGGCTGCCACTCATCCCGGTGGCGCTCCGCATCCGTTCGGGAAAAATGGGCGCCAGTTTCCTTGGCGGAATCCTTCTCATGACCGGGCTCGTCGCGCTCTGGGGCGTCCCCGCCCTCGAGCGGACCAACGGGCAATTTTTCAACGTCGGTATCGGCAAACACGTCGTCGGACGGTCTGTCGCCACCATGGAGGGCCACGGGGCAAAAGGTCTGCTCGGTTATTTCGCCACTTTGCCATTTTATTTCGTGACCATTTTCGCTTCCTTCGCCCCTTGGTCGTGGTTTCTGCCTCGCCTCGCCCGCCATTGGAAGACCCTCCGGACGGGTGCCTGTGACCTCTACCTGCTGGGCCTAGTGGTTCTCTACTTCGGAGTTTTCACCCTCGTGAAAACCAAGTTGCCGCATTACACCCTGCCGGCCTTCCCCATGTTGGCCTTGCTGGTCGGCAACGCCCTTGGCCCGGGGCAAGTGCGCCGGTTCGCCATCGGCATGGCGGTCGTGTTGCTCACGCTGGCCCTCGCCGTTTTTCCCTTCGCCTCGCGACTTTTTCCCGCGCCTTCGCTCGCCGCCCAAAGCGCGTCCGTTTTGAAACCGGAAATGGAGTTCGCGAGCATCGATTTCGTTGAGCCCAGCCTTTATTGGTCGTTCCGCAAATACGTCCGCGGTTTCCATCGCGAGGTCGATCTCCGGAAAGCCCCCAAATGGATGGAAAAAAGCGGGCCACGTTTTTACATATTGCCCACGGATGAAATTGCCCGCGTGTTTCCGCAGCCCGATCCGGCCTGGAAAATTTTCCGCCATCGCGGGCTCAATTTCGCCAAGGGCACCCGCACGGATCTGACGATGTTAGTCAAGACCAACTAACTCAGCTAACGCAGCAAGTTTTTCTCATTTCCCAAAGGCTGTCCACGGTGTATCGTCACTCCATGAATCGTCTGCGGCTTCTCGCTGTCCTTTTTGTTTTCACGACCTCTCTGCATGCCGATCTCGTCATCGTGCAAGACGTGGACGCGGTCGGCCAAAAACTCACCATGACCATGAAAACCAAAGGCTCTCTCATGCGCGTCGATGTGAACCCGCAGATGAGCATGATTATCGACGGAGCAACCGGTGATATGAAAACCCTCATGCACGAGCAGAAAATGTTCATGACGATGAACGTGGAATCGATGAAGGGCATGATTGCCGCCGCCACGAAAACCACCGATCCTAACGTCAAGCCCATCATCAAGCCGCTCGGCAACCACGAAAAAATTAACGGCTTCGACACCGAGGAATATCTCATGACGCAGGGCGACGTGACCTCCCATCTCTGGATTGCAAAGAACCATCCGCACTACGAAGCGTTTGTGAAAGCGATGGAAACGATGCGCAAAGGGCCGATCGGACAAATGAATCCACAGATGCAAATGGACATGAGCCAGCTTCCAGGCATGCCGTTGAAATCCATCGTGGAAATGAACGGCAAAACCACCGCAACAAGTATGATCCGGTCCGTCGATGAAACGGAATTGCCTCTAACCGATTTCGAAGCTCCCGCCGATTATAAAGTGTTCTCCATGCCTGCGATGGGGCCCGCGAAACCCGATTCGCCATAAACCAACGTCGGGAGGTTTCCCATGGAACTCGTTCTCGCCTCCACCTCACCACGAAGAATCGACCTCCTCACCGCGATGGGGAGACCCTTCCGCGTCGTCGCCCCCGGCTGTGAGGAAAGTGTCGCCGGCCATTTTACGCCCCGCGAACTCTCCCTCCTCAACGCCAAACGCAAATCCCACGCCGTCGCTGCGTTTGCCCCCACCGCAATCGTCATCGGCGCCGACACCGTCGTTGCGCTCGACGGCGAATGCATCGGCAAACCCGCCGACCTGGACGAAGCCCGCCGAATGCTCCGCAAACTCAGCGGCCGCACGCATCAGGTCGTCACCAGCGTTTGGATTTCGCGCCTCCATCCGTTTCACATGGCCGCCTTCACGGAAATCAGCGACGTCACTTTTCGCCCCTTAAGTGCGCGCGAAATCGACGAGTATTTGAAAAAAATCGACCCGCTCGACAAGGCCGGTGGCTATGCCGCGCAGGAGTTTCGCGATGAGATCATTTCGTCAATCGACGGCGCGCTCAGCAATGTCATCGGCCTGCCCACCGAGGCGCTTGAACCAGCACTCGAGAATTTTTACGACTGAACCTCGTTGGAACGGAAAATCCTCATTGTCGGCTGCGGCTACATCGGTCGCGAAGTCGCCCGCTTCTTCCACGATTCCGGTTGGTTAGTTAGCGCCTGGACGAGTTCGCCCGCCTCCGCCGCGCGCGAAGCCGAGTCTGGTTTCCGGGTTTCCGCCGTGGACATTCGCGATGCGGAACTCGTCCGCCGCATCGGGGAACGGGACGGCCCCTTCGATTGGGTAGTGAACTGCGTTAGCTCGGGCGGCGGCGATGCGGAACGCTACCGCGAAATCTATCTGAACGGCACTACTAACATTCTCCGTTCCCTCGTTTTCGGCCGGATCCTTTACACGAGCAGCACCTCCGTTTACGGACAAACCGACGGCAGCGAAGTCACCGAAGAAAGCCCGACGGAAACCTCCACCGCCACCGGGCGAATCCTGCGCGAGACCGAAGAGTTGGTCCTCGCCCGAGGCGGCATCGTCACCCGACTAGCTGGCATTTACGGTCCTAGCCGCGGCGCGATGCTGCGGCGTTTCCAAGCTGGCGAATCCACTCTCGATGGCGACGGCGAACGCTGGCTGAACACGATCCATCGCGATGACGCCGTAGCCGCCATCGCCGACCTCATTTCAACCGAATCCGCGACCGGACTCTACAACGTGGCCGACAACGGCGGCATCACCCAGCTAGCGGCCTTCAAATTCCTCGCCAAAAAACTCAAGCGTCCCCTCCCGCCATCCGTCCCGCCGAATCCGGCACGCAAACGCGGCTTTTCCAACAAACAAGTTTCCAACGCTAAATTGCGCCATCTCGGCTGGACCGCACAATTCCCCACTTTCCTCGACGGTCTCTCCGCTCCACTCTCGCATGCTGAATAATACATCTTAGTGCCGCTCGCAGATCTTCCACACTTCCCTCGCACATCAAAGAACCTCCCAATCGGGGGTTGATCTCAAAAACGACGATTTTCCCTTGGGCATCTAACAGAAAATCGAAATTGCACGGTCCTGAAAATTCTAACGGCTGTAAAAATGTTTCTAGCTCACTAACAAACGACGACGGCATTTCAACGCGTTTGGGAAATTTGGCCGTGATTGATCTCCGAATCACTCGTGCCTCTTCATGTTCGTAAACATAGACGCAGTGCCACAAAACCCGACCCTTTTTACAAACGCAATACGCCGCATATTGCCGCAACGAAGGAATAAATCTCTGCACAATATATGGCGCCCGAACAAATATTTTTCGCGCCAATACTTCCTTGGCCTCTTCGAGTGACAAGACAATTTCAATCCCGTTTCCTGCGTTTAAATTCGTCCGTTTTATAACGCAGGGAAAACTGGCCTCTTCGATGGAGCGAAATATTTCCGGAGAACGATCCTCGCAGCCGATCGAACGCACGTAATCCGCAAAGACCGCCTTATCCCGCAACGTTTTCAACGCCTTATCACTCGGAGCCAATGTCCTAAAATCACCCGGGCGCGACGCGATATGATCCTCCATTAACGGAATCACCACCGTCCGCATTTTACGATTTTTCCTAGCAGGTATTTCGTTCGCTTTCTGAACCTGCAACACCTCCCCAACCTCGGATGTTTTTTCCCAAACCGCCGCCTCGGGAGCCAGTGCGCGCATCCACTCGCGGCTATGCGCCCCAAAAATCACCACACGAACCCTCCGTTTTCGAAAAAGTCCGCGTAACCACAACAACATCGCCTTTTCTATTCAGATAGAATCCAACACGGCGATAGAATTTTTATCGCTGCCTAATTCACTGATGAGAGGGCAACCCAGGATCGGCGTTTATTCGAGCCGGCCTTCGATCAATCCTAAAGGAAGCGCGGCGGGTTGCTCGGGTTTGGACTCGATGGTGACACTCTGTTTCGAATCGGAGGATTTCTCGAAGGCGTGCATCACTTCTAGGGCGTGGTAGGCAAGCGCGCCACTTGAGCGATGCGGATGTTTTCCGCCGCTGAGAATCGCGTAGGCCATGTCGGCTGCACCGATGCTGCGACTGTTTTCCGCATACTTGTGGCTGAGGGCCTGCTCGCGCCATTCACCGGAAGTCGGGGTCCACACTTCGACAGGTCCGCCAAAGGTGTTAGGATCGGGCACCTTCATCGATCCTTCGGTGCCGTAGAGTTCAATCGGAGAGTGTCCGTGACGTCGGACATCGAAAGAGATCGTCATCGTTACCACCGCACCGGAGTGGAACGTAAGCGTGCCAGAGCAATGAGTCGGAACTGAAACCGGGAGAATTTTTCCAAACTGTTCCTTGCAGGTGGCGATCCGCTCCGCATAGGCCCGACTGGTCACCGCGATGACTTCCTTCACCGGGCCTAGGAGATGAACTAGCGCCGTGATGTAGTAGGGGCCCATGTCGAACATGGGACCTGCGCCTTGTTCATAAAAGAACGCGGGGTTCGGATGCCAGCTTTCCGGGCCACTTGCCAACATGAAGGCAGTGCCGCTAACCACTTTGCCGATCCAGCCGTCATCGACGATTTTGCGACTGGTCTGAAGTCCGGCCCCGAGAAACGTATCGGGCGCGCAGCCAACCATAAGGCCTTTTTCCTTGGCGAGATCGATGACTTGCTTGGCGTCTTTGAGGTGCACGGCCAGCGGTTTCTCACAATGCACGTGTTTGCCAGCATTCAGCGCGGCCAGACTCACCTCTGCGTGGACAGCCGGGATTGTTAGGTTAATGACTAGATCAACGTCCGGATTGGCGAGCAATTCCTCGACCGTTTGGGCGAGGCAGGCGTTTTCCGTTGCTTTCACAACAGCAGCTTCCATGTTTAAATCCGCACAGGCAACGACTTCGAGAATCTCGAACATTTTAGCACCGTTAAAGTAGGCCTGCGAAATGTTACCGCAGCCGATGATCCCGATTCTGATTTTTGATTTTGTTGCCATAAAAGAGATAATTAATTATTTTTTTCCGTGAGCGATGCCGGCGCGGGTTAGGTAGTTATAACTTTCCTCAATCGCTTTCATCATGTTGCCAGCGTAGCTGTCGAGTTCGACGGCAATGTATTGGGCGTAAGTCGCGGCCTTGGACGCCGCTAGAAGATCCACCTGACCAGTGCCGGCGGGAAGGAACGGAGAGGAATTGCTGACCATAATCTTGCCGTCCGCAGTCTCGGCTTCAGTGAAGACATCGTCACCGCAAACCATACCGTCCTTGAAGTGCAGGGCCTTGCCGCGGACGCCGATCTCTTTGAGGAAAGCCACGGGGTCGAGTCCCGCCTTGGCAACCCAAAACACATCGGCTTCCCAGAGCACGGTG
This sequence comes from Chthoniobacterales bacterium, assembly GCA_038228695.1. GTDB lineage: Bacteria > Verrucomicrobiota > Verrucomicrobiia > Chthoniobacterales > DASVRZ01 > DASVRZ01. The sequence continues at coordinate 15,288 of JBBRPA010000013.1, forward strand.
TCCGGCGTATTCTCCAAAAAGATCTGATAGCCGGGACGTCCATCGACTTCGATCAGGTCCCAATCATGGTTGTGGTAGCCGATCTGCAAACCCTGCGCAGAGGCATTTGCGGCGGCCTCGCAGTAGAGTTCCGCAGTGGCCTTGATGGCATCGGCTGAGATGAAATTGGCCTTAAACTCAGGCGGACAGCCGGTGATGATCACTTGGTGACCAAGGAGCAAGGCGTCCTCAATGATCTGGTTTTTGGTTTCTCCGATCGGAAGCGCTCCATGGCAGGTAGGTGCTTGGAGGCCGAGCTCCTGAAAAAGTTTCGCAGCCTGCGCTGGAGAGGAACCAGGAAAACCCGCCGGTTCCACACAACCAAAGCCCATCGCAGCGATCGCGCGGATGGTGCCTTCGTAGTCGGCGGCAGCTTGTTCTCTAACGCTGTAAAGTTGGACGGTAATCTGTGGGGTCATATTTTTGGAGAATCGATGCAGTTGATTAAAACAATGGAAGTTCTTGCGATTTGAGGAGATTATCAGGATAGTTTTCCGACGAAATTGACAAAAACTATGAAAAATGGTTCTGGAATGAGAACGTCGCTGGAAGCGGTCGGATATTTCTTCAGCGGACCGGGTGGCGCACCGAGCGCTTTTACCATTCCGGCGAACACGCTTTTATTTGAAATGATCACCGAGGGCGCGGTCTATGCGCCGAGCGGGGACTCGCTGCACGGCGTGGGGACCGTGTTTGTGCATCACCCCGGAGAACAAACGATTTCCCGGACCAAGGGAGACGGCCATTACGCTTGTATGGTGGCCCGGTTTCGACTCAACCGTGTGCCGCAGGATGTCGGATGGCTGCGATTTTTTCAGTGGGCTCATACGGAAGCGGCGCTGCGGTTCTCGGAGGAGATGCTCTTTGCTTTTCACCAGACAGATCTCGATCGGCAGGTGCTGGGCGATTTGATCTGGAGCCAGTTCCGTTTTCAATTGGAAGACTTCCGGCGTCAGGCGAGGAATCAGGAAATTCCACCCCGTGTGGCAGTCGTGTTGACCTATCTGGAAAAAAATTATGCCAAATCAATCGGGATCGAAGATCTTGCGGCACGAGTGGGCCTGAGCGCCTCCCATCTCCATTCGGAATTTCGCGACCATGTGAGAATGACGCCGCATCAGCATCTCATCCAACTGAGAATGCGGGCGGCGAGGCATCGTTTGGTGACGTCAACGGATCCCGTCAAATCCATCGCGTTGGACGTTGGCTATGCTAACACGGAGAACTTCTGCCGGGCCTTCCGAAAACATTACGGACTCACTGCAGCGGCCTACCGTCGAAAATTCATGCCTCACACGTGAGACTGATTTGCGGAACCAAAACATCCCCATTTTCTCGCCCCGCCAATTTGTCTTGTGGCTCGACGCTATTTGACGGGCTTTTTGGTTGAGTCCGGTCTTTTTCTGCCGAAGATAGGAGCTCTTCAATGCACTCTTTCCAATACCAAAACGGACGTCTCGTTTGCGAAAACGTCGATCTCGAGACCCTTGCCCACGAGCACGGCACCCCACTTTACGTTTACTCGTCTGCCACCATTCTTGACCACTACCGCCGACTCGATGCGGCCATGGAAACGCTGCCGCATCAGATTTGCTATGCGGTCAAGGCCAACTCCAATCTCGCCGTCCTCGCGCTCCTCGCCAAGGAAGGCAGTGGTTTTGACATCGTTTCCGGCGGCGAACTTTTTCGCGTGTTGAAGGCCGGCGGCGCGGCGGCAAAATGCACCTTCGCTGGGGTCGGCAAAACCACCGAGGAAATCGAATACGGCCTTCGCGAGGGCATTTATAGTTTCAACGTAGAATCGGAGGCTGAGTTGCTCCGGATTAACGAAATCGCCCAACGCCTGAACCTGCGCGCGCCCGTCGCCATTCGCGTCAACCCCAATGTCGAAGCCGGGACGCACAAATACATTTCCACCGGCAAGAGCGACAACAAGTTCGGCATCGACATCGAACGCGTCCGCGACGTTTATGCCGCCGCCGCTAACCTGCCGCACCTCCACCTGCGCGGCGTCCAGATGCACATCGGCTCGCAAATCACCAAAAGCGGCCCATTTGCAGCCGCCGTAACGAAGATGCTTCCGCTCGTGGCCGATCTGCAACGCGAACACGGGATTGAATTTTTCAGCATTGGCGGTGGCCTCGGCATCGTTTACCACGACTCGATCGGGGCCGGTCAGGAAGCTTGGTGGAAACAAGAGGAATCGCCCGCGATCACAATCGAGGAATATGCCCAATCCGTCGTGCCGCTTCTGAAAAATCTCCCTGTAAAAATCCTCTTCGAGCCAGGTCGCCTGATCGTTGGCAACGCCGGGGTGCTCCTCACGGCAGTCCAATTTGTGAAACAGGGCGCGAGCAAAAAATTCGTCATTGTGGACGCCGGGATGAACGACCTGATCCGCCCCGCGCTGTATCAGGGTTATCACGAAGTGGTCCCGCTCCGCCAGCCGGAGGACGCAATCACCGAGCGAATCGACCTCGTCGGGCCGGTCTGTGAAAGCGGTGATTTTTTTGCCCAAGATCGCGATGTTGCTCAGCTTGGCCAAGGTGAACTGGTCGCTCTCATGAGCGCCGGAGCCTACGGTTTTGCCATGGCCTCGAATTACAACTCGCGGCCTCGCCCGGCGGAAATCATGATCACCGGAGACGCGGCCAAAGTCGTCCGCAGGCGCGAATCCCTCGACGAAATCATCGCCGGCGAATCTATTTCCTAAAATCCTAACATGCTCAAAGTCACCGTCTGGGGCGAAAACGTCCACGAACAAAAACATCAGGTCGTCCGCGACATTTACCCAGACGGCATGCACGAATGCATCGCGGCCGGACTGCGCGAGGACGCCGCTTTAGAGGTCCGCACCGCCACCCTGCAACAACCCGAGCACGGCCTGACCGAGGACATCCTCGCAACGACTGACGTGCTCACCTGGTGGGGCCACTGCGCCCACGGGGAGGTTAGCGATGCAATCGTGGACCGGGTGCAGGAGCGCGTCCTTCAAGGGATGGGCCTCCTCGTGCTGCACTCGGGGCATTACTCGAAAATTTTCAAGCGCCTCATGGGCACCTCCTGTTCGCTCACTTGGCGCGAGGCCGGGGAACGGGAGCGCCTCTGGGTTTGCAACCCCGGGCACCCGATCGTTCAAGGGCTCGGCCCCTTCATTGAACTTCCCAACACCGAGATGTATGGCGAGCCGTTCGGAATTCCGACACCCGACGAGCAGATTTTCATCAGTTGGTTCGAAGGCGGCGAGGTCTTCCGATCCGGGGCGACTTGGAAACGCGGCAACGGGAAGATTTTCTATTTCCGACCCGGGCACGAGACCTATCCGATTTATCACAACGAAAGTGTAAAACTCGTCCTGAAAAACGCGGTTCACTGGGCCGCGCCCGACGGCAGCCGATGGATCGACAGCGCCCCAAATATCCCGATCGAAAAAGCCCGGGAAAAGATCGTCCAGCAAGGTGGATCGCTCCACGCCAAAGGCGAAGCAGGTTTCAAATAGAAAAAAATCCCCGGATGGGGCTGATTAGCAAGCTTCTTGCTATTAAAGGCGTCGAACATGACGTCTTCGGAGAAATTATTGGATGAACTGCGCACTTTTGTCAGGGCGGAAGCCGGTGCGCAGGAACTCAACGTGCCCCTCTAATTTCCATGGCGCGCCTTTATCCCAACCAGCTTGTCGGAGTCGTTTCGCCGGAAAATGCGAAGGTCTTCGGGGCTTTGCGACGGTTGCCCGGTGACCAGACGCACATTTGGCGGGCGCTCACCGCAGGCGATCCGTGGCGGCCCGATTGGATGATTCTGCATCAGGAACGGGTGTGCTTTCTCGTCGCTGTCTCCCAACAAAGTTTACCGGGCGATCTCTTCGGCTCGCAACCCTCTGAAGCTCCCGGCGCGATCGAGACCCAGCGGCTAAACACTTTTTTTGAAAACCTGACCGCCGACGCGGCCTATCTCAACAAACCGCTCCGTCCTCCGATCTTTGGCGTGGTGATTTTCCCCAACATTCCGCACGAATATTTCGATCAATTTCCCCCGAACCCCGATGTCGCCCTTTGGGGCCGGGAGATGCTGTATCCCTCCTTTATCGAGGAAGCTCTGGAAAAAACCGGCAGCGACGGTGTTTTCCCGACCGTCTGGCTCGACCTTTTGCGCCACAAGATTTGCCCCGAATCCCAAATTCCGCGCGACCTGACCGTGACCCCGAAACGTCCCCAACGGCGCGATCTCGCTCCGCGTCACACCCGGCAGTTGCTCGATCTCGACCAAGAACATCTCGTCAAAACCGACTTGTTGATGAACGACGATGCCAGCAACGTCACGCGCTCCGGGAACCTCCGCCTCGTCACCGGCGTCGCGGGCAGCGGCAAATCGCTCGTCCTGCTCTACCGCGCCCGACTCCAGGCCACCCTTTGCAACGAGGCCCGCATCCTGACCCTTTCCCACAACCGCCCGATCACCTTCGAATTGCAATCGCGCCAAGAGCGAATCATGCCCGGCACATGGCTCCGCTGGCAGACGTTTTACCAGTGGTGCCACAGCCTGCTCCCGCAAACCGAAAAAATCTTGTCCGACTGGGAGCGCAAACCCTGGATTCAGGAACTGGCCGCCTTGCATCCCACCATCGCCAAACTTCCCGCCGAATTTCTCGTCGATGAACTCGATTGGATTCGGGAGCAAGCTTTCAGCGCGGAGACGTCCTATCTGATCGCCGCCCGCCGAGGCCGACACCGTCCGCTCAATCTCGACCAACGCAAAGCCATGCTCGAGTTGCTCGCCGAATATCGCCATAAACTGGCCGCCACGGAGCATTGCGACTGGACGAGTGTCCCCGAAAATGTCTGGCACGCCCTCCGCGGCGGACGCATTCAGAGCGAGGCTTACGATCATATTTTCATCGATGAAGCGCAATTTTTTCCGCCGCTCTGGTTCAAGGTGATCCTGCATTTTCAGAAACCAGCGCACGGAACGATCTTCCTCGCGGCGGACCCGACCCAAGGTTTCCTGCGGCATCGCACCTCGTGGCGGGATTGCGGCATCGAAGTTCGAGGACATTCCGCACGGCTGAAAAAAGGTTACCGAAATTGCCGCGAAATCCTCGCTTTTGCCTCCGCATTTTTCCGCCGCCGCCTGCCGGATCATGACGCCGACAATAATCTGCCGAACGATTTTGATCTGCAAGGGCTGCCGATTGGCCTGCCCCCGGAATTCATTCACGTCCATCATCAACAGGATGAACTAACCTGCGTGACGCATCAGGTTCTCGAGACGATTCGCCATGGGCAGACGCCCGCGAGCCTGCTCGTGCTTTTCAAATCCGGCACGGCGGTAACGGAATGCGTGGAGCGGCTCAACGATCTGCACGGAAGTCCGATCGCCTGGAATGCAAAGGAACCGGGGCAGCCTCGTCAGCCGATGGTCCGCGTTTCGACCTTAAATGCCGCCACCGGACTCGAGAGCCAGATGGTCTTTCTTTGCGGACTCGACAGTTTGCTGGAGGAGGAGCACCGACTCGGCCTCGAAGAAAGCGAGAAAGACGAGATCATCCGAAGCAACACCCGGAAAATTTACATGGCTCTGACCCGGGCCAGTCGGCAGGTTTACCTTGTTTACCGACACCCAAGCACGCGGGAGTTGCTGGAGGGTCTGCCCATGGAGAAAACCGCCTCGCAACTCCTCCGCCTCGCCGCCGCGTAAGCGGTAGGCAACGGCCGAACGTGTTCAGCCCATCAGGAAACAACACGCCCTGCGCCCCTTGAAGGTAACGCTTTCCTTCCACGCTTTCCCCTTCCCCTATTCCGTTAAATAATATTTGCTGCTCTGATTCCCTCTGCTTCATGGCGCGTCCCTCTTCCTTTGGATCCTCTCACGATAAATCCTCCGCCAATCTCTCCCAATTCGAAACCGATCTCTGGTCTGCTGCTGATAATCTTCGGGCCAACTCCAAGCTGACCTCCAGCGATTACTTTATGCCCGTGTTGGGCATTATCTTTTTGCGGCACGCGGCCAACCGCTTTGATGCCGCCTCCGTGCAGATCGCCGCTGACCAAGCATCAGGCACCATGCCCAAACGCAAAATCCTGCCTGCCGACTACATCCGTCGCCGAGCGCTTTTCCTGCCGGAAGCCGCCCGTTACGACACCATCATGGCCAAGGCCACTAGCGACCCCGGCGGGCTGCCCACGCTTGTCACCGAGGCGATGACCGCCATCGAGCAGGACTTTGAGCCGCTGCTGAACGTGCTTCCCAAAGACTACGGCATCTTTGAGCCGAAGGTGCTGGAGGAGTTGATGCGTCTCTTTAATAGCGAGCAGATCAAACATGCCACGGGCGATGTTTTCGGCCGCATCTACGAATATTTCCTCGCCAAGTTCTCCATCCAAAAAGCGCACGACAACGGCGAATTCTTCACGCCCTCGTCGATCGTGCAACTCATCGTCAACGTCATCGAGCCAAACCACGGCAAGGTGCTGGATCCCGCTTGTGGTTCCGGCGGCATGTTCGTCCAGTCCAGCCACTTCATCGAGCAGGAGGGCGGCGACACCACGAGAAAAGTCGTCTTCTACGGGCAGGAAAAAAACGGCGACACCATCCGCATCGCGAAGATGAACCTCGCCGTCCACGGACTGGAGGGGAAGATCGCCGAGGCCATCACCTACTACCAGGACGAGCACAACCTCGCCGGTCACGAAAAGCTCGCTCCAGGAGAGTGCGACTTCGTCATGGCCAATCCGCCGTTCAACGTCGATCTCGTCGATGCTGAGCGGATCAAGACCGACGCGCGCCTGCCCTTCGGCCTGCCAGGCGTGAACAAGGACAAGCGCGTCTCCAACGGCAACTACCTCTGGATCTCCTATTTCTGGAGCTACCTCAATGCGACTGGCCGCGCCGGGTTCGTCATGTCCTCCCAGGCCTCCAGCGCGGGCAATGATGAAAAAACCGTGCGCCAGAAGCTGGTCGAGACCGGCGACGTGGACGTGATGATCTCCATCAAGGGCGGCTTCTTCTACACCCGCACCGTGCCCTGTGAGCTTTGGCACTTCGACCGCGCCAAGCCCGCTGAGCGCAAGGATCAGGTGCTCATGCTCGATGCCCGCAGCGTCGGCCAGCTCATGAAAGGTTCTCGCAAGGTTCACGAGTTCACGCCGGAGCAGATGCGCAACCTCACCGCCATCGTCTGGCTCTACCGGGGCCAGCAGGAGCGCTTCCTCGCGCTGGTGCAGGATTACTTTGAAAAACACGCCGCCGAGTGCGCCGCAGTACCGGAAAAACTCAGCGCCTTCGACACCGCGTTGACCGCTCTGGATGCTCCCTTTGCCGCCCTCGCCAAGACGGTGGAAGCCACGCCCGATCTCGATAAGGGCAAAGTGCAGGCACTTACCGACACCCTGGCCGAACTGCGCGACGCGCGGAAAGCCTGCGCCACCGATGCCCAGACCCTGCTCGCGGACCTCGCCGCCTCCGTGAAGGCTTTGCAAAAATCCTCGCCTGCCACCAACGCCGCCCAGCACAAGGCCCGGCAAAGCTTCGATCCCGCCGCCGACCGCGCCAAGGGCCTGATCAAGCAGGTGGATCTGCTCTACAAACTCGCCAGCCGCGCCGCGACTAGCGGTGCCGACCTCGCAGCCGCTGAAGCTGTCTCTGCGGTCTATGACCGGCGCTCGACCAGCCGCTTCATCAAGCAGCTCGACGAAGCACGCCGCGCCGCCGTGGAGAAGCTCAAGCACGCCACGTATTTCCACCGCCAGATCGGCTGGTTGCAGGATCGCTTCCCAAAGGCGGCGATGCAGCCCGTGCCCGGACTGTGCAAGGTCGTCACGCGGAGCGAAATCGCCACTGCCGACTGGAGTCTAACTCCCGGTCGCTATGTCGGCGTTGCCCCGGCGGAAGTGGACGAGGATTTCGATTTCGAGCAGGCCATCACCGAGATTCACGAGGAACTCGCCGGGCTGAACAGCGAAGCGGCGGAGCTGGCTGCGACGATTGAGAAGAACTTGGAGGAGCTGGGGATATGATCGCAACGCTTCGATCCCGCAGTTGGCGAGATGCCAAACTAGAAGAGCTAGTGTTCTTCCAGCGTGGTTTTGACATTACGAAAGCTCAGCAGCGGGACGGAGAGTATCCAGTAATTTCCTCCTCTGGCGTAGCGAGCTACCACGATGAATTTAAGGCGTCAGGCCCTGGGGTCGTAATCGGACGGAAAGGGACATTGGGAGCGATTCATTTCGCGCCGAGTGACTACTGGCCACACGACACGACGCTTTGGAGCAAGGACCTTCGTGGAAATAATCCGAGCTTCGTCTTCTATTATCTACACACACTCAACTTGGAGCGATTCGATGTTGGCAGCTCCAACCCAACACTGAATCGAAATCATATCCACGACCTGCCAATCAGGCTCCCGTCCCGCAGCATTCAAGACCGCATCGCCGCGATCCTCACCGCCTACGACGAGCAGATGGAGAACAACCGGCGGCGGATGGGACTGTTGGAGCGGGCGGCGCGCTTGCTGTATGAGGAATGGTTCGTCCGCCTCCGCTTCCCCGGCCACGAACACACCCCCATCCACCAAGGCATCCCCAAGGGTTGGGGGAGGAAACGGCTTGACGCCCTCGCAGATGTAAACCGAGCTTCGCTTTCCGGTGGCCACGACGGCGAGATTGAATACGTGGACATCTCGGCCGTCGGGCCCGGAGAAATCACCGAGACGAAGATTCTTGAGTTTCGAGATGCTCCCAGCCGAGCCCGTCGCATCGTTCAGCATGGGGACATAATCTGGTCGTGTGTGAGGCCCAATCGTCGTTCACATGCAGTCATCTGGAATCCGCCAGAGAACCTCATCGTCTCGACTGGCTTCGCAGTTCTGACGCCGACGAACGCGCCGACCAGTTTCGTTTACTTCGCCACTTCGACCGATGACTTTGTTGGCTACTTGGAAAATCATGCGAAGGGAGCGGCGTATCCGGCAGTCGTTTCCGGTGATTTTGAGCGCGCATCAGTGCTCGTTCCTAATAAGTCGCTCGTGAAAGCTTTCGATGAGGTTGCGGCACCCACATTCTCGCAAATCCACAACCTCCAAAACCAAAACCAAAAACTCCGCGCCGCCCGCGACCTGCTGCTGCCACGGTTGATGAGCGGAGAGATTGAAGTCGTTTAAAACCGCCCCGAAATTCCAGAAATGACCTTAAAATTGCATTTTAGTTAAAATACACTTTGCTTATTTGCTCTTTTTTATTCACTTTTCGTCCATGCTGAGCACGAAATCAGACCTCTTGGGTGTCTTGCGTCAGTTCAACCCGTGGTGGCGTGGCGAGCGCCAGAGTGGCTTGCCCGACTGGAAACGGGCAGCGTTTGGTGAAGTGAAGCAGTGGGTGCAAAATCCACCCGCGCCGCGTGCCGTGCTACTGAGCGGAGCGCGGCAGATCGGCAAGACCACTTTGCTGCTCCAGACCATCGAGAGTCTGCTGGAAGAGGGCGTGCCGCCGGGACAGATTCTGTATGCGACCTTCGACCATCCTCTGCTCAAGCTGGCAGGTCTGGATGGGTTAATGGATCTGTGGAGGGAAGTGGAGCCGGCGCAAGCGGGGCCGGAATACGTGTTTCTGGATGAAATCCAATACACCAAGGACTGGCAAACCTGGCTCAAGCATCAGGTGGATTTTCAAAAACAACGTCGCATTGCGGTGACGGGGTCGGCCACGCCACTGGTGACCGAAGGGCAGGAAAGTGGCACCGGACGGTGGCACACGGTGCGTCTGGCGACGCTTTCGTTTTACGAATACCTGCAAATAAAAAAAGTGGCGGCGCCTGATTTGCCCGAAGTCGGATCGCTGCAAAAACTGCGGTCCTGGAGCGCGGCGGATTTCGGACGCACGGCCGCGGCGGCGAAGCCATTGACGGGACATTTTCATGATTATCTGCTGCGCGGCGGCTTCCCGCAGTGTGCGCTGGTGGATGGCGTGGTAGCGGCGCAAAAACTCTTGCGCGAGGACATCGTGGACAAGGTGCTCAAACGCGACATGACCGCACTCTACGGTGTGCGGCGGGTGCTGGAATTGGAGCAGACCTTTCTCTACCTGTGCCTCCATGACGGCGGACTTCTCGACATGACGGAACTGGGAAAAAATCTCCAAGTGAAAAAACCGACCGCTACCAACTACATCACACTGCTGGAAGCGGCGCACCTCATCCACCGGCTGCCGCCCTTCGGCTACGGAAAGGAAATTCTACGCGGTCGATCCAAAGTCTATCTAGCAGATGCCGCCATCGCTCCAAGCGTGCTGTTGAAAGGGAAGTCGATGTTAGAAGACTCGGTGGCGATGGGAGCGGCGGTGGAGACGGCGTTTTTCAAACACGTCTTCACGCGCTATTACCAACAGAGTGTGGGCTTCTCCTACTGGCGCGGCAAAAAAGACCAGGAGGTGGACATCATCGCCGAGGTGGAAGGACGACTGGTGCCCTTCGAAGTCAAATACCGGAACCAAGCCACGGGTTGGGCGGAACTAAAAGGCATGGTGGAATTCTGCCGCGAGCGAAAGGTGTCGCTTGGTTACGTGGTGACGAAGGAGTCCGAAGACTTTGGGATCATGGAACGGGAGATGGAGCCCGGCGTCATGCTCCAGTTGGTTAAAATCCCAGCACCGCTGGCGTGTTATTGGTTGGGAAAAACAGAAATCACCGCACAATCTTAGCAAGACCATGATCACTGACATCAACAGCGAAGACCGCTTGGTGCAGACGACATTCGCGCGCCACTTGGAGGACGTGCTCGGCTGGGATAGCGTCTATGCCCACAACGAGGAAACCTTTGGGCCGAATGGAACCTTGGGCCGTGCCACTGAGCGCGATGTGATGCTAGTGCGCGACCTGCGAGCCGCGGTGCAACGCCTTAATCCTAACCTGCCCGAATCCGTCCGCGAGCAGGCGGTCGAGAAAATGACGCGGGTGGACTTCGCCCGCTCGCTTATTCAGCAAAACAAGGAATTCCACGACTTCATCCGCAACGGAGTTCCAGTCGAATGGCGCGACGCCGCTGGTCAGACTCGCCACGCCCGGGCGCGAGTGATGGATTTTCGCCATGCGGACAACAACCGATTCCTAGCGGTGCGCGAACTAAAGATCCAAGGGCTGCGTGTGCCACACTACAACCGCCGCGCCGACGTTGTGTGCTTCGTCAACGGATTGCCTCTGGTCTTCATCGAACTCAAGGCGGTCTATCTAAACATGCGGGCCGGCTTCGACAACAACCTCACCGACTACCTGAGCGAGACGAGCATTAACCATGCTTTCCACCACAACGCATTTCTGATTGTTAGCAACGGGAATCACGCCCGCTACGGATCGATCACCAGTAAGTGGGAGCATTTCGCGGAATGGAAGCGAAACGACGAGAAAGAAAAAGGCAATGTGGACGCCGAGGTGCTACTCGACGGAATGTTAGCTAAGAATCGCCTCGTGGACTTGGTGGAAAATTTCATTTTATTTGACGACAGTCGTCCCGGCGGCACACGGAAGATCGTTGCCAGGAATCATCAGGTGCTCGGGGTCAACGAGGCCGTCGCCTCCGTGGTGCGGCAGGAGGAATTGAAACTGGCATTTCCGGCCAACAAACGCATCATCCGCTACATCGCGCAGGAAACCATTTTGGACCGGGTCGCTGAGGAACCTCCGCCGGAATCGCAGGAGGCCAAGGACCGCCTCAGACTGTTGGACGCTCCCGATGAACTGCCTCTGGTGCAACGCGCCCACCCCGACCTCGGACGGCTCGGCGTTTTTTGGCACACCCAGGGCAGCGGCAAGTCCTACTCGATGGTTATGTTTACGGAAAAAGTCCGGAGGCATGTGCCTGGCAATCACACCTTTGTCATCATGACCGATCGCGAGGATCTCGATGATCAAATCTGGCGGACGTTCACCGGTTGCGGAATGGTGGAACCCAAGACGACGCCTCGTGCCGGTTCCGGACGGGAACTTAAGGCGGCCCTGCAAGGGAACCACAGCTTCGTCTTCACGCTCATCCATAAGTTCAACCAACCCGTTGATGAAAAAGATCCCTACAGCGAGCGCGACGACATTATTGTCATCTCCGACGAGGCGCACCGGACGCAGGCGGGAAAGTTCGCCCGAAACATGCGGCTGGCGTTGCCAAATGCATCGTTCCTCGGCTTCACCGGCACTCCGCTTTTCAAATACGATCATCTCACGAAGCGAATATTCGGCGGTTACATTTCGCAATATGACTTCAAGCGGTCGGAGGAAGACAATAGCACGGTGAAGTTAGTTTATGAGAATCGCGGCGAGAAACTCGGCGTTGCCCGGCTAGATTTGAATGATCGCATCGCTGAGAAAATCGACCAAGCCGGATTGGACGCCGAACAAGAGGCTTTGTTAGAAAAACTGCTGGGGCAGGACTACGAAGTCGTCACGGCCCGAGACCGCCTCAACAAAGTGGCGGTGGACTTTGTGGATCACTGCGCTGCCCGTTGGGAGTGCGGTAAATCCCTGCTGGTATGCATCGACAAGATTACTTGTGGCAGAATGTGGAAACGCGTGAAGCGACTGTGGAAACGCAAACAAGCCATCGTCGTTGCGGAGATCGCTCGAAAGGAAATCGCGCTTAAGTCAATGCTAGACCTAGATCAGCGAGAAACGGCAGTAAACGAGCTTGACTGGCTAAAGCAGCAAGCGGCGTGGATGGAAAACACCATCATCGAAATCATTATCAGCGAAGCACAAAACGAGGTGCGCGATTTTGCTAAGTGGGGAATCAATATCGTCCCGCGTCGCATGGTGATGAAGAACGGCTTCGAGACGGAAGACGGCAAACGACTGAACGTGGAGGACGCCTTCAAGAACGACCAGCACCCGTTTCGTATCGCCATCGTTTGCGCCATGTGGCTGACCGGATTCGATGTCGAGTGTCTGCAAACACTCTATATCGACAAGCCGCTGAAAGCCCACACGCTCATGCAGGCGATTGCTCGCGCAAACCGCATTTACCCCGGCAAGGATTGTGGCGTGATTGTGGACTACAACGGAATGCTCAAGAGTCTGCGTTCGGCTCTGGCCCAATACGCGGTAGGAGATGGGGCCGACGAACAGCCCGACCCGGCCATTCCTTTGGAAAAGTATGTGCCCGGCCTCGTCGAGGCCATTGAGGAGGCCGAAAGCCATTTGATCGGCTTGGGGTTTGATCCCGAACGGCTGGTCGGCGCCACGGGATTTGCCAAGATTGCAGCGTTGCGGGATGCCGTCGATGCGCTCTACACGTCGGATAAGGATAAGCGGCGCTATCAGATTGCAGCTCGGGAAGTCTTTTCCCGAATGAAGACTTTAATGCTAGAGCCTTCGGTTCGGCCCTATTACATCCGTCACGATAATATCGAAGCCATCTACAAAAAACTGGATGAGCGCCGCGACACGGCAGATGTCACCGATGTTTTGAAAGAACTGCACAATATCGTCAACGAAGCGATTCGTTCCCAATCACCCGGAAAAGACCAAGCTGAGGGACTAAAGGTTGACCTCAGCCAAATCGATTTCGAGAAGCTGCAGGAGGAATTTGCGAAAAAAGTTAAGCGGAAGCGAAAGGCATTGCAGGACATTCGGGATATGGTCGAAGAAAAATTGGCGAGGATGCTCGCTGCCAACCCGATGCGGATGGACTTCTACAAGAAGTATCAGGAGATCATCGCGGACTATAACCGGGAAAAGGACCGCGCCACCGTGGAAGAAACTTTTGCCAGAGTCATGAAACTCGTGGCGGAAATGGACTACGAAACGCAACGGCATGTCCGCGAAGGATTGACTGAGGAAGAGCTAGCGTTCTTCGATCTTCTAACAAAGGAAAACATATCGAAGGCTGACCGGGAGCGCGTGAAGCAAGCTAGTAAAGGGCTTCTAGCCACACTCCAAAAGCAGTTGGCCTCGATGCCGGCATGGACCCAAAACGCGACGACGCAGGCCGACGTGAAAGTGCTCATCCTCGATACGCTCTACCAGTCGTTGCCGCGCCCGCCATTCACCGATGAAGAAGCCGATGCGTTGGCTGAGAAGCTCTACGGTTTCGTATGGCAACAAAGCGGGCAGGGGCAACTCATCGCGGCGTGATAGCCGCATCAATTGGAAACGAACGGCTAGATACAGCGAGAACGCAGCGGTCGCCTACGGCTTTGCAAGCTCGGCGACGGGCGCTTCAACCGCCGGTTTGGGCGGTGCTGCGATCGGGCTGACTTTCCAGAATTTCGCTAGATGACCGGGCCAGTCGGCGAGAATTTCCCAGGCGCGTTGGCTTTCGGTTTCCTCGAGGTGACGGTAGATCAAGCTCTGGATGAAGGTGATTTCGGCCGGTTCGGACAGGCGCTCGTGCTTGATCAATTCCGGATTGTAGCGGCCCGGGAACTGGTCGTGCTGATCGAGCACGTAAGCCACGCCGCCGGTCATGCCCGCGCCGAAGTTTTTGCCCGTGCCGCCGAGGATGATGACGGTGCCGTTAGTCATGTATTCGCAGCCGTGATCGCCGATGCCTTCGACGACCGCGATGCCGCCGGAGTTGCGCACCGCGAAACGTTCTCCAGCGCGGCCGTTGACGAATAAATGTCCGCCGCTCGCTCCGTAAAGCACGGTGTTGCCGACGATGACGTTGTCCTGTGGGATAAATCCGCGTTTGGCGGGCGGGCGGACGATAATCTCGCCGCCGCTCATGCCTTTGCCGACGTAATCGTTAGCTTCGCCGGTGAGAACCATGCGAATGCCTGGGCTGAGAAACGCGCCGAGGCTCTGGCCTGCGGTGCCGGTCAGTTTGAGTTCGATTGTGCCCTCGGGTAAACCTTCCTCGCCGTATTGGTAGCCGAGTTCGCCCGAGACTCGCGTGCCCACGCTGCGGTTGATATTTTTCACCTTGTAAGTGAGCGAGACGGACTGGCCGTCGGTGATCGCATCCTTGGCATCCTGCAAAATAATATCATCAAGCGGACGTTCCGCCGGGCCTTCGTTGCGCTCGCGAGTGGCGTGGCGCGGGGCGGAAGGATCATCCCCACTCACGTCGGTGAGTAGCGGAGAAAGATCGAGCAGGTTGGCCTTCGGATGACCGGGGATTTCCTTTTGCGCGAGCAAGTCGGTGCGACCGATCATTTCATTGACCGTGCGAACGCCGAGCGCCGCCATCATTTCGCGCATCTCTTCCGCGACGGCGTTGAAGAAGGCGATGATGTTTTCCGGTTTGCCCTTGAATTTGGCGCGGAGTTTTTCGTCCTGTGTGGCCACGCCCACTGGGCAGGTGTTGACGTGGCACTGGCGCACGTAAACGCAGCCGGCGGCAATGAGTGCGGCGGTGCCAAAGTTAAATTCCTCGGCTCCTAACAATGCCGCGTAAATAAGATCCTCGCCGGTGCGCATACCGCCGTCGGTCCGGAGTGTAACGCGGTTGCGGAGTCCGTTGAGCATGAGGACTTGGTGCGTTTCGGCGACGCCGAGTTCCCAAGCGCTGCCGCAATGTTTCACCGAGCTGAGCGGCGACGCGCCCGTGCCGCCTTCGTGGCCGCTGACGAGAATGATGTCCGCGTGGGCTTTAGCTACGCCCGCGGCAATTGTTCCGACGCCCGCTTCGGCGACGAGTTTCACGCAGATCCGGGCGCGGCTGTTGACCTGCTTAAGATCGTGAATGAGCTGGGCTAGATCTTCGATCGAGTAGATGTCGTGGTGCGGCGGCGGAGAAATTAGGGTCACGCCAACGACCGTTTTCCGGAGCCGAGCAATCGTGGTGGTGACCTTATGCCCGGGAAGCTGGCCACCTTCGCCGGGTTTGGCTCCCTGGGCCATTTTGATTTCGATTTCCTTGGCGCTGGCGAGGTAGGCAGCGTTGACGCCGAAACGTCCGGCGGCCACTTGTTTGATCGCGCTGTTGGCGAGATCGCCATTGGGTCGGCGAGTGAACCGCTCAGGGTCCTCCCCGCCTTCGCCGGAGTTCGATTTGCCACCGATCGCGTTCATAGCGATGGCGAGACATTCGTGGGCCTCGGGGCTGAGTGCTCCGAGCGACATGCCCGCGGTCGTGAAACGGCGACGGATTTCCTCGATCGGCTCGACCTCGTCGATGGGAATGGGCCCCGATTTGGCAGGAACAAACGCGAGCAAGTTGCGCAAGGAATGCGGCGACGAGGCCAGCACGGCTTGGACGTAGGCTTTGTAATCGTCGGCGTTGCCGGTCTTGACGAAGGTGTGGAAATTTTTGATCACTGGCGGATTAACGGCGTGCGTTTCCCCGTTGCGACGGAATCGGTAGAAACCCGGGTCACCGAGCGCGGGTTCTTTGGCCGGTTCTTTGGCCGGTTCTTGCGGAACCGCTTCGCCAAAGGCGAGTTGATGCCGCGTAATGCTCTCCTGCGCAATTTCGGGGAACCCAATTCCTTTCACCTGCGAGGAAGTGCCTTTGAAACATTTGCCGATCACGTCCTCTGCGATGCCAATGGCTTCGAAAGTCTGCGCGCCACGGTAGGAACTGACCACCGAGATGCCCATTTTCGACATGATTTTGAGCAACCCTTTGTCGAGCGCCGATTGGTAATTGAGAACGGCTTTGGGGTATTCCGGCATGGCACCGGGCGCGGCTTTTTCGATAATTTCCCGCAGGGTTTCGAAGCCGAGATACGGGTTAACCGAACTCGCGCCGTAGCCAATCAGGCAGGCGACTTGATGCACGTCGCGCGCCTCGCCCGTTTCGCAAATGATGCTGGCCCGCATCCGTTTTCCTGCGGCGGTGAGGTGATGGTGAATCGCACCAACCGCTAGCAGCATAGGCACACCGATGTGCTGTGCATCGACCGCGCGATCGGAGAGGTTAATGATCCGGGCTCCCGCATCGACGGCGGTCTCCGCTTCGGCGCAAAGACGAATAATCGCCTGCTCCAAACCACCAACGCCCTCGCTGGCGGGCCAAGTCGCGGAAAGAGTGATGAGTTTAAACTCCGGATCGGTCAGTTTCTTCAATGTCTCCAACTCGTGATCGAGCAAGATCGGCGACGAAGATTCTACCAATTTCGCGTGCTCCGGCGTCTCGCCGAAAAGATTTTTGCGCCAGCCCAGAATGGTGGCCAGGGACATAACGAGTTTTTCGCGAATCGGATCGATCGGCGGGTTGGTCACCTGTGCGAAAAGTTGGCTGAAATAGGTGTAAAGCAGGCGGGGCTGCAACGAGAGAACTGCCAAAGGCGTGTCGTCACCCATCGAGCCGATGCCCTCCGCGCCGTCCTTGAGCATCGGTTTGATGATGAAATCCAACTCCTCCGAAGTGTAGCCGAAGGAGATCTGTTTTTGCGTGAGCGAGAGAATGTCGAGGTCGCCGTCTGGAGCGGTCACCGGACCCTTGGCGAGCTGATTGAGGTTAACGAGGTTGTCCTTGATCCACTGTCCGTAGGGCTGGAGCACAGAAAGTTCAGCCTGAATGTCGGCCTCGCGGAGGAGACGACCGGCGACCGTGTCGATTGCGAGCATTTCGCCCGGGGCCAAGCGGCCTTTTTCGATTACGTTCGCGTCGTCAATGTCGGCGCAACCGACCTCGGAACCGAGATGGAAAACTTGGTCTTTGGTGATTTTGTAACGCGCCGGACGAAGTCCATTGCGATCGAGGCTCGCGCCGACCGTCAGGCCATCGGTAAAAACGAGGGCAGCCGGGCCATCCCACGGCTCGTTCAGGCAGCGGTGATACTGATAAAACGCGGTCATTTCCGGCGTCATTTCCGGTTCGCTCCGCCAAGCGGGTGGCACGAGCATTTTCATCACATGAAGCAGGCTGCGTCCGGAGTGGACGAGCACCTCAAGCGCATTATCGAGGCTGGCCGAATCGCTTCCACCGGGCTGAATGATCGGTTTGAGCAGATCGATGTCGTTGCCCCAGAATTCGGCGCTCAACTCGGATTCGCGAGCCCGCATCCAGTTGCGGTTACCGCGGACGGTGTTGATTTCGCCGTTGTGCGCGAGCATGCGGAACGGTTGCCCGAGAGCCCAAGTCGGAAAAGTGTTCGTGCTGTATCGTTGATGATAAACGCAGATCGTGGTCTCGTAATCCGGGTCGGAAAGATCTTTGAAAAATTTCTCCAGCGAAGGCGAGATGAGCAGTCCTTTGTAGGAAATGGTCCGCGACGAAAACGAAGGAATGTAGAAATTCTTGATCTCATCCCGGGCGGCGACTTTTTCAATCTCGTTCCGAGCCAGAAAGAGCTGGCGCTCAAACTCCTCGGCATCCATGTCCGCCGGGCGGCCGAGCATGACGTGTTCGATTTGCGGCAGGCTGCTCGCGGCCTTGCTTCCGAGCACATTTTCGTTGATCGGGACGTCGCGCCAGCCGAACAGGAACAGCTCCCGCTTCGCCGCCACTTCCTCGATAATGGCCCGGGCGCGCTCTTGCTGATAGGCATTGTCGTGCGGGAAAAATATCACACCCACACCAAGGTCCCCGTCTTTGTAGAGTTGATGCCCCAACTTCGAGAGTTCGCGTCGGAACAATTTGTAGGGAATCTGGGTGAGCACTCCCGCGCCGTCGCCAGTTTTTTCATCGGCATCGACCGCGCCACGGTGGGCCAGACGGCAAATGGAGGTCAATCCATGGCGCAAAATCGAGTTGGAACGTTTTCCATCGATCGCTGCGATCAAGCCCACGCCACAGGCGTCGTGCTCGTTTTCAGGTTGATACATCGAGCCAGAGTGGGCGTTGGCAACGTCGAAGGCAGTTTGGTCTAGTCTCATGGTGGTCGAGGATTGGTTGGAGCGGGAGTTTAATTGATACTCCCAAGGGCTGACAACCGGAAATTTCGTTGAAAGCAAACTTTTTTGTCGGGATGAATTCTTTTTTTGTCCAAAAACAATCGTTTCCAACGTTTTCTGCTTGTTTTTCGCCATTTCGATAGAATTATTTGTCCAGATGAACCCTCCGCCTTTCGGCCCTTTCGACGATCAGGAAATTTTAATCATTCGCCAGCTCGTCCGCGACCCCCGTCAATCCGACACCGCTATCGCCGAAACCACCGGCGTCAGCGCCCGGACGGTCAACCGCAAACGCCAGCGACTCGAGGAGGAAGGCATCATTTCCTACCACACCCAAGTGAACCTTTCCGGGGAAGGAACGGGGCAATTTCAGGCCCGCCATCTTTACACAATCCAATTTCGCGTGGGCGTCACACATAGCCAGTTGGTGGACGAGATCCGCCAGGAACCCAACGTGCGCACGATTTTCACGGAATTGATTTTTGAAAGTCACATCGCCGAGATCGACGGAAAACTCGCGTTGCTCATGTTCATCGAGGGCCAGAGCGACCGCGAAATCGTGGAAACCTTCCAGTCAAAAATCATCCCCAGCCTGCTGAAAAATCACGGCTCCGATTCGATCGAGGAAATCTCCACCACGCGCGTCCTTTCCCCCATCCGCATCATGCGAAACTACCTCCCACTGGTGAACATGGAGGCCGGCTTCATTAAAAAAGATTGGCCCGATGAGGCGATCTTCGTCGGTCAGCAACAGGTCTGAATCGGTGCGTGGCCGCTTTCCACAGAAAAAGAATGGAGCGGATTATTGTGGAGGCGCCTCCGTCATCGCCTGAGAAAATCCAGATTGGTAGCCGGCGGCGAAATCTTCTGACTCGGTTTTGTCGGAAGTTTTTAGCCTAGCCTCATCGCCCGCTTGAAATGCGAGAACTTTTTCGACGGGTTTGGTGAAATTTTTCGCCTTCGCTTCTAGGCCCTTTTGATATCCGAGATATCGTCCTTCGTCGTATTTCGGTCCGCGCAGATCGATCTCAACGAAGCTAGGAGATTTATTTTCCGCTGCACGGCTCGCCTCGGGTTTTTTCGTCGCGTAGGACGACATTTGAAATCCTGTCCAGATGACGAATGCCACCGTGATGAGCAATCCCCAGATGCCGCGGTGCGGCGGGGGTGGAGGCAGCTTGAACGGCATGGGCGGCGCGACCCGTTCTATTTCTTGCCGTGCGCTTCGACTTGGATTTCCACCTTCACCGTGTCGCCCAAAACTTTGGAACCTTCTATCACGCTATTGTAGCTCAATCCGTATTCGGTACGGTTCAACTCCGTCGAGGCGCTCCAACCCGTTACCGGTTCGCCTTTCATACCGATGCCTTTTCCGAGGAAGGCTACTTTCAGCGCTACTTCTTTGGTCACGCCGTTCATGGTCAGGTCGCCGGTCACCACGGCGGTTTTTTCACCAGTCAGGACGACTTTATTGCTTTTGAAAGTGATGGTGGGTTTTTTAGCCACGTCGAAGAAATCCGCACCGCGCAAATGTTCATCGCGCTTCTTGTTCGCCGTGTCGATTGAAGCAGTCTGAATCTTCACATCGACCACCGAATTTTCCGGTTTTTCGGGATCGACCTGCACGTTGCCGCTAAACTCATTGAACCGGCCGCTAGTATCGCTGAAGAGATGCCGAATCTTAAACCCGATCGTGGAATGAGAGGGATCAAACTCGTACACTTCGGCGGCGCTGAGCGACAGGCAGGATACACCCAGTAAAACAACAACGGAGAGAAGTCGGTGGATTTTCATGCCGCTTAGACTTCCCGAAAATCGATATTGTTCAAACAAATTCGACTTAAGCGCCGACGGGATGCCAGACGGTTTTGAATTCGATGAATGAGCGGATGTCGTGCAACCCCGCCGCGCTCACCCAGGCACCATCGGCGACGCGAATTTTTACTCGTTTGACACTGGCCGCCCCGCCCGTTTCCAACGCGATCGCATCCTCAGCAGAGACCGCCGCGTCAAGCCCGCGCAAATGCGTGTGGGTGGCAAAGGTCTCGACCAGTTCTTTGCGAAAACCAGTGAGAATGTTCACCACACCTCCGGGCAAATCGGAAGTAGCTAACATTTCGCCTAACACAATCGCTGGATAGGGAGTCACCTCAGAAGCCAAGGCCACAACGGAATTTCCGCTAACAATGGCGGGAAGAATTTGGGCGAGCAGACCTAACAAGGCCGGGGTGTTCGGCGCGATGATGCCAATGATTCCGGTGGGCTCGCTGATGGTGAAATTAAAATAAGGCGCTGCGACCGTGTTCGAGTTGCCGAGGACTTGGTCGTATTTGTCCGCCCATCCTGCAAAATGAACGATCAGATCAATCGAACGCGCAACCTCCTCCTTGGCCGAGGCTGGGGTGACCCCTGAAGTGCTAACGAGAGCGGTCTCCATCTCTGCGGCGCGCGCCTCGATCATTTCGCCGAGGCGATAAAGAATCTGGCCACGGTTGTAGGGGGAGCGCGCAGCCCAACCTGCACCGGCCTTGGCGGCCACCTCGACGGCGTTGCGCAGATCCTTCCGGGTGCATTGCGGAATATTGGCGAAAAAGGCCTTGGACTTGGGATCGTGAATCGGAAACACGCGTCCGCTTTCGGAGCGGATGAACGCTCCGCCAACATAGGCTTTGGGAGTTTTGGTAATGGGTAAACGGCTCATAATTTTTTAACCACGAATGGACACGAATGGACACGAATTAGTGACAAATGATTCATAGGACGAGACGCTGCCACTCGAGTTTCTTGCGGTGGAAATTAAGCATTTGACCACGCTCGTGATCTCCAATGCGTTCGATAACTTTGGCATCGACGATTACAGAGTCAGCAATGATCAGATCAGGAACAAACTCAGAAACTTTAACCCCTTTGTATCGCACGTCATATTTCCGTTGCTGCTCGCAAGGAATCCCTTGCAAACCAAATTCCACTACCAGCGAATTCTCGTAAGTCTTTTCGTTCAAACCGTGCCCCAGTTGATTCATCACCTCCAAGGCACATCCAACGATTGCATAGACTAACTTTCCATGGAGAAGCGGCGCTTCCTCCTCCCACTCCAATTCACAGACACGGCTGGAAGCAACCAAGCTAGGTTCAGCCACCCGCGTTTTTCCCTCTCCCCATTCGTGTCCATTCGTGTCCATTCGTGGTTGAATTCTTTCAGGAAATTTTCACGTAATCGAACAAACCCTGACGTCCACCCTCGCGGCCAAAGCCGGATTCTTTGTAGCCACCAAACGGCGATGCGGGATCAAATTTATTGAACGTGTTAGCCCAAACGACGCCCGCCTGAATGGACGCGGCCATTTTCAAGATTCGCGAGCCTTTGTCGGTCCAGACTCCGGCGGAGAGACCGTAGGCGGTGTTGTTAGCTTTTTCGATCGCTTCCTCAGGCGTGCGGAAGGTGAGAATAGAAAGGACTGGGCCGAAAATCTCCTCGCGGGCGACGCGATGACTTTGCGTTACGTTGCTGAGCAAGGTGGGTTTGAAGAAAAATCCCTGCGCTGGGAGTTTGCACGATGGCTGGTAAAGATCTGCCCCTTCGAGAACGCCGACGTTGACTAGCTCGGTGATGCGGCCCAATTGTTCGCGGGAATTGACCGCACCGATGTCGGTGTTCTTATCGAGTGGATTGCCGACCCGCAACACATCGATGCGGCGGCGGAGTTTTTCGATGAACATTTCCGCAATAGATTCTTGCACTAACAACCGGCTGCCCGCGCAACAGACATGCCCCTGATTGAAGAAGATTCCGTTCACCACTCCTTCGACAGCTTGATCGATTGGCGCATCCTCAAAGACGATGTTAGCTGCCTTGCCGCCTAGCTCCATGGTTAGTTTTTTTCCGAGGCCCGCGAGTTGGCGAATGATGAGTTTGCCGACGTCGGTCGACCCGGTGAAGGCAACTTTCGCAGCGAGCGGATGTTTGACCAGAGCCGAGCCGGTTTCCCCAGCTCCGGTAACGAAATTCACCACGCCCGGTGGTAGATCGGCCTCCTGCAAAATCTCCGCGAGCTTGAGCGCGGTGATCGAAGTCGTTTCGGCCGGCTTGAGCACAACGGTGTTTCCGGCGGCGAGCGCGGGGCCAAGTTTCCACGCGAGCATGAGCAGCGGAAAATTCCACGGAATGACTTGGCCGACGACGCCGAGCGGCTCGATTTTTTGCGCAGGAATGGCGTAAGCGAGCTTGTCCGCCCAGCCAGCGTGATAGAAAAAATGCGCCGCCGCGGTTGGCACGTCAAAATCGCGCGATTCCTTGATTGGTTTGCCTCCGTCGATCGTCTCCGCAACGGCAAATTCGCGAGCACGATCCTGCAAGAGACGAGCGATGCGGAAGAGATATTTGCCGCGCTCGCGCCCCGGCATTTTACCCCAAGTCTTGTCGTAAGCGCGTTTCGCGGCCTGATAAGCGGCATCGACATCCTCGGCGCCTGCTAACGCGATGTTAGCAATCTTCTTTTCCGTGGCCGGATTAATCGACGGGAATGATTTACCACTTTTGGGGGCGACGAATTTTCCGTCGATAAAAAGCGAATAGTCGGCCTTGAGTTTCGGGTCGGCTGTTTCGGGTGCGGGATCGTATTCCCAGAGATCACCGAAGATGAGCTCGGCCCCGCTTTTCGAGGGAGCTTTAGGCGATGATTTTTGCGCGGTGGCGCGGCGTTCCTTGACTTTCATAATGTTAGTAAGCGGTGGCGGCCTCGGAGAAATACCATGGCGCTTGGTAGGCTCCGGTGCGCTCTTTTTCGAGTTGGCGGACAAGGTCGTTGAGCAAAGCGCTAGCTCCGAAACGGTAGCGCGAGTTGGTCAACCAAGCGTCGCCCAGCGTCTCCTTAACTGCGACGAGAAAATGCAACGCCTGCTTAGCGGTGCGAATGCCGCCGGCGGGTTTCATGGCAATGGCGCGGCCCGTATTTAGATAGAAATCACGGATCGCTTCGAGCATGACCTGGGTGTTAGCTAACGTCGCATTAACCGTCACTTTTCCAGTGCTAGTCTTAATGAAATCGCCCGTTCGGATCACTTCCATAGCAAGAAAGGATGCGACGCGGATGTGATCGTAAGTTTCCAGTTCTCCGACTTCCAAAATCACTTTCAACCGCGCCTCTCCGCAGGCCTCCACCACCCCGACGATTTCGTCCTGCATCGCGCGATATTCGCCAGCCAGAAATAAGCCACGGTTGATGACCATGTCGATTTCGTCTGCGCCATCGCCCACCGCGCGTTTCACTTCTTCAAGCCGGAGGCGCAAGGGACTTTGGCCGGA
Source organism: Chthoniobacterales bacterium (assembly GCA_038228695.1). Taxonomy (GTDB): domain Bacteria; phylum Verrucomicrobiota; class Verrucomicrobiia; order Chthoniobacterales; family DASVRZ01; genus DASVRZ01. The sequence goes on from JBBRPA010000013.1 coordinate 39,388, forward strand.
AGGAAAGGCGGTGGCCACGGACGCGATTTTGACCGGACTAACCGCGCCGAGCGCCTTTCGCGCGTGCCGCACCATAGCTGGATAGACGCACACGGCAGCCGCGCAGGGCACTTCGCGATCATCGGAGGGCGTGAGCGCTTTTTGACAGAGCGAAATAACTTTCCCAGGCGTGTCTTTCCCCTCGAGCGTAGTGAGATCGACCATCGAAACCGCTGTCTTCAAGCCCCAGACTTTGGAGGCTTTCTTGATGCTGCGGGTGGTAAATTTGGCGACGCGCTCCTCGATTCCCACCTGATCAACAGGACCGATTTCACGAAGTTTGCGCAACAAGGGGGCGGAACTCATAGCGGAACAGGCTAGTCTTTTTGAGCGAGCGTGCAAATCATTCCGCTGGGCTGGTCATGTAGCGGAATTTCGGGTAGGTAAGAGGCATGGCGGAATCCGGTTCGGATGATTTGCAGGGAGTTTTGCGGGAGCAAGAGGAGTTGCGCCAGCGCCTCATCGCGCTCGATCGCAAAATCGAGGAACTGCGTTCGCCAAAAATCGATCTGCCGCCACCGTTGCCTACTTTAGTAAAGGAGAAGCCCTCGGTTCTCGCGGAGGCGGCTGCAAATAGGTCCTCTGAGACCTTTGGGACTCATGAGCCAGATCAGACCAATGTGTCTACAAACGTCGTGCCGAAATCTTCGTGGGAGTTTCAACTGGGCACGGTCTGGCTGGTGCGAATCGGTATTGTCGTTTTGCTGACGGGCTTGGTTTTTCTGGGGAATTTTGCTTATCGCCACCTTGTTTATTTGCTGGGGCCGTTTGTGAAGGTGGCGTTTCTTTATTTGCTCGGAGGCGGTCTGGTCTGGATCGGGACGCGACTCGAAAAAGGAGCGGAGGCGTTGCGAAATTATGGACGCGTGTTGCTCGCGGGTGGCGCGGCGCTGGTTTACTACACGACTTACGGGATGTCGTTCGTGGAGCGACTGCGGGTAATCGAGAGTCCGCTAGTCGGCGGCGTGCTCTTACTAGTCGTCGGCGGAATGGTCCTGCGGTTGGCGGAGAAGCGGCAGATGCAGTCGGTGGCGTTGATGGCGATTCTGCTTTCTTATTATAGCGCGGCGATCAATCCGCTGGGGTGGTTTTCGCTTTATTCGAGTCTGCTCCTGACGGCGGCGGCGGTGTGGGTTTTGCTGAAACATCGCTGGACGAAGGTGAGTTTCCTGAGTCTGGCAGGGACGTATGGGAGCTTTCTGTTTTGGCAGATGAACCGTTCGGGCGGCTCGCCAGTCGCGTTCTGGCCGGCAGCGGCGTTTCTTTTCTGCTACTGGCTGCTCTTTACCGCGGCGGTGTTTCTGAGTCGGTCGGAGCGGTTTCCGCCGTCTGAACGGACACCGTTTCTCACGATCAACAACGGCGCATTCTACGCCCTGGCTTGGCAACTCATCCACGCCAGCCATCCGGGTTGGGACGGGCGTTTTTCGCTCGGTTTCGGGGCAATTTTGCTCGTGCTCGCAGCGGTCGCCCGACGGCGGGAGAGCGGCGATTTATTTCTCGATGGCGTGTATCTGACGCAGGGCTTGGGCGTAATCACGTTCGGATTGTTGACGGAATTGCACGGCTATCAACTGGCCGTTGCGCTGGCGATCGAGGGAACGATGATGTTGTTCGCGATCAACCGTCGCCACGGCTGGATTTACGAAGTGGGCGCGGCGGTGGTGACGCTGCTGGGTTTTCTTACCGGATGGACCCGGGGCCTTTCCCTCCAGCACGAGCAGTCGGTCTGGTGGACGTTGTTGGGAATCTTCGTGGCCGACGCCTGGTTGGAACGACATTGGAAGAAACGGACCACGCCCGTGGCGGTGAGCTGGCCGGCGGTGGGATACAGTGCGCTGGCTGTTTTCCAACTGATCCTGATTTTCTCGAAATACCGGCCGGCCGGTGGGCGGGAGATGGATTACTGCCTCGCGACGCTGGCTCTGCTAGGTTTGGGTGGGCTGCTGAAGTTGCGCGAACTGGCGGTGGCGGGTCAGTTTTTGACCGTGCTGGTTTCGGGTCTTTATCTGATTTACCAACCGGGCGGTGGCCATCCGGCAGCGACGCATTTCGCAGCGATCGCGCTGCCCTTGGTGCTGGTGCATTGGTGGCAATGGCAAAGGGTGGAAATCGGCTACTACGACTGGCGGAAAGGCGGTCAGTGGATCTTCACGTTGCTTTTCCTCGGGGTCGCTGGGCGCTGGATATTTGATCACGCAGCGGGGGCGCGGCTGAGTTTCTATCTGGCGGCGTTTGCGCTCGGGGTAATGCTCCACGGCCGTTGGACGGGAATCCGAATCCTGTCGCTCGGGGGACTGGCCGCGCTATGGGGCTCGGTGGCGGTTTTCTTCCTCCACGCCGTGACGCAGCCGCCGACGTTTTCCTGGCTGGCTGCGGGTGCGGTAGCGATTTATCTAATCACCGAGCGGTTGATCCGCCATGATTTCGTGCCCGCTTTTTTTCGCGGAACGGTCCGGCGCGGGTTGATCTTGGCCGGGACACTTGGCGTTTGGCTGGAATGGAATCGCTGGATCGGGTTTTCCGGGTCGCATTTTCCAAAAACGCTCGCATGGGCGGCCATCGGAACTGGGGCGTTGTGCATTGGCCTCGCGCTGCGGGAACGGACCTACCGCTTGTGTGGCCTGGGCCTGCTCGCGCTGTCCGTTTTGCGTATTTTCCTGAATGACATCTGGGGCCTCGATCCGATCTTCCGGATTCTGAGTTTCACCGGTCTGGGTATCGCGCTGCTCGGGCTCGGATTCATCTACAACAAATTCGCCGATAAATTAAGGGAGTGGCTCTAAAATAAAAAAGGCACGACCGAAGCCGTGCCTTTTTCAAAACGATGGGGAAGAAGTCCTTACTTGGCTTTTTCTTCGATGTATTTGACGACATCTCCGACGCTTTGGAGTTTCTCCGCGTCTTCATCGGGAACTTCGACATTGAATTCCTCTTCGAATGCCATCACGAGTTCGACCGTGTCCAAGGAATCGGCACCGAGGTCTTCGATGAACGAGGCCGAGGAAACGACTTGCTCTGGGTTGACGCCGAGTTGCTCGACGATGATATCTTTAACTTTTTCTTCGACTGATTTATCCGACATAATTTTTTTGAGAGTTGGTGAAAGCTAGGGTTATTGCTAAGGGGCTACGCTTAATAACGTTCGGGCGGCTTGGCAACATATAAATTTTGAGTTTTTTTTCTTTTTCGCACGCCTTTCAGAAAATACTCCGGTAACTTCTCGTCCCCAAGCCAAAAAAACCACCATGAGCGACGATCAAAAACCCGCACCCGACACGTCCTTGAACACGCTGGACCTCAAGTTCTTGCCGTCTTGGTTGAAAGAAGACAGCAGCGCCCCGCCCAATTACGCAAATTTCGATGGCGAAGACCGTCCCTCTGGGCGGGATCGTCGCGACGGACGTAGCGGTGACCGGCGCGGACCACGCCCCGGCGGACCTTCCCAAGACAAACGCGGCTCGCAGCGCCCCCCGCAAGGCGCACGCCCGGGGCCTGGCGGTCAGCGACCTCCGGAAAACCGCGGTCCGCGCCGCTCCGAAGGTGGCCGGCCCGACTCAAAAGGCCCCCGTCGCAGCGGTCCGCCCGATCGGCAGCAAGATCGACGCTCCGATCAACGCCCAGCGCACCCAGAGGAACGGCCCGCCCACGTCACGGTCAGCTTTTTACCGGAGGAACACGCGCTCGAAAAAGTCACCGAGCAACTCAAATCTGCACCAATCGCCTACCCGCTTTTCGGCGTCGCGAAAATGTTTCTGCAACGTCCCGAGCGCCATCATGTCGTCGTAAAGACCCAACCCGGCGCAAAGCTCTTTAAACTCGAAAGCACGTCGCATCTTTCCACCGACCGCCACCGCTTGGAACTGATCGCCTTCCAGGAATTGTGGAAAAATTATTTCCGCGTCGAAGTCACCGAAGCCCCAGAGATCAAAGGCAACTTCACCTCGGTCGCCCGGAGCCGCCTGACCGGCAAAGTTTTCGGCCCGACCAGCCACCATTCCTTCCAACCCGCCCTCCACAAGGAATACGAGGAGCGCTTCAGCCGCCGGATGAGTTTTGCGGAGTATAAGAGCAACCTCGAAACCACGAACAATCCCGAGGCCATCGAGCTCTGGAAAACCGAATCGCGCCGCGTAGAAAAGTATCATCTGCTGACGGAATCGGAAATCGCCGCCCTGTCCGCGCCTCCCGTCGAAGTATCGGAAACTCCAGAAACGCCGTCCACTGACGCGACCGCCGATTCCGCAATTTCCGCTCCTGCCGCCGAGGAGAATGGCGAGCCCGTTGTCGAGGATTCTGCGACCGTCGAAGCCCCTGCCGAAACAGTCGAATCCACGAGCGCCGAGTCGGCACCTGAACCGGAGGCTATCGCCGAGGTCTCCACCGAACTGGAAACCGAACCCACCGCCGAACCATCCGAAGAACTTGCCGCAACGCCCGCACCATCCGGAAAGTCATTCGCTACTAAAGCCGAAGCCGAGGACCATTTTCGCAAGGAGATTTTACCGACTCTGATTGTCGAAGTAGAAACCGAGACGCTCACCGGACCTGCCGCGCGCCATCTCACCGACCGCCGTTTGGGTGCGTCCATTCGCACGGCTTGGGAATCCGAAAGTCGCTACCCACTCGGCCTCGTCAACGCCATCCGGGTGAAGTTCAACGAGCAAAACCTCCACATCTTCAAATTCAAGAAGAAGGTCCTGCTTATTTCCTCGCTGAAACCTGCCTATTTGGACGACCGATCGGAGTCCCTCTCGCCTTCCATCAAGACCGTTTTGCAAACCATCCACGCCCAACCCGGAATCGACCGGAAAGGTCTGGCCGAGAAAATTTTGGGCAACAATGTGGGCGCCACCGAGGACGAAAAACTCTCTCTCAAGCACTCCTTAATCAGTGATCTTTACTGGCTCGTTCGTCAGGGAAACGTGATCGAGTTTTCAGACGGAACCTTCGATTTGCCGATGGGCCCGAAGGCGCTCCAAGCGGAAGCTGCGGCAGAAGCCAAAGCGAAAGAAACGCCAGTTCTGCAAGCCGAAACTGCGATTGAATCCACGTCGAACCTCGAACAGGAGCAGTAAGCCGCCTCAAACGACTTCACCGATGCCTGTCTTCGAACGCGTGACCGAACTGGCAGCCGTTCCAGAGGAGGTTTTCACCTTCCACGAAAACCCTCAGAACATCCGCAAAATCAGCCCGTTTTTTCTTCACGTCGTTGAAGTTATGGCAAGCCCCGAGGCCAAAATCAATGACGTGTTCACGCTCCGCCTCCGCATCTTCGGCTGGCCTCTGACTTGGACAGGGAAATGGGCTGAAGTCCAAAACCCGACGCTCCTGATCGACACGGCATCGCTGTTTCCATTTCGCAAATGGCGTCACGAACATCATTTCGAGGAGATTTCAGGCGGAACCAGGATGCGCGATGTGGTGACCTATGAACTTCCCTTCGGCTGGCTCGGGCGGGTTTTGGCCAGCACGGTTTTCCGACTGCAACTGATCATCATGTTTGCCGGACGACACAGCGCCACGAGAGCGTATTTCGCCCGCCGGTGATCGGCTTCAGTTCTCCTCCAAGTGGGCGCTGATTGCCTTGAGAAAGCGCGGCAGAACGGTTTCCGCCTTCACCGGACCCACGCCTTTGATCCGCAGCGCCGCCTCAGCCGTTCGCGGCTTCAATCGGGAAAATGCTTCGAGCACCACATCCGCAAAAATCACATACGACGGAACCTTGTTTTCCTCCGCCAAATCCGCCCGGACCCGCTTCAAGCTGGCCAGCAAATCGTGGTCAACCGGAATAGCTAGCGCCCCTGCGGGATCGCCCACTGCGAGTTCCATCGTCTCGGGCCAGCGCAACGTGTAATCGCGCTCGCCTTTCATGACCTGCCCTCCAAACGGAGTCAGCGTTAGGAGCGGATACGGCCCGCCCGTGGCCAGCACCAATCCGCTCTCCTGCAGACTGCGAAAAAGCTCGTTGAGATAGGCCGCCCCGTGAGATTTGAGTAATCCGTGGGTAGAAAGTCGGTCCAGCCCCGCGCCAAGAATTTCCCGGGAACGGCTCCCCAGCAGCGTCTGCACGATCCGACCTTTGCCGTAGCGCGCCTGCCAATCACCGCCGACAAGCTGACTCATCCGGGCCACGCCGCTAAGGGCTTTTTGGACAAGAACCGCCTCAAACTCCGTCGGCCCTCGCGCCCCAGAACGGTCGTCGGAGCTGCAAATATCGCAGTTACCGCAACGGGTCGCCCCTTCGTCGCCGAAATACTCGAGGATCATCTCCTGCCGACAACGGCGGCCGTAGCATAAATCCACCATCGCCCGCAGTTTTTCGCGGTCGCGCTTTTCTTTCTCCTTGAGCGGCTCGAAATCGATTTTTAACTCCCGCGCGCTACGCTCCTTCTGCAGCACGCGAGTCCCCCGCACGCGCTGGCCCGGCACGTCAAACCGCTCGATCGCGCCCGCCCGGTCGAGCACGGAAAGCGCCGATCCGACCGACATTTCGTTCACGTCCTCGCCCACCGCCTCCGCAATCTCGCGAATCGGTTTCATGATCACTCCCTCGGCGTCGCACAAACCACGTAGCCGCTCGTAAACGTCCAAAATCAATTTCGACGACGGATTACTGCCTTCGATGAAAAAATCCTGCACTCGCGTGTCGGCGAAGTTGAAGAATAACTCGCAAACCGCCGGTTCCCCGTCGCGGCCAGCGCGGCCTGCTTCCTGATAGTAGGCCTCGACGCTGCCTGGAAGCTCGAAATGCGCTACGAAACGGATGTCCGAGCGGTCGATTCCCATTCCAAAAGCGTTCGTCGCGATCGCGAGATCCGCCTTTCCATCGACGAACTGATTTTGCGCCTCGGTGCGCGCCTCATCGCCTAGGCCGCCGTGGTAAACGACCAGTTTGACGCCTTTTCCCTGCAACTCGGCCGCCACCGCTTCGACGCGTTTGCGAGTCGCGCAATAAACCACTCCGGTGCGGTGCTCGGCGATGAGCGCTTTTAGCCGATCGTATTTCTGCGCCTCGGAAGTCGTGTGCGTAATCCCAAAACGGAGGTTAGGCCGGGCAAAACCAGCGACAAATTCAACCGGATCGCGCAGTTTCAGTCGTTGCAGAATGTCCGCCCGAACGACCGGCGTGGCCGTCGCAGTGAAAGCGGCCGCCTGAGGATGACCGAGTTCCTCGAGGACGTTCCCGAGCCGAAAATAATCGGGGCGGAAATCATGGCCCCACATGGAAAGACAATGCGCCTCATCGACTGCGAACAGCGCAATCTTGATTCCCGCCAACGTCCGCATGAACGCCTGGCTGCGAAATCGCTCCGGAGCGATGTAAACCAGCTTGTAGCGCCCCTGCTCCATTCCGCGCATGACTTCGCGCTGACCTTCGAGCGAGAGCGAACTGTTGATCAGCGCCGCCGGAATCCCCTTGTCGGCAAGCCCATCGACCTGATCCTTCATCAGCGCGATCAAAGGCGAAACCACAATCGTCACGCCTTCGAGCAACATCGCCGGCAATTGGAAACAGAGCGACTTGCCGCCGCCCGTCGGCATGACCGTTAAAACGTCTTTCCCGTCGAGGATGGCGCGAACAACCGACTCCTGGGCATCGAGAAATTCCCGAAACCCGAAATGTTTTTCTAAAGCAGCGCGCGCATCCACCGGACGCTCACTTTTTCTGAATCAACCGACCGACGCAAGGCGCGATTCCTCGGAAACGGCCAGAATCGGATAATCGGTGTAGCCTTCCGTTCTGCCGTCTAGCATTTCGATTCTTTTTTACAGCACGACATCTTTTCCGAGGATGTGTCGCATTTTTTGCCCCCGGTGGCGCAACCAGAAAGTGTCAGGGCAACGAGAGTGGTCAAGAGAGCGAGTTTTTTCATGATCTTACCAACCGTTATGAAGCTCCCGGTGTCAAGGATAGTGCTCCGGCTAGGCAGATACTTTCCAAGGCGCGGGAAATTTCGACCTCTTGGCGTTTGCGGTTCAGGAAAAAACTAACCTTGCTGTAGCCCGCTGCCTGCAAAAGACCCAGCGCGGCCGGATACTCCGCCCCGACGCGATCCGGACGATGAGCGTCCGCTCCGATCACGACCGGGATTTGGCGTAGCGCCATTTCCGCGAGAATCTCGGGACCAGGATTCATCTCGGGAATCGTTTTGAGCAGACCGGAGGTGTTCAGTTCCATCGCGCAGCCGGTGACGGCGATGCGGTCGAGAGCGCGTTGGATATCCGGCAGAATCCGTTCGATCTGCCATTCCTTTGACGACTCGTTTTTGACGAGATCCGGATGAGAAATCGTGTCAAAAAGTCCGGTCTCAGCCGCGAGCGCGAGGTGGTCGAAATACGTTTGCTGATACGCAAACCACGAACCTGTGAAAAACCGCCCGCGATATTCCTTCACCTGCGTGTGCACCGAACCCAGGACGTGATGAAACTCCGCACGTTGGAGCAGTTTTTCGACATCGGATTCGAGGCCGGGCGCAAAATCGCACTCGATCCCAAGACGGACATCGACCCGTCCTTGCCAAGCATCCCGAGCCTGCGCGACGAGTGCCAGATAGTCCTCAAATTGATCCTCCCGCATTCGGACGTGCGCCGAGTAACCATGCGGAATCGGATTATGGCAGGTCACGATGATGCCACGGAGATTTTTCCGCTCCGCTTCGGCCGCATACTCACCTGGTTCCCCGAAGGCATGCTTACACAACGGCGTGTGCATGTGGCTTTCGTAAAGAAGCGGTTCGGGCATGGAAGGGCTATTTTAACCTCGAATGGACACGAATAAACACGAATAGAAGAAGAAATAAGCCAAAAACGAGATCGATTTGGGTCTGACTCGAAGGCCAACAATCAGTTTAACTCCCCTTTTTAAATTTGTGTCCATTCGTGTCCATTCGTGGTTAAAAAATCACAAATCCAAGTCGGTCACCGCTCCGAGCGAAGCGGTGCTAACCATCTTCGCGTATTTGGCGAGGACACCTTTTTTGTAACGCGGCGCAGGTGCCTTCCAGTTCGCGCGCCGTTTTGCCAGTTCCTCGTCGGAGATGTTCACGTTAATCTCGCGCGTCTCCGCGTCGATCGTGATCCTGTCGCCGTTTTCGATCAGCGCGATATTGCCTCCGACATACGCCTCGGGCGTCACATGGCCGACCACGAAACCGTGACTACCACCAGAAAAACGTCCATCGGTTAGGAGCGCGACGGTTTTGCCGAGACCACGGCCCATCACAGCGGAAGTCGGCCCGAGCATTTCGCGCATCCCGGGACCACCCTTTGGCCCTTCGTAGCGAATCACGATCACATCACCCGCAACCACGGTTCCATCGAGAATACTCTGCATACCCGCTTCCTCGCTTTCAAAAACCCGGGCCGTCCCAGTGAAGAGCAATCCTTCCTTGCCAGAGATTTTCGCCACCGCGCCCTCAGTCGCAAGATTCCCATAGAGAATAACGAGGTGACTGTCCTTCTTGATCGGGTCGCTGAGGGGCCGGATGATCGTTTGCCCTTCGGGATAAGGCGCGACATTGGCGAGATTTTCGGCCACGGTTTTGCCCGTCACGGTTAGGCAATCGCCGTGCAACAGACCCGCGTCGAGCAGAGTTTTCATGAGCGGCGTAATGCCCCCGATGGCGGCCAGTTGCGACATGAGATATTTCCCACTTGGCTTCAAGTCTGCGAGCACCGGAACGCGCTTCCCGATTTCGGTGAAGTCGTCGATCTTCAGCGCGACACCTGCCGAATGCGCCATCGCTAGCAAATGCATGACCGCATTGGTCGAGCCACCAAGGGAAATGACCACCGTGATCGCATTCTCAAACGCTTTCCGCGTCATAATGTCGAGCGGACGGATGCCGCGTTTCAGCAACTCCACCACGGCCGCCCCTGCATTCGCGCAATCGGCCATTTTCGCTGGAGAAATCGCCGCCTGCGCCGAGCTGTTGGGCAAGCTCATGCCGAGCGCCTCAATCGCCGAGGCCATCGTGTTCGCTGTATACATACCGCCGCAGGAACCCGCGCCCGGAATCGCTTTCGACTCAATCTCATGGAACTCCTCGCGCGTGATTTTGCCATTCGCATGCGCACCGACCGCCTCGAAGACCGACACCACGTCGAGCAGACGCTCCGTCTTTTGCCCCTCCAAAATCCCGGTGATGCAACCCGGTAAAATCGTGCCGCCATAGACGAAGACCGCCGGACGATTCAACCGCGCCATCGCCATGATGCAGGCCGGCATATTCTTATCGCAACCACCCACCGCCACCACCCCGTCAAAGCCTTCGCAGCCCACCACCGTCTCGATGCTGTCGGCGATGACCTCGCGCGACACCAGCGAATATTTCATCCCCTCCGTCCCCATTGAGATCCCGTCGGAGATCGTGATCGTATTAAAAATAACCGATTTCCCACCTGCCGCATCGACGCCTTTACCGGCTTCGATGGCTAGCTTGTCGATATGCATGTTGCAGGGCGTCACCATGCTCCAAGTCGAGGCGATGCCGATCTGCGACTTTGCAAAATCCTCCTGCTTGAAGCCGACTGCGTAAAGCATGGCGCGCGACGGGGCGCGTTGATCGCCATCGAGCATGACGGAAGAATGGGGACGTGGAGAGGTGTTTTTCGGGTCGGACATAGGAAAGAAAGGTGTAAATCGCGCCACGAATTATGGCAAATGGGAAATGGCTATCCGAGCTTGAGCCCATTGTTACCAAACCGGAGTTTCCGAAGGAGGGATAATGGCGAATTACCGATGCTGTTGGTAGGTGGCTTCCGCTTGAAAGCCGATAACATCGACGGTTCCGGCGATTTCATTTTGAAGGAGGGGCCCGTGTTTTCCACCATCCGCGTGTCTTCCGGTTGCGCGGCACGCTCTTTTATCAAACCACCGTTCGAGTGAACTGTGGAATCTCGTTTATTCCCCAAGCCGGGTTTGGAAAACTTCGTAAATCCATTGGCGCGGCCCCGCGAAGATGCAGGTGGTGGTCGGGATGCCTTCGATCATTTCATACTCGAAAATGACGCGGTGCGACCCGACCCGAAGCCGATGGAAGCCCTCCAGATTGTCGACGAGGGATTTGATGTCGCCACGTTCTCTAGCCAAGCCTTTGATCGCCAGAGAGAGGGCGCGCCGGGGTTGGGGAGGCAGCGTGCGCAGGTAGTCGAACACGGCCTGTTGCAGCCGCACCCGCCTCATAGGGTGTCGAGCACGGAGACGTCGTGGTAGATGCCGCGTCCTTCGCGATGGGCGCGGATGGCTTTCATGGCCTCGGGATCAGCGAGGATTTCCATGGTCTCAGCGATCGCTTCCAATCTCTCGATCGAAAGCATCACCGCGACGGCTTTTCCCTGCTTGGTAATGGTGACGGGATGATCGGCGACTTCTTGGACAACGATCGAGAATTTTTGCTGCGCGTTTTTGATGGTGTAGGAATCGGGCACGCTTGCTATGTATGCCCTTTTTTCGGAAAAAGGAAGAGATATTAGAGGCTCTTCCCTTTTGGGGTCAGGCCAACGTAGAGCCTGTCGCTCGATGGGGCTTACACGCGGTTAAAGTCGATTGAGGGCGCTGAGGATGGCTTGGATGCTAGCTAGTTCGATGTTAGTGTTTTCGGCAGCACCCCATTTGGTCTGGCCGTTTTCTAACTTGATTTGAATGTAGGCGATCGCGCTGCTGTCGCTGCCGCTGCTGAGGGCGTGCTCTTTGTAGTAGGCGACAGAAAATGAGGGGACGCCCGCTTTAACGAGCGCATCCACAAACGCAGCGATCGGGCCGTTGCCTTCGCCAGTGAGGGCGAGAGGTTGGCCGTTTCTTAAGACAGAGGCGCGGCAATGGAAAGTGCCAGCGGTGCCGTCGGCGTGGAAATGAACGAGCGACCACGGCGTTTCCGTTTCGATGTATTCCTTCCAAAACATACCGCGCAATTCGGCGGCGGTGACTTCGCGGCCAAGCGCATCGACGGCGTCGTTGGCGATGGGGCCAAATTCGCGTTGCATGTCTTTTGGAAGTTCGATCCCGTATTCAGCTTCTAACAAATAAGCGACGCCGCCTTTGCCGCTCTGGCTGTTGACGCGAATGACTTCGCGGTATTCGCGTCCGATGTCGGCGGGGTCAATAGTTAGATAAGGCACATCCCAAGTTTCGCGGCTCTTGTTTTCCGCTTTGGTTTCCCATTCGGCGAGGCCTTTTTTAATGGCGTCCTGATGTGAGCCACTGAAGGCAGTGAAAACGAGTTCGCCGGCGTAGGGATGACGCGGGGGAACAGTCATGCCCGTGGTGCGTTCGTAAACGGAGATGAGTTCGCTGATGTTAGTAAAATCGAGGCCGGGATGGATGCCGTGCATGTAGAGGTTGAGCGCGACCGTGACGATGTCGAGGTTGCCGGTGCGTTCGCCGTTTCCAAAGAGGGTGCCTTCGACGCGGTCGGCGCCGGCAAGCAAGCTCAACTCGGTGGCCGCAACGCCGGTGCCGCGGTCGTTGTGGGTATGTAGGCTGAGCGTGACGCTGTCGCGACGATGGATGTGGCGCGACATCCATTCGATTTGGTCGGCGTGAATGTTAGGCGTCATAGCCTCGACTGTGTTAGGCAGGTTGAGGATCATTTTGTGATCCGGCGTCGGCTGCCAGAGATCGATGACGGCGTTTGAGATTTCCAAAGCGAAGTCGAGTTCGGTGAGCGAAAAAGATTCGGGCGAATATTGCAGACGGACGTTAGTTCCGCCATTTCCCTGAAGGCGCGGGAGGCGATCGAGGATCCATTGGGCACCTTGCAACGCGATCGATTTGATTTCCTCACGCGATTTGCCGAAGACGACGCGGCGCTGGGCGGGCGAGGTGCTGTTGTAGAGATGGATGATGACGTTTTTCGCGCCAACGAGGGATTCGACGGTGCGTTCGATGAGGTCCTCGCGGCATTGGACGAGGCATTGGATGGTGACATCATCGGGGATACGGTTTTCCTCGATGAGCCGACGGTTGAAGGCGAACTCGGTGTTGGAGGCGCTGGGGAAGCCGATTTCGATTTCTTTGAATCCGCAGCGAACGAGGGCGTCGAAGAGTTCGAGCTTCTGGGAGACGTTCATCGGGACGGCGAGGGCTTGGTTGCCGTCGCGAAGATCCACGCTGCACCAGATGGGCGGCGCGACTAGGGTGCGCGAGGGCCATTGGCGATCAGGCAAAGGGACAGGCGCGGAGGATCGGTATTTTACGGATGGATTGGGCAACATGGTGGAGAAAGATAGGGTAGGCATCTTAGCACAAGGGAAAGATAGGTCCTATAGGACTTATGGGACCTATATAAGGTGTAGCTGTGCGAAGATTTCGCTCTGCACCCGGTGCATTTCTTCGTGTTCGTCCGGCGAGGTGTCGTCGTAGCCACGGAGATGAAGCAGACCGTGGAGGATGTAGAGAGCGATTTCTTCTTGCGGAGTGTGATCAAATTCGGAGGCGTGGCTGGCAGCGGTCTCGGTGCTAATAAGAATCTCGCCGTGCTCGAAGGTGAGGACGTCGGTTGGGCCTGCAATGTCCATGAATTCGACGTGAAAATAGGCCATGGCTTTGTCGGAGATCAGCGCGACGGAGACCTCGTCGAGGTAGGGCAAGACGTCGCCGGGCTGGGGAGCGATATTCATCACGGCAACGACCGCGCGGGAGGCAAAGTCTTTTAGCCCGGGGAGATCGACCGGGACCCGACGCTGGCGGTTTTGCAAAACCACCACGGGTTTTTCGCGCAGAGCAGGCACGGCGGGCACGGAGAAAAAAGTTAGGCCGCCGCGGCGGATTTCTTGTCGTCGAGATTGGCGATGTCTTTCTCTGCGCGCGGCTCGTCCTTGCTGTCCTTGGGATAGGCGATGCGGGTGTGGAGGATGTTTTTCAGCGAGAAGCGGAAGCTTTCGCCGATGATGCGGATTTCGCGGAGAGTCAGATCGCAGTCATCGAGTTGGCCGTCCGCGATGCGGGCGTCGATAATGTCGTTGACGAGCTGCTCGATCCGTTGCGGCGTGGGTTTGTTCAGGCTGCGGGAGGCGCTCTCAACAGCATCGGCGAGGCTGATGATTCCGGCCTCTTTAAATTGCGGGATGGGGCCGGGGTAGCGGAAGCTTTCCTGCCGGACTTCGGGGATGTCTTCCTCGCGCATGTTCATGATCTTGCCCCCGGCTCGGGTGTCCTCTTGCTGCTGCTGAGCGCGCTTGTAGAAATAGGAAACCAACGAATTGCCGTGATGCTGCTGGATGACGTCGAGGATCTGGTGGTTCAGCTTGTGCTTGAGCGCGAGATCGACGCCCTCTTTGACGTGGGCGATGATAATGAGGGCGCTCATGGTTGGCGCGAGGTCGTCGTGCGGGTTGCGATCCTCGTTGATGTTCTCGGTGAAATACTCGGGTTTGACGAGTTTACCGACGTCATGAAAATAAGCGCAGACCCGACAGAGAGTAGCATTGGCCTTCACCTTCTCTGCAGCGGCCTCAGCGAGACTGGCCACCATCAGACTATGATGATAGGTGCCCGGTGCCTCGGTCGAGAGACGGCGCAAGAGCGGGTGATTGAGATCGGCGATTTCCAGCCAGGAGATGTCGGTGGTAATTCCGAATGGCGTTTCCAAAAGAGGCAACGCGCCGCCCACGAGCACGGCGGTGATCATTCCGCTGCCGATCGCCGCAAGTGTCTGCCAGCCGAAAAGGTTCCAATCGGTGCTAGGCAGATCCATCAAATTCAGGGTGATCAATCCGAAGCTAAGGGCGAGTAACCACGTGGCGACTCCGACGTAAAAACCGGCGCGCAACAACCGACTGCGACGCCGCACTTGGAGCGTGACGAAGACGGAGATGAATCCGCTAATCAGGCTCAACACGAGAATGAAAGCGTCGATTCCGCGGAAGAGAATGGAAGTTAGCAAACTAACAAAAACTGCGGCAAACAGCCCCAGATTCCGACCGAGCAGCACCGAGATCACGAGCGGTGCGAACGAATAAGGAATGAGCAGAATCGGCACGACTTTCCAAAGGACGCTGTCGTTCGTTTTAGAGATTTCAAAGCACACCTGCATCACCAGTTTGCAAACGGTCAAGTGCGCGAGGATGACGCCAAAAATCAGCAGCACCCGGCCGTTGCTCCGGAAGGTCTCAGGATGTCCGATCCAAAGCTGCGCGATGGCCGTGCTGAGAATAAGCAGGCTAATCAGAAAAAATTGCGCGGGCGACTGTTGCTGTCCGTAGAAAATCAGGCTAGCGAGGCCGCCAATGAAAAGGCCGAGGATGATCATTTTCACCCATGGGTCGGTAGCGAGCGTTTGGCGGAATTCGCTAGTCGTCTTCTGGCGACGCGTCTTGGCCGAGGACAACCCTTGCTTAATCAGTTTTTTCTTGGCGAATCCAAACATCGTAAAAAAGTTAGACCGTGCGTTCGGGATGGGCGTCGCGGAATTTTTTGTAGGCGCCAATAATGGACCGAACGAGCTCGTGACGCACGACATCGCGCTCCTCGAAAGTGATGAATCCGATCCCGGGCACTTTTGCGAGCGCGTCGCCGGCTTCGATCAGGCCGGATTTTTTATTGCGCGGCAGATCGATCTGCGTTCGGTCGCCGGTAACGACGCAACGCGACTCAGGTCCGAGTCGAGTTAGAAACATAAACATCTGCTCCGTGGTCGTGTTTTGAGCCTCGTCCAAAATGACAAACGCGTCCTGCAACGTTCGCCCGCGCATGTAAGCGAGCGGAGCGATTTCAATCACGCCGCGCTCGGTATAGCGCTCGATTTCCTCCGGCTCGAGCATGTCGTAGAGGGCGTCGTAGAGCGGGCGGAGGTAGGGTAGGATTTTGTCGTTCAGATCACCCGGAAGGAACCCGAGCGCCTCGCCCGCTTCGACAGCCGGGCGGGTGAGAATGATGCGGCGAACTTTTTCCTGTTTGAGCGCGGAGATGGCGAGGGCCATCGCAAGATAGGTCTTGCCAGTGCCAGCGGGACCGAGGCCGAAGGTTAGATCGTGATCGAGAATAGTCTGGACGTAGCGTTTCTGGCTAGCGGTGCGGGCAATGATCGGGGGCTTGCGGACGGAGCATTGGATTTTGATCGAGGCCAGTTGCGAGAGCGATTCGCTAGACCCGTCGAGGACGGAGTTGAGCGCGTAGAGAAACTCTTGGCGGCGAATCGGCGTGCCTTTTTTATGGGCGTCCTCCAATTGCCCAAGGAGCGATTTCGCATGCGCCACCGAGGCATCGTCGCCCTCGAAGCGGATCCAGCCATCGCGAGTGGTAACGGAGACGGCGAGTGATTCCTCAAGCTTTTTCAGCAAACGCGGATCGTTCGCATAGAGCGATTGAAGCGTCCGGGCGCTGTCGAATTCGATGGTTTCCGTGGCTGGCATGTGTGGCTAAAGCCTCGGAAGTTTAGCAGCGAACGCGGTTTTTACAAAAGCGTAAACTTTTAGGGTCGGACTGCCCTGCCTACGCGGTTTTTTTCAAAACGAAACGCTGACTGAATTTTCCGCTATTGTGGGCCCGACAGCACTTCAGGCAGGCCACGGTACGCCGGATGGGTCGGACCCGTGGATAAACCGCGCGGCAATGGACGCATTCGTAAAAGTGTTTCCGGGCTATTTTCCGCCGGGGAAGTGGCAGATCGTGGCAGCGCGTTTCGTCGCGCAAGCCAAGATCGCGGCACGCCTGTTGCCATTCCACGCCATGCGGCGCAATTCGACGCCGGCGATGCCGGGAGTGGGCCAATAAATGGGCCAACTCGTGCCGCAGCGTGCGATCCACTTCCGCTGCGCTAAAATCCAGCAAACGCGGGTTGAGCATAACGATATTTTCCCGGTAATGAGCCAAGCCTACGGTGGTCGTAAGTCGCGAATTCCAAACCACTTGCACTTTTCCTGCCACCTCGGCGGCTCCTGCTTGGACCAAGAGCGTCGCTGACCGCGAAATCAGCGCTTCATCGGGTCGAAGCCCGTTTCGGCTGTTGCTTTTGGGGGCCGGATTCCTGAACAGGTCAAGGAAGAGTTGGCCCGCCTGCTTGATGCTCTTTTTGACCATGGCAAGTGTTCTTTAGGACTGTAAATGTCCGACGACCCGGGCTACGCGTCCAATGGTTTCCTCGATTTCGTCCATCGTGTTGGCGCGCCCGAGGGAAAAACGAACGGTGGCCCCCGCGACCGCCTCGGGAACCCCCATCGCCATGAGCACGTGCGACGCTTGAATACTGCCGACCATGCAAGCGGACCCGCTGGAAACACAAACCCCAGCCAAGTCGAGGCCGATCAACAGCGCCTCACCATCCAGACCCGGAAAACTGACGTTTAACGTGTTGGCGAGCCGTTTTTCGGGGTCGCCGTTCAGAATGGCCGTGGGATCGAACGCCTGAATACCAGCCCAAAGCCGATCGCGCAGGGAGCGCTCGTGGAGTTGCTCGGCGGAGCGCTTTTCCTCTGCCTCGGCAGCGGCGGCGGCCATGCCAGCGATCGCAGCGACATTTTCGGTGCCAGGGCGGCGCTGATTTTCGTGCGCGCCTCCGTGGTGCAACGTCCGAATGGAGACGCCAGCCCGCAGATAGAGCAAGCCCGCGCCGAGTGGACCGTAAAATTTATGCGCCGCAAAGGAGGCGGCATCAACGAGCGCGAGGTCCACTCTTTCCTTACCGAGCATCTGGATCATGTCGCTATGGAGCAGGACACCCTTTTCGCGACAGATCCGGCTGATTTCCGCCAGAGGCTGGAGAACGCCCGTCTCGTTGTTCGCAGCCATGATCGAGCAGAGCGTCGTGTCCGAACGAATAGCGTCGCCAAGGTCTTCCAAACGAACCAATCCCAGCGGGTCAACCGGCAGATACGTGACTTCGAACCCCTCATGACGCTCGAGATATTCAAACGCCTGAAGCACCGCATGATGCTCCGTTTTTGCCGTGATGAGATGTTTCCCCTGCCCCGCGAGCTCACGAGCCAAACCCAGAATAGCCAAGTTATCCGACTCCGTTCCCCCGCCGGTGAAAATCAGTTCGTGTGGCTTAACGGAAAAAAACCGGGCCAGCACATCCCGTGCGTCGTCCAGCGCTGCTCGGGTCACCCGACCAGCCGCGTGAATGCTCGACGGGTTGCCGTGATGCTGCTCGAGATACGGCCGCATCGCCGCCAAAGCCACGGGAGAGAGCGGTGTGGTCGCGTTGTGATCGAGGTAAATCATGGAAGCCGCAAACTATAACACAGCCCGCTGACGGCAAGTCTTCGCGATGCTTGCTTCTTGCAAAAAACCAATCGGGTCCAGCAAGACTTTCAAATCCGAATACTTTGTCTAGTAACCCAACACCGCCATGAAGCCCTCCCACTCCTGCTGCCACGACCACTCTGACCAAGCAGTCATCCCGTCGTTAACGGCGAAATATTTTTGCCCGATGTGCGAGGGTGTCGAATCGGCCAACCCGGGCGATTGCCCAAAATGCGGTATGGCGCTGGAACGCAACCCAACATGGAAACCGGCCACCGGAAAGATGACCTACACTTGCCCGATGCACCCGGAGATCGAGCAAGACCATCCCGGCGATTGCCCGATCTGCGGCATGGCACTGGAACCAAAGGGACTACCAGCGGACGACCACGACGACGACCAAGAGATTCGTGCTTTGTCGCAAAAGTTCTGGATCGCTGCCGCGCTCACCTTGCCGGTCTTCATTATTGCGATGGCCCACTGGGTTCCGGGTTTCCATCTGGAGAAACTCCTCCCGAAGAGTGTGTCGAAATGGATCGAGGTGGCCCTCACTATTCCAGTGGTCTTCTGGGCCGGCGGAATGTTTTTTACCAAAGCCTGGCGCTCGCTGAGGGGCTGGAACCTCAACATGTTCACCCTGATCGCGACCGGTGTGGGCGCGGCTTTTATCTACAGCGCGGTCGCGGTGTTAGCACCCGGAGTTTTTCCCGAGTCTTTTCGAGTCCATGGTGAGGTCGGGCTCTACTTTGAAGCCGCCGCCGTCATTACCGTGCTCGTTCTCCTCGGACAACTGTTAGAAGCCAAAGCGCGCAGTCGCACCGGCCAAGCCATTCAGTCCCTGCTCGGATTGGCCGCCAAGACCGCCCATCGACTGATCGACGGCAAGGAATCCGATGTCCCCGTGGACGAATTGAAGAAAGGCGATCTGCTCCGCGTCCGGCCTGGTGAAAAAGTGCCGATCGATGGAGTCATCACCGAGGGTCATAGCAACCTCGACGAGTCGATGATCACGGGCGAAGCCCTCGCCGTTGGCAAGAAGGCGGGGGACACCGTCATCGGTGCAACGATCAACCAGACCGGCAGCTTTGTGATGCGGACCGAGAAAGTCGGCTCGGAAACTCTCCTTTCCCAAATCGTCCAGATGGTGGCCGAAGCCCAGCGCAGCCGCGCCCCGATCCAGAAACTCGCGGATTCCGTAGCGGGTTGGTTCGTCCCGATTGTCATCACGATTTCCATCATCACATTTATCGTCTGGGCGATTTTCGGACCCGCCCCGGCTATGGCCTACGCCCTCGTCAATGCGGTTTCGGTGCTGATCATTGCCTGCCCGTGTGCACTCGGACTCGCCACGCCCATGTCGATCATGGTCGGCGTTGGCCGCGCCGCGCAGACCGGCATCCTGATTAGAAATGCCGAAGCCATCGAGATCACCGAAAAGGTCACTCATTTAGTCACCGACAAAACCGGCACTCTCACGACCGGGAAACCGCGCGTCACCCACCGCAAGACGGTGAATGGCATCGCGGAAACGCACTTGCTACAGCTAGCCGCTTCCGTCGAGGGAAATAGCGAACATCCCCTCGCCCGAGCCATCGTCGATCAAGCCCGGGAAGGCGGCATCGATCTCCTCGACGTGAAGGATTTCGCCTCGACCACCGCCGGTGGCGTCACCGGAACCGTCGATGGAAAAACTATCCGCGTCGGCAAAGCGGGATTCCTCGAAGAAAACGGCATCGCGCTCCCCGATGATCTCGTCGAAGCAGCCGCCGCGTGGCAGGAACAAGCTCGCACGGTCGTCTGGATTGCCATCGATCAGACCGCAGCCGGGATCCTCAGCATCGCCGATCCGATCAAAGAAAGCACCGCCGAAGCGATCCAGGCGCTCCACGCCCTTGGAATTAAGGTCATCATGTGCACCGGTGACAACCGCAAAACCGCCGAGGCCGTCGCTCGCGAACTCGGCATCGACGAGGTTCACGCCGAAGTCGTCCCTCACGACAAGATCGAGATCGTCCGGAAACTCAAAGCCACGGGAGCCATTGTCGCCATGGCCGGAGACGGCATCAACGACGCCCCGGCCTTGGCAGAGGCGAACGTCGGCATCGCGATGGGCACTGGCACCGATGTCGCGATCCAAAGCGCCGGGATCACCCTGGTAAAGGGAGACCTTATAGGCATCGCCAAAGCCATCCACCTCAGTCGCGCCGTCATGGGCAACATCCGACAGAACCTCTTCTTTGCCTTCATCTACAACACCGTCGGCGTCCCCGTGGCCGCCGGAATTCTTTACCCCTTCTTTGGCCTGCTCCTGAGCCCGATGATCGCCGGAGCAGCGATGAGCGTTTCGTCCCTTTCCGTCATCTTGAATGCGCTCCGCTTGCGCGCTCTTACCCTCGAAACAAAATGATCGCAGCGACGAATCGACCGGAATAAATCCGACCACCGAGCCTCCCATTTTCGTTACATAACGCACCCCTTCCCCATCGCCGCGGATTCCCTGTGGAAATGGGGGAAAACAAGCAACACCCAAAAAATGAAAAATAAACTCAGCATCCTAATCGTTGGCAGCCTCATGGCCCTCGCATCCATCCCTGCCCACGCCGATAAAACCATCGCCGACAACGACCGTTTGATGGCCCAGCGCGCCCAAGTCGCCGAAATCGTCAAGACCGACGACGGCTGCAAAATGATGTGCGACGAAATGATGAAAAACCCCAAGTCGAAGAAAATGATGTGCGACATGGTCATGAAAGATTCCGAGTGCATGAAAATGATGCACGACGGAATGAAAACGAAGTAACCACTTCCTTATCCCCCCAAGCAGCAGCCTGTCGGAGCGCCCGGCAGGCTGTTTCTCCACCAGCGCACCTCGTTCCTCCCTTCTGCCCACTTACAATTATGAAAACGCTTCCCTTTATCGCGAGTCTTGCCTTGCTCATCTCTCTCCCATCTGCAGTCGTCAGAGCCGAGGATGGCGACAACGAAAAAGGTAAAAACAAGAAGCACCGCGACAAAGACGAGGAGCGAGGCCAAAAAGGGCAGGATCATGCCAATCGCAAAGACGATCATCGAGATAATCGCGGAGATAATGGAAACCATGGCGACAACGATCGGAAAGCGCGTGTGGTCGTCGTGCACGACAACTACCGCCAACCCAGTCGCCGGGATCGCCGCGATGAACGCCCCGTTGTTCAAGTAATCGAACGCCGCGACAGTTCACGCTACGACCGACAATCGTCGAGCACTCGTTATGTGACTCAAGATTACCGGCATTTCGACTACCGCGATGTGAATCGGGATGTGAGCTATCGCAGCCGTTATCCCCAACAAGTGGTGGTCTATGAGAATCGCCCTTATCATTACAATTACTACGACCTCCAAGTCGTGCTGGCTCGCGAGGGCTACTACGATGGCGACGTCGATGGCATCTGGGGCCCACAAAGCAGGTCCTCGCTGCGACGCTATCAGGTCGATCAAGGTTGGAGAAACGATGATCAGGTCGATGGCCGGTTGATCGTCAATTTCAACCTCGGGTACTAGCACTCCTTCTCGAAAATAGCGCCACCCGGGGAGCAGCATTTTCCCAAGTGCCAAGCACTAGGTCTAACTCGCCGTCGTCGGTGAACCCTGCGAACAGCAGCGTTGTAAAATTCTCTATTTTGCCTAGCCTGCGACTCCATCGGATACCGGATGATGTGACACACCGCTCCACCTAGGCGTCTGGCAAAATACCCAGATACCAATTCCAATGGTGGGCGCTCTGCTTCGTCGGGAGCGGCCCGTCGAATACTGCCCGCCGGGGAGGAGACTTTTAAGAAGGCACCGAAAGCCGCCAAAACCAGCGGCCAAAGCGAACTGTGGTTGTAGGTAAGATCAGGTTATTTTCTAGAGGGATTGCTCGAGATTAAGCCGGAAGCCTGCCACAGCATCCTTCCTCGCGCATGCAGCGGCAGCCGAGCACGGCAATCAACGCACCGCAAAACGGGGCGACGAGATAGAGCCAGAGATGGGCGACATTTCCTGAGACCAAGGCAGGGGCAAGGGAGCGGGCGGGGTTCATCGACGCACCGGAGATGGGGCCGGCAAAGAGGGCTTCCAGCGCGATGACGGCTCCGATAGCGATACCTGCGGTGATGCCGCGTTCCTTGCCTCCGCTGGAGACGCTGAGGATGACGAACATGAGAATGCCGGTGAGGACGAATTCGAGGAGGAAGGATTGCCACTCCGATCCCGCCGGAAGGGTGGCTCCCAGCGTGGTGTGCGTCGGGAAGAGCACGTGCAAAAGTCCGCTCGCCAGCAACGCACCGACTAATTGACTGCCAATGTAGGGCAGAACTTGACGACCGGAAAAGCGGCGGGCGGCGAAGAAACCGAGGGTGACGGCAGGGTTGAGGTGCGCGCCGGAAATGTCACCCAACGAGTAGATCATGGCGAGAACGATGAGGCCAAAGGTAAGGGCAACGCCGAGGTGGGTGACGCTGCCGCCAGTGAGATCATTGATGACGATGGCGCCCGTGCCAGCAAAGACGAGGCAGAAGGTGCCAAAGGCTTCGGCGAGGAGTTTTTTCATAGGCGATAGTCTGTCAGACGGTGGGGAAATCGTCACCTTAATCCACGTAGCGTTCGAGGACTTGGAGGAGGTCGTGGAGGCGTTCTTTGGCGTCGGCGGAGTTTTGCGCTTCCTCGATGCAGTGGTGGAGGTGCGAGTGGATGAGTTTTTCGGCGAGCGATTTCAAACCTTTGCGGGCGGAGATGATCTGCATCAGCACCTCGGAGCAGTCGCGGTCGGCGGCGAGCATTTTTTCGATGCCCCCGAGTTGGCCCGCGACTTTGCGGGTGCGGAGGATGAGGGCCTGACGTTCGGCGGGAGGGTGTTGGTGTTCGCTCATGGCGGAGTGTAGAACCTGCGGCGGCGGTTGCAAAGTAGTTATTGCTAATAAGGGGTAGGGGGGTATGGTCAGGGGGATGAATGATTTTTCCCAACTGCTCTCCCAAGGCGCAGCGCATGCGTGGTTTTTCCTGCCGACCGCGGTGTTGCTCGGCGCGCTCCACGGGTTAGAGCCGGGGCACTCGAAGACGATGATGGCGGCGTTCATCGTGGCGGTGCGCGGGACGATCGGGCAAGCGGTGTTACTGGGACTCTCAGCGGCGTTTTCGCATTCGCTGGTCATCTGGGCGCTGGCGGCGGTGGCGCTGAAATTTGGCAGTCGGTGGAATGCGGAATCGACGGAACCGTATTTCCAGATCGGGTCGGCGGTGATGATCGCAGGGCTAGCTCTTTGGATGCTCTGGCGGGTGCGGCGGGAGGCGCGCGAGGAAGCGGCGCACGAGCGGGAACATGAGGCGCATCACCACCACGGGCATGACCATGAACACGAGCATGCGGAGTATCAGGATGCCCACGAACGGGCGCACTCGCAGGAGATTGAGCAGCGGTTTGCCAATCGGCAGGTAACGACGGGGCAGATCGTGGTCTTCGGTTTGACGGGCGGGTTGCTGCCGTGTCCAGCGGCGTTTTCCATTCTGATTATCTGTCTGCAGCTCAAGCAGTTTACCCTCGGTTTTGCGATGGTGCTGGCGTTCAGTGCAGGTCTTGCACTGACGTTAGTCGCGAGCGGCACGTTGGCGGCGTGGAGTGTGCGCCATGCAGAGAAGCGTTGGAGCGGGCTGGGAAAACTGACGCGGAAGCTGCCCTATCTGTCGGTGGCGTTTCTGCTGCTGGTCGCGAGCTACATCGGGTGGCAGGGCTGGTCCGGACTAAACGCCCGTTAGTCAGCGATCGCCGGGGCCGAGACTTCCGATTATTTCATCGCTTCCACAGCCATCACTCCCGCGCCGCGCGCCCCAGTCATGGTCGCGATGGTGTCGTTTTCCGTGATTGCTTCGCTGGTGTATTCCGGCGGCATCGGCGGTGGAATGGACTTGGTCGCTTTCGCAGCAAACTCCTCGGGGAATTTCGCGAGAAAGCTCTGTGTCGGCCAACTGCAGGCTTCGCCGAAGGCACAAATGGTCTTGCCCGCGATGTTGTCGGCCACACTTTTCAAGACAGACGGGTCCTGCTCCACTCCCCCACCCGCAACGATGCGGTCGGTGATCTTCTTCATCCAGAGGCTGCCCTCGCGGCAGGGCGTGCATTGGCCGCAGCTTTCGTGAGCGTAAAATTCATTGATGTTGTTCAGCGCCCAAACCATGTCGCGCGAATCATCCATCACGATGACTCCGCCGGAGCCAGCCATCGAGCCAACGGCGGCGAGGGTGTCGAAATCGAGCCGGATGTCTTCGAGGCCGATCTGTTTCTCGACCATGGAGCCATCGGCGGCTTTCTCCTTCAGGGTGTATTTTTCGCCCGCACGAAGAACTTTGGCAGAGCTGCCACCGGGGATGACGGCTTTGAGTTTCCGTCCTTTTTTCAGGCCGCCGCAGAAGTCTTTAATCAGTTCGCCGAAAGTAATCGAGCCGACCTCGATCTCGAAGTAGCCAGGTTTGACGACATCGCCGCTAACGCAAACAATGCGGGTGCCGGTGTTGTTCGGACGCCCGATCTTGGCGTATTCCGCGCCGCCCATTTTTACGATGTGCTTCACGTGGCAAAGCGTCTCGACGTTATTCACGATGGTCGGGCACTGGTAAAGGCCGAGCACAGCCGGGAAGTAGGGCGGTTTGATGCGCGGGTAGGCGCGCTTGCCTTCGAGCGATTCGATCAAACCGGTTTCCTCGCCGCAGATGTAGGCACCTGCCCCACGATGGACGTAAACCTCGATCTTGTGCCCTGTGCCAAGCATGTTCTCGCCGAGGAATTTTTTGGCTCGGGCCTCCTCAATGGCGCGTTCCATGATTTTTGCCGCCTCCGGGAATTCGCCGCGAATGTAAACGTAGGCGAGGTGGACGTTCAATGCCCAGCAGGAGATGAGGATGCCTTCGAGAAGCTGGTGCGGATCCTGATGCAGGATGTAGCGATCTTTGAAGGTGCCGGGCTCGGATTCGTCGGCGTTGCAAATGAGATAGATCGGCTTGGGGCCGTCCTGTTTGATGAAGCCCCACTTCACACCACAGGGGAAGCCGGCACCGCCGCGTCCACGTAGGCCAGAGGCTTTGACCTCGTTGACGATGTCCACCGGCTGCATCGTGATGGCTTTGCGCAGTTCCGCGTAGCCGCCGTCCTTGAGATAGGTGTCGATGTCGTTCGACCAGTCAGGACGATCGACGTTTTTGAAGATCATCCGGCGTTCTTTCGGATGCGGTTTTTTAATGAGAGAGACCATGGTTTTGCGAAAATGTTAGACGGCGTATTCCTCTTTATCGGGGCAGTTTTCGAGGAGCTCGGTGGCATCCTGATGGGTCACGCCCTCGTGGAACTCATCGTTGATCATGCAGACCGGCGCGGTGCCGCAACTGGCGAGGCATTCGACGAATTCGATGGAAAATTTTCCGTCCTCACTCACGGAGATCGGATCGCCATGGCCGCCAGCGCCGTGGCCGTGCCGCGTGATCCCGGCGCGTTTGCAAAAATGCTCCATCAACTCATACCCGCCGCCCATCGCACAGGAAAGGGTCCGGCAGACGCGGATGTGATTCAGACCGGCTGGTTTGCGGCGGAACATGGGATAAAACGTGACCACCTCGAGAACGTTAATCGGCTCCAATTCCAGCTTTTTCGCAATCCAGTTCATCGACTCGTCGCTGATGTAACCCATTTCCTCTTGGAAAAGGTGAAGCAATGGCAGCGTGGCGGAACGCTTGGAGACGGGGTAATGCGAGATCGTGTCGTTGATCTTGGCGGCGAAGTCTGAAGGAAGGTCCATGTAATCGATGAGTCCGGTTTGGCAGGGCCTCTACATATCCGAGAATAGAACGCTGCGGAAATGAAAAAAGTTGCCTTGCATAGGTTATTCAGGGTGGCGACCGCAAAATGATCCTTTTTTTCGACCACGAGCGCCCCTGGCGCGCCTTCAGCCGGGTTCTGCCATCCAAAAGCCGCGATCGTAACCAACCCGCTAAAAAATCATTACAAAACGGTAACGTTTGGCACAGTGGTTGCTTTATTTCACTTAATGGGAAAATCCCAGTATAGAAAAATACTAAACTAATAATAATAGAAACCAATAATATGTCAGACAAACTTAAAAAGATCGGGGGTTTTACTCTCGTTGAAATCATGATCGTCGTTGCAATTATCGCTTTGCTCGCGTCAGTGGCTGTTCCCAGCTTTCTGCGCGCTCGCAAGCGCTCCCAAGCCACCGCTTGTAAGAACGACCTGCGCTTGATCGACACAGCCGTCGAGCAATATGCAATCGAGAATAATAAGGGCGCTGGCACCCTGCCCACGTCGCCACAGCTCGCGCCTTACCTGAAAACCGGCACCAGGCTCTACAACTCCGCCATTGCAGCTCCCGTGACCTCGCTGGACGATACCTTGGGAAATCCGATCATCATTCCTTCGGTGGACAATCTGCCGAAAATTCCGACGACCACCAATAGCGCTCTCTCAGATGTCGCGAACGCCAGTTTCTGGGCTCCTTACTCGATTAACTAAGCCCACAAATCGCTTAACCTAAGGCAAACCCCTTCAAGGAAACTTGAAGGGGTTTTCTTTTGTTTCGCACCAAACTCTCGATGAGAGCATTTTCGCTTTAGAGGGACGCGCTGGCGCAGTTTGAAAGGGGAGTGTCGGCGCGTCCGATTCTCTCTGCGCGCGGGATGAGTGCGGCTATGCCGGGATTGCAAATGAAGTGTCCCGCGAGGACGCAGGACAACACACGCGAGGGCGCGCAGGGTCCCCATTCCCCTTATTTTGCGGTCATCCAATGCCAGGAGCAGAGGCTTGTCTCAAGGGTATCGCTGAAGGCATCGAACAAGGGCGCGGGCGCGCTGGTCACGATTTGTAGGCAGTATTTGTCGAGGTTGACATAGGTCACGCGCACGGTCTGGTTCACGCCGTAAAAGGCGTAACTGAGATTGGCGGTATAAGATTCGCGTCCACCGATAATGTGCTGGCCGGACGTTTCCGTGAAGGCGAGGACTTGGCTGTCGGCAGGAGCAAGGGAACGGGCGAAGGTTTGGAAGTTCTTCAGGCTGCCCGCATTGAAGGGACCGGGAGATGGAATCGGCAGCGCGGTGAATTCCACGGTGGCTTGGCGCGTCTTGGGATCCTCGAGGAGCAGTTTGCTGCCAGTGCCGGTGCATTTCCAACCATTGGGAGGCCCATAAGCCACGCGCCGCCCCTCGTCCTCGAAGCTGTAATAGTGGATCGGGTAGGTATCGATCATTTGCGTCTCCTGCGTCGGGACGAAATTGATCGCAAAGGCGGCGCGAGCGCCAAGCAAGAGTAAAGCGCAACCAGAGAGCGGCTTCATTGCAGGAACCAGCGGCTGTCGATCTTCGAGTAGGAAACGAGATACGGCGTGCCGGGAGGAGGACTGTTCAGGAGGCGACTATCGAAGTTCCAGCGACGCAAAGGCGGACTGTAAACATTGGATTTTCCCCAAGGTTCGTTGTTCTGCTGACTCTGCCACATTTCTACCATCGATCCCCAGTAGGTGAATTCAACGCCGGACCAGTCTTCGAGGAAGCGGGGGAAATTTTCCGCGCCACCGCTATAATCACTGCTAGTAGTTTGCACGTTGCCGGTCATGAAGGCGGCGTTGACGGTGGAGCGACTGGCGGCGGTGACGGTGCTGGTAGAGGAGTTGACGGTGGCGTCGTTCCAAGCATTGGAGAGGACGGTGACAGCATCGCCGATGATTGCGGCAGGTTGCTGGACAGTGCTAGTGATAGTGTTTTTCGTCTGATCGGGACTGGAAGAGTTCGAGAGTGGCTGAGTGCTAGGGGTACGATCGGTGGTGGCGGTGGAGGCATAAGTGCCGTTGGTGTTGTAGTCGCCCTGCACGTAGATGGGGTTCTGGCTGACGAAGGTGAGCCCGCCGGAAGGCAGGCTGGCACCGCGAATCAGCCGGATGCCTTTACGCGTCGTGCTAGTGCCACGCGAGTCGTAAACGAAGACAGTTTTGTTGCCAGAGAAATATTTCGAATTGCCAGTTGCCAATTTGGAGCGGCTGGTAAACTGACTCACGTCCACATCGGTCACGTCCACATTCCCCCCCCAGCGGTTATCGCGGACGGTCTTGCCTGTGCTGAACATCGCGGAGAGAGTAGCGTCGGAAGGTATTCCGTAAATGCTATAACCATTGGAATCGACACCTGTCTTCACTTTGACCGTCACGGTGGGACTGCTAGCGCCACTGATTTGGACGAGCATGTCGGCCTTGTTATAAAACCGCTTGCTGGCAATAGCCACCGGATCGGTGTAGCCAGAGGTAGGAACCTGAATGACTTCCTGATAACCATCGTTGTTAGGATTGCTATCGGTGGTGTTAAAAGTACTTGCGGAAATGTCGATTACGCTCTGCGTCGCCCCGTATGCAGGAGGCGTAGTACTGGTCCAGTTATCCAGATACCCGTTAGTGACGTTGGCCCCGGATACAAGATCGTTGCCGCCATTGTAGATATCGGCGCCAGTAGGGAAAAGATCGGTCGAAGAAATGCGGCGGGTGTCGTTGGGTGCGTAGTTGCCCTCCATCGAGTTGGCGTAAGTCACCCGGCCCATCATGTGGAGGCTGTTTTGCGCTGCGTAAAAAGTGCGGTTGGTGTGAATCCAGCCGTTGACGATCATGTCGGGACCAGGATGCAGTTCGAGGTTGTCGTTGTAAAAAATCGCAAAGCTCCAGGGCGAAGTGAAGCGCTTCACGAAGTAGCGGTTCGACTCGACATGGACCGTGCTGCCGGAACGGTCGCGAATCGGCACGTTCACGCCCACGTGCGCTTTGTAGTAGAAATTCCTCTGCGATGTGGCATTCCCAATCGTGGGCCGAAGATAATCCTCGGATGATTTGCTGGGTGAAACCGCTGTTGTCACGTCATTTCCATACCCGTCGATGTGGGTGATTTTAAAATCTTTCTTAAAACCATCCGTGCCATTGGTGAGATCCTGCGTGTAGTAAAATCCAGTAGCATTACTGCCCACCGAGGCAGAGACCGGCGTATAAGTCGAGAGCGCGGTCTTGAGATCTTCGGTCGTGACTTCACCGACTGAGACGCGACTTTGGCTGGTGGTTTTCCAAAAGCTGAACGCCTGCTCAACGAGACCGTCGGCAATGTTAGTCGCTGCCGCGTAAGCTTCGGCACGTTTGCCATTTTTACCAATTGCGGAGGTCAAATCGAACGAAACGCTAATCAACGCGGCGAAGGTCGCGATGATCATCATGGTGACGATAATGGTATTACCCTGTTCTTGTTTCATAATTTCGGTTTCTTAGTTGTAGTTAGTACTTTGCACGATCAACGTTTTCGGCGGGATGATTTGGCTTAATAGAAAGCGATCACCGACATAGGAACGTTTGCCAGTGTCGGTGTTAATCGAGATCAATTGCACTTGGACAGCGTTTCCAGGGTCGTTCGGTCCCGAGGAATAAATCGCAAACGGCCCTGCGGGTATGGCCACCGAACCTGAACCGTACGGCGACACATAATCTCCGCTCGCCAGAGGCGGCAGATAGGTGGTCAGATCGTTGTTCACCACAGTGTAGCTAGAGGTGTCGGAAGCGTCCGCGTAATAACGAACCTCAGTCCGCGAGGGAATGCCGTTGGTTACGTTATTTTCCGTGGCCGTGGTCACGACACAATAGGCTGCCTGTCGAATGACGTAAACCATCGTGGGATCCGGCGGCGTACTACTGCTAATCGTGAGACTGACCCCAAGGTCGTTAACCGTAACCGTGGTGGGATTTCCTGTGGTCACTGCGGTGATTGTTCGCGTCAGGGTGTTTCCGAGTGCGTCGTTAATGTCCGGAAAAACGAGGATGTCGCCAACCTTCGGCGCAATGGGTTGCTGAGGAATTCGCAACGAGATCGAAGCTCCCGAAGAGCTCGTTGTAATGTTCTTGCTACCAGCGCTGTTGGAAATAATGTTAGTAGCCGTCTGGTTGAGAAGAATGGGAAAGCGCACGCCCTGTGCAGCCGTCGTGGTCGCCACCGAGAAAGTGCCACTCGTCAAGGTCACTAACTCAGCTCTGCCGACGGACTCATGCAAATCTTGAACCAGTCTCATCGACGAAGTTCGCACCGCCAAATTGGAGTAATTCGTGGAAATGTTTTTGGAAAACATGATCATTCCTCCGTTCAAGACGGTGTAAATGACACCTCCAACAAGGCCCATCATTCCCATGCTGATGGCGAGTTCCATTAAAGTATAGGCTTTGGATTTTAGAGAGCGGTTCATAGGGTTCTATTCATCAATGGATCGAAAAGTGCTCGTGCGAACTTGATATCTGTAGGCCGTTTCAAAAGCACTTTGGGTCGTGTAGGTATAGGAGGCGCTGTTGGTCCCACCGTTGTAATTGTAGCCCACCTGCACATCGATCTGCCGCAAGGTAGTGCTAATAACGGTGACTTTTCGGAGCAACATGCCCTGCACCACCCCTGTCGCCTTCATGGCGGAAACGGCTAGGCTGACCGGACGAATGATCATCGTGAAAGCGCGCCCGGAGCCATCCGTGCCGTTGGTGACGACTGACTCGCCGCTGGCGAGAGTGCCGCCCTCCGATTGAACCCTCAGAATCTGCGGAATAGCTGCATTAGTATTGAAAGGGCGAACGGCTAGGACTAAATCGATTTCCTGTTGGGCGGCGGCCAGTGCTGCCGTGCCAATCCGGCTCAGCGTGCTTCGCCGATTCAAAACTAGAAACGCCTGGGTAACGCTTACAGAAATAATCGCCAGCAACGCAATGGAGATGAGAATCTCCGTGAGCGTGAACCCACGTTCCGATTTAGCGGAACCTAAAATACAAGAATGCGACATGCCAACTTTCTAAAGGAGCAAACGCCATGCCGAAGCCGCTTGCCCTGAAGCTTTCGCCGTCCGAAGCATCCGCCGCCCCGGATCGCGCCTCAATTTTGCGAAGGACTCTTTCAAAATTGGGAAGGAAAAATAGATGAAAAATACTTTAAAACAAAAGCATCCGCGGCACGACGGCTGCTCTTTACGCAATCACCGAATCAATTTCGGTCTAAATAAACTAATAAATAAACGGTTAAGCAACTTATTTTCTGTAAAAGTGATTTGGCTATAAACTGAAGGATGGTTGGTTAGGGTTTGTGGTGGGGGAGGTAGGCTTTGCCGGTTTCCCATTCGTCGGAGATTTCGGAGAGGATGGCGGTTACTAGCCGC
>JBBRPA010000014.1:0-69256 GCA_038228695.1 Chthoniobacterales bacterium
AAACGCACAGGGGAATGCCATGGGCAAGAAAGGCGGAGTAGTTCGTCGCTGACGAGTTGATAATTGGGAGGGTGCCCAATCGGCAGGAAGGACTTGAGAAACGCGCGAATGTCCGGCGTCCACGGGGTGTAGTGGTTGCCGCCGCTGGCCCCCGGTTGAAACGAGCTTTGGTTTTTGAGCCAAAGGGTTCGCAGTTGGTAAAAGCGCGACTTGCCTATCCCAAGCTGATGGCAGGCCAATGCCGCGTCGAGCAGTCCTGAGTTGAAGTCGGCCAAGGTGCGATGGAGAAACTCTCTGGGTAGGCGATGAATGATCTGTGACTTTTCAAGGTGTCAATGTCGGCGTCCGCTCCCAGTGGCTCAAGCGCAGATGGTGGCAGTCCCCGGCGGCGATCCGCTCAAAGCGCCGCCAACCGTAAACTGCGCCGTTGCAGGTCACACGAATGGCAAGGTGCCGTGAACCTTTTTATATCACCTGGCTTGGCAGATTGGCATAGCGGCGGTATGAATCTGGGGATGTTTCGTCATTTTCTTATTTTCTTCAAGTCGGTCGAAACGACGCACGTTTCCCGCGAACGATGATTTACAAACTGCCACGTTGGGTCTGGACCGGGGCGTGGGTGCTGGCGTTTGTGGCAGGAATGATCAATGTCGTCGGGCTGCTCGGGTGGAAACATCAGGCGATCACCCATCTAACAGGGACGACTTCGTTGCTCGCGGCGTCGGTGGCGGCTTGGGATGGACCCGAAATGCTCCATTTTGGCGGAGTGCTTTGCTCGTTTTTACTCGGCACAGTCGTGAGCGGATTCATCATTCAAGACAGCACGCTGAAGCTGGGGCGGCGCTATGGGGTGGCGCTCCTGATGGAGTCGGCTTTGCTCTGCGCGGCGGTGCCGTTGCTCCAGGCGCAGAGCATTTACGGCATTTACTCGGCGTCGTGCGCCTGCGGGTTGCAAAATGCGATGATGAGCACTTACAGCGGCACGGTGGTGCGGACGACGCATCTCTCGGGGATGTTCACCGATTTGGGAATCTTCCTCGGTCATTTCATCCGCGGGATTCCGGTGGATGCGAAGCGTCTGCGTCTCTGCGTGCTGATCATTTCAGGGTTTTTCTGCGGCGGCGTCGCCGGGGGGGTGGCTTTCCACGGAATGGGCTACGCAGCACTTTACCTGCCAAGCGGCCTGATCGCCTCGGTGGCAGCGGCGTATGGTCTGTATCAATTACACCACGGGCGACGGAGGTGAGAGGGGTCTAACTGAGATTGGCATCTCCGGCGCCTTGTTTGAGATACCAGTGGTAGGTGCTAGCGATGCCGTCGCGGAGGTTGATCGTCGGGGACCAGCCTTGTTTGCGGAGGAGGGTGCTATCCATTAGCTTGCGCGGGGTGCCGTCGGGTTTGCTCGAATCGTAAACGAGTTCGCCGGTGAACCCGACCACGTCGCAGATGATTTCGGCGAGTTCGCGGATGGTCACATCGTCGCCGTAACCGACGTTAATAAGGTCCGGGGCGTCAGTTTTTTCCAAGAGGAAACGGCAAGCGCGGGCGAGGTCGTGGTTGTGGAGAAATTCGCGTCTCGGCGTGCCGCTGCCCCAAATCGTCACGGTGCTGTCGCCGCGTTCTTTGGCCTCGTGGACTTTGCGGAGGAGGGCGGGGAGGACGTGGGAGGTCTGCAGATCAAAATTGTCGCCGGGGCCATACATGTTCGTTGGCATGGCGCTGGTGAAGTTGGCTCCGTGTTGGCGGCGGTAGGCCATGCAGAGTTTGATGCCGGCGATTTTCGCGATGGCGTAGGCTTCGTTGGTGGGTTCGAGTGGGCCGGTGAGGAGGGAGTCTTCGCGGATGGGTTGCTCAGCGAATTTTGGGTAGATGCAGGAACTGCCGAGGAAGAGGAGCCGTTCGACGTCCGATTCGTAGGCGGCGGAAATGAGGTTGTTTTGGATTTGCAGGTTTTGCAGGAGAAATTCGACGGGAAAATCGTTGTTGGCCTTGATCCCCCCGACTTTGGCGGCAGCGATGATAACGGCTTTCGGCTTCGTTTCCTGGTAAAATTTCTTCACAGCGTCGGCATTGGCCAGATCGACTTCGCTGCGATTACGGAGAATGATATTGGGGTAGCCAGCGGCGGTGAGTTCACGCACTATGGCGCTTCCGACCAGTCCGCGATGACCAGCTACAAAAACAGATGCAAACATGCCGGGAGGTTATGCGCAATTGCGCTGGGGGCAGCAAGCGTTTTTCCGGTGCGGGCGGAATCTGCTGACAGCGGGCAAAACGGACAAAGCGAGAAAATCCACGAGTTAGTTAAGTGGTTGCTGGAGAACAACGAGTCGCTCAAAGGAATGCCCTTTTCCGAGGTGGTCGAGGCCACTTCGGGAAGGCGGATTATTCCGATCGATCGCGAGAAGGACGCCGCCATTTTGAAAGAGATCGGCGTAGCCATGGATGTCGTTCTCAAGCGGATGAATGCGGCGGATAGTCCGGTAAAAAAAGTGGGTCGGATTAATGAGGCGTCACATTTTTTTGAGGATGCGATGATGGAGGAATTTAACAAAATCCCGGGATGGAAATGCAGCTTTCCGCTGACGGCGAACGGCGAGGTGCAGCGTTCGGGGTATCCGGATCTGCAACTCAGCTTGCCCGACGGGCGCATTTTTTATCTCGATCCCAAGTTGTTCGCGCAGGGCAGCCGGGAGAGCACGTTCCGGACATTTTATTTTGAGCCACGGAGCGGAACAAACAAAGTGAACCGCGATGCATGTCACTTGATTGTGGGTATTGAGCACGATTTCGCGGCCACGGGGCGCTTTTTGAAGTGGGAGCTGGTGGATATCTCGCATTTCCGGGTGCAGTTGAAGGCGGAGTTCCAAGGATCGAATCGCGATCTTTATCGCGACGAGGCGGTTGTCGGGCAAGGAGAAGCGAAGTAGAGTAGCGACTCCAATGGATAGCTCTTTTGACAGTATAGATTCGGTGATTGCTGACATCGCCGCTGGGCGAATGGTCGTCATGACGGACGACGCCGATCGCGAAAATGAGGGGGACTTGCTCATGGCGGCGGAAAAAGTCACTGCGGCCGACGTGAATTTCATGGCAATGCACGCTCGGGGGCTGATCTGCAATCCGATCACCGAGGAACGCGCCACAGCGCTGGGCTTGCAACGGATGGTGGCGCAAAATCGGGAGATGTTTCGGACGGATTTCACCGTATCGATCGACGCGGCAAAAGGAATCACGACGGGCATCAGTGCACAGGATCGGGCGGAGACAATTCGTTTGCTGGTCGATCCAGCGGCGGATTGCGACAGTTTTGTGCAACCGGGCCACATTTTTCCGCTTCAAGCCCGGGCGGGGGGGGTGTTGCGTCGGGCCGGACACACGGAGGCGGCGGTTGATCTGGCGCAAGCGGCAGGATTGCAACCGGCGGGAATGATTTGCGAGATTCTCAACGAAGACGGGACGATGGCGCGACTGCCAGAATTGCTCAGGTTCAAAGAAAAGCACGGGCTGAAAATTTGCAGCATTGAGGCTTTGATCGCTTGGCGAAGGTCGAGAGAAAAACTAGTGGTGCGTGAGCAGGTCGTTGCCATGCCAACCGACTACGGGGATTTTCA
Source organism: Chthoniobacterales bacterium (assembly GCA_038228695.1). GTDB lineage: Bacteria > Verrucomicrobiota > Verrucomicrobiia > Chthoniobacterales > DASVRZ01 > DASVRZ01. Next base: position 3,615 of record JBBRPA010000014.1, read on the forward strand.
ATTGTATCTTTACCGCTCGGTTCTGGACGGGGCCAATCACCTCGCGCTGGTTCGTGGTCCGATTGCGACCGACCGACCAACCTTGGTGCGGGTGCATAGCGAGTGTCTCACGGGCGACGTCTTCGGTTCCCGACGCTGCGATTGCGGGCCACAATTGCACGCCGCAATGGAGCAGATCGACGAGGAGGGCAGTGGCGTGTTAGTTTACATGCGGCAAGAGGGGCGGGGAATCGGACTCGCGGCTAAGATCAATGCCTACAAACTGCAGGAGGAAGGACTGGATACGGTCGAGGCGAACGAAAAGCTCGGCTTTCCCATGGACCTGCGCGATTATGGCCTCGGCGCGCAGATTCTTGCCGATCTCGGCGTGCGGCAGATCCGGCTGCTAACCAACAACCCCCGTAAGGTGATTGGGCTTGAAGGTTACGGCATGGAAATTGTCGAGCAGCTCCCGATTAAGTCGGTTCCGAATCCTCACAATGAAAAATATCTCGCAACGAAGAAATTCAAAATGGGCCATCTTCTTTAGTTGCAGCCTGTCCGCTTTTTCTTAATTCTCACCCGCCGTTCCCAAACGATATGTCCACCGCTCTTCCTACCCGCCCACGCAATCTGGCCGCGAAGCGCAACTTCGCCATTGTGGCCAGCCAGTATAATCCACGCTTCGTCCAAGCGCTCGTCGATCACACTTGTCGCGAGTTATATGCAATGATTCCGAACGCTGGCATCCAATTACATCAGGTTCCTGGTGCGTTTGAGATTCCGATCCTCGTGCAGGAAATTGCCCGGACAGGCGTCGTCGATGCCATCATCGCCCTTGGCGTGGTGATCGAGGGAGAGACCGGCCACGCGGCCCAAATTACGTCCGCTGTAACCAATGCTCTGATGCGAATCTCGCTTGATTACCGCGTTCCTGTCATTCACGAAGTGCTCTCGGTTAAAAACGAGGAGCAGGCCGCCGTCCGGTGCCTTGAGGAGCCAATGAATCGAGGTGTTGAGGCGGCGCGGGCCGCTGTCCACATCGCGGGCGTATTTAACGATCTGAAGGAGAAAAACGCTGCCTAAGCGGCGGGGTTTTCGAAGAAATATTTATGGGAAAACGCCGCGATGGACGGGAAGCTGCCGTCCAATATCTTTATCATCACGACCTAAACTCAGGGGTAAACGCTGGCACTACTGACGACTTTTGGGAGTTGCGTCCGGCTAAACCTAACGTGCGCGAGTTTGCCAGCCAACTCATCGCCGGGGTCATCGCTCATGCCTCCGAGATCGACGAGCGGATTGCTCGTTACGCCGAAAATTATCAGTTGTCCCGGATGCTCGCGGTGGATCGGAATATTCTCCGCCTCGCGGTTTACGAGATGAATTTTGCTAACGATGTGCCGCCAGTGGTCGCGATCAATGAGGCGATCGAAATCGCAAAAAAATTCGGATCGGAGGAGTCGGGCCGGTTCATAAATGGCATCCTCGACCGCGCCAAACGCGATGTGGCGCGTCCGCTCCGAACTGTTAGCTAACCTCATGGCTTTCGGATTTTTCAAAAATCTCGTGGAGAAATTCACGGGCAAACCGGTGGACTGGGATGAACTCGAGGAAACGCTCATTCGCGCGGACCTTGGTGTCCCGCTTACTCTCAAAATTGTCGCAGAATTGCAGAAATTGGAGAAGGTCACCGCGAACGATATCGGGCAGGTCACCCGCGCCGAGATCGAAAAAATCCTTCCTTACTACACTCCGCCGCTGCGACCCTTTCCGAACAAACCGAAGGTCATTCTCGTAGCCGGAGTCAACGGCACCGGCAAAACCACCAGCACCGCCAAGCTCGCACAGTTTCTAAAGTTAAAAGGGCACACGGTCCTGCTGGTCGCCGCCGACACTTTCCGGGCCGCTGCGATCGAGCAACTCGGCATCTGGGCCGATCGGATTGGTGTGGAAATGATCAAGGGTGCTTACAACGCCGATCCGGCCGCGCTTTGTCACGACGCTTGGCAGGCCGCGCAAAGCCGCAACATTGAATTTGTTTTGTGCGACACCGCAGGCCGACTCCACACCAAGCACAATCTGATGCAGGAGTTGGAAAAGGTGAAACGCATTCTCGCAAAACTCGATCCCGACGCGCCGCACGAATGCTGGATCGTGGTAGATGCAACCACCGGCAGCAACGCGCTCCAGCAAGCTAAGGAATTCAATCAGATCCTCGGGTTAACGGGTATTATCGTCACAAAACTCGACGGCAGCGGCAAAGGCGGCGTGCTAGTTGCGATCCAGAATGAACTTGGCATCCCCGCAAGATTCATTGGCACCGGCGAAAAATTGCAAGATATCGCTCCATTCGACGCGCGCGAGTTCGTCGAGAAAATCCTCTAACACTTTTCGCGGCTCAGACTTCGGCGTTTTCCGACTCTTTCGGGAGCGGGGCGCGCTTAAAGTGAACTTGCAGCACGCGCCGTCCGTCCGTTTCGGTGATGGTCGCGAGATATTCCTCAATCCGAACGTTTTCACCAACTTTTGGCAGGTGGCCGAGAAGATGAGTGACGTGGCCGCCGATGGTGCTAACCTCGCTGCTTTCGATACGCAGATCGACGAGATCCTGTAATTCGTAGAGGCCGAGGCTGCCTTTCACTGTAAATTCGTCGGCGTTGATTTTCTTAAATTCCATCTCGTCGGTATCGAATTCGTCCTGAATCTCACCGACGAGTTCAGCTAGCACATTATCGAGAGTGACAATGCCGACTGTGCCGCCAAATTCATCCACGACGGCAGCGAGGTGGGTTTGTTTGCCGAGGAAAAGTTTAAGTAACTTTTCCAACGTCATCATTTCCGGCACAGGTAAAAGATCGCGTTTTAGCGCCATCAAATCGGGATCGGGTTTTTGCATTTCTCCCATCAAATCTTTGACGTGGATCAGCCCGATCGTGTTGTCGAGATGCTCTTTGCAGAGAGGAAAACGGGTATGGCCGGAATGGAGTGCCATTTCGAGATTCGTGGCAAAATCCTCGTCGATGTCGAGCGACACGACCTCGCCTCGAGGTGTCATGATGTCGCGGACGACGCGTCTGCGCATGTCGAGAGCGTTCATGAGAATCTCGCGACCTAGGGAGCTGACTTCCTCGGATTTCTCACTTTCGGTTAAAATGACGCGGAGTTCTTCTTCGCTATGAGCGAGTTCCGTTTCACCGACGGGATCCACCCGAAAGACGACCTTGAGAATTCTATTAGCCGCTCCGTTGAGCACGAAAATAGCGGGTTTGAAGAGAAGATGGAAAAAAGCCAGTGGACGGGCGATAAACAAAGTGACTCTCAAAGCTTTGCGAATCGCGAGCGATTTGGGCGTTAATTCGCCGAGCACGATGTGCAGAAAGGTGATGATGGTGAAGGCAATCCCAAAGGCCACACCGGAAATGATCGCAGGGGAAGTGACCCCTAGTTTGAACATCAATGGCTGCACCATTCTCGCCAGATACGGCTCGCCGACCCAGCCAAGGCCCAGCGAGGCAAGCGTAATACCAAGTTGCGTGGCCGACAGGTAAGCATCGAGGTGCTCAACGACGTGACGAGCAAATTTCGCACCTTTGATGCCCTCATCAATCGCTGCATCTATCTGTGATCCACGCACTTTGACGAGGGCAAACTCGGCAGCGACGAAAAATCCATTGAGGAAAACCAGGAAACCGATAACGAGCAATTGCCAGAAAATGACGCCTGAAGAAGACCACTCCGTTTGTAGGGCGTGTCCTGCCTCGGCCAAAAATAAATGTGAAAAAGAAACCATGTTATCCCTTTGAAAATTTGAATTGTGAAACTAGGCGGAAAGCCAAGCTTTCGAGCGGGATCAGAGCCGCTCGTAGGTTCCTTTATCTTTTTTCTCCAGAATCGTAAAGCCCGCCTTTTTGGCGTCAGAGACTGACAGAGGCTTGGTCAGGTTCGGAGTATTGATTGCGGAAACTACTTTGCGGACCGGTTTCCGGCAACGCGGGCAATTGACGAGAGGCGGGCGTGAGAGCGGACGCTGAATTTCGAATCGCCCATTGCAAACGGAACAGTCTCCCGAGACCAACTCATATTCGTAAATTGGCATCGGAAAGAAACCGGCGATCTGCCGGCCGGAAAGAGTTACCAACTCGACTTGGTCACACCGGGGATGAGCCCGTTGGAAGCCAATTCGCGGAAAGTGATGCGGGAAACTTTAAAGCGGCGGATGAAAGCGCGGCGGCGGCCGCTGATCGCGCAGCGATTGACCACTCGGGTCGGGCTGGCATCGCGAGGAAGCTGTTGCAGACCGACGTAATCGCCTTTCGCTTTCAATTCAGCACGGATTGTGGCATATTTTGCCACCGTTGCTTTTTTGCGGTTGTTACGTTCGATCCAGGATGTTTTTGCCATATGAAGGACAGCAAATTAGGGGGTTAAATCACTTTTGCAACAGAAAATTTATTAGACTTCAACCTCGCAAAAAATCGGTTGCCAGAGACCGGAATCGAGGCAATTTGAGTTTGTGAGTTTGCCTGCATTCCATTGGTGGCATTGATAATTCTGTCCGATCCTTTCGATCCGGACCCATCTTCTTGTGGCGAAATTTCGCGCCACTTTCCGATTTCAACCCTTTTTCTTTTTCACCATGAATCTCGATTTTAAATACAACTCCGACGGCCTCATTCCCGCCATTGTGCAGGAATCCAGCGCCACGCCCACGCCGACCGGGCGCGTGCTCATGATGGCTTGGATGAACGCCAAAGCCGTTGCTGATACCCTCGCCACCGGCAAAATGCATTATTGGAGCCGTTCGCGGCAGAAATCGTGGTTCAAAGGCGAAAGCAGCGGCCACACCCAGGAAGTCGTCCGCTGGTTCACCGATTGCGACCGAGATACCCTGCTCTTCGAGGTGAGGCAAAACGTCGCCGCGTGCCATACGGGACACATCAGTTGCTTCTTCCAAGAACTCGATTCAGCGGGAAACGCGCTCGCCGTTACCGAGGAAAAAGCCTTCGAGCCGGAGGCGGTCTATGCCAAACCCGATGCGGGTTACCGCCGATGAGTGCGCTCCCGATTCAGCCTAGCTACGAGGAATTTCTCGCAAAAACAGCCCAGGGCAACCTCATCCCGGTTTATACGGAATTGGTTGCCGATTTCGAGACGCCTGTCTCGGCCTTCGCCAAAATCGACACGGGCGAAAACACTTTCCTCCTCGAATCCGCGGAAACGAACGATCACGTCGGGCGGTATTCCTTCCTTGGCAGCAATCCTGCAGTTGTCTTCGAGAGCCGCGATCGGGAAATCCGCATCGTCGAGCAAGGCCGCGAAACCGTCTTCACCACCGACACCGATCCGCTCGCCGAGCTAGAAAAACTCATGTCGCGCTATCGTCCCGTCCGCGAACCCGCCTTGCCTGCTTTCACCGGGGGCGCGGTCGGTTTTCTAACCTTCGACGCCGTGCGCTTCTTCGAGCCCACGGTCGGACCCTCGCCGAAAGACGATCTCGGTTTGCCAGAAACGAAGTTTCTCATTACGGACACCTTGCTCGCCTTCGATCATCGTCACCGGAAACTGCAAATCATCGCCAACGCTTATCTCCCAGAAGGCACTGACCCCCAAGCCGCCTACGAGTCCGCTGGAAAACGTATCGCCGACATCGTAGAAAAACTCCGCCAGCCCGTCGCTTTCGAACCGCTGAATACCCTGCAAACGACAGAACCCGTCACCCCCACATGCAACACGACGAAAGAAGAATATCTCGCCACCGTTAGTCAGGTGCAGGAATACATCCACGCCGGCGATATTTTTCAGATCGTCCCGTCGCAACGCTTCGAAACGCCCTTCACGGGTAAACCGCTCGACTTCTATCGTTCGCTGCGTTCGGTCAATCCCTCTCCCTACCTCTTTTGCTTCCGCTTTTCGCCCACCTTCGCCATCGTCGGTAGTTCGCCTGAAGTTCACGTCCGCCTCACCGATCAGCTCGTCGAAATTCGCCCCATCGCTGGCACACGGAGACGTGGCGAGACACCCGCCGAGGACGATGCGAACGCCGCTGAATTGTTGGCTGATCCCAAGGAACGCGCCGAGCACCTCATGTTGGTCGATCTCGCTCGGAACGACGTGGGCCGCATCTCCGAATACGGCAGCGTGCGCGTCACCGATTTCATGACCATCGAACGCTACAGCCACGTCATGCACATTGTTAGCAACGTCGTCGGCACTCTGCGCGATGACCGCACTGCTTACGACGTCATGCGGGCCACTTTCCCGGCAGGCACCGTCTCCGGTTCGCCGAAAGTCCGCGCCATGCAAATCATCAATCAGGTCGAAAAAAACAAACGCGGTATTTACGCGGGCGCAGTCGGTTACTTCGGCTTCGACGGAGCGCACGACTCCTGCATCGCCCTCCGCACCGCCGTGCTCAAAGACGGCAAAGCCTACGTGCAAGCGGGTGGGGGAGTCGTCGCCGACTCCACTCCCGAAGGCGAATACCAGGAAACCGTCAACAAAGCGATGGGTCTCATGAAAGCCTTCTCCCGTGCCCAACAACTAACCAAATAATCCGCCACAGATTTCACAGATTTTTTTTCGTAGAAGACGACGTAAGGAGTCTTTACTAGACACGCGCATCGTCTAGTTGCCTCGACTACTACCCAGTATTTTTTTAATCTGTGAGATCTGTGGACAAATAAATTCCTAACCATTTTATAACATGCTCCTCGTCATCGACAATTACGACTCGTTTACCTACAACCTCGTGCAGTATTTCGGCGAGTTGGGTGCGGAACCACTCGTCAAACGCAACGACGAAATCACCCTCGAAGAAATCGCGCAGCTAACCCCCGAACGCATCGTTATTTCCCCCGGTCCCTGCACCCCACGCGAGGCGGGTATTAGTTGCGCCGTCATCGAGAAATTTGGCCCACGCATCCCACTGCTAGGAGTCTGCCTCGGACACCAAAGCATCGGCGACGTCTATGGTGGCAACGTCATTCGCGCCGGACGCCTCATGCACGGCAAAACCTCGCCCATCCTGCATAACGGCCAAGGCGTCTTCGCCAATCTGCCCATGCCCTTCGAGGCCACGCGCTACCACTCTTTGTTAGTCGAACGCAGCAGCTTCCCCGATGTGTTAGAAATCACCGCCGAGACCGCCGAAGGCGAAATCATGGGCCTGCGCCACAAAGAATACCCCATCCACGGCGTCCAATTCCACCCCGAATCCATCCTCACCCTCGAAGGCAAACGCCTCCTGAAAAACTTCCTATCTATTTGACGATCTTGGCAGTGGTTTTTTCCCTAATCACATCAAGAAAGAAACGAGCAACCTGTTGTGCTATGGAAGTAATCTCATCTTTGGTTAGTTGCACTTGATGGAAATGCTGAACCGTAAGAGTAGATTTCAGCGATTTTGATTCGATTGTATATTTCAGCAGATCGAAGTTTATATCAATCGCCACGGATGTATCAAAGCCATCGAGGCCAGCTTTTTTAAAGCCTTTGAAAATAAAAGATACTTTAAATTTACAAGCCAAGTTTTGGAGGTCCCAAATTTTGACCGGCGTGGGCAGTAAGTCTAAAACTGCAAAATCATATACTAGTTCTTCCAAACCAAATTCATTTTCACCCTGCACAAATGTCCCTGAGATCAAAATGTTACTCTGGGCAAACAAGTCGAAAATAGGGACAAGCAACCTCTTAATTTCCGAAAACAGCGGGTCGAGCGATTTTTCGTAAAGTTCTTTCTGTAATTCTTGAGTCAGTGGCTGCGGCTCTTCGATGTGCTTTAACTCCAATTTCAGTAACGCTATTTCTTTCTCAATATCAGTTGGCTCGTGGATTTCTTCACCATTGGCTGCGCGTAGATAAAGGTCGAGCGAATCAGCCACTTTTTCAGAAATGAAAGTTAGGAATCCCTCTTTTTGCCCCAAGTCTGCCTGTCGCAAGGCCAATAGATAATCGTCGCGTTCTTGGAGGCGAATGACGACGGGCGGGTATCCGTTCTGCATGAGAAGTAGGTTCATGAGCAGTCGGGCCATGCGTCCGTTTCCGTCATCGAAGGGGTGAATCGCAGTGAATTCGTAGTGAAACCGAGCGGCGATCTCGACGGGGTGAAGTTTTTTTTCCTTAAACTCAGCCCTTTGCCAATCGACCAGCTCTTGCATTTTGATCGGAGTATCCGAAGGGCTGGCATAGTAATGAGTTTCGCCAGTGGGGGTGCGGACGTGATTAGGTTGGGTCTTATATTCTCCTAGTGCGATGGTCTTTTGCGTTGGTGCGCCGTCGGCAGTGATGGCGGGCACTTCATAGGCTTCGACCAATAGCACTTCGTGCAATTTTCTAATTTCTGCTTCCGTTAGCGGTTGTTCGTTTCCACGCACGAAGGCCAGCAGGTAATTGACGGCGTTGCTATGTCCACGCAGATCGAGATGGTCTTTGAGAGGTTTACCTTTGGCTGTGAGGCCCTCCATGAGAAACATTTCGGTTTCGCCTTGGGTGAGTTTATTACCTTCAATCGCGTTGGAGTGATAGGTCCACCAAAGCCGAAACTTTTGCAGAATGCGCTCTTCCAGTTCACGGTCGAGGGGACGCATCCTGTCTAGTTCAGCTTTGGATTTATTGATGCGCTCTAGCAGTTCTGAAAAATTCGCCATAATAAATGTTAAGCGAATAGAGAGGTTGTTCTCAATGGAAAGTTAATGAACTAGCTCTTGGCTGCATCGGTCACTAGTTCGGTGAAGGTTTTTTCTAGCTTGCTAACGGTGGCTTGGGGGCCGGTCATTTTTACGAAGATATTGCCTTCGCTTGTTTCGATGATGGCTCCGCAGAGAGCGTAATCGGGGAGCGGGGTAGTGGACCCGCCGGGCATGCCGCTGGAGAAAGTGCCGGAGCTGCGGACGAAGTGGATGGTGCGGCTGTTGAGGATGACTTGGGCGCTTTCGCCTTTGGTCGCGCTCTCGGAGAATTGGCCGAGCCAGCGTTGGATGTTTTCGTTGACGGTGCCGCCTTGGTCTTTGCCAAAGGTGAAAAAGGCGATTTCGGTGGCGTCGGGTTCGGGGCTGCTGCGCCAAGTGGCTTTGCGCATGGGGGAGGTGACGGGGACATCGATCCAACCGGCAGGGGCGGTGAAGGTGAGAGGGGCGAGGGTGACCTTCAAAGGAACACCAACGGTGGTGGGCGGTTCGCCAGCGGTGAGGGTGCTAACAAAAAGGAGGAAAATAAGGAGTCGGGTTTTCATGAGTTAGTCGGTCTGGGTGTATGCCTGCCAGCGTTTCCAAACAACAAAACCTAGCAAAATTGTGCCGATCGGAAAGAAAAACGATCGCCAGGTGAGGCTGGCAAAAAGGCCGGGGGCGGTTTTGTAAACGAGAGGAATACTGGTGAGAGCGGGCTGGCCATTTCCGAGGGTCTGCCGAACGCGAAAGGTGAAGACGTCGCCAGCGTCGAGGTCGCCGATGATGGCGCGGCCGGTTTTGCCCTTGCTTTCGATGCGGGCGGAGGGGACATCGACCCATTGGGTTTGGAGTTGTCGCCGTGCGTCGAGAGTTAGATAGCGTTGCTCGATGACGACGGCTGCACCCGGCAGGGGAAGGGTCCAATCGATGCGGATGGTGCTGCGTCCGAGCGGTGTGATTTTGGCGGCGAGGGTTTGGGCGGGGTAGCTAGTTGCGGGCGAGGCGGCTGGTTCTTCCGCTGGGGTGGATTCGACTACGGGAGGTGTGACGGGTGCGGGGTTGGCGGTGGTAACGACCGAGGTCGGGCTGGGCGTAGGTTCTGGGGTGGGGGCGCTGGAGGTGCTGGAGGTGCTGGAGGTGGAAGTGGGAGCGGAAGCAGGAGTTTCCTCGGCAGTAACGGCAACGCGGGTGGAGTAGGTGCCGCTCTTGAGAGTAACGGAACTTTCGATTGGTCCGATGCCGTTGTCGGAGACCACGAGTTCCCGCGTTTCGCCAAATTGCAGGGAGATCGAGGGCGAAACGGTGAGAGGTGAGGAGACTTGGATGGAGACGGTTTCGGCCGTGTTGTTTTGCAGCGAAATCGATCCGGAGCGTTGTCCGTCAAGGCCGGGGAGGAGTTTGATTTTTGCCGGGCCCGCATCGAATGGAGCAAGGCCTTCGCCGGTTAATTCGACGGTGACTGGGCGTTCGCCTTCGAAGATGAGGTTGCCGCTGAATTTTCCGCTGCCGGACGGGGCGAAGTGCAGGGTGATTTTCCGTTTCTGGCCCGGCGCAAGTTGGTAGGAGGCCGCGTCGCGGAGGTGCCAGGGCGAGGGGACAGTGATCAATCCGCGGAGGGCCTGGCCGCCTTCGTTGAGGACGACAAATTCCTCGGTAGCGATTTCCCCGGCCAGCGTGGCGGGAAAGGGGATGCTTTCGGGCGCGAGGAGGCTGCCGGGTGGGTCGATGATGCGGATGCGCACTTCCCCAGGAGAGAATGGTCCGATACCGCCGGAGCGAACCGCGAAGACAAAGGAATCGGACTCGCTGCGTTCGTCTCCGGAATGGCGGTAGAGGACGTCTAGGCTGTCGAACCCAACGGGTTTGGAGCTAATAATGCGGCCATGCGAGGGTTTTTGCTGGAGGCGAAACTCGACTTGGCCGCTTCCCCGAGCGACGCCGGTCAGGCGGATGAGCACATCGCGAGCGCGATTGACCTCGGCGGAGGTGGGTTGCGCGATGGCCGTGGGCATAATGATTCCGGTCGGCTCAGGCTTTTTCTTTTTCAGTTTCGGAGTGGCGTCGGAGTTTAGGTCAGCCCGGGCTGCGAACGGATAAAGCAGGCAAAGGATCGCAGCGATCAGCCCTATTTTTCTCTGCGCGAGGACGGCGGAGAAATATCTGATTGAAGACGCCATAGGAGTCCCTTATACGGAGAGACTGCTTGTTTTCGAGTCAATTCCGTTTCCACGATGCATCTTCCCCCTCCCAAATCAAGCTACCGACCGAGCTGGCGCGTTGGGTTGGTTTTGCTGATGCTCGTGTCGAACCTGCAAGCCGGGGCTCCTATTCAAGCAGCTACCCCTCCGCCGAGGCTGACCACCCGGCAGCGTCCGGCGGAGTCGCTCATCTCGAAGCAGGAGCCGCCGAAAATCACCCCGCGCGTTCTGGAGCAACTCACTCCGGAGACATCATCCATTCTGGTCTCTCTCTCCAAACAGCGGGCGTATCTCATGTTGGGCGGCGAGATCGCGGTGGACACGCCGATTTCGTCGGGAAAAAAATCGCGCATGACGCCGAAAGGGCGGTTTAAAGTTTTGGAAAAGGACAAGGATCATCGGTCAAGTGTTTACGGGGCGTTCGTGGATAAGCAGAACCGAATCGTTCGAGGTGGGGTGAGCACGCGGATCGATTCGGCACCGAGCGGGACCCATTACGTCGGGGCACCGATGTTGTTTTTTTTGCGACTGACGGGGGACGGCGTTGGGATGCACATCGGGGTGCTTCCTGGCTATGCGGCGTCCCATGGGTGCGTCCGACTACCGGCCGAGATTGCGCCGATTTTCTACGAAAAGTCTAAGGTCGGAACTCCGGCGGAAATCGTGGATTGAGCGGCACTACGAGAAAAGAGTCTCGACGAGCAACTTGAGGTTGAGGCAGATGATGACTGCGGCGCAGGTCCAACCGAGCAGTTTGATCCACAGGGGATTGACGAACTCGCCCATGCGGCGTTTGTCGCTGGTGAATTTAACGAGGGGCCAGACGGCAAAACCGAGTTGCATGCTCAGGCAGACCTGGCTGGCGACAAGGAGACGGGTGGTTTCCTTTTCTCCGTAGATGCCGATGACGATGACGGCGGGAATGATGGCGAGGGCGCGGGTGATGAGGCGGCGGGCCCAAGGTTTCATGCGGAACTCGAGGAAACCCTCCATAACGATCTGTCCGGCGAGCGTCCCGGTGAGGGTGGAATTCTGCCCGGAGGCGAGCAAGGCGATGGCGAAGACAATGCCCGCACCGGTAACGCCGAGGACGCCGTCGAGGAGGTGAAAAGCGTCCTGAATTTCCGCAACATCGCGGTGCCCGGTGTTGTGGAACGCCGCAGCGGCAAGGACGAGGATTGCGCCGTTGATGAAGAGCGCGAACATCAGCGCAACGGTCGAATCGATCGTGGCAAACTTGATTGCCTGTCGTTTGCCCTCGGGGGTTGGCTCGATGGCGCGGGTCTGTACGATGGAGGAGTGGAGGTAGAGATTGTGCGGCATGACCGTGGCGCCAAGAATCCCGATGCTGATGTAGAGCATTTCCGGATTGGTCACGATCGCCGTGGACGGAACGAAGCCCAGGAGCACGCCGGTGATGCTGGGTTTGGCCATGATGAGTTCGGCGACGAAACAGCCACCGATGGTCGCGATGAGAACGACGACGACGGCTTCCAGGTAGCGGAAGCCTTTTTGTTGGAGGAAGAGAATCAACATGACGTCGAGTGCTGTGATCACGCAGCCCCAGACGAGGGGAATGCCGAAGAGCAGTTGCAAGCCGATTGCCGACCCGACGACTTCAGCGAGGTCGCAGGCGATGATGGCTAATTCACAGAGAATCCATTGAAAAATGGTCACCGGCTTCGAGTAACTATCGCGGCAGGCTTGGGCGAGATCGCGTTGGGTGGCGACGCCTAGTTTGACGCAAAGATGTTGCAGAAGGATGGCGATGAAATTGGAAATCAGAATGACCGAGAGCAGGCTGTAGCCAAATTGCGAGCCGCCCGCGAGGTCGGTGGCCCAGTTTCCGGGGTCCATGTAACCGACCGCCACCATGAATCCTGGACCGGAAAAAGCGGCTAACCGGCGCCAGAACGAAGCTTTCGACCCGACCAGGGGAACTTGAATGGACCCATTGACCTCGGCGAGGGATTTGAGACCACCGGATCGCAACCAAGACCCGGGATTTATTCTAGACTCCATAGTGTAGGATAAACTACGTTTTGTAAGGTTGACGAGTCAAGGCTCTTTTCGTAGTTTCTTCGCGATGCCCGACGCTCCGCCCAAAATCGTTGAAGAATATCCCGAGTCGGCCGCCTTCCGCCAGGTCCGGGATCAGCACGCTCGCGAGACGGCGCAGGATTACGTCGAGGCAGTGGCGGATTTGATCGAGGAGCACGGCGAGGCGCGGGCGGTCGATTTGGCCCGCAAACTGGGTGTCACCCACGTCACGGTCAGCCAGACCGTTACCCGCCTGCAAAAATCCGGATTGATCCAGAGCCAGCCTTACCGATCGATTTTTTTGACCGAAGAAGGACGGGAACTGGCCGCTAAATGCAAAGCGCGGCATGTGGTCATCGTGGAGTTTCTAAAAAAGCTCGGCGTTTCCGATGCCGTGGCCCTAAGTGATGCCGAGGGGATCGAGCATCACGTCAGCGAGGAAACGCTGGCTGCGATGCAGGGGTTTTGTCCGAAGTAAGATCGGCACTGCGGCCCTGCCGGCCGGATGGCCTCAAAACTTTCGCCAAACGCGATCGTCTTGCTGGATAAGATCGTCGGCTTCGTTTGGACCCCAACTGCCGGAGGCGTAGAAGCAGAGCGGAACGTTCTCGTCGTTGATCTTCCAGGCTTTCTCGATCTCGTCGATGAATTTCCACGCAAACTCCACTTCGTCGCGTCGGGCAAACAAAGTTGCGTCGCCAGCCATGGCGTCGAGTAAGAGGCGTTCGTAGGCTTCGGGCGTGGCTTTGTTGAAAGTCGTGCCGTATTTGAAATCCATTTTTACGCGCTCGATTTGCACCGCGGCGCCGGGTTTTTTCGAGCCCATCCGCAGCGAGATGCCCTCGTCGGGCTGGATGCGGATGACGAGTTCGTTGCGGTCAAAGCCGTCGGTGTCCTTGTTGAAAAGGACTGGCGGTGCTTGTTGAAATTGAATGGCAATTTCCGTTCCGCCCTTGGGCAGACGTTTGCCGACGCGGACGTAAAATGGCACATCGGCCCAACGCCAGTTATCGACGTGGAGACGGAGCGCGGCGTAGGTTTCGGTGTTCGATTCCGGGTTCACGCGTTCCTCATCGCGATAGGCTTTTACGCGAGCGCCATTAAGTGAACCGGCGGAATACTGACCACGAATGACGTTTTTCCCGACTTCCTCGGTGCCGACAATCGGACGAAGCGAGCGGATAACTTTTACCTTCTCATCACGAATCGAATCGGCGTGCAGATCGACGGGCGGCTCCATCGCCACGAGGCAGAGGAGTTGTAGTAAGTGATTTTGCACCATGTCGCGCAGCGCTCCAGCTCCCTCGTAATAGCCGCCGCGTCCTTCGACGCCGAGTGGTTCGGAGGCGGTGATTTGCACATGGTCGATGTAACGATGGTTCCAGAGTGCTTCCCAAATCGAGTTGGCGAAGCGTAGGACCATGATGTTCTGGGCGGTTTCCTTACCCAGATAATGGTCGATGCGGAAGGTGTCGCTTTCCTTGAAGGATCCAGCGACGACCTCATTTAAGTGATGCGCCGAATCGTAGTCAGTGCCGAAGGGTTTCTCCACCACGACCCGCGACCAAGCTCCTGCGGCGGGTGCTTTATTCAACCCAGCAGCTTTTAGATTGACAAGAATGTCCTCAAATTGATCGGGACCAGCAGCGAGATAAAAGAGGCGATTCCCTTTCGTTCCACCCGCTTCGTCGATCGCGTCAAGAGCGGTGGCGAGGGATTTGTAACCCTCCACATCGCTGAATTCGCTGCGATGATAGCTGATTGTGGCGGCAAATTTCGTCCACAAGGCATCGTCGATTTTCTGGCGGGAAAATTTGCGGGCCGCTGTTTCGAGTTCCACGCGAAACTCCTCGGTCGTCTTTTCCCGGCGGGCAAAACCAACCACGCGGGTTCCCTCGGGCAGATCACCGTCAGCGGCCAGATTGTAGATCGCCGGAATCAATTTCCGATGGGTCAGGTCACCCGTCGCGCCAAAAATAACGATCGTGCAAGGCTGAGGCAAGGGGCGGGGAAGGCCGGTAGGGTTCTGGGTGTCCATAAGGGTTAAAAACTGCTGGAGTTGGAGTGAGGGGTTTCTATTCCCCCCCTTTGCGAACTTGGAATACGGTAATCTAGTCTCCGCATCAACTAGAAACCCCGGGGTAAGACCGAGAAAACCTTCTCCCGCGCGTTAGCCACCGGTTCCTGAGCGATTCGCGTCGTCTGGGAGTTGTTTTTTCCGTCTGCGTCGCGCATCGTGCATCCCGTGAGTTTCGCCAACCTCTTCCGCCAACCCCAATCGGCTCCCTCCGGTGTTCTTTCTCGTTTTGCGGAGTTGATCAGTCCAAAGTCTGACGCTGAGCTCGAACGCATGGCGGCCGAAAGTTCCGCAGCTACCCAGCGCCATTTTGGAAAGGCCATGCGCCTCTTTGCACCGCTCTATTTATCGAACGAGTGCATCAACACCTGCGCCTACTGCGGTTTTTCCCGGGATAACCCGATCGTCCGCGTCACGCTTGAGATCGAGCAAATGGCCGCTGAGGCGCGTCACCTTGCCGCCGAAGGGTTTCGCAACATTCTCCTCGTCGCCGGTGAACACCCGAAGTTTGTCTCCAACGGCTACCTCGAACGCTGTGTCCAGCGGTTACGCTCCGAAATTCCCTCGATCTCCCTTGAGGTCGGTCCGATGGAAACGGCGGAATACGTTCCACTCGTGGCAGCGGGTGCAGAGGGGCTCGTCGTTTATCAGGAAACTTACCACCGCGAAACCTATGCGGAACTCCATGTCGCCGGCCCAAAGAAAGACTTCGACTGGCGACTCGACTGTCCGGAGCGCGCCTATGCGGCCGGGTTCCGCCGCCTCGGCATCGGGGCACTTTTTGGCCTTTACGAATGGCAGTTTGAAGCGTTCGCCCTCGCTCGCCACATCGATTACTTGCTGCGCCATTGCTGGAAAGCCCAGATCACCGTTTCCTTGCCTCGCATGCGTCCCGCCGCCGGTGATTTCGTTCCCCGGCACATTCTGCCCGACCGTGAATACGTCCAGATCGTCTGCGCCTTGCGCCTTTGCTTTCCGCAAATCGGCATCGTCCTGAGCACCCGCGAATCCGCCACCCTCCGCGACGCTATGATTCCCCTCGGCATCACCATGATGAGCGCCGGGAGCCACACCGAACCGGGGGGCTACACCGGGCAGGGAAAAGAATCGCTCCACCTCACCGTCAAGGGTCGCGCCGTCGCAGAAACCAATGGAGCCGATGCAGCGACCGGCCAGTTCGACATCGCCGACGAACGTTCCCCAGCCGAGATCGCCAGCGTGTTGCGTCAGCGTGGCTACGAAGCCGTCTGGAAAGATTGGGACGCCGCCATTCTCGATCATGGTTAGCATTACGGTCAACGGCTCCGAACGCGAAGTCCCAGCCGACCTCGCGTTACCAGAACTTCTGATTCATCTCGGACTCGAGGGGCAGCCGTTAGTCATCGAACACAATCGTACTGCACTTCTCAAATCGGATTGGCCCAATGTTAGGATTCGAGATTCCGACGAGATCGAATTCATCCGCGTCGTCGCTGGCGGCTAGATTCGACGAGCCTCGGCAGTGAATGCAGTTTGTCCTCTGCGCCAGACTCCCAAACGACGGGAAAAAACCGTATTTATAAATCAACTTATGAAGCCAGCCCTCGCACTCATGCTCGTCTTATCGCTGGCAACTCTCGCCACAAGAATTACTTCCGCTGAAACGGTCTGGCTGGATGATTTGAACCTCACTTCCGCCACGCAGGGCTGGGGCAAGCCAAATAAAAATAAATCCGTGGAGGGTCATGAACTTTCCATCGGTAAAAAAATCTTTGAGCGCGGCTTCGGAACCCATGCAGAAAGCACGCTCCGCATTCACCTCGCTGGTGCTGCGAAGAAGTTTTTCGCCAGCGTCGGCGTGGATGACGAGGTGAACCATAACGCGTCGTCCAGCGTGGAATTCGCCGTGGTTGGTGATGGTAAAACGCTTTGGCGGAGTGGCGTGATGCGCGCGGACAATGCGGCGAAAACCTGCGAGGTGGATTTGACTGGGGTAAAATCCCTCGTGCTGCAAGTCAGTGATGCGAACGACGGCATCGATTCTGACCACGCCGACTGGGCCGACGCAAAATTTGAAACCACCGGCGGCACGCTCACCACAATCACGGGTGATGAAATTGCCGCTCCCGTCGCGCCTTACATCCTCACGCCAGTTGCGCCGCCGACGCCGCGGATCAACGGCGCCGACGTCTTTGGCGTCCGCCCCGGATCGCCCTTTTTATTTACGATTCCGGCGACAGGCGATCGGCCGATGAAATTTTCCGCAAAGAATTTGCCGGACGGCCTGGAACTCCATGCTGAAAATGGTCGCATCACCGGAGCTTTGAAAACCAAGGGCGAATTCACGGTAACGCTGCGCGCGGAAAATTCCCTCGGTGCGGCGGATAAAAAATTCCGCATTGTCTGCGGCGACCAGATTGCGCTCACGCCGCCGATGGGCTGGAATAGTTGGAATTGTTTCGCCGGGGCGGTTTCTGCGGAGCGGGTCAAGAGCGCGGCGGATGCGATGGTCAAAAGCGGTCTCATCAACCATGGCTGGACTTACATCAATGTGGACGATTACTGGCAGAATCACCGCAGCTCGAAAGACCTAACGTTGCAGGGTGAGTTTCGCGACACGAACGGTTTCATCGTGCCCAACTCGCGTTTCCCCGACATGAAAGGGCTCGCAGATTATGTTCACGACCTCGGCCTTAAGATCGGTTTGTATTCCTCGCCCGGCCCGTGGACGTGCGGTGGTTGCACCGGGAGCTGGGAGCACGAGCAGCAGGATGCTGAGACCTATGCGAAGTGGGGTTACGATTATTTAAAATACGACTGGTGCAGCTACGGCAGCATCGCGTCCGGCAAAATAACGAACGCGATGAACATTCCGCTGTGGGGCAAGACCGCCACGAACGATGCGGGCGCAATTCATCCCTATGCCGTCATGGGCAAATTTCTCCGTGCGCAAAACCGTGATATCGTTTACAGCCTTTGCCAATACGGCATGGCAGACGTGTGGAAATGGGGCGGCTCCGTCAGCGGCAATTGCTGGCGCACTACCGGCGACATCACCGACACCTGGCGCAGCATGATCGGCATCGGCTTCAAGCAAGACAAAGCCGCGCCATTTGCCAAGCCAGGCAACTGGAACGACCCCGATATGCTCGTTGTCGGCCACGTCGGCTGGGGCAAGACCCATCCGTCCCGCCTAACACCAGATGAGCAATATTCGCACATCAGTCTCTGGTGCTTGCTGTCCGCGCCGCTGCTCATCGGCTGCGACATGGAAAAATTCGACGACTTCACGCTGAATCTGTTGAGCAACGACGAAGTGCTAGCACTTGATCAAGACAGGCTCGGCAAACAAGCCACTTGCGTATTGAGCGATGGCGACAGGCGCGTTTATCAAAAAGAACTCGCCGACGGTGGGCACGCGCTCGGTTTTTTTAACCTAGGTGCGACGACGCTGGATCAAAGTTTCGGCCTCCTCCACCGCCTCGGCTTCACTGGCCGACAACATGTCCGCGACTTGTGGCGGCAGACGGACTTGCAGGATGTGGACGCCTCGCCGGATAGTGCATGGCTCATGACCATTCCTGCGCACGGCGTCTTGCTCTACAAGGTAACTTCGGCGCAGTGATACCCGGCCAGCAAGAGGGGATTTACGACCCCAAGCTCAGCCACGGCGGAGCGTAGCGAGCTAGCGGCGAACCCACTTTGGCAAGAAATACGGCCCCAAATTCCCGTCCAATCGCCCACTGCGCCCTCTGAATCGACTTATTCGACAGCCAAGTTAGGCCGTTGATTGTCTTGGGAAATAGCGCACTTTCGGAAGGTCTTTGAAGTGCTCGTCCTGCGTCCAAAGTGTCGCTTCGTTGCGCATCGCTGTCGTGTAAATGATGCTATCGGCAAGCGGCAACGGGTGACGCGCCGCTTCAAGTGCAAGCGCACAATCCAAGTCGATAAGTTGGCCGACCAGCATCATGCTGGCGACCTGAAGCGCGTCGTCTTCGCCGCGCTCCCGAAGAACTTTCTTGAAGACCTCGTAAATGGAAATGACTGGCACAAAAAGGTTCTCGGTGTCCTCAATCGCGGTGGCGAACAAAGAGGCCCTGTCGCTGTCCGCGAAGTATTCGAGCCAGCCGGACGAATCCACGACATTGGCGGTGCTCACAGCCGGTCGTTCTCCCGTTCGATCGTGGTGTCCATACCTCTGAGGAAGCCGCGCATCTGCTGAATCGGGCGCACAGGGATGAACTCGACTCTGTCGGAGTAGCGTATGACCCGGAGCTTCTCGCCGGGCGTGAGATGAAGCGCCTCACGGATGGCCTGAGGAATGACGACCTGAAACTTGGGTGAAAGAGTGACGGTATCCATATCGATAGGGGCAGCGTATAACGATTCTTCTATCGATGCAACCGCGCGAAGTGGCCTTGTATCTTACAAAAGCGATGAAAGAAGCGCGACATGGAAGTGTCCCTCTGAGAAAATTGGAGATGACTCTGGGGATGCCGCAGACGCCTGGACGCTGCTCGGGCGAAGGACTGGGCAATGACCTTGCGTGGCTGGCGGTTTTGCGTCCAACGAGGGTGTTGGCCCAAGTTTTGCTTTAATTAAGGGGTGAATCTTGACCCAGACACCGAGTTATTTGACCTGAAAGGGGCGCGGCTGCTGATTTATGTCGTGGCTTACAACGCGGAAAAGACGATTTCGCAGGTGCTGAACCGCATTCCGGCATCGCTCCGTCAGGGTGGGGTGGAGGTGCTAGTGATCGATGATTCTTCGCGGGACGCCACGTTTGAGGTGGGTCGAGAGGCGGTGGTGGAAGGGTTGAAAGTGACGATTTTGCGAAATCCTGCGAATCAAGGGTATGGAGGAAACCAAAAACTGGGCTACCGCTATGCGATCGAGCAGGAGTTTGACATCGTGGCGCTGGTGCATGGCGACGGTCAGTATGCGCCGGAAAAACTGCCCGATCTGCTGCAGCCGTTGATCGATGGCGAGGCGGATGCGGTATTTGGTTCCCGGATGTTGCGGCCCGGAGCGGCTCGGCGGGGAGGGATGCCGCTCTACAAATATGTGGGCAACCGAATTCTGAGCACGGCGCAAAACTGGCTTTTGCGCGGGGCACTCTCGGAGTTTCACTCTGGATACCGGCTCTACACAGTGAACGCGTTGCGGCAGATTCCATTCGAACGGAACACGCGGGATTTTCATTTCGACACGGAGATTATCGCGCAATGCCTCTTGCGGGGTCTGCGCATTGCGGAGGTGCCGATTCCGACCTATTACGGTGACGAGATCTGCCATGTGAATGGGATGAAGTATGCCTGGGACGTGATCCGGACCAGCGTGCGGGTGCGGTTGCACCAATTAAATTTGCTCTACGACCGGAAGTTCGAAGTGGGTCGGGTCGAGGAAAAATACACGCTGAAACTCGGCTACCGATCATCGCATACGGATGCGTTGGCGGCGGTTCGCTCTGGGGCAGCGGTGCTCGATCTGGGTTGTGGCGAAGGTTATTGGGCCGAGGAGGCCGCCCAACGGGGTGCGCGAGTGACGGGACTCGATCAGTTTGCTCCAGTGGGAGCGAAGTCACCGGGCGGCGTGCGTTTTCTACGGGCGAATCTGGATGATCCGGCGCTGCCAGCGTCGCCGAGTGCATTCGACCAGATCTTCATGCTCGATATCATCGAACATCTGAAAGATCCCGAGCTGTTTCTGGAAAATCTGCGCGAGGCAACGGGTCGGAAGCGGCCGGAACTGATCCTGACAACGGCAAACATCGGGTTTGTGGTCACGCGGTTGATGTTGCTCTTCGGTCAGTTTAACTATGGGCGGAAAGGGATTCTGGACCGAACGCACACCCGGCTTTTCACTTTTCAAACGTTGCGAAATGCGTTGGAAGAGGCTGGTTACGAGGTGGCGGAAATGCACGGGATTCCGGCTCCGATTCCGGCGGCGCTGGGCGATAATCTGCTGAGCCGTGCGCTACTACTGGTGAACCGGGGATTGATCCGGCTGTCGCGCGGGCTGTTTTCCTACCAGATTTTCCTGAGGGCGAAAGCGACTCCAACGATTCAGAATCTGCTTGGTGAAACGGTTGACGCTTCGCGGGAACGAGTGGAACGGGCGACGGCCGCCGTGCCCGAACCGATTAGAGGTTCTTAGTGCGGTGTTAGGAAGTCTTCTAGCGCAACTTCTAGTTCCCCAATCCGTTTCCGCTGGAGAATGAGTTCGGCGTCAACCATTTCCAGGCGTTTCACCAAACGCTCGATGGCCTGTTCCGCGGGTGTGCCTTTCGAGTCGATCAGGAACGGGAGTTCGCCGACTCTGGTTTGCGTGGCGTCCTTGCAATTGATCACGAGAGTTTCGTTGTCGATCTCGCCTTCCTTGATGAACTCTTCGATCGCGCTTAACGTCGTCGGGCCGTAGTAATGGTCGTCGCTCATTTGCAGAAGCCAGTCCATTTCGAGATCCGCAAACATGGGTGCTTTGATCCAATTCAGCTCGTCGGAGGAAACTTTATCGAGAGGCGAAATCTGCGCGGCTCGGGCCCATTCTTTGATTTGCTCGAAAGTAACGGGGCCGAATACGGAACCGTCGTCGTGTTTCATCAGGTGCCAATTTGAGAGGGGGGTCATAAAATGCGGGGGAACGGGATCAGGGTTTGGCGGAGGCTGGCTTGGGCGAAGGGGCAGGGGACGGGGTGGGTATGGCGAGGACTTGCCCGACCTGCATTTTGCGAGCGTCGGTGATTTTATTCAACTTCTGAATCGACTCGACCGTGACGCTATATTTTTTAGCCAGATTGGTCAGGTTATCCCCTTTGACGACGGTGTGCTGGACGACGCTGGAATCGGGTGTGGGGCTGGCAATGGGCACGGCTGCGGCGGGAGCGACGCCGGTGGTGTTGACCGTTGGACTTTCGGTCGGGGAAGCTGCAACGGGGGGGGCTAGCCGGCGCTGACCAAGGGCTACGCCGAGACGCTCGACCTCGGCGGTGAGAGAGTCGATCTGGCGGGTTTGCTGGATAACGGCTTCGCGGAGTGCCGCGATCTGGCGTCGCATATCAAGATCGGCTTCAGGGCTTGCCTGACCCAAAAGCGGAGTGGAAAAAACGGCAATGCCAAGTGACCAAATGCAAAATAACGAGAGTCGCATTGAAGTCAGAATACAGACGGCGATTTTTTTCGCAAGCATTGGCGCGGCAAATTCATCTCAATTTTTGAGCTTTTTTTCCAATTCCAAATCTGGCGGCGCGCCGAGTTGGAGCGCGGAACGATAGTGACGCTCCGCGAGCGCTTGGTTTGGGGGATCGCGCTGGAGGTAAATCAGCGCAAGATTGAACTGGGCATCGGCGTATTTCGGGTCGAGCGCGATGGCCTGGCGCAACTCGGATTCGGCCCCATCGAGCCAGCGCTTGCGGCCGATTGCGACGCCGAGGTAGTTGTGTACTTTGGCGTTCTCGGGCGCGAGCAGAACCGCCCGCGAGAGGGCGGCGAGTGCCTCATCCGGTTTGTCCTGATAGACCCGGACCATACCGAGGAGCGTCCAACCTTGGGCTGAGCCCGGGTCGAGGCGAGTTGCCTCCTCCAGCAATTCGGCGCTGTCCTTCAGACGTCCAGATTGAAAGGCGATGGTGCCGAGGTTGATCAGCGGCATGGGGTGACCCGGGGAAACGGCGCGCATTTTTTCAAATTGCAAGCGGGCGTTGGCGAAGTTGCCTTTTTCAAAGGCTTCCATCGCCGCCGCAGCGATCACTTTTGCCTCTTCAGTAAGCGGCGCGTAGGCGGGCTGGGTTTGGGCAACCGCGCTCGCTAGGATTCCCAAACCAACGCCAGCGATGGCGAAGATGCGCCTCATGCGGCGGAGTCGCGCATCGAGGCTGATTTCTCGGTGGCTGCGCGGACGGCAGAGATCAGAGCGGAACGCAGTCCGCCTTTTTCGAGGGCCTCGACCGCTGCGATGGTGGTGCCTCCGGGGCTGGTGACCATGTCGCGAAGGGCCGCGGGGTGCATTTGCGTTTGCACGACCATCTCGCCCGCGCCGATGACGGTTTGCGCTGCCAGTTGCAATGCCAGTTCGCGTGGAAGTCCCATCAAAACTCCGCCGTCTGCCATGGCCTCAATCGCGGTGTAAATATAGGCGGGTCCGCTCCCGCTCACGCCGGTGACCGCGTCGAGCGCCTCCTCTGCGACCGGAAATACCCGGCCCACCGCGCCAAAAATTTCCTCGACGAGTTCGGCGTCGCTCTCGGTTGTGCCCGGTCCCGAGGCGTAGGCAGTGGCTCCGCGGTGAACGAGAGCGGGCGTGTTTGGCATCACGCGAACGATCCGGGCCACGTTTCCGGAATAGGCGATCAATTTCGAAATCGGCAGGCCAGCAGCGATGGAAATGATGAGTTTTTCCTGCAGTGCGGGTTTCATTTCCCGGAGGACGGTGGCGACGTCGGTCGGTTTCACGCAGATCAGGATCACATCGACGGCCTCGGCCACGGCGAGGTTTGTGGCCAGCGCTCGCGCCCCGCAGGCAGCCGATAATTCCGCGACGGCGGCCGCGTCTTTGTCGCTCAGGTAGAGTTGATCGCCGGTGAAACGATCGGATTTTGCGACACCTTGCAAAATCGCTCCTGCCATTTTTCCGCATCCGATAAAGCCGAGTTTCTTCATAACCCAAGTTTACTCCTGCACCCTTTGGAAAAAAAGCCTTTACTGAGCGGCACTGCGTGAATTTTTCAAACTTTTGCGGTTTCCGCTTTCTTTCCATTGCCAAGCGCAGACCGTCAGCCTAAATTCCGCGACTTTTCCCTATTAAAATACCATGCACGTTGAAGTTGAATCCCTGCCTAATTGTCTCGCCTCGTTGAAGGTTGAAATCCCCTCCGAGAAAGTCGTCTCGACCCAATCCCGGATCGCCGCCAGCTATAAAAACCAAGCTCGCATCCCAGGCTACCGTCCGGGCAAGGCGCCCCAATCGGTGATCGACCGGAAATTCCAGAAGGAGATCAAAGACGAACTCACCAAACAACTCGTCGACGAAGGGTTCCGGGAGGCGATTGAAAAGGAAAAACTGCGGGTTCTCTCCGTGTCCGACGTGCAAGACGTCGAGTTCCATGACGATAAAAGTCTCTCATTTACCGCCACCGTTATCACCCAGCCGACATTTGATTTGCCGGACTACAAGGGCGTACCGGTCCAAGTGCCGCCAGCCGGGGTCCAACCGGGCGATATCGACCGCGCCCTGCTCAATTTACGCGAACAGCACGCCGATTTCGTCGATGTGGACGGTCGCGGATTGCAGATGGATGATTTCGCGGTGATTGATTACACTGGGACAGTGGACGGGAAGTCCGTCGCCGAGATCGCGCCGAAAGCAGGACGCGCCCTTTCGGGCAACACAGGTTTTTGGATCAAAATGGGGCCTGAATCGTTCTTCCGAGGCTTCTGCGATCATCTGGTCGGCGCCGCGCTTGAGGAAAGCCGGAACTTCGCGATCGATATCCCGGCCGATTTTCCTGCCAAGGAGGTTGCCGGTCTAAAAATCGATTTCGACGTGACCGTCAAAGGGATCAAAGCCCAGGTTTTGCCCGAATTGGACGACGCGCTCGCAGCGAAAATCATTCCCGATCACAACTACGAGCAGCTTCTCGAGCTCTTGAACGAGGAAATTGCCAGCCAGCGGGCCAACGAAGTCGATCGGTTGAAACGAGATCAGGTCGTGGAAAACCTCCTCGCAAAATTTGAGTGCGAACTTCCGGTGGACATGGTTCAGAACGAGACCCGGCGCATCATGGCCGAGATCGTCCAACAGAACCAGCAACGCGGCATTTCCGACGATCAACTCAAGGAAAGCGAAAGGGATATCGTTGTTCAGGCCGGCACGGCCGCCCGCAGCCGGTTGAAGGGAGCTTTCCTGCTCACTCGAATCGCTGAAAAGGAAGAAATCCGCATCAATCGCAACGAAGTCGATAATCGGGTCGGACAAATGGCCGAGAAATACCGCGTGACCCCGAAGAAAATGCAGAACGAACTCCGCAAACGTGGAGGTTTCGGTGGTCTCCAAGAGGACATTCTGATGGGCAAGGTCATTGATTTCCTGGTGGCCAACGCTACCGTGCAGGAAGTGGAGGCTGCCCCAGTTTCCGCCTAAACTCTTTATGAATTCCATTCCAACATACGGCAGTAGTTTCAACCAATCTCCCCGCAACAGCATGCTCGTCCCCATGGTCGTCGAGCAAACCGGTCGCGGCGAGCGTAGCTACGACATCTATTCGCGATTGCTGAAGGACCGCATTATTTTCCTCGGCACTGCGGTGGACGATCACGTGGCGAACCTGATCATTGCGCAGTTGCTCTTTCTTCAAATGGAAGATCCCAAGAAGGACATCCATCTCTATATCAATTCCCCGGGCGGATCGGTCACCGCTGGTCTGGCGATCTACGACACGATGCAGTTTTTGACCTGCGACGTTTCCACCTACTGCCTTGGCATGGCCGCAAGCATGGGTGCCGTACTCCTAGCCGCCGGAGCCAAAGGCAAACGTTACGCGCTGCCCAACTCCGACATCATGATTCACCAAGTCTCGGGCGGTGCCCAAGGCACGGCGAGCGATGTTGAGCGGACGGTGGAGTTCATGTATAAACTCAAGAAGCGCTTGATCAAAATTCTCGCTCATCACACGGGTAAAACGCCAGAGCAAGTCAATCTTGACTCCGATCGCGATAATTACATGACCGCCGACGAGGCAGCCGCATATGGCTTAGTCGATGAAGTAGTCAAATCGCAGAAGGAATTGCCCGCCTCGGCAAAAGTTGAGCTGAAAGACAAGTCATCAGACACTCCCGTTCCGCTACCGGAAAGTGCTTAAACTCAAGCGAACCCCCTTAAGTTGACTCGTCATTATGGCTAGAGCTTCCAATCTCACGATGTGTTCTTTCTGCGGGAAGAGTCATTCAGAGGTCAAAAAGCTCATCGCAGGCCCCGGTGTTTATATCTGTGATAACTGTATAAATGTTTGTAAAAGCATTCTCGACAAAGAGTTAAGCGACGACTCCAAGAAAAAAATCTCCCACGAAATGCGGGTGCCGAAGCCGGCCGAAATTAAACGCCAGCTTGACCAGTATGTGATCGGACAAGAGCTTGCGAAGCGGACACTTTCTGTTGCGGTTCACAATCATTACAAGCGGATTTTAGATGTTCCAGCGGTCTCGGAGAAGGGATTCGCAGATTTTTCAGATGTGGAGTTGGAGAAGAGCAACATCCTCCTGCTTGGCCCGACCGGTTGTGGCAAGACGCTCCTCGCGAAAACGCTCGCCCGGATTCTCGATGTTCCTTTCTGCATCGCCGATGCTACCACGCTGACCGAGGCCGGTTACGTCGGCGAGGACGTGGAAAACATCGTTCTCCGTTTGCTCCAAGCCTCGGATTACGACGTCAAGCGAGCCGAAATCGGGATTGTTTACATCGACGAGATCGACAAAATCGGCCGAAGCACGGGCAATGTCAGCATCACCCGAGACGTCTCCGGCGAGGGAGTCCAGCAAGCGCTGCTCAAGATTCTCGAAGGCAGCACTTGCAATGTCCCTCCGCAAGGTGGCCGTAAGCATCCGCAACAGGAGTATATCCAGGTCAACACCGACAAAATCCTCTTTATTTGCGGCGGCGCCTTTGTTGGCCTCGAAAAAATCGTCAACCGCCGCATTGGCAGCAACGTGATGGGTTTCCATAAGACCTCCTCCATTGCTGGCGGACTGACCGTCCCAGAAGCGTTTCGCCGAACGGAGCCGGAGGATTTGCTCGCTTTTGGCCTGATCCCAGAGTTTGTCGGACGTTTGCCGGTCTTGACCGCACTCAATCCTTTGGAGGAAGACGAACTGGTCCAGATTTTGACGGCCCCGAAAAACGCGATGGTGAAGCAATATTCGAAGCTCCTAGCCATGGAAGGTGTGAACCTGAACTTTACCAAAGATGGTTTGAAGGCGCTCGCCGCTCAGGCAGTGATCAAGGGAACGGGAGCCCGCGCTTTGCGTTCCATGATCGAGAAAATCATGCTCGACGTCATGTTTGAGGCCCCTGGACGCGAGGATTTGGCCGAAGTGACGATCAGCCGTGCCGTTGTCGAAGGGACAAAGCCACCTTTGATGCGTCGGAAGCAGGAAAAAGAAGCGGCGTAAGGAGCGTTGGGCACATCGGGAAAACACGCGTCTCGCGTGTTCTCTTTGGCGTCTCGCCAAAGAGAGGTCTTCCAGCCGCGAAGCGCACGTATTTAGAATGTAGCTATCGCCAGTAGAGGAGATGTTTTGGGCGAGACGCCAAAAACGACACGCGAGACGCGTATCCTCCCTAAAATTCGCCGCGAAAACTGCATCGGGCGGTCGGTGTCTCGAAGATAACTATTTCGCTCAAGCCGGGCAAATCCACTTCAATTTTTCGCCAGAACCAAGCGGCCATCACCTCGATGGTGGGATTTTCCAAGCCTTCGATTTCGTTCAGATACGAATGATCCAGTCGATCAATCAGCGGTTTCATCGCCCCGGTGATTTTCGCGTGATCATAGATCCAGCCGATCTTGGGATCGACTTCCCCGGTCACGGAGACGGAGACTTTGAAACTGTGCCCGTGCATCAGCTTGCACTTGTGGCCATCCGGCGCGCTGGGAAGAGTTTGGGCGGCCTCAAAAGTGAAGTCTTTGGTCATGGTGGCTTTCATAAAATATTGTCCGCAGATTAAGCAGATTTCCGCAGATTAGAAGACGCCAATTTCAAAAAAATCTGCGTTAATCTGCGGATTCTTCTTCTCTCAAACTCCCTGTTTCTTCGGGTCCCAGATGAATTTGTGCATTTGCAGTTGGAATCGCACACTTAATTTATCCTCCACCAACCAGTCAACAATCAGGCGCGGTTCGATCGCGGTGAAATTCGGCGAGAAGAGCACCGCGCAGATTTTGGTCAGACCAAACTTCTCCAACTGCGCGCAGGCCCATTCGTAATCCTCGCGCGACCCGATGACGAATTTCACCTCGTCTCGCGAGTTGAGATGGGAAATGTTCGACCACAGATTACGGGCCGATTCGCCACTGTCGGGCGTTTTCAAATCCATGATCCGATGCACTCGTGGGTCGATTTTTGAAATGTCATGCGCGCCGCTCGTCTCGATCAGGACGGTCTTCCCGGCATCGCAAAGTGCCACCATCAACGGCAGCACATTTTTCTGCAAAAGCGGTTCGCCCCCGGTAATTTCGACGAGCGGACAATCCATCGCCAACACCTCGGCGATGATTTCTGAGAGCGGACGTTTGTCGCCTTTGTAAAATGCATACGCCGTATCGCAGTAAGTGCAGCGCAAATCGCAGAACGTCAGCCGCACGAAAACGCAGCGCAATCCTGCCCAGGTGCTTTCGCCCTGGATAGATTGGTAGATTTCGTTAATCGTGAGGGTCGGTTGTTTCGAGTCCATGCATTAGCCCGTCAAACTTTCCGGAGAATTCGCCTCCGAGAACAGCGGGAAGTCGGATAACCCAGCGAACTGGCGATGTCAAACCCCGCCGGCTTTCCAAAACAAAGGCCTGTTCCCTATTTCGTGGTCAGGCCCCAGCGCCGATTAAGGAAACGCTCCCACGGACTAAAGATAATCTTGTCGGCAGCAAACCCGATGAAAATGATGACTAACATCAGGCCAACGACTTGGTCCATGGCGTGCAGTTCGCGACCGTAGTGGAGGAGATGGCCGAGCCCGAAGCCGCTCAGAATGGTGACGTAAATTTCTGCCGCCATGAGCGAGCGCCAAGCGAAAGCCCAGCCCTGTTTGGCTCCGCTGATGAGGTGTGGTAATGCGGCTGGAATCAGGACTTGAAAGAGCAGGTGCGGACCTTTCGATCCCATGGTCGCGGCCGCTTCTCGATAGAGTGGGGGAATCTGCCGGATGCCGTGTTCTGTCGCGAGAATCACCGCCCAGACCGTGCCCATGACGACAATGAAAAGCATGGCGGATTCGGTTTGCCCGAACCAGAGCAGCGCGAGAGGCACCCAGCAGACGCTGGGCAAAGTTTGCAAGCCGAGCGCGACCACGCCGAGGGTGTCTCGAGCGAGCCGCGAATGGGCGATCAGCATGCCAAGCGGCAGCCCCACCGCCAGCCCGAGAAGGTAGCCCATGACGAGCCGCCGCAGGGTGACAAGCGACGCCTCCCAAAGCGTGCCATCGCGCACAGCGCTGATCAAATATTCGCCCACTGCTGTCGGAGCGGGCAGAAGCAACTCGCTGTCCGCGTGGCGCGAGGCGTATTCCCAGCCTCCGAAAGCGACTGCAAAAATAACTAGGACAAGGGCGAAATGTTTCATCAGGACTCGGCGAGGATGGTTTTTAAAGCAGCGGTGATTTCGCCAGCGGTTTGGGCGACCGCGACGTCATTGATATCCCGGGGGCGCATGAGGGGAATGGAAAACTCGCGCCGGATGCGGCCTGGCCGTGGTGAGAACAGGATCACGCGATTTGCGAGGCAGACGGCTTCGCGGACATTGTGAGTGACGAAAAGAATTGTCTTTTTGCGCGCCTGATAGATTCGTTGCAAATCGCCGTAAAGTTGCTCACGCGTCATAGCATCGAGCGCGGCAAAAGGTTCGTCCATCAGGAGGACGCGCGGGTTGGGGGCGAGGGCGCGAGCGAGGGCGACGCGTTGTTTCATGCCGCCGCTGAGTTCATGGATATTAGCGTGCTCAAAGCCTCCGAGTCCGACTAGTTGGAGATAGTAAAGCGCCACCTCGCGACGCTCTTTGTTAGTCAGGTCGGGTTTTAATTTGAGGGAAAACATTACGTTACCGAGAACGTCCAGCCATGGGAAAAGCGCGTGTTCCTGAAACATCATCGTGCGATCCCTGCCAGGCTGGGAAACCGTTTCGCCATCTACGAGGGCTGTCCCAGAGAAATCCAGATCCAGGCCGGCGATAATGCGCAGCAGGGTGCTTTTACCGCAGCCGCTCGGTCCGACCATGCAGACGAATTCACCGTCGGCCAGCGACAGGTCGATGTCGCTCAATGCGTTCACCGAACCTCGGGAGGTGGTGAACGTTTTGTTGACTTGGAGAAGGGAGATTTTCGGAGGTGCGGCACTTGCCGTGGGCTGAGTGGTATCCATCGCGAAACGCGTTCAGGGTTTGGAGAAAAGCTGCGTCAGATCCGCTTCACCAGGCAGTAGCCCGACCGAACGAGCGTCTCTCATCGCCGACTCGAAATCCGTTTTTTCTAGAGCGGTGGTAAACTTCAGGCGCGGCCAAGCGTGGTCGTAGAGCGCAGACGGAATTTCCTTGCCGGTCAATTTTTTAAGGGCGGCGGTGATCCCGGTTTTGGCGTAATCCGGCTCGGCTGTGATGCGTGCGGTCAGCGTCTCGTGAGCGGCGACAAATTTTCGAAGGAGCGGTGCTTTGGCGGTAAGGGCCTTCGCGCTGGTGGCGAGCAGGGTGATGAAGGTGTTGTCCTGCACCAGCACCGGCTCTGCGCCTGCTTCCATTTCCAGACGTGACACCCACGGTTCCACGGTCCAGACCGCATCCAGTTCCTTGCGTTTGAAAAGATCGAGCTGGTCGGGGTTGGGCGTGGGAATAATGAAGGCGTCGCCGCCGGTGAGTTTAATTTTTAAGCCACCGTTTTGGAGCCAGGCGCGGGCGGCGACGTCTTGGGTGTTACCGAGTTGGGGTGTGGCGATTTTTTTGCCCCGGAAATCGTTTGGCGTTCTCAAACCGCTACCTGCGTGAACCACCAGCGCGACGCCGCCGCGTGCGGCACCGGAGAGAACCCGGATCTCGCGCCCTTTACTGCGGATATAGCCGTTGATGACCGGATTGGGACCGACATAGGTCGCATCGATCGTTCCGGCAAGGAGTGCCTCGACGGCGCTTGGGCCGGCATTAAAAGGATACCATTCGATCTTCGCGCCGGTGGCAGTTTCAAACGGCGCAGCGGCTCCCCGAGTTTGGGTTTCATAATAGCCGATCAATCCCTGCGCGTGGGTGATGTTAGGAAAAAATCCGATACGCAAAACCGGCGCTGCGTTCTGTGCGTAGCCCTGCGTGATGGTGGCCAGCAAGATGAAAGCGGCGACGAGGAGAAATGGCTTCATGGTTTCGGTTTTTTGGAGGTAGTTTTTGGTTCGACGTGAAAATGCTTTTCAAGAGCCGGAACTGGCTTGGTTCGCTGATGGATGGGTAAATGGCGGATGAGCTCAACAACCGGCGGTAGCAACCCATCGCGACGAAGATGCTGCAGGGTGACTTCTGAAAGATGCTGGAGCGTGTATCGGTCGAGAACGTTGGAAATGGCGTTGCGAACATCCATCATGACGAGGCGCAGGCCGCAATGTTCCTCATCCGGGCAGGTGCAACGTCCATACGCAGTCACGCTGGCGCAACTGATCGGAGCGAGGGGGCCATCGATGTGGCGCACTAATTCTCCAATGACAATTTCGTTGGCCGGTTTGGCCAAGGAGTAGCCTCCATACTTACCTCGGGCGGCGGTCAAAAAGCCTGCTTGTCTTAAATCGGCGAGAATTTGCTCCAGAAAAGTGGCAGGGATGCGCTGCGCCTCGGCCAAGGCGGTCAAAGGCACGAGTGGACGATCCAATGCATGGGCCATCGTTAAATCCAAGAGGGCTCGGAGCCCGTATTCGCCTCGTTTTGAAAGCTTCATTTAATCCTGACTAGAATAGTTAAGATAAGATTACTCGGTTATCAACCCGTTTCTGAAAACAATTTTTGTCGCGCATTTCGCCCATCTGCGGATTTATTTTACAGACTTCCTAATAAAACGGAGCTGAAGCGCGTTTCTTTGGCGACCCCACCCATGTCAACCGCAGCCACTATCGAATCCACCCTTGCCCGTTACGAGCGACCCCTCATCCAATATGCCCTCGGCTTAACTTCGGGTGATCTCGCCCAGGCCCGGGACATTGTGCAGGACACGTTTTTGCGACTGGTTCGTGAAGTCGCCCCGCCCGCGGGCGATCATTTGGGGCCGTGGCTATTCACCGTTTGCCGCAACCGCGCCCACGATCATCACCGCAAAGCGAAACGCATCGTCTATATGGAAAAATCCGATCTCGAAGATTCTCCCTCTGCGAACACCCCTGCGCCGTCCGACGCCCTCGAACAACGTGAAACCGCGCTTGAACTCGCCCGTTATCTCGAGCGACTCCCCGAAAACCAGCGCGAAGTCATCCGCCTCAAATTCCAACTCGACCTCAGCTACAAAGAGATCGCCGACATCACCTCGCTGAGCGTGGGCAACGTCGGATTTCTTCTCCACACCGGACTGCGCAAACTGCGCGAATACCTTTCGGAAAACGAAACTTTTAACCTCAGGAAAGCTAGCTAACCCATTTCCAATTCTATGAACCTCGACGACCCCAAACTCACGGCTTACGCCCTCGGCGAACTCACCGATCCGGCAGACATCGCCGAAGTCGAAACCTGGCTCGCAACCAACGCTGAAGGCCGCACCTACGTTACCGATACCCAGAAAATGGCTGCGTTGCTTGGTGAGGTTCTGCATTCAGGGGAAGCTCCCGGCCTTACTGATGCGCAACGCGCCGCGTTGCTGAATCGGACTTATGAGACCAATAGGACTGATGACTCCGATGACTCCTATAAGTCCCAAAAAATCCGCCGTCCGTGGTCGATCATTGCCTTGACCGCGCTGGCCGCGTGCCTTGCCGCCGCGCCGTTATTGCCGTGGACCGAGCTCCTCCGCCTCCGCAACAGCTCCGCCCCGACTATGGCGATTAGTGAAAAGCCCATGACGCTAACTATGCCCGAAGATCTCTCCGGTAGGGTAGGCGTCTCACCTGTGACGCCGGCTGTGTTGCAAGACGAAGTGGCGACGTTGGGTTTGGACAAGAAAAGCAACACTGTTGCGGGCGCAAGTCGTTTAGCGAAAGCCGAATCCACACCCGTAGGAATGACTTTGGAACGAAGGAACGAAATGGCCGGGCTTACTACTAATTGGGCCATGAACAAGCAAACCGCTGGTGAAAGTGACGGCAGAACACGTTCGCCCAAGGCTAAAGCTGCTGCACCGCTTGCCGAAAGCCAACCTCAGATCATTGGCGGCTTTTTCGAATCCACCGCTCGTGTCGACAAAGAAGGCTTCAACACCGAAGCCTACGACTCGATCACCGAGAACGACTTTCTCGCCGCTCGGGACAACCCACTTTCCACTTTCTCCATCGACGTGGACACGGCTAGTTATGCGAATGTCCGCCGGATGTTGAATGATGGGCAACTTCCTCCCAAGGGTGCCGTGCGCATCGAGGAAATGCTCAATTATTTCACTTACGACTACGCCAAACCCGAGGGCGGAGCCCCGTTTTCGACTAACCTCGAAGTCGCGACCTGCCCTTGGCAACCAGAGCACCGGCTGGTTCGCATTGGATTGAAGGGCAAAGAGATTCCCGTGGCGGAACGCAAGGCGGCAAATCTCGTTTTCCTGATCGATGTTTCTGGCTCGATGGATGAACCAAACAAACTCCCGCTGCTCAAACAAAGCCTCCGCTTGTTAGTCGATCAACTCGGAGAAAACGACCGCGTCGCACTAACGGTTTATGCGGGCAGCTCTGGTCTGGTGCTCCCATCGACTGCTAACAAAGACGCCATTCGTGAGGCTCTCGACAACCTTAAGGCTGGCGGCAGCACGAATGGCGCATCGGGCATCCAACTCGCCTACGAACAAGCGGTTGCCAATTTCCAAAAGGACGGCGTCAACCGCGTAGTCCTCGCCACCGACGGCGATTTCAACGTCGGCGTGACGAATCAAAGTGACCTCAACGATCTCATCACGGAGAAAGCCAAGTCTGGCGTCTTCCTCAGCGTGCTCGGATTCGGCACGGGTAACATCAAGGACTCCACGATGGAAAAACTCGCCGACCAAGGCAACGGGAACTACGCCTACATCGACAGCCTCCGCGAAGGTAAAAAAGTGTTAGTCGAACAAATGGGCGGCACACTGGTAACCATCGCGAAGGACGTAAAAATCCAAGTCGAGTTTAACCCTGCGGTGGTTAGCAACTATCGGCTCATCGGCTACGAAAATCGCGCGCTTAAGAAAGAGGATTTTGCCGATGACAAAAAAGACGCTGGCGAAATTGGCGCCGGGCATACCGTCACCGCGCTTTACGAAGTCGTGATGGTGGGTAGCATGTCCAAGGAAGTTCACGCCGAGCCGCTGAAATACTCCAGCAACGCCTTGAAACAAGCTCCCTCTTTGCCCAGTGGCGAAATGCTCACTGTTAAACTCCGCTACAAAGAACCCACTGGCGACGTTAGCAAGTTGCTGGAGTTTCCGCTCACCGACGATCATAAAAAGCTGGACGCCGCCAGCAAGGACTTCCAATTTGCGAGCGCGGTGGCCGAGTTTGGACAGCTTCTTCGCAAGTCGGAGCACACCGGCGGCGCAAGTTGGGACAGCTTGATCGCTCGTGCTGCGGACGCCAAGGGGAGCGATAAAACCGGCTACCGCGCCGAGTTCATCGAGTTGGCGAAAAAAGCCCGCGACCTCAGCAAGCGCAACGACTCCTAAGTCAGCGCGATGCACCTTCTTGTCCCCTCGGTTAGAAATTGCATCTGAGCCAATTCGCGGGGATATTAGGTGCCGGTGAGCGTCACCCGCAAATCCCCAGCGATGTTTTCCTCCGATGTTCTTCTTGATTCCGCAATGGGCTTCGGCTTGGCCGCAGCCATCGGATTTTTGATTGGCCGCACCCGTGAGGACGATCCGGCGGAGGATGGTCTCACAAAGGGGCGTAAGCCCGGCATCCGCGATTTTATCATTATCGCGTGGTCCGGTGGTTTGGCTGCGCTCTTGCAAAACTCTTTGCTGACGGTCGCGCTCCTCGTGACAATTGCAGCGTTATTACTTGGCTTTCGCTGGCAGCAACCCAGAAGGAATGGTGTCACTTCCGAACTGGCGGCGCTGGCCACGTTCGTTCTCGGGCTTGCTTGTCTTTCCCATTTGCGGGAGTTCGCCGCCGCCATTGGCATCGCCCTCGCGGTGCTACTAAACGCTAAGAAGCAACTCCATGCCTTTGCGTTGCAGACAATCTCCGAGCGGGAATTTACCGACACCTTGAAATTTCTCGCGCTGATTTTTGTGATCTATCCGATTCTCCCGTCGGGTGCATTCGGTTCGCACAACGAACTCGAGCCGCGCAAAATTTGGCTTTTTGTCATCGTTCTCTCCAGCGTCTCTTACTTTGGCTATTTTCTAACCAAATTTGCGGGTCCCCGGCTCGGAATGACGTTCTCCGCCTTGCTTGGCGGACTGGCTTCGACGACCGCTTACACCGGGGGAATTTCACGCGCGGTGGCAGAGGTTCCGTCTAGCGCGGCGGCGATGGCGCGAGCCGTGGTGCTAGCTAATTCAATCCAGTATCCACGACTGTTCTTTATCCTGCTTGTTCTCGCTCCCACCCTCGCGCTGGAGTCGGCGGGTTTTTTGAGTGCAATGTTTCTGGCAGGTTTGTTAGCAGCGTTACTTACTTCCGGGGAAAAATTCGGGACGCCTGCCGGGAACGGACTGGCGGTATTGAAAAATCCCTTCTCGCTTCGTCCGGCTTTAGAGTTTGGCGTGGTCTTTATGTTAGTGCTGGGGCTGTCGCGTTATATTCAGGCCGTCGCTGGGCACCAAGTGCAAATGGTCGCCTCGTTCATCGGAGGCCTCGTCGATGTCGATGCGGTTTCGCTGACCCAAGCTGATGCGGTTCGAAGCGGTCAGTTGTCGCCTCGGCCGGCTCTCTGGGGAATTTATTTTGCGACAGCAGGGAACGCTTTTTTCAAGATGACGCTCGCGGCGATGAGCCGACAACCGGGATTTTTCCTGCGCGTGGCGGCAGGTTTTGTTCTCATGCTAGCGGCAGGATTAGCAGTGCTTTTGCTCATCTCGTGAGCGCGCTCAAGGTTTTAGCCAGAGTGTCATTTTGTCGGTGATGTTTTGGGGCTTAAAACCGGCTTTCCTAGCAGCGAC
This sequence comes from Chthoniobacterales bacterium, assembly GCA_038228695.1. Taxonomy (GTDB): domain Bacteria; phylum Verrucomicrobiota; class Verrucomicrobiia; order Chthoniobacterales; family DASVRZ01; genus DASVRZ01. The sequence continues at coordinate 39,548 of JBBRPA010000014.1, forward strand.
GGCGAGTGGTTTTTCCAATTTGTCTGGTTTGAGATCCGTGAGAATGGCACCAGGTGGATCAGTGGCAAAAAGGGCAGCGAGATCGTCGGGAGCATAGAGTCCGAGTTGGGCGCGACGTGGTTGAGGAACGAGATGCGCAAATTGCCATCCAAACCTCCCCGTTGCTAGTCCTGGGTAGATCGAGAGGCCGCCCTCTAGAGCCACGATCGATCGCAGGGTCAAAACTTTGCCCGAGGCGACCCGCGCCCTCAGGTCCAACCCGTCCTGATGGATTCGGGCGACATCCCAATCGCTAGGGTGAAATACCTGCCAAGCTCGCTCGAAAATGCTTCCGCCAAGGACGAGTCCAGCAACCGCACTAGTTAGTACGAGAAGGACCGCAGGGCGCCGGGCTCCACTGAGCAAGCGGGCGCCCAGCAACGCAGCCAGCGGTGCGACAACGTAGAAATGCTGCATTTCGTAGCGCGACGGTGCAAACGCTCCGGCCAGTAATCCGAGCAGTGGAAAGGCGAGGGGCCATCGACGCGGGATGCTTATCCGCAAACGCAGAAGGGCGAGGCCGAGGAACGGAAGCAGCAGAGGCAAATTTGAGAGAACAACCTCCTTAAAGAAAAAGCGGAGTTTGCGCCACGGCGTGATGGTTTTAAGGATGCGGCTGTTATCTGCGTCAAGGAGCGGAAGGCGGGGAAATTGGAAATTGCCGAAGAGGTAGGCATCCGGGCTTTGCAGATAAAAACCGACGCTGGGGGCGAGGGCTACCGCGACTCCGGCGGCTGCGGCGCCACAATGGAGTAGGCGGTTTTTTTTGGTAAGTCCGGGCCAGAACAGAGCAGCGAACGGAAGTAGCCCGGCAAAGGGCAAAAACGTCAGGCGGCTTCCGGCTGAAAGTCCCGCCAAAATACCTGCGGCCAGCCAACGCCAGATACCCGGCTGCTCGCAAAACAAGAGTAACGTCAAACCACCCAGCGCGAAAAGTGTAGAGACATCATGGTTCCACGCCCGACCGGAAGAAACATCATAGAGATGGCTGGTCAGCCAGAGAGTGGTGATCGCCGCGCTTAGCGCGAGACGCAGAGCGTGGTTTTTTTCAGCGATGGCCCGCCAAGCGCAGATGAAAAGGAGAAATGCAGTTAGCAACGAGGCGATGCCGGAGATGAGCCGGGCGGCAAAGAGCGGCGCCGGGATTAATTTCATCGCCAGAGCGTCGATGGCGATTAGGTAAGGCTGATGGAAAATTGGCACATCGCGATAGGGAATTTTTCCCTCGTGCGCCCAAAGCCAAGCCGGAGCAACAAATTGATGCTCGTCGCGGCTGAGGCCGAGTCCGAGGCATTGGCCGATGCAGACGAGCGCAACGATGAGGAGAAAGAACAAGCCTCCCGCGCCGACGAGTCGTTGCTTCATGCGGTGCGCAAGGCAGTCACGCGCTCATCGATTTCCCGAAGCAACCCGATGGAGATCTGCGCCAGCGCTGCCGTGACGCCTAGCGTGATAACAAGACCGCCGACTAACAGTGAGGAAGATCCGAAATGAAACGACGCGCGGTCACTGAGAAAACGAACGCCAAACTGGCCGAGTGTGCCGAGGTAAACGTAGAGAAATAATCCGGGCGCCTGACCGAGCGCAATCCATCCGAGGCACGACCAGAAACGCAGCCGGGTGATCCCATAAAAATAATTCAAAAGACTGGTTGGAAAGAGCGGATGAAGTTGGCTCAGAAAAACAATTTTACCGCCGCGTTCCCCGACGACCTGATCCATCGCTTGCCAGCGCAGGTTGGCCATCATTCTATTTTCAACCCAGCGACGGGCAACAGTTCGCGCGATCAAAAACGCGAGGGCAGCTCCGAGGACGTTGCCGAGCAGGATGATGGCGAAACCCCACCAGAGTCCGAAGAAAAAGCCCGCCCCGATCGTGAGGATTCCGGCGGGGAGGAGCAGCAGATTACAGCCAGCGTAGAGAAGAGGATAGGCAAGGATGCTCGTCGGGCCAAGGTCCTGCACCCAGCGTTGCGCTGCGGCGATCCAGGTGAGGAGCGGGAATTTGTGCGAGGCCCAAGCGAGGAGAATCGCGAGGAGGGCGAGTCCGCTGGATTGAAGGGCAAGAGCGCGATGTTTCATTTTCTCATAGGGATCTCACGAAACCAGCCAGTTCCGTAGTGGTTTCGTAGTTGAGGAACGGCGTAATGAGATACACACCAGGGAATCGGTCGAGGGCAGCCCGGCAGATGTCTTTTCCGAGTTCGATGCCTTTGGTTTTGCCTTCAGCGCCCTCGAGTCCGCGCATGGATTCGCGGACGTGATCGGGGATGACAATCCCGGGTACTTCGTTGTGGAGAAACTCCGTCTGGCGTCCGTTCAGGAGCGGCCAAACCCCAGTGAAAATGGGGACGCTGAGGTGGGCGGTGCGGCGATACATTTCCGCGACAAGACCCGTATCGAAGACTGGTTGGGTCATGACGTAAGAGGCTCCGGCGGCGATTTTGCGCTCGAGGCGGGCGACCTGTGCGTCGAGGTTTTTGGCGTTGGGATTAAAGGTGCAACCTTGCACGAAGTTGGTCTGCACTTTGATGCTTTTGCCCGCCTGATTATAACCTTCATTCAAGCGGGAAATAATCCGCATGAGTTCAATCGAGTTCACATCATACACCGAGGAAGCGCCTGGGTGATCGCCGACTTTCGCCGGATCGCCGGTAAGCGGCAAAATATGCCGGATGCCGAGCGCAGCAATGCCCATTAACTCACTCTGCAAACCGAGCAAATTGCGGTCGCGGCAACTAATATGCAGCAGGGGCATGATCCCGAGCCGCTCCTTCAGCAACGCGCCCACGGCGACGTTCGAGACGCGGAGAATCGCGAGGGAATTATCCGCCAGCGTCACCGCGTCGCTGCCAGCTTCGGCGAGTGCTCGGGCTCCGGTAAAAAATTTTTCCAGATCGAGCGTTTTCGGAGGATCTAACTCGGTCACGATGACTTTTTTTCCCTCGGCGATCAGATCGAGAAGACTAACCTCTTCGGAATGAGTCGGGGCGCTCGGGCGAGGCGGTTCGGTAATACGGACGACAGTTTTCGATGTGGCGGGATGAAATCCGGCGAGTGCCTTGGACAGCGCGGCAATGTGGGCCGGACTGGTCCCGCAGCAACCACCGATTAAGCGCGCGCCTTGTGCGGCAAATTCGCGCCCGGCGGTGGCGAAGTATTCTGGCGACAGTCCGTAAAGATAGCGTCCATCGCGATAGAGGGGATGCCCAGCATTGGGAGACGCCGCGAGGATGAATTCGAGCGGAATTTTTTCGAGGACGCGAAGCATGGCGTGAGGGCCGCTGAGACAATTCAGACCGACCACATCGGCCCCGGCAGCGGTTAGTTTCCGGAACGCGTCCACGATGCTTTCCCCGGTGGAAAGTCGGCCTTCCTCGCTGCAAACCATCGAGCACACTGTCGGGACAGCGCTGAGACTTTTAGCCGTGCCGAGAGCGAGCAGAATTTCGTCGAGGGAAAGGAACGTTTCGAGTTGAAGGACATCAACGCCGGCATCGAGCAACGCGGTGATTTGTTCCCGATAGACCGCCGCCGGGTCAACGCCCTGCTCGCGGATTGCTTCCAACCTCCCACCGAGCGGACCGACCGAGCCAGCGACGAAAGCGTCCTTTCCGACCACGGCTGTTTTGGCGAGACGAACGGCGGCAGCATTGAATTCGCCCACGCGATTTTCCAGACCGAAACGGGCGAGGCGGACGGCGTTGGCCCCGAAGGTGTTCGTCTCGATGAAACGCGCCCCGGCGGCGAGGTAATCGGAGTGGATGCCAAGGATCAAAGCCGGATTCCCAATCACCAACTCCTCGAAGCATCCGTCCGGCAGCGCTCCTCGGGCGATGATTTCCGTGCCCATGGCGCCATCTCCGCAAAGCAGACCGGAGCTGAGTTGGTCGAGAAAATCCATGTCTTGGCTACGCAAACTGATTTAACCGCTGAACGCAAGTGGTTTGCATTTCGAGTGGGGTCTCCCGCTGTGGTGGTTGCTTTTTTCCCGACGCACCCTAAAAAAGGATATGCCTCGGTTTATTCTCTGCTTTTTGCTGATCTTTCTCTGCACGCTCGCCCGGGCCGCGTCGCCCTCGATCGTTCTGATCGACGCTGGGCACGGCGGCAAGGATCAGGGAGGGACGGGCAATGGCCTAGTCGAGAAAAATTTGACGCTGGACACAGCGCGGAGGCTTCAGACCGCGCTCACGAAAGCCGGCATTCGCACCCGAATGCTCCGGGACGCCGATTTTTTCATCGAACTCGATGACCGCGTCGCTCTCGCTAATCAATATGTCGGCAAGGACGCGATCCTCGTTTCCATCCACTACAACGCCGTTAGCAGTGCCGGGCCTCACGGGGTCGAAACCTTCTTTTGGAAACCTGAGGCCACCGCGTTGGCCACGCGTATCCAGCAAAATGTTGCCCGGCGGACTGGTTTTCTGAACATTGCGATCAATCGCCGCCGGTTACGGCTGACTCGGAATCCGCGTATTCCGTCTGTACTCGTCGAGGGCGCTTACATGACAAATCCCTCCGACGCTCGGCGGCTCGCGACGCCTGAGACGCGGCAGGCCGTGGCGCAGGGAATATGCGACGGGATTCTTGAATTGCGGGCGAAAGGTGAGGCGGGCATTCGGAGGGTTCCAGAAATTACCTCGCCGCTGTCGCGCCCGACGGATCCAGCGGATGGTGGAAAACGCATCCGAGTGGATTAATGAGATCGGACCAGATTCGTAGTTGCCGAAACGGGTGCTTCCGCTGAAAATACCGCTCCTCGTTTTATGTGGGATTACAAACCGCGCCCTCCTTTCTACGCTCGCCCGTGGTTTATTTTCACCGCGTGCTTTTTTCTGGTCATAGGTTTCGGAGTCCTCGCGTTTTTTCTTTACTGGCAAAGCGTTTACGTCAAAAAAGCCGCCGAATTCGATTTAAACCAACTCTCCAAAATGGAGAACGCGAGCACGATTTTCGATCGCAAGGGGCGGGAACTTGGAAAAATCCTCGTCGAAAATCGCGAAGTCGTGCCGTTTTCCCGCATCTCGAAAAACCTCGTTGACGCAGTTATCGCTGCTGAAGATAACCGTTTCTACGAGCACGGTGGCGTCGATTACATGGGCATGGCCCGAGCTGCCCTGAAAAACTACCAAGCCGGAAAAATCCGTCAGGGAGCCAGTACCGTCACCCAGCAGCTCGCCCGTAACAGTTTCGATCTTCACGAAAAAACCTACGAGCGGAAAATCGTCGAAGTTTATCTCTCGAAGCGAATCGAGGAGAACCTATCGAAGGACAAAATCATGGAGTATTACCTCAACCGGGTTTACTTCGGTGGCGGGCTTTACGGCTGCGAGTCGGCGGCCAAGGGTTATTTTGGAAAGCCAGCGGCCGACCTTTCCGTCGGCGAAGCGGCCACGCTTGCCAGCATTCTCAAGGGCCCGAATCTCTATTCGCCTTGGAGAAATCCGAAGGGCGCCGAGCAGGAGCGCGATTTTGTATTGGGCCGCATGTTGGAGATCGGGAAAATCACCCAAAAGCAATTTGACGACGCGAAACTGCTCAGCTTCCGCGTTCGCCCGCGTAAATCCTCCAGCCGGGGCCAATCTTACGCGCTCGATTTGATTCGCCAACGGCTGACCACGGATCTCGATTTCGACTCAGCTGCGAGTGCGGGCTACCGGATTTACACCACGATTGATCTCGATTTGCAACGGACGGCCGAGGAAGCGCTTTCGACCGAACTGGCAAATGTCGAGGCGGAGCCGGGATATCCGAATCCCACGCTGGCGCAATGGAAGGCGTCCAGGAAGCCCACGAGTGACGCCGCCGACCTGAAACCGGAAGAACAACTGCCCGATTATTTGCAAGGAGCAGTTTATGCGCTCGACTCAGGGACGGGCGGCATTCTTGCGTTGGTGGGCGGACGGAAATATAGCGACAGCCAATATAATCGCGCCACGGATGGACTGCGTCCCCCGGGAACGGCGTTCACCCCGTTTGTTTTCGCCGCTGGATTGGCCGACAACGTCTTTCCTGGAACCCTCGTGGACGATTCCGCAATGGATAACCGGGGGGTGATGATTGGTGGATTCACCGGCGTGCTGGGGGAATGGGGAACCGAGCGGGCCGATGCCCAATACGAAGGGCTAATCCCGGCGCGGCGGGCAATTTCGCAGGGGAAAAACGCCGCCTCGGTGCGCTTCGGACTCGATGTGGGGCTGGACAAGGTGATCGCTTTTGCGAAGGCAGCGGGAATGGATTCGCCCATGCGGCAATTCCCCGCGGCTTTCCTCGGCAGCAGCGAGGTCTCCCTGGCCCAACTGACCAACGCCTATACGATTTTCCCCGAGGGAGGTTACCGGGCGAAGACGCCCTATCTGATCTCGCGGGTCGAGGAGGCAGATGGGACGCTGGTTTACCAAGCCACGCCAACTCGGGTGAAAGTCACCTCGCCAGCAGTGGCGTTCGAGATTCATTCCTTTCTGAACGACGTCCTCGAGGAGGGCACGGCGGCAAATGCGTCGGTCAAATTCAAGCTCCGCAGCTTTCCCGGCGGTGGAAAAACGGGCACGGCGTATAACTTCACCGATGTCTGGTTTGTTGGTTACGACAGTCAGGTCACCTGCGGAGTCTGGGTGGGCTTCGACAAACGCCGACCGATTTATCATGGAGCCTTTAGCAATAAAATCGCCCTGCCGATCTGGTCCGCGATCATGAACGCCTCGCTCACCTCCTACCCGCCGGAGCAGATTCCGCGGCCCGCAAACATTGAAAAAATTGAGGTCTGCAAAGCATCGGGTCTGCCCGCGACGCGCGACTGTTTTAAAACTAACGAACAGGGGCTGAGGCAGCGAACAACGTTCTATGAATTCTCCTCCGCCGAGCAGACTCCCAAGGGAACCTGCTTCGTTCACGGAGGCACCGGCACGACGGTGCCGATGATGACGAACAGTGGCAAAGTGCCCGTGGCGCAACTGGCGACGAATACGAGTGCAGTTCCGTCCATTCCCATGAAGGCCCCAGCACTCGTCGGAACGATCGATCCTTTTAATTCCTCCGTGCCTCGAGCAGAACCCGTTCATCCCGAAGGTGACGTGGCGAAAAATGACCCCAACGCCACGCCGACTGCACCGCAAGTCATGCGCGCCGAGCCAGTCCGCCCTCTCGACCGGGCCAGTGCCGAGCCTACGCTTAATATCGAGCCGCCGCCGCCGCTTGATCTACAATAAATCAGGCGGGCAATCAGTTAGGAAATTGCGCCCTGGTGTGCTATCATCCCGCTGATGAAATTCGCAGCCCTCGGCCTTGCTCTAGTGTTTGGTTTGCTCGCGCCCGGTTTTTCCCGCGCGGCGGCTATCGAAAAAGTGGAGGACAAAAAAGGACAGGACTCGGCTTACGACAGCATGTCGGTCTTAGCACGCGCCCTGGAACTCATTCGCCAGGACTACGTTGACGAGTCGAAGACGGCTTACAAAGACCTCACTTACGACGCCCTTCAGGGCATGCTCTCTGCCCTCGATCCTCACTCGCAGTTCATGGCTCCGGCGGATTTCAAAGACATGCAGTCCGACACGAAAAGCGAGTTCACCGGACTGGGGATCGTCGTTTCCTTCAAGGGCGCCACGCTGACGGTGGTCACCCCGATGGAGGATTCTCCCAGTTTCAAGGCGGGCATCTTGCCGGGAGATCAGATTCTCCGGATTGACGGGGAAAGCACCGATAAAATGGAACTGAACGACGCGGTCAACCGTCTTCGCGGAGAGACTGGAAAATCTATCAAACTCACCATTTCCCGGTCTTCGACCCGCGAGATCAAGGATTTCGACCTCGTTCGCACCGTGATCAAAATAGCCAGTGTGAAGGACGCCAAAATGGTTAGCAACGCGACCACCGATGGCTATAAAATTGGTTACGTCCGCATTACCCAATTTAACGAACCGACCGCCAGCGATCTGCAAAAAGAAATCGCCAAACTCCGCGAACAAAACATGCAGGCTCTTATCATTGATCTGCGGCATAACCCGGGTGGTTTGCTTAACAGCGCGGTGGACGTTTGCAGCCAGTTTCTTCCACCAAACCAAATGGTTGTTTATACCGAAGGCCGGGCCGCATCGCAGAAGCGGGTCTATCGCACGGCTGGCATTGAAAAACCGGATACGAAGACCCCGTTGGCCATCCTCGTGAACAGCGGGAGCGCGAGTGGCGCGGAAATCATGGCTGGGGCGTTAAAAGATTTGAACCGCGCCGTCGTGGTCGGCGAGACGACGTTCGGCAAAGGCAGTGTGCAAAGCGTGGTGCAATTGCAGGACGGTTCGGCGGTGAAACTAACCACCGCAAAATACTTCACGCCCGGCAGACAAGTCATCCACGAGCACGGGATTGTGCCGACCATCGTCGCTCCGATGACTGCCGACCAAGAACGAACGCTGGTGATGTCTCGACGCGAGGAGCAACTCAGCAGCGAGGAGCAGGCGAACGTGGATAATTTTGACGACCCACAACTCGACCGTGCGATCGATGCGCTCAAGGGCGTGCTGATCTACACTCAGGTGGCCAAACTCGATACCGCTCCGGGCAGTTCGCCGAAGGTAAAATAAAGCGAGATCGGGCGGATTTTCTATCTCCCTTAAACGTCGTTCTTTCGAAAACCCCTTGGGTTGATTCCCGGACGAAATTTTTTCGAAAAAAAACTTTCCGAGGCGAGTCTGTTTCCAAGTCTCCCAAACTCAGCGGCTAACGCCCGAAATGGCGTTTGAAGTGTCATCCGTCGAGGACCTCCCGGGGCAAAATTTTCTTGCCGCAGTTCAATCTATTGTGTTTTTTTATGTCCTGTTCACCACATCGTGTGGTTTCGCCGAAACCCCCTCGTTTAACCTGCTCTAGCTATGATTCAACTCAAACCGGGCGTTCGCCCTTCCTCGCTCCAAAAAAAAACCTCCCCACAAGCCCGGGGAAAAGCCTCGAAAAAGGGGCTGAAGTTTACCCGGGTTTTTTCGAAGAAAAACGTCTCGCCTTACGATGAGATCGAGTGGGAATTCCGCACAGCGGAGATTACCGACGACGGCGGTAAAGTGATCTTCCGTCAGGAGAATGTCGAGGTGCCGAAAAGCTGGAGCGCACTAGCCACGAAAATCGCCGTTTCCAAGTATTTCTACGGCGATATCGCGAAAGGCACCGATCCTTACAAAGGGGGACGGGAAAACTCCGTCCGGCAGCTCGTGCACCGCGTCACCCGCACCATTACCGACTGCGCCATCGCCGACGATTATTTTGCGGACGACGAGAGCGCCCGGGTTTTTTACGATGAACTGACATGGCTGTGCCTGAACCAATTTGGCGCCTTCAATTCCCCGGTCTGGTTCAATGTCGGCTTGCACCACCAATATGGCGTGGGCAAGGACGGCGGGCAGGGGAACTATTTTTTCAATCGCGAAACCGGCAAGGCCGAACGTGCGCGGACCCAGTATCAGTATCCGCAGGGCAGTGCGTGTTTCATTCAAAGCGTGGCTGACACCATGGAGGACATCATGCGGCTCGCCCGCAGCGAGGCGATGCTTTTCAAATACGGCAGCGGCAGTGGTTCCGATCTTTCCACGCTACGTTCCACCCGAGAAAAACTCTCTGGCGGCGGCACTCCGAGCGGTCCGCTTTCGTTTCTGAAAATCTACGATCAGGTCGCTGCCACGATCAAATCCGGTGGGAAAACCCGACGCGCAGCGAAAATGAATACGCTGAAGGACTGGCATCCCGACATTGAGGAATTCATCCACGCCAAGCAGAAGGAAGAACGCAAAGCGTGGGCCCTGATCGAGCAGGGTTATGACGGCAGTTATAACGGCGAGGCTTACGGAAGCGTGATGTATCAAAATGAAAATCTGACCGTCCGCGCCAGCGACGAATTCATGCAAGCGGCTGTCGAGGGACGGGAATGGTGGACGAAGCGGGTGACCGACGGGAAACCCTGCGAAAAGAAGGACGCGAAGACGCTGCTGCGTGGTATCGCCGAAGGGACTCACCTTTGCGGCGACCCCGGGATGCAGTTCGATACGACGATTCACCAATGGCACACCTGCAAAGGCACCGCGCGGCAGAACTCCACGAACCCCTGTTCGGAATATCTTTTCCTCGACAACACCGCCTGCAATCTCGCTTCGCTCAACCTGCTGAAATTCAAAACTGCCGAGGGCGAATTCGATACGGCCCGTTTTAAGGCCGCGGTCAGGACTTTCATTACCGCCCAAGAGGTCATTGTGGACAACGCTAGTTATCCGACGCCGGAGATTGCGGAAAACAGCCACACCTTTCGCACGCTGGGCCTCGGTTTTGCGAACCTCGGCGCACTGATCATGAGCTACGGACTCGGCTACGACAGCGACGGCGGTCGCGCCCTCGCCGGGTCGATCACCGCGCTCATGACCGGGCACGCTTACGAGCAGTCGTCCCGCATCGCGGAGCACCTTGGGTCGTTTCCCGGTTACCACGACAGCCGCGCCGCCGGAGTCGAAAAAACCGTTGCCCCCGACAATGTTGAGTCGATGCAGGAAGTCATCGATCTCCATCTTTCAGCGGTCGATGAAATCCCCGAAACGGAAGATTTTGGATATCTAAAAATTGAAGCTGCGAAAACGTGGTCACGGGCCGCGTCCGCCGGACGGAAACACGGCTATCGCAACGCCCAAGTCACGGTTCTCGCGCCAACCGGCACGATTGGATTTCTGATGGATTGCGACACGACGGGCATTGAGCCCGATATCGCGCTGGTGAAATACAAGCTGCTCGCGGGCGGCGGAATGCTCAAAATTGTTAACCAAACAGTTAGTCCCGCCCTCCGCAAGCTGGGTTACAGCGAGGACCAGATCGCAGCGATCATTCATCACATCGACACCCACGACACGATTGAGGATGTCACGGACGACGGACTGGTTCGGAGCGGACTAAAAACAGAACATCTGCCCGTTTTCGACTGTGCGTTTCGCCCGCATCGAGGCACTAGGTCGCTGCACTATATGGCGCATTTGCGGATGATGGCGGCGTGCCAGCCATTCCTTAGCGGAGCCATTTCCAAAACGGTCAATTTGCCCGAGGCGGCGACGGTCGATGACATTGTCCAGACCTATGTCGAAGGCTGGCGTATGGGCCTGAAAGCGATTGCTGTTTACCGCGACGGCTCCAAGCGCAGCGCCCCACTCAACGTCAAAAAAACGGCCGACATGGGCGGAAATGTTAGCAGTGAGATCGAGGCGGAATTTTCCAACAAAGACGAAATGGCCAGCCGCGTTCTCGAACTCGAGCAAGAACTCGCCGCCGTGCGCAGTCAAATCGGCCAGCCCAGCCGCCATCGCTTGCCCGACACCCGAGTCGCGCTCAATCATAAATTCGAGATTGCCGGTCACGAAGGTTATATCACGGTCGGACTTTACGAGGATGGCCAGCCAGGGGAATTGTTCATTCAAATGGCCAAAGAGGGCAGCACGATCGGAGGTCTGATGGATACGGTGGCTACGCTGACTAGCATCTCGCTCCAATACGGCGTGCCGCTCGAGAGTTTGGTGAAAAAGTTTGCCTACCAACGCTACGAGCCGAGTGGGTTTACGAAAAATCTGGATATTCGCAATGCAACTAGCATTACCGATTATGTCTTTCGCTGGCTCGGTTGCCAGTTCATCGCTGGTTACAAGGAGGCCACCGCCCCGCAGCGGACCCAACCCGATCTCCCGATGCGCGAGATCACGGAAATGGACAAACGCGCCATCAACCGCCCCGTGCCCGACCTTTCGCGGACTGCCGAAAAAGAGATTCTAGACATCATCACAAACCAACCCAACAGCGAGGGCACGCCGATCCACACCACCCACGCGGATCGGGTCAAGGAAGCGCTCGGGACGATGTTTATGGATATCACTTGCAGCAACTGCGGGAGCGACAAAGTGATTCGCGCCGGAGCGTGCGGATGCTGCACGCAATGCGGCACGAGCCAAGGTTGCAGCTAGCAACTGAATAAAAAAAGCCCCGATGGGAGTAACCATCGGGGCTTTTTTTGCGTTTGATGCGAGCCTAATTTCTGCCTTCGTCGGGGGTTGGTTTTTTCCGGGGATCATCCTTCCGGGAGCGATCGGTATTTTCACGACGCTGCGGTTGAGGTTGGACCTGTGGCCGTTGCTGCTGGCGTTCGGGCTGGCGCACCTCGCGTTGCTGACGGACCGTCTGTTCACGGCGTTGCTGTTGGACGGCTTCGTTGCGTTGTTGTGAGGCCTGCTCGCGGCGTTGTTGCTGGACTGCCTCGTTGCGTTGCTGAGAGGCCTGCTCGCGGCGTTGTTGCTGGACTGCCTCGTTGCGTTGTTGTGAGGCCTGCTCGCGGCGTTGTTGCTGGCCTGCTTGCTCACGCTGAGCGCGAACCCGATCGGATTGATCTCGTTGCTCGGCGGCGCGACGGGCGGCCTCTTGCCGCTGATCCTGCTCGCGGGCTGCATTGACTGGCTGGCGCTGGCGGGCAGCCTGCTCATTACTCGCTTGGGGAGCCGGAGTTTTTTTGCGAACTACCTCTGGAGCAGGTGGACGTGATTCCGTTTGCTGACGCTGTTGTGCCTGTTCCCGGGCGGCTTGCTGACGCTGCGCGGCTTCGTTGTTTTTCCGGGGTGCGTCCTGTTTCGGAGACGTTTGGCGCGGCACAGGTTGGGCAACGGCCGGTTTCGATTCGTTTTTTCCATTCTCAGGTTTGCGGAAAGGTTTGGGGTTGGCGGGATTGGCCGGGCGGTTTTCGGCAGGTTGAGATCCGCGATTTTGCTTCGCATTTTCGGTGGTTATAGGCTGGTTGGCTGTTGCCTTAACCGCAGGATTTTGCCCTTCACGTTTGTCCGGTTTTTGCTGTGGCTTGGCGGGACGCGCCAAGGCGGGCTGTGCCGCGACTGAATCGACCGGTTTCTGACGCGCTTCCGACCGCAAAGCCTGCTGAACGGACTCCTTGCGGTTTACCTGCGTGGGTTTGCGTCCTTTATTCTCGGCTTGAATTTTCGCCCGGGTTTTTGCCGCTAATTTGGGATCGGAAACACCCGACCAGCCGTTTTCAGTCTGCACCTTGCCTAGGTTGGCGCGAACAATTTTCGGTTTGAGCGCATTTTTGACGGGGACCACGGAGGGCGCGAGAACGGACAGTCGGCCGTTTTGTTTCCGGGAGAAACGATTGTCGCGGGAGTTGTCGGGACGGCTGATGCGATCAAGTTTCAAACGCTCGATCGGCCGGCGGCTTTGGCGGTTGATCCGGTCGTAATTGGGCCCGCCATTGTAAACGACGTTGTTTTGATAGGTGATGTTGGTGATGTTCGTCGTCTGGTTGACGATGGTCACATTCTGCGACCGGTCGATGATGACTGGGCGCAAGGATGGGGAACCAAAGTCGTTGCAACGGGTGAAGCGGTAGTTGGATGGCCCGATATCGTAGTCATAATCCACATCGCGCCCGATAGAAAAGCCGATGCTGACCACCGCGCGCGCGGGCAGGGGAGCCCAGCCCACGTAATCGTCATTCGAGCGCCAGCTCACCCAGGCCGGACCCCACTCGTAGCCCGGCACCCAAACCCAGCCGCGTCCACGAAATTGAGTCCAGCGTCCATAGTGATCAGTCGCCCAGCCGAAGGACTCGTAAGAGACCCAAGTCCAGCCGGCATCGGTGTAGGTCCAATAACCGTCGGTGTAGGGGCTCCAGTCGCTCGAGATCCCGTTTGGCTGCCAGCAATATCCGTAGCCATCGGCTTCAAACCAATCGCCGTCGTCCTGCAGCGAATCGTAAAAGTAACTCAGGGAAATCTCCGCTCGCGCCGACTGTGAGGCGGCAACAGAGAGGAAAACAAACAAGGTGAATAGGAGCTTTTTCATGGAATAGGTGTGATAGAATTACGAAATGAATCGACTCCCTGCGTGTTTGGTTATTCAACCGAATTTCGATTGCTTGCGCGGCCCGTTCGCCTAAATACAGACTTTCCACATGCAAACGATCGTTATTGGCCACAAGAATCCGGACATGGATTCCATCTGCTCTGCGCTAGCCTACGCAGATCTGAAGTTGCGGATGGGAGTGGATGACGTGGTGGCTGGGCGGGCCGGTAACACCAACGAACGCATCGATTACGTCCTCGCCCGGTTTGGTTGCGAACCGCCAACCTTTTTCTCCGATGTCTCGCCCAGAGTTGCCGATGTGATGGCGCGGAATGTCATTTCCGTCTCCGAAAACGCCTCGGTTTATCAGGCCGTCAACTCAATCGAAAAGAAGCATCTCCGTGGACTGCCGGTGATCGACGGCGAGGGACGCTGCATCGGCCTTCTTTCCGGTTTTCAAATCAGCCACTACCTGTTTCCGCCGCGTGAGGAATCGTCCTCGAGCCGGATCGTGCAAGGCTCACTGGGCGACATGATTCAGTCGTTCGACGGAAAGGTCGCCGTCGGAGAAGTGAACGACGCCGAGGCCGAATATTTCCTGATGGTCGCCGCGATGAGCGCCACCTCGTTTCTCGAGCGCCTGAAATCCTATCGCGGTCATCGCATCGTCCTGATCGTGGGCGATCGGCACGAGGTGCAGAAAATGGCCATTGCCGAAGGGGTAGCGGCGATTGTGGTTACCGGTTCCTGCATTATTCCGGAGGAGGTGGTTGAAGCTGCTACTGCGAAAGGCGTGGTGCTGATCAATTCGAACTACGACACCGCTACCACGCTGCTCCTAGCGCGCGGCGGCGTTCGGGTCACGCGTATGCTTGACCGGAATTTCCAGAGTCTCTCGCCCGAAATGCCGCTCAAGCGGGCTCGGGAAATCGTCACGCCAAGTAACGCCTTCGTTTTTCCGGTGCTCGATCACGACGGGCGAATGGTCGGGATTTTTTCAAAGAGCGATTTCTTAAAACCCGTCCTGCGCCAGCTCATCCTCGTGGATCATAATGAAATGTCCCAGGCCGTCCAAGGAGCCGGGGACGTGCCGGTTGTTGAAGTAATCGACCATCACCGCTTAGGAAGTTTTCAGACCAATGCGCCGATTCTTTTCTGGAACAGTCCGGTTGGCTCCACCTGCACGCTGGTCGCGCAAAGTTTTCACTCCTGCGGAATCACTATTCCTCCTAACATCGCGGGATTAATGATGGCGGGCATTATTTCCGACACACTGAATCTAACCTCGCCAACCGCCACCGCCGCCGACCGTGCGATCCTAGCTGAACTCGCGCAAATTGTCGGTGTTACGCCCGCAGACCTAGCCGATGAGATATTTTCAGTTGGTTCGCCGCTCCGCTCGCTCAGCGTCGAAAAAATCATCCACGCCGACAGCAAGGAATATGTTGAGAACGGGCAGCGCTTCAGCGTAGCGCAGATCGAAGAACTGAACCTAGACCTACTTGCCGACAAGCAGCCAGATCTCATTTCTGCATTGAGCGCGGACTACAGGAAAAAAAGCCTCCTTTTTGCCTGCCTACTTGTCACCGACATTAACACCCAGCGATCTGTTCTACTGGTTTGCGGGCAGGCTGGATTTCTCGCCGCGATCGACTTTCCACAGATTGGCGACCATGCTTGGCGGCTTGATGGGATCGTTTCGCGCAAGAAACAACTCCTGCCTTACCTTCTGCAATGTCTGCACCGGATGGAACCGGCCAAGGCATGAACTGGCTCTGGGAAAAAGATAATCGACCCGTTCCCGGCGTGGTCATGGCCGTGAATTTTCTCGCCGGACTGCTTCTGCTAAGTGGGATTTTCTACTATTCCTTTCAGCAAAGCCTGACCGCCTGGCAGGGGGACGTCTTGGTTCGCTACCGCGCGATTTTCTGGAAAGGCTGGTGCCTCACGATTGGAATTTCGGCGCTCTCGCTCGTTGCTAGCACGGTGCTCGGTTTTCTTTGGGCACTAGCGGGGCGTTCCGCTTTTCTTCCGTTGCGAGCGGTGGCCAAATTGTGTGTCGAGCTCATCCGCGGCACGCCGCTCCTTGCCCAGATTTACATTTTTTTCTACGTCATAGCTAACGCGTTCCAACTCGAAAACCGATTCGTCGTCGGCATTCTCACCCTTTCCATTTTCAGCGCAGCCTACATTGCGGAGGTGTTCCGCGCCGGGATTGAGAGCATCGGAAAATCGCAACTCGAGTCCGCCCGCGCCATCGGGCTCAACCGCTGGCAAACCTATCGGTATATCATCATTCCGCAGGCCATCCGCGTGACTCTGCCTCCGCTCGCCGGTCAGTTCGCGTCGATCATCAAAGACTCATCGCTTCTTTCCACCGTTGCGCTGATCGAGTTCACCAAAAGCGCCGCCGATGTCGCCTCGTTGACTTATTCGAATCTCGAATGCTACCTGATGCTGGCGCCCGGTTACCTCATTCTCACTTTGCCGATTTCGCTCTGGACGCGATGGCTAGAAAAGAAACATCGCTATGAAACTTAAGCTTGCCGGTCTTGGGAAACAATTTGGCGAGCATCACGTTCTTTCCGATGTTAGCATTCACTTTGCCGACATCCATTCGCTTGCGCTGATCGGTCCTTCCGGGGGTGGAAAATCGACCCTGCTCCGGATTCTTGCCGGACTCGAGTTTCCGACGAGCGGTTCTGTCGAAATCGATGGTCGCAAGCTCGTTTTCGAGGAGGACGAGTTGCACGGCTACCGGAAAACGATCGGAACGGTGTTTCAGGCTTACAATCTTTTTCCGCACCTCACCGCGCTCGAAAATATCACCCTCCCGCTCGAAAAAGTACATGGACTGACTCCCGCGGAATCTCGAGCCACGGCGATGGATTTTCTCGCGCGTTTTCAACTGGAAAAACACGCCTACAAACGTCCCGCTGAACTCTCCGGCGGCCAGCGTCAGCGAGTCGCCATTGCCCGAGCGGTTTCGATTAAACCCAAACTTTTATTCTTTGACGAACCTACCTCCGCGCTCGATCCGGAGATGACGGCCGAGGTCTTAGAAATGATCGAAGAACTGCGCGACGAGGGGCGCGATTTTATCCTCGTGACGCACGAAATGGGCTTTGCCCGGAAGGTCGGTGACGAGGTCGCTTTTCTGGCGGAAGGCCGGATCGTCGAATACAATTCCGGGGAAAAGTTTTTTTCGAATCCGCAAACGCCGCAACTCCAGCAATTCCTTGGGAGAATTCTGAAATACTAACTGCTTGCCGTCTCCGGGTGCCCAGATTCGTTCCGGTCGGCAACTTGGTGAAGGCGTTGATCCAGTTCTTGCTCCAATTCTTCTGCCTTGCGGGACTTGCCGGTCTGCCGCAGAAAATCCGCATAATTGCGCAAGACGATAGCGTATTCGTCCCAATCGGTGCGCGCCTGCTTCCCGAGCACTTCGAGGGCATCGCGATAGTAGCCTCCAGCCTTCTTCCAGTTTTGCAGGGAATGATAGACCACTGCGAGGTTACTGTAAGATTGGGCCACGTCGGGATGATTCTCACCGTAGGCTTTTTGACGCAGGCCCAGCGCCCGCATGTTCATCACTTCCGCCATTTCGAAATCCTTCTGCGCGATGTATAGCGCCCCGAGATTGTTCAACATCGCGGCGACTTCCGGATGATCCACGCCTCGCACGCGCTCATATATTTCCAGCGCCTTATGGTAATGGGTTTCGGCCAGTTCCATTTTCTCCATCGCTTTGTAGCTCATGGCCAGATTGTTATGGATCGTCGCGACTTCACACGCATCGACCCCATTACCTTCGCTCGAGAGGCGCAGAGCCTCCTCGTAGAATTTGCAGGCGGCAACGGGTTGGCCGAGCGAGTCGTAGATTGCACCGATCTCGTGCGCAATTCGGTAGTAGCCAACCGTGTCGCTGGCGAAATCTTCGATTACCCGGAGGGATTCTTGATAGAGCGCGAGGGTCTTATCGATCTGCCCAGCCTCGCGATAGAGGTCCCCCAGCACGATCATCTGGCTGGCGATCTGCGGATTTTCCGGAATGGGCAAATCCCGGGCTAGGGCCAGTGCGGTTTCTGCCTCCTGAATAGAGTGAGCCAGTGGGGTTCCGGCGGCAAGTGATGGGGCTTCGGTCGTCTCTGTCACAGTTCCTCGAATCTATGCCGACTTTCTCATTCGTGAAGTTTATTTTTGAGGATCAATTCAGTTTGTCACTTATTTTCGTTCAATGATACCATTTCGCAGTGACTCCGCTTCCACCCCGATTTTCTGAGGCGTGCCGGTTTTGGTTGCTTCTCGGGTGCATTAGTTTCGGTGGCCCGGCTGGGCAAATCGCCCTGATGCATCGCGCTTTGGTCGAAGAGCGGAAATGGATCAGCGAGGGGCAATTTCTCCACGCTCTGAACTTTTGCATGCTGCTGCCGGGACCGGAGGCGCAGCAACTAGCGATCTATCTTGGCTGGCTATTGCACCGGACTTGGGGCGGGATCGTCGCGGGGGTCCTATTTGTTCTGCCTTCGGCTTTGCTGCTCTGGGCGCTCAGCCTCGTTTACATGTTGCATGGCGAGACCCGCTGGCTCGCGGGTGTCTTCCTCGGATTGAAACCGGCGGTGGTCGCCATTATTTTCAGTGCAGCCTGGCGGCTCGGCAAGAAAACTCTGCGCACCTCGTGGTCGTGGGCGTTCGCCGGTTTTGCTTTGCTCGCACTGCAAATCCTCCATGCGCCTTTTCCTCTCCTGGTTCTCCTCGCGGGAGCGGCGGGTCTCGTCTGGCCACGGCATTTCCCGCCAGTTCATCCGCCAACCGCCGGGGAAACGATTGGGGCTGGCGCAGAGGTGCGCCAAAGTTGGGGGCGCGTGTTTCGGGTTCTAGCCACGGGGCTGATTCTTTGGTGGCTGCCCGTTTTCGCAGTGAGCTTTTGGCTGGGAAACCAGAGCACGCTGGTGCAAATGAGTTGGTTCTTCAGCAAAGCGGCCATGGTCACCTTTGGCGGGGCTTATGCGGTCCTGCCGTATGTCTCGCAACAGGCGGTGGAGACGTTCCATTGGCTTGCTCCCGGCCAGATGCTCGACGGGCTCGGTCTTGCCGAAACCACCCCAGGTCCGCTTATCATGGTGCTGCAATTTGTCGGGTTCGTTGGCGCATGGCAGCATCCCGGCGCGCTGTCGCCGCTCTGGTCGGCCACGCTCGGGGCGGCGCTGACCACTTGGGTGACGTTCGTCCCGTGCTTCCTCTGGATTTTTCTCGGTGCGCCCTCCGTGGAAAGGCTGCGTGGGCAGGAGCGTTTCGCCGCCGCCCTTTCCGCGATCACCTCGGCCGTGGTCGGCGTCATGGCCAGCCTAGCAGTCTGGTTCGCGTGGCACGTTGTCCTGCCAGATGGGAGCAATATCGACGCGTTGGCGGCCATCCTCGCTCTGGCTGCGTTCATTGCCCTCCAGAGGTTCCGCGTCAGCGTCCTGCTCGTCGTTCTCGCCGCCGCTGCGGCGGGACTGATCCGTGCGCTCGTCGCGGGTTAGTTCATCGTCGCCGGAACGCGCTCGACTTTGATCAAGTTCGTCGTGCCCTTCCGGTTATAGGGCGTGCCAGCGGTGATCACGATCACGTCACCCTGGGCGGCGCCGTAAAGTTCCACGCTTTTGCTGATGGCCATGCTGACGAGTTGGTTTGTTCCGTGAATTTCTTCGGTCAGGACACTCTCGACTCCCCAACAGAGGCATAATTTCCGCGCAATCGCTGGGTTCGAAACAATGGCTATGATCGGGATATTTGCCCGATGGCAGGCAACCCGGTGAGCAGTCAAACCTGAGAAAGTGGCCGTAACAATCACCTTGGCGGCCAGCGTCCGGGAGATCATCTGCGCGGCATGCCCCACGCAAGACTCCAGATCCGCAATAAGCTCCAGCGGGCTGAGCGGGGCAACCTCGCTCCGTTCCAGCGCGCCCTCCACGCGGAGCGCGATCTCCGACATCGTCGCGATCGACTCCGCAGGATATTGTCCCGCGGCGGATTCCGCCGAGAGCATCAGCGCGTCAGTCCCATCGAGAATCGCGTTGGCCACGTCCGCCGCCTCGGCCCGGGTGGGTTTGTGGGAGGTGATCATTGATTCCAGCATTTGCGTAGCGGTGATCACCGGCGTGGAAATTTGGCGGCAGACATCGATGATAGTTTTTTGAGCAAGCGGCACGTCGGAAAAACTCACCTCCAAAGCGAGATCACCCCTTGCCACCATCACGCCGTCCGAGGCCCGGGCGATGGCTTTGATGTCGTCGAGTGAGCTTTTATTTTCGATCTTGGCGACGATGCCAATCTTGCTGCCCGCCGCTCGGAGATGTTGGCGCAATTGCAGAACGTCATCCGCCGTTTGCACAAACGACAGAGCTAGAAAATCGAACTGATTCGCAATGGCAAAATCCACATCAGCGAAATCCTTTTGCGTGAGCGCCGGGAGACTCACCCGCACCCCGGGGAGATTGATGCCCTTGTTATCCTTCAACAGTCCACCCCGCGTTACCGTCGCGGCGATCTGACCGTCCGGGGTGATTCCCAGCACTTGCAATTCCAAGTTCCCGTCATCCAGCAACACGAGATCCCCCGGTTTCACATCCGCCGCCATGCCTGTGTGCGACACCGGGATGGCGTCCGGCACATAATGGGTCGCCCCAGGCGCCAAGGTCACGGCGGAGTCCTTTTGCAATGTGATCGAACCGCCAGGAAAACGGCCCACCCGAATGCGCGGCCCGCGCAAATCTCCGAGAATGGCAACCGGCACCTTTAACTCCGCCGAAAGCCGCCGGACCCGCTCTAGCACGGGCATTAACTGATCGTGTATCGCATGGGAGAAATTGATCCGAACCACGTCCATCCCCGCCAGCAACATCGCTCGAAGGGTCGTTTCATCGCTGCTGGCCGGTCCCAATGTAGCTACAATCTTGGTTTTTTTCTTCGGTCGCAATGCATTCATAAATCCTAGTTTCCCTCGTTGACGCCTCTTGCATAGACAAAATCTCGGATTAGAAAAGCTTCAATTCCCGAAACCTCCGAAACTGTTCCATACGCGGGTCCCAGCTTTTCCTTTCGGAAAAACCCTCGACAAAACTGCCTGCCTCGCCTGACTCTTTCCCAGGATGTCTTCCGACCCAGCCTATCTCACTCTCGCCACAGCACTGGAAACCCGACTCGCTCTCATCGCCGACCGAGATTGGGTTACCCGGGATAGCGCTAGCCATCTCGCTGCGCTTCAGGAAATTTCCGAAAAAATCGAGACCCTCGCTGCCGAACTACCGCGTCCGGTTAACGGCGAGTTCGCCCATTTCCTCGAACGCCGCAGCTACGACAAGGCACTAGCTTGGATTCGCGGTTAGATTTTTCGCACCCGCACCGGATCAGGCCACCGCTTTCGCGTGACGCGCGTTGACGAATTCCCAGTTCACGATCTTCGGAAACATCGCAATGTAATCAGCGCGTTTGTTGCGATATTTCAGATAGTAGGCGTGCTCCCAGACGTCGAGACCGAGTAGAACGGTTTGCCCGTCGCTGAGCGGGCTGTTTTGGTTCGGAGTGGAGACGACCGCGAGTTTTTTGTCTTTTCCAACGACTAACCAAGCCCAACCGCTGCCGAATTGTTTTGCGCCCGCGTCCCCGAATTTCTTCCAGAAATCATCCATGCTTCCAAAGGCTTTGCCAAGGTCTGCGATCAGGGCCTCGGAGGGTTTGCCTCCGTCTGTTTTCAACATCTGCCAGAAAAGGCTGTGGTTGTAATGACCGCCCCCGTGATTGCGAACCGCCTTTTGCACGGCTTCGGGCATCGTGGAAAGTCCGGTAAGCAGCTCCTCGATCGACATTTTGGCATACTCTTTTCCGTCGCCCGCGAGGCATTCGTTCAGCTTCGTGACGTAGGCAGTGTGGTGCTTGTCGTGGTGTAACTGCATGGTCTCGGCGTCGATGTAAGGCTCGAGCGCTTCGTAGCCGTAACCGAGCGGCGGAACGGTGAACGGACCTGCCGGAGCGGGAGCGGTCGGGGCCGTTTCGGCGGCAGCGCTGCGCTGGTTCGAAACGAGATTGAGGGCGGCTCCGGCGAGGAGCGTGGTGGCGAGAGCCTGGCGTCGATTCATCATGGGTGTCATAGGTGGTTTGGTGGGGCGTTTATACTTACTAAAGTTAACGTATCCGACACCGCCCCCGGGCGTGACGCTCATTCTTTTTCTCCATTTACGGAAAATCACCCGGCGAGTCCGCCGATTTCCTCACGTAGGGCACCTGCGGCCGCTTTCCGCGAAGGCTCCAACTGCCGGGGCACGCCAAAGGTGAGGTATACTCGGAGGTGGCGGAGTCGAAGGAGATTCCAAAGGTGCGGAACGAGGGTCATGTCGCTGTGGTAGGCCATGGCCTGTCCGGGATTGGCGTCGTCCGATTCATAAGAAATGCGCAGCGGGGTGACCGGGCATCCGGCAAGAATCGCGGGTTCGAGCAGCGAAGAGTGAAAAGGCAGTACGCTGGTGCCATCCGAGCTGGTGCCCTCGGGGAAAATGACGGTGCAACCGGGCTGGAGGAGCGCCTCAACCAGCACGGAGTTAGCCCGGACGACGTCGGCGCGCTGCAGTCGGTCGATAAAAACGGTGCCACCACGTTTGGCAAAAGCCCCAAAGACAGGCCAGGCAGCGACATCTTTTTTGGCCACAAAACGGCACGGCAACACGCTGGCCAAGGCCACAATATCTAAATAGCCGAGGTGATTGGCCACGATCAATCCCCGATCCGGCAGCGGTCCGGTAACGGTGATCTTTAAATCAAGAGCCCGAGCGCATGCACTCGCCGAATCGTGCAGCCATTCAATCGGGTCTGCGGTGGCAGATCGCAACCATGAGCGAACCAAGCCTGTGGCCAGTCGGAATCCCTTGGTAAGCCGTCCGGTCATGCCAGAAAATGGGTCTGCACGCGCGATTGCGCATTTTCCAGATCCATCAGGGTCAAAAAATCGATCGTGCGGAATTCGCGATCAATCGCCGGAGCTCCGCAGACGAGCGCCCCGGCCTGAAGGTAGGCCCGAAGAAGTCGAGGGAGGGGTTCGGAGACGGGATTGCGTGCGGAATCGATAGCGAAGGCGGGAAGTGGTTCGGTGCGAAAACGCGGCTCGACGAGGTGGCGATCGCGCAAATGGACCCATGCGCCCAGACCCACCGCTTCATCTTGCGTGCTGAGCGAACTGCAACCGATGAGATAACGTGCTTGGTTTTGCCGTGCGTAGAGAGCGATGCCGCGCCAGAGCAGGTTCAACACGGAGAGTGACCGGTGTTCTCGTGCGACGCATGCCCGTCCCAACTCCACGAGGCTGGAGCGGATTGGCTCATACGGCGAAAAATTAAACTCCGCCGCACTGTAGTAACCAAGACCAGTAGCTGCCGTCTTACCCGTTTGCAAACGATAGGTGCCGACGACCGCCTCGGTGGCCGATTCGCAGACAAGCAAATGGTCGCAAACCGCATCGAACGCGTCTTGGTCTAGCCCGGTCAGATACGCGTTGTCGAGTCCTTCGTGAAGCTCGAGGTTGAAGACGGCAAAACGAAGGCGCTGGGCCAGTTGCAGATCATTTGGACTTTCGGCAAGGCGGACGGTGTAGCGCTGCGAGGCGCACAACACGGAAGTCGGGAGCGTGGACATGACGTAGTGAGATTTGGGGTTCTTACCGTATTCCCCTGGATCGTCTAGGAGTGAACTAAAAGTAACCCGGGGAATTGATCTATTAGAGAGCGATTGCGACAAATCGACGACAGATTGGTGACAATTCGGTGAATTTTACCGTGACCGGCCGGTTCCTAATCCGTTTTTCGCAGGGCTCGGAATGCGGCGGGATCGACCCGCTTCTGGACCGTTTTCTCTGTCACTCCGCTTGCTTCGCAGGTCAAAATTTTGGCGTAACCCTTGAAAATACGGGGACGCCCAATCGTTTTCTCCTGTGGCCGACTCGCTGGTGTTTTGCCCATCGCAAACCACGAGTAGGGGACGGTCCCAAGGTCGATCTCTAACTCGCGCGCAAATGCAGAAAAATCCGGGTCATGATGGACCCATCCGGGCGGCTTGGTAAAGTGATGGCACCAGTGCTGCGCGTTCTCCGATGTTAGCAATCCGCAGGCTCCATCATGCGGACAAGGCGCGAGCAGGGAAAAATCCTCCCGCAATTCCTCGCGCAACCCGATCAAGCGCCGACTCGTCGCGTGCGTTCCGGATTCCACCCAGACGATGGTATTCGCATGGGTCGCTAACAGGTCGCGCAAATCAGCCGTGGTGGGCAATTCGTTGAGCACGTGACTGAGCAAATACACGGCGTCAGGTGGCACTGTCGGATTCCACGAATGAATCGTAACGGCCGGAAAATCGGCGCGCAACCGGTCCGTCGCGAACCGCAACGCCAGATACGAGCGATCGTGCAATGTGACATC
Source organism: Chthoniobacterales bacterium (assembly GCA_038228695.1). Taxonomy (GTDB): domain Bacteria; phylum Verrucomicrobiota; class Verrucomicrobiia; order Chthoniobacterales; family DASVRZ01; genus DASVRZ01. The sequence goes on from JBBRPA010000014.1 coordinate 63,885, forward strand.
AGTAATCCCGGGAAACCGCTCCAGAAAACGCCGCACGGCTACTCCCGTACCGCAGCCCCAATCCACCACGTGTCCGGCCGCGGAGAAACCTCGTGAGGTTAGTTCCGTTAGTGCCGCGTCCCACTTCCACCCGATGCGCTCAGCAAAAAATCGGTCATACAATCCGAGATGAGTCGGCGTTGCCCAATAATCGGCGAGGCCGTTTTCCGCTCCGAGAAAACCGAGACGCATAGCGCGGAGAATCTCCCAATCGCAAACGGCTAACATGGTAGCAGAGTCTCCAGATAAAATCCTGGGAGGCCGAAGAGCGATTTCAGGCCCGCAATTTTTTCGGCGGCGACAGAAGATTTCTTCCCGTGCCGAGTGGCGATGAGCAGAAGGTTTTTGTCTGTGTGCTCAGCAGAAATAAACTCCACCACGCGCACATGATAGCCCTCGCGCTCGAGAACGAGCGTGCGCAACGTATCCGTGAGTAACTCCGCTTGCCGCTGGCGAAACAAACCATGGTCAAGCATTCCGGCCATGACATCGCTGCCTTGCATGGATTCCCGCAGTTCGTGTTGGCAGCACGGTGCGCAAACGATCATGCGCGCACCGTGCCGCACACCGAGCGCAAGCGCATCGTCGGTGGCCGTATCGCAGGCGTGAAGCGCTACTAACAAATCGAGCCGATCCATCTGGGTCCCTCCGATCTGGCCAGTCTCAAATCGCAGAGCGCTCCGTCCGTGTCGTGTGGCGATGGCGTTTCCGGCCTCGACCAGACCGGGGCGTTGCTCCACGCCGCGAACTTGCACCGCGACCTTCGCTCCGTCCGTGAACCACGCTTCCAAAGCAAATGTTAGGTAGCCTTTGCCGCAGCCCATATCGACCACCTCCAACGCCCGATCGCACTCCCAACTAACATCGGCCCACGCATGACTGATCAATTCAACAAAGCGTCCCACCTGCCGCCATTTGGCCGAGCCGGACGGGAGAATCTTGCCGCTCGCGTCGGCCAGACCGAGGTCGTGCAGCCAAGGGAGCCTGACCGGATCCAGCAGCAGGTTTTTGCGGCGGTCGTGACTCAAGAGTGGGGCGGCGGCTGTCGGATTTTTACGGCGGGAGATACGCGCTTCCCCGCGGCGACTGTGGCGCAAGCTAACCATTGCCTCTAGGGTCTCAAGATGAGCGTCGAGAAAGGAGTCTCCTAGCGATTGCGTCAAGAGAGCGAGGGAAGCGACTGGGCTCAGATTTTCCACCTCGTCGCGGGTCGGATATCGGTGGGTGACTTGCACAGAATACGCGCCGCGAATTTCCGCTGGTCGAAGGATGATTTGCCGCCGGGCCTCGCCGGTCGCCGGACGGGCCAGGGTGAGACGAAGGAAAGTCCCGGAACGCAGGGCGCTCTCGGATTCGCGAAGGAAAATTTCCGTGCTCATTTGATCTGCGGGAAGATTTTCCAAAAAATGAATGTGAACGGTCGGAAGACGCTTTCGACTGCTACAACAAACCAACGCATTGGGTGTGAGAGCATTCCTAACATCGGGTGAAGGATCGTGGTTATTCCTGGAAATTGTTGATAGCTAATCGCCACAGCGAGGATAACGCAAATTCCAAGAAATTTCCCGCCCGAACCCAGATGCAGGCCGCTGAGCATTTCAAAGATGAGGAGGAATCCGACGTAGCCGACGAGGACGAAAGCGGTCGGCCCGAGAATGGGAAACCGGGCAATCAATCCGATCGCGTATCCCGCTAGCAATCGCAGTGCGAGAATGCCGATAAAAACCCCGGTGACGATGACCCAGAGTTTGTTGCTCAAAGCGACGGCGGCAATGACGTTGTCGATGCTCAGGCTCAGGTCCATCAATTCAATCGACATGACGGTGACTAACAGGCCGCGCGGTTTGATTTTTTTGCCGGCACCCTCCGCTTCCTCTCTCGAGGTGAGGTGCGAACACATTAGATAAACCAAATAACCCGCACCGAAATATTTTACCCAAAGATTAGTTTGAATCCAAGAGACCATGGCCAGAGAAACGCCACGAAAGACGTAGGCGCCAATGATGCCCAGCCGAAGCGCGAGTTTCTGCTGGTCCTTGGGCAAATGCGAGGCCATCGCGGCAATCGCCAGGGCATTGTCCACCGAGAGCAATCCTTCGATCAAAATGAGCGAAAGAATCACCGGCACCGCCTCCAATATTTCGGGACCCGAGGGCATAAGACCCATCTGGTAACGCACTCGGCGTGCTTGGACTAGTTTTTATTTCTTCTCTCGCGGATCGAGGGCGTCGCGCAGGCCGTCGCCAAGAAAGTTCAGCGCGAGCAAGGTGAGGGACATCGCGACCGCCGGAAAAACGAGCAGCCACCAGTTGGATTTAACCGGGTTAATGGTTTGGGCGCCTTCTGCAAGCAACGTGCCCCAACTGGCTTGCGGCGGCTGCACGCCAAGTCCGAGAAAGGAGAGAAACGACTCGTCGAGAATGACCGCCGGAATGGTGAGCGTGACGTAGATTAGGATGACTCCGAGCAGGTTAGGAAAAATGTGCCGGAGAACAATGCGGACATTGGTCTGTCCAATAGCGCGAGCGGCCAGCACAAATTGCTGCGATTTGAGCGACAGAACCTGACCACGAACGATGCGGGCCATGGTGAGCCATTCGATCGCGCCGAGGGAGAGGATGAGGATGGCGATTTTCGAGTAGCCGATGAAATTCTCCAGATGCCAGCCGATGAGCAGTTTTTTGAAATGACTGTCGAAGCTACTGATCGCGATCAGGATGAAAACCAGTCGCGGAATAGCGTAAAGGATATCGACGATCCGCATCATCACAGCATCGGTTTTGCCGCCTCGATAGCCCGAAATCAATCCGTAGGTGGTCCCGATAAAAAACGACACCGCCGCTCCGCAAAATCCGACGATCAGCGAGATCCGAGCGCCTTCCAGAGTGTGGTAGAGCACATCGCGTCCATTTAAATCGGTGCCGAAGGGATGAGTCCACGAGGGCGGGGAAAATTGGGCGGCGCTGGTGCCCTGATATTTCTCCGGGAAAACGAATGCGCCGAGAATGGCCGCCACGATCACGAGCGCCAGCACGAGAGCAGAGGCGACTACCTTAGGATCGCGCCGCAACCGCGCCCAAGCCCCGGGGGCAGGGAGACGAGCGTTCGCGGAGTTCATCAAAAAATTCGGGAAAGGCGACCATTAACAGGCCAGGCCACTACCATGCCCGAGCCTCGGGCCCCATTTCAAGGTCAAGTCACGCTAGGAAAGCAGTTTCTCTCGAATTCGAAATGTTTTTTGAGACAGGTGTTTTAACGAAAATCGGACGGTAAGCGGCCGGCAATCGCTTCCCACTCTCCCAAATGCGCGCGCATGAGACTCTTCCAAAGTTTGCCGTGATTAGGCACGGAAAAATGCAGCAGTTCATGCACGATAGCTTGCACCTCGCTCCAAACCCGCCATCCGCGCGGTAAAGTGATCTGTGATCAGAAACGAGTAAAGAAATCCTGGATCAGCCTTCGCCTTATCGCATCGAAAAATGGAGTATCCGGTGCTGGCGATTGCCCCATCGAGTTCGGGCGGGACCAATGCGATTCGCTTGAGCGTCGGGCGCACGGTCGCAAAAAGAATGTCATCTTTTTCGAGAGCTTTCCTCGCCCGACTTGGCGCTTCCGATCCCAATGTCGGCGTTACGCTTGTGATCTTGAAGGACTCGTTCGATACGCCCGAAACATCGACGTATTCAAACACCTCGTCGGGCTTTTTTCTAGGATCTCGTTGCTTCGTTTTCACGACCGCTTTTCCGATGGACGACTCCGTCCACGGTTTTGGAATCGGATATGGTTTGCCGTCCATCACGCCTTCCCTCCCTTCCTCTTGAGGTCTTTTTCCAAGTCCTCGATGGCCTTCAAATCCTCGGCATCGGCCTCGCTGGCTTCCTGCGCCCGGCGCTTGGCATCGAAATCCTCGTAGCGCTCGCCCGCAGTGGTTTTCATCGCTTCATGGCTCACACTGCCGGGTCCGGCTAGCAGCGGTTGGTCGTTTCCGGCTAGCATGCGGTCCACGCTGCTCCGCCAAAACGCAAGGGTCAGTTCTTTCTGCTGCTTGGCACGGAGTTCAGCCTGTTCGAGGAGGATGACGACTAGGCGATTGAGGGTATCGACGTCGTCCTCGGTGAGGTAGTTCGTGGCGACGAGGATGTCGTGTTTGCGGACGCGGGAGCTGCTCCAAGTGGTGAACCACCGCATGTCTGGGAACTCCGCTCGCAGGTCCGCCGCCAGCCGTTCCACGACCCCGTCGCCCCAATCCGCAGTTCGTTGCTTCTCCACGATTCCGCGCCCGATGTCCCAATACAGCATCACCAGTTCCCGGTTCACCGCCCGCCCAGCCTGAATGCGGGCGGACTGGATCCGTCCCTTCACTTCGGTGAGGAACTTGGAATAATCAGCAGTGATTGTTGCGGGCTTCATGCGATTTCAAAAAAACGGGAATTCAACTGCGGAAAATGGCCGGACTCCCGCACCTGGGCGTCGAGCAGATCGTCGAAGAAAAGCGACAACGGAGCGCGGGTTTTCCAACCCCCGATTTCCGATTCCAAGGGGGCAGGAATGCCCCCTCTCCTTTTCTCGGCTTCCTCGCGGGACACAATCGTCCAACCGATGGCCTCGGCATAGGCAAGGATGCGAGCTTGGACCGTCTTATGTTCTCCGGGGGTGGGCATTGTTTTTATTTCCAGCGGGATTTCCAGGATGCGAACTCCGAGGGACGGATTTGAAAGCGGGCGAAGTTCCCCTCGTGCAACACCGCCAATTCCATTTCCGCCATTTCGGCGAAGCGGGCGCTATCCGCTGCGTCGGGCAGTTTGCGCGACTCAGTGCGAACAAAGATCGAGGCGGCTTGTTTGTCCATCCGGCTTTGCACGACGCGGGCAACCACCTCGCCCAGTAGCTTTCGATAACGCAACCGGAACGGATCGGGTTCCCCCAGGGTTTGCCGGATGGCGGCATATCGTGCGCCAGAGCGTTCGTAGGCCCACACGAAGACATCCCGCAGCAGCTCGATGCGGTTCAATTCATAGACACCCAACAGGCCATCCACATAATCGCGCTGCGGCACGTCCACAAACGAAAGAGGGGACAGGTTGAGACGGATGAACGGAATGTTTGCCGCAAGGCGGGATACTCGTTTGTTCACGTCCTCGAACGGCTGGAGATAAGGCAGATGCACCATGGCGAAAAATGCCTGCTCGAACGCACACCTGTCCAAAATAAGATTTAAAAGGCGCTCCTGAATGGGTTGGAATGGAGGTGATGAAAAACCCAAACTTCACCCACTCAGGAGGCTGGCAATGATTTTGCGTAATGCGAGCCTGTTTAGTCAACTCCTAGGCTTG
>JBBRPA010000015.1:0-68996 GCA_038228695.1 Chthoniobacterales bacterium
CTCTCACTTTTACCCCGGTTCCCGAGCCGTCCACCTATGCCTTTATGTTCCTTGGAACTGTTGGCTTCGCCTACATCGCCGTGCGTTACTTCCGCAAAGTCAACGCCTAATCCCTTAGTGCAGTAAAAAAACAACCCAACAGTAAATAAGAAATTAATATATGAAAAATACCCAAATCGCCTTGGCCGCTCTCGCTGCCATTTCATCCGTGCACTACGCCAGTGCGCAGACCACCATCGTCCTCACCGGTTCCAGCGCTTTCCGCGCCGCTGCCGTTAACGGCGTCCTCGAAGTCTTTAACACCGCTGGCAACAGCCTCAGCGGATATGGTTACAACGGCACCAGTTTTACGGGGGCCACCTACCATATCTTCAAAGGAAATATTGCTGGCATGAGCAATCCCGTCACTGTAAAAACAAACTGGACGGGTTCTGCCCGCGGTGTCAACGCAGTGTCGAATGCCGCGACTGTTAACATCAACACGCTGCTCGATGCCACGGCGACCTCGCCAACCGGCACTTCCGGCGCCAGTACCGCCTCTCTGACCACGGCCAACAAAGCCGATATCGGATTCGCGGACAATCTGCAAACCTCCACGGTTTACCAGACTAATCCGTATGGGGCAACGAATGAAACGAAGGTCGGCATTGTTCCATTTGCATGGGTCATTGGGCAAAACGGCGATGCCAATATTACGAGTATCTCAACACAGACTGCAAAGACTCTTCTTTCGGGAGGATTTACAACAGCCTCCCAATTCACGGGCAATGCAAGTCATACCCAGCGCATCTTCCTGGGAGGACGCGACGATGATTCCGGAACTCGCATCACCACACTGGCTGAAACGGGCTATGGAGTTCAGACTCCTGTCACCCAATACCGCCCGATAACGTTCGGTAGCGGCGGGACTGCAAATAAACTGGCGACGATCAACCTCACGCTCTCCTCTGGCAACAGCGGTGAATCCTCTGGCGGCACCTTACTCAATTACGCCCGCTATGAAACCTCTAACGTAACCGATGCTTCAGGCCTTTCTGGTTTAAGCAATGGTTCGATGAGCTTCGTGATCTACGTAGGTGAGACCGACAGCTATGGAGCAGTCTTCGGCGTCGGCGGTGGAAATGTTGGCAACAGTGCCGGCAATGGTCGCTACCTCAGCTTCAATGGTGTGAATCCTTTCACTGGAATCGCCAAACGCCCAGCCTCTACTGAAACAACCATCAACAGCCCAACCATAAACGTTCCTGTCGGAACTGTGACTGGTTTGATTGCTGGCCAAATTGTAAGCGGAACAGGCATTGCGGGAGGTTCGATAATCGTTTCTACCAAACCTGCGGCTACCGCACCGGTAACCACGCTCGACCAAATCACACTCGACAAGAATTCGACGGTCACCCAAACCGTCGCCGGTACTAACGACGCTAAGAACGTTCAAATTGGAGCCTTGGTCCCAGCGGCAATTAAGAACGGTGCCTATCCGTTCTGGAACTACGAGTATATTGGTAATCTCACCTTGACTGCCAACAAACAAATCTTCCGCGATGCCTTGGTGAATAGCGTGACTAACGTCACTTTTGGTTTCTCTGGCCTCGCTGATGATAACTCATTCCGCTACACCCGGGGCGAGGACGGCGGTATCTTAGTTTCCAAGTAACGGTTGAAAGTCTCCTTAGCTCTCGCTAGAGCTAAGTAAGATAAAAAAACAAGTCGGCGTGGAGGCAACTTCACGCCGGCTTTTTTTACACCCGCTTGTCACACAAATGTAACAGTTTTTAGCTTTTACCAGTCGGATTCCAGTGTTAATTCCAAATACTGCAACTATGAAATACACGAAATTTATCCTTATCGGTCTGACCTCAATCCTTTCACACTCATTGCAGGCAGCGCTGTCATACAATTTGGGGGATATCTATTTAGGCTTTCGGCAGATAGGAAACACCACTGCTGACTTTGCAGTCAATCTTGGACCTGCCACCCAGTTTCGTGATGCCCTAGCCCCGATTACGTTAACTTTGACTAATTTGAACAGTGTTTTGAGCAACGTAAATGTTTTCGGAGCGAACTGGGCCACGGACGCTAACATTCGTTGGGGTTTGGTTGGAACCAATCAAAATAATCAGGATATCAACGGGGATCCGGTGACAAACGATCCAACCAGGACTCTTTACACGACAAAAGCCACCGGGGGTGCAGCACCGACCAGCGGTAGTTTATCTGCGCAAGCTGTTCCTGCCAACAATATCGTTGCCTTATTCAATTACTACTCCAACAACAATGGTCCCGGAGGAAATGGCGTAGGCACTCTTACTGAATCTGCTGTGAATAACGGCTCGGTGGGTTCGCCTGGAAATGCCAACTCTGTCTCAACTCGCTATGCAGCGAGCTTTAGTTTTTCAAACATCAGCCCCGTCGAAGCACAATTTACGACATCCAATGGTTTGGATTTATATTTGATTGCACCCAGCACGACAGCCTCCAAAGAAGGTAATTTCGTCTTTAACCCGGCCAACAACCAACTCACTTTTACGCCTACATCTGTTCCGGAGCCATCTTCGATCGTGCTGGCTGGTTTGGCTCTCGGAGGTTTCGGGTTGTTGCTTCGCAAGCGATCCAAAATCTCTGCATAGTTGCTCAGTTCCTTCAATCAAGACCGGTGCCCGAGGTGACTTCGGCACCGGTTTTTGGTTTTTTAAATCTCATCTCACCCGATCCAGAAAACCTTTCTATGTCTCTGACTCAACGCTTCGCTCTGCTCGCCTTCACTTCCACATTGTGTGTCTGGATTTCGGTGTATTTTCTAGCTCCTCCAAAGGAGACGGTTGGTCATCCAGTGGAGTCGCAACAAGTCATGCGTGATCAGTCTGCGGGTGGTCTGCAACCAGCGGGAAACGGCGTCGCCGCAACGGAACGCAAGAACGGGAAAATTTCCAAAACCCATCCATCGTTTGTCGTTCAGACGGCCCCACTATCTGCGGCTCAGAGCCACAATCTACCCATTGTCGGGGCGGTTCGTCCGTCGAGCCAGTGGATTGAGCAAGACTCGAGCGACGACGCTCATCGATCTGAAGGAAGAATTGGAGAGGTGTTGCGCCACGGTCGGTTGTTGGCGACCCGCAAAGATGCTCAGGATTCTGCTAAACTAAGTGGGCATATTGCCAGTCGAGAGGCTACAAAACCCCAGTTGCCAGTTGTGCTACAAGACTTGGGGGGAGCGGTCGTAACTCCGGCGCAAGCGAAGGTGATCACCCGGCAGCAGGACGATTTTATCAAACAAGTGGGAGGAGAATATCAGAATCCGAACGATCCGGCGTACCTGAATCGCTGGATTTCGGCGGAGCGCAGGGCCTATGAAAAATTGCGGGCCCAAATCGGTGATACTGCAGCAAACCAATTGGCGACCGTTGCCGCACAGAACGCGTACAACGCTGCTAACGCCTCTCATTAATTTGGCAGTCCTGTCTTACCGGTTAATTTCAAGGAGCGCGGAGCAAACCTCGTTAACAACAGAATTCCAGTCGCCAATTTGAGGCTGACGGAAGAGGCGCATCGTGGGATACCAAGGGGAATCGGAGCGACCCTTCATCCAGCGCCAGTCGGGTGCGAAAGGGAGCAGAATCCAAACTGGTTTGCCCAAAGCCCCGGCGAGGTGAACCACGGCGGTGTCCACCGAAATCACAAGGTCAAGCTGGGAGATCAGGGCGGCAGTATCTGCGAAAGTCTTTAGCTCGGACGTCAAATCAATGACAGGGGTTCCTCGCGCTTGGCTCGCCTCCGGACCCACCTGAAGGCTGAAAAAGCGAGCGCACTCAACATCCAGCAACGGCTGCAGCGTGGCGAGCCCAATTGAGCGGAAGCGGTCGCCCTTGTGCCCAGTACTGCCTGCCCAGACCAACCCAATCTTGCGCGTGCCTTCCGAGGTTAGGTTCCGGTTAATCTTCTCCTTCCAGACTTCGCAGAGGACCGGGTCGGGGTTGAGGTAAGGAATATTGGTAGGAATATTTTCCAGACCGGTATCGAAGAGAAACGGCAGACTCAGCAACGGCAGGTGGCACTCAAAGTCAGGCAGCGGCTGGCCGTCAGCGATGATCTCTTCAATTCCATCCAAATTGCCAAAAAGACTGGTAAGCGCGGCGGGGCATTGCAGGACAATTTGGCTTCCTTCGCCCAAGCGTGTGACCACCTGCGGGAGATAGCGGATGAACTGGAGCGAATCTCCGAAGCCCTGCTCGGCATGGAGAAGGAGCCTTTTCCCGGGAAGCGGCTGCCCGCCCCATTTTGGCTGGGTAAAACCGCGCGGAATGGATCCCGAGCCAGGTGCGTCGAACCGAGCTTCGTGCAACGGCCAAGCCTCGCACAGGTCGCCACGCAACAGGAGCGCAAACGCCTGCGTCAGCCGAACGCCCGGATTTTCGGGCGCTAGACGTAAGGCTATGCGACCGGATTCTACGGAAGCGTCCAGATTTGAGGGCATGAGTGTCGCCCCAAGGTTGCTGTGTGCCTCGGCATGTTTCGGCTGGATGGCTATGGCGCTACGGAAGGCAGTCTCGGCTTCATCAAGCTGATCCTCGTCCTTGAGGACGCAACCGAGTTGGTTCCAGGCGTTAGCTGAAGCCAGGTCGGTCTCGATGGCACGCCGGAACGCGGCTGCAGCGTCAGAGAGCTGTCCCTTGGCCTGGAGGGCGCCACCCAAATTGTAGTGGGCACCGGCGTTGGATGGATTCAAGCGGACTGCCTGGCGCCCTATCATGATCGCTTCATCCAACTGGCCCTGCTGACGCAGGAGATCGCAAAGATTTTGATGCGCAGCGGCATGTTGCGGCTCGAGTTGAATGGCTTTGCGACATGCAGCAGTTGCATTGGTAATTCTCCCCTGTCCTTGCAAGGCCAAGCCCAGGCTAAAATGCGCCTGCGCCAATTTCGGTTGCAACTCAGTGGCTTTCGTAAATGACCGCTCCGCAGAGGCAAAATCTCCTTGTTGCAAACACAGGTTGCCCATTAGCAAATGCGCATCGGGGAGGAGAGGGTTGAGTTCGAGGGCAGTCTGAGCAGTCTCTATGGACTCGTCCATTTTTCCCTGCTCCGAGAGTAAGGTGCCAAGATTGATATGAATCCCCGTGTCATAGGGTTTGAGATCGAGGGCTTCCTGATAGAAATGGGCAGCCTTTTCCAAATTGCCGAGTTCGCGCTCGATCGTGGCTATGTTCGAGTGTGTGTCGGCGGAATCAGGTTCCAATTCGAGCGCAGAAAGATATTCGGCCCGGGCGTTTTCCAGCTGACCAAGATCGCGCAGGAGGTTGCCGAGATTATTGCGATAAGAGGCCACCGACGCATTGTGGGCGATGGCTTTGCGAATCAATTCCTCCGCTGCTGGAAGGTTGCCGACTTGATGGGCCAGAATACCGAGGTAATGCAGAGCGTCGGAGTTTTCCGGCTGAACGGAGAGGATTTGCTGGTAAATCCGCTCAGCCTCGGGAAGACGCCCTGCGCGGTGGTGCTGGACGGCGTTTTCGAGAGCTTGGTCAATGGTCAGGTTAGGCATAAAAATCAGGAGACCGGGGTATGTTGAGCAGTAAGCTTCTCGAGCTCACTTCGTATCTTAAGAACCACGGGTGCCCATTTCCGGTCCGCTCCTTGGCGAAATAAGCGCATCGTGGGATACCAGATCGAGTCTGACCTGTCTGCCATCCAACGCCAATCCGCCGCAAAAGGGAGCATGGTCCACGTCGAGACTGCCAGCGCCCCGGCCAGATGCGCCACTGATGTGCAGACGGTAATGACCAGATCAAGTTGTCGGATGAGAGCTGCTGTATCGGCAAAGTCCTCAATGTTGCTGGTCAGATCAATGATCCGCCCTTCAAGTCTATTTTCCTCAATTTGGCTGGCTTTAGGGCCAACTTGAAGACTGAAAAAATCCACGTCCGGCATTTCCAAAAGCAACCGAAGTTCATCGAGCGACGCAGACCGGCGCGCATCCTGCGCCTGCGACGGGTTCCCCGCCCAAACGAGACCCACGCGCAGGGAGTTTCCTCGCTTCATCGTTCGTTTGCTCCAAATTTCTGCCGTATTCGGAGGCACTTGGACGTAAGGAAATGATACTCCGTAAGTTTCCGGGTTGATGTTCCCCACGAAGGGCAGGCTCATCAGCGGGACATGAAAGTCAAAAGCAGGATTGTCTTCCATTCCGGCCAGCTCGTTTACGCCCACAGTCTGCCGAAAAATTTCATGCACCGAACGGGGGCATTGTATAACCGCAACGCCGCCGCGCTCTCCAACCAGCTTTGCGTAGCGGATCATTTGAATCGAATCCCCGATCCCCTGCTCGCCAAAAAGAAGCACCCGCTCCCCGTTAAGTTTTTGCCCGCGCCAGCGCGGTCCGGTAAAATTGCGCTTTTCCCTGCGCCCTTTTTCCGTTTCCCAACGAGCCTCGTAAAGGATCCATCCCGTTTTCCACTCGCCCGCGTATAATGCAAAGCAAGCGCGGTTAAATCGAACGACCGGGTTCTCTGGCTCCAGCTGAAATGCCCGCACATACCACTCTCCAGCCTCTTTTTTTTCGCCAATATCCCAAAGGCATATTCCAAGACCAACGTAGGCTTGAATGAAGTTATCGGGCCGAATCGCGAGAGCACGACGATAGGCAACGATCGCTTCCGGTTTCCGATCCAGTTCCTCCAGAGCGTTTCCTAGGTTGCACCACACCTCAGCGGACTCCGGCAGAAAATTCAGTGCTCTCTCGTAGGCTTCGACAGCCTCGGATCTTTTGCCTTGGGTTCGCAACGCGATACCGAGGTTGTTTATCGCTTCCGCGTGGTCCGGTTCGCAACGAAGCGCTTCACGATAGGATGCGATGGCACTATCCAAATCGCCCATTTCCTTTTGCAGATTACCGAGATTGTAACGCGCCAACGCAGAGTTCGGACGGATAGCCAGCGATTGCCGGTAGCTGGCGACGGCGCTTTCAAAATTCCCCAGACGCCGCTGGGTCAATCCCAAATTGCTGAAGGCCTCGGCATAGCTCGGCTGGATGGCGATGGCCGCCTCGTATGCGGAGGCCGCTTCCTCGAACTGGCGAAGGTCAACGAGGACATTTCCGAGATCGTAATGCAGTTCAGCTTGGTCCGGATTTAATCGAATGGCGTTGCGAAAATAAATTCGCGCCTCCTCAAGCCGTCCGGTTCCTCGCAGAAGTCGGGCCAAGTTCCTGTGAGCCTGGAAATGAGAGGGCTCGATCATCGAAACCGTCCTAAAGAGCTTTTCGGCTTCGCTTAGCAGGCCGTTTTGCAAATGTTCGTTTGCGAGGCGATAGGCTTTGGAGACGGTGAGCATTACGGAACTAATTTGTGTAAAGTTGATTTTGTCTCGTGTAGGGCGTTTATGCTAAGCGAAATGTTTATGGTCACACAATTGTAACTTGTGCCAACAAACTCCTTGGGAACGGTGAAAACTCATGGCAAACTCCAATTCACCCTCGATGGACACTCCACCGCCCACTAGCGCAAGCACCGCCAATATTTCCAATCCGCCGATTAAGCGGCCGTTCAATCGGCGCTTCGCCGTTGTCGGGCTCACCCTCCTCTGTTTTACGCCTCTGTGGTGGAATTATTTTGGGAATCTCTGGAGCCGCGAGGCCTACCAATTCTTTCCACTAGCCCTCGCGGGAGTGGCGTTGTTGCTCTTTCGCGAATACGAAGAATATCCCAGACCACTGGAGCCGGGATCGAACTGGATTGCCGGGGGATGTATTTTTCTCTCGATCCTGATGCTCACAGCCGCAACTTGGCTTTGGTCGCCTTGGGTCGGGGCCGTGTCGGTATTACCAGCGTTGGCTGGGCTGGTCTGGTGGCTGGGCGGGTGGAGATTGTTTCGCGCTCTTTTTCCTGCGGGAATGCTGTTTTTAACAATTATTCTACCGCCGCTCAAGCTGGATGAGGTGTTCACGCTCAAACTACAAAACCTCTCGACGATTGGAAGTAGCTGGGCGCTGAAAGTCCTCAGCGTAACCCATCAAATGTATGGCAATGTAATCGAGATACCGGGGCACAAACTGCTGGTCGAAGAGGCTTGCAGCGGGATGAAGTCTGTTCTCTTCACAGCAGCGGCTTGTATTTTTTACATGTCTTGGCGGCGGAGAGGTCTGGTAGTGATATTGCTTTCAATGGTCCTGCTCTTGGGTGTTGTGATGTTAGGAAATTTAGTCCGCATCACTTCTGGGGCCTGGCTGGAATACTCCTACAATATTAACATTCTTTCTGGGGCTCGGCATGAGACCGTGGGCATGATCATGCTCGCGAGCTACCTAGGTTTCATCCTGCTGCTGAACGTTATTTATGAAAAAGCGGGGGTGCCCGTGACCTCGAAACCGAGTCCGCCAGCGGCAGGGCTTGCCTCGACGGCGTTGGGAGTTTTCATTCCTTTCTGGCTGCGGGGTGCATTGGTTCTTTTTGGCATTTTGTTCCTAATTCAGATCCCTCGTGGCCTGCACTACAGCGACAACGATCAAGCAGTGGCCACCTCGCCAGCGTCCGCCTTGAAAAATGATACGCCCATCAATCTCCCCGACGAGATCAACTCGTGGTGGCGACTCCAGTCCGGGCCGCCCTCTATGCTAAAGGTCGAGGCTTTTGGCGGGATCAATTCCCAAGTCTGGCAGTATCGCAAAGGGCGCCTCGTGGCGACGATATCACTGGATTACCCGTTCATGGGCTATCACGATGTGCAAATCTGTTACACGAGTAATGGCTGGCAGATTGCCGGGCAGACCCTGCGGTCAGTCGAGGGCGAAAGTGGCGATTCGCCCTACCGGGAAGTGACGCTGAAACGGGACGGATTCCGGGAGGCTACCCTGTGGTTCAGCACGATCGATGAGAAAGGAAAATGGATGGAAGGTAATTACGCGAAGAGCGGCATTTTGGAGCGTTTCCGGCATCAGTTCGGCGAGACGACCACGACGTATCGCATGCAGATGATTATTCACGGCACAGAACCGCTCAGCGAGACCGATCTCAAGGTGGCTCGCAGCTTCTACGAGCACATTCGCGAACACCTCGCGGATTATCTGCTGCCCAAGCTCAAGGCATCGGCAACGACGGTTGCCGGAAATCCCTGAGCGGCAATTGCGCCTGCGTTTCTTGCGCTTCTACCTGTCCCCAAGATCGGGCAGCGTCGGGTCCCAAAAGTGACCCGTCATAACCAGCAAGCTCAACATGGTTAGAGAATCCTCGTAGTAATCGGCACGGCGCTTCCGGACCGCCTCATAGATTGCATCGAGCCATTTTTGCTGCGCCGGATCAGTCATGGCGGCGACGCCAAGTGGCGCGATAAAGGCGTTGGTCACGTAGTCGCTGTTGGGCAGCGGTTGACCGCCCAACTCGTAGCCCGCCTTTACCTTCAAAGGATCACTGGCGGTGGCCCGCTCGATCCAACCGGATATTTTTCGGACGGCGGCGAATGATTCCGACGCTCCATTCAGGAGTGCGTCCGTGCCAATTCGCCAGGGAACTCGGCAGGCGTTATAGCCGTAGGCTCCGTCGGTTTTCGCTTCGAGAAATTTCGGGGGCGCCGGTTTGGGCAAATACGGTTCCGTCGATTCTGCGACGACGAAATCCGGCAGCAACCCCGTTTCGCGGCTGTATCGGGTTTGCAATTGCGCCATCACCGATTGTGTCGCGGTGATCACTTCCTCCCAAACCGGATCTCCCGTTGCGCGCCCGAAGGCCCGGAAATGTCCGAAGAGGAAGTCGCTCGTTCGCGTTTGCCATTCGTTATATTTTTCGCCGTCCACCCAATCACCTAGGAGCGGCAGTCTGCTTTTTTTCCCGATCGTTGCCGCCTTAATTCCAGCGATGACTTCCAGCGCCGCTTGCCGATAGTTCACAGCTCCGGCGCTCCCCCACTGACGATCAGCTAACAACAGCCCGTAGGCCATGTCCGCATCGCCATCGAAGGCACTGTCCGCCGAATCCCTCCCTTTCTCGGGAAATTCCCACGCCATCAAACGCGACTCGATCCCGCTCGGATGCGCCCGCGCAAACCGCCATAATCCATCAAAAATCTCCTGGGCCTCCTCATCGTGTCCCGCCATTAAGGGAACGATCAGCATCCCATACCCCTGTCCCTCGGAGACGGTTCGCGCCCGCGCCTTTCCCGATTTACCCATCGCGACCCGATACTCTGCCAGCTCGGACTTTTCCCTCACCAAATAATCCCCTTTCCACAGCTGATAGTAAGCCTCCACGTCGGCATCCTGCTCCGCCTGCGAATAGTGCGACGGCCGGATCGTGCCTTTGACATACGTCTGAACCTTGGAAAACGGAACCGCCGCGCCCCCTGCCGCCAAGGTCGCAGTTTCCCAGAACATCAACGCTAACACTACCGCCCGCAGACAAATTCTCATCCCGGAGCTAATTCCCAACCGGCTCTTCGGTCAACTGTCCGACACGACGGCCCCGCAAAAAAACGACCTTTTGCCTGCCACCGCCTAATTATGATTGCCCACGCCCGCTGAATTTGGCTAAGTGACAGAATGGAATTAACTACCCGGGATGTAGTTGTTTTGGAAAATCAGGCGATTCAAGACAGCCGGCTTTACAACGCCGACCTCGCACCCGTGCCTGAGGAAAAACGCATCTGGAACACGTGGCACATCGCCGCTCTCTGGATCGGCATGGCCGTGCAGATCCCCACTTACACACTCGCCAGCAATCTCATCGGCTCTGGAATGAACTGGTGGCAGGCGCTCGTCACCATCCTTCTCGGCAATGTCATCATCGCCGTCCCCATGGTCCTCAACGGCCAGCCGGGAACGAAATACGGCGTGCCCTTTCCCGTCCTCCTCCGCTCGTCTTTCGGTCCGCGTGGTTCTAACATTCCGGCGCTCATGCGCGCCATCGTCGCTTGCGGCTGGTTCGGCATTCAAACGTGGATCGGCGGCTCCGCGATTTATGGCACGGCCTCGGTTATTTTCGGCTTCGATCCCGCGACGAAAGTGAACATCGCCGCGCTCGGCATTTCGCCCGGCGAGCTGCTCTGCTTCTTTATCTTCTGGCTGATCAATGTCTATTTCATCATCAACGGCATGGAATCCATTAAATGGCTAGAAGCGCTCAGCGCCCCGTTCCTTCTCGCCATCGGTGGAGCCCTGATGTGGTGGGCCTTTCACGCCGCGCATGGTTGGGGCCCGATTCTTTCGCAACCGTCGAAGTTTCATTCCTCCGCCGAGTTTCTTCCGATCTTCGGCGCCACCCTCACCGCGATGGTTGGATTTTGGGCCACGATGTCACTGAACATTCCCGACTTCTCCCGCTTCGCGAAATCACAACGCGCTCAGACCCTTGGCCAATTCCTCGGGCTCCCGCCCACGATGGCGTTCTATTCCTTCGTCGGCATTTTTGTGACTAGCGCAACGGTCATTGTCTTCGGTCAGCCGATTTGGGACCCCGTCGTCCTCATCCAGAAATTTGGCAACCCTTGGCTCTCTGCGCTCGCGCTCGTCACGCTCGCCATCGCCACGCTTTCGACTAACATTGCGGCCAACGTCGTCTCGCCCGCCAATGATTTTGCCAATGTCGCACCGACCAAGATCAGCTTCAAAACCGGCGGCATGATCACTGCCTTCATCGGCATTTTCATTTTTCCCTGGAAACTGATGGCCGATCCGAAAGGCTACATCTTCACCTGGCTGATCGGTTACAGCGCTTTGTTAGGTCCGATTGCGGGCATCATGATTGCCGATTATTTCATCCTGCGGAAACGCATCCTCAGCGTCGTGGATCTTTATTTGCAGCATGGAAAATATCGAGGCTTCCACGGCTTCAATCTCGCCGGTGTCGGAGCACTGGCGGTAGCTATTCTTCCCAGTCTGCCCGGTTTCCTGGTCGAGGTGAAACTTATCGCGCCCAGCAGTGTTCCTGAGTTCGTCGTCATCGCTTACCACTCCGCGTGGTTTATTGGTTTCGCGGTCGCGTTTGCCGCGTATCTTCTCTTCTCGAAATTTCAAAAGAACTAACCCACCCCACTGACCATGCCTACCCTGCCTCCTTACGATTTCACCCCCTCGCCTTACACCGGTCCCTCCATTGACGAAGTCATCGCGATGCGCAAAGCCCACGTCAATCCCGGCATCTTCACCTATTACAAAAAGCCCATCATGATCGTCGAGGGCAAGGGCCAGTATCTCTTCGACGAAACAGGCAAACGCTACCTTGATGGCTTCGCCGGCATCGTCACCGTCAGCGTCGGACACTGTCATCCTCACGTCATCGCCGCCGCGAATCGCCAGAGCGAACTCCTCCAGCACACCACCACGATTTATCTCCATCCTAACATCGCGGAATACGCCACCGCACTCGCTGCGAAGATGCCTGGCAATCTGAAGGTCTGCTATTTTACTAATTCCGGTTCCGAGGCCAACGATCTCGCCCTCCTCATGGCCCGCGCCTACACCGGCAACTATGACATGATCGCTCTGCGCAATTGCTACCACGGCGGCAGTCAGGCCACCATGGGACTCACCTCCCATTCCACTTGGAAGTTTAATGTCCCCGGCGGCTTCGGCGTCCAGCACGCCCTCGCCCCCGATCCTTATCGCGGACATTTCGGCTACGACGATCCCGATGCTGGAAAAAAATACGCTGGTGACGTGCTTGATCTCATCCAAATGGGCACTTCGGGAAAAGTCGCGGGCTTCATTGCCGAGTCCATCCAAGGCGTAGGTGGCGCAGTCGTTTTTCCCGATGGCTACCTCCAGCAGGCCTACGGACACATCCGCGCGGCAGGCGGCGTTTGCATCGCCGACGAAGTTCAGGCTGGCTTCGGTCGCACTGGCGAGAAATTCTGGGGATTTGAAACCCAAGGCGTCATTCCCGACATCGTGACCATGGCTAAAGGCATCGGCAACGGCGTCCCGCTCGCGGCCGTCGTCACCACTCCGGAGATCGCCGCTACCATTGCGCAGCGCATCCATTTCAACACCTTCGGCGGCAACCCCGTTTGCATGGCGCAAGGCAAGGCCGTGTTAGAAGTCATCGACCGCGAAGGACTTCAGCAGAACTCCCTCACCATCGGTAATCACCTCATCGCCGGCTTCCACAAACTGGCCGCAAAACATAACATCATCGGTGACATTCGCGGCAAGGGCCTGATGTTAGGTATCGATCTCGTTAAGGATCGCACCACCAAGACTCCCGCCAAAGAGGAATGTCTGCAAGTCTTTGAGAAATGCAAAGACCTCGGCCTGCTCATCGGCAAAGGCGGCCTCTTTGGGAACGTCCTTCGCATCAAACCGCCGATGTGTATTCACCAAGCTGACGCTGACTTCATGCTCGAAGTCCTCGACGAATGCTTCCACTCACTATGAAACTAACCTCTAACCAATACGGCAAACAAAAGGTGCGCGTGATGAAAATCATCCGCGAAGGCCACATCCACACGATCAAGGAACTCACCGTCGGCGTCGCGCTTCAAGGCGATTTCGTGACCTCCTACACTGCGGGCGACAACAGCCAAGTCGTCCCCACCGACACGATGAAAAACACCGTACACGCCCTTGCGAAAGACCACCTTGGCTCCGACACCGAGAGCTTCCTGACGTATCTCGGTCAGCATTTCGTCAGCAAATATCCGCAGATCGACAGCGCCACGATCAGCGGAAAGGAACGCGTCTGGAAACGCCTGGCCATCGATGGAGCACTGCATCCGCACAGTTTCTCAGCTAACGACAGCGCGGTCCCATTTTCCGAAGTCGTCGTCTCCGCCCAAGAGGTCCGCGCCCTTTCTGGTATCGACAACCTGCTCCTCATGAAATCGACCGAATCCAGCTTCGTCGATTATCCACGCTGCGAGTTCACCACCCTACCCGAAACGACCGACCGCGTCCTCGCCACCTCGCTCAAAGCCACCTGGACTTGGAGCGCCGTCCCCGCCAGCTACACCGCCGCTAACGCCGCCATTCTTAGCGCAATGTTAGTTCCCTTCGCCAGCAACCACAGCCCCAGCGCGCAGACCACGCTTTTCGAGATGGGCACCGCCGCCCTCGCAGCCTGCCCTGAGATCAGCGACATTCATATCGCTATGCCCAACAAACACTACTTACTCATCCCGCTCGAGAAGTTTGGCATGACTAACCAAAACGAAATCCTCCTTCCCACCGACGAACCCCACGGCCAGATCGAAGGCACTGTCTCAAGGTAGAACATGCTTCCAGCTTGTTCGCGATTCCTACTAACAACCTCGGCGGTTGTTCTACCCTAATGGACGACATCCTCTCCGCCCTCGTCGCCGCCCGGGCCTCCCGCACGCCCTGCGCCACCGTTACCGTCGCTCGTACGAGCGGTTCCGTGCCACGCGCCACCGGCGCGAAAATGCTCGTCTATCTCTCGGGCGATTCCTTGGGCACCATCGGCGGCGGTAAACTCGAATCCCTCGCCCTCGACGCTGCCCGCGCCTGCATCGCCAGCGGCCAACCGCTCCTCCAGACCTACCCGCTGCGCGAGGATACCCCCGATTCCTTTGGTGCTATCTGCGGCGGCGAAGTCACCCTCTTCATCGAACCCATTGCCCGCCGCGAAGCGCTCTTCCTCGTTGGAGGCGGACACTGCGCCCGCGCCATCGCTCGGCTCGCTCGCGATTGCGATCTCCACGTCACCATCATCGACGACCGCGAGGACGAACTCGCCCTCTGCCATTCCCTCCAGGTCGCCCACGTCCTCCTCTCCGAGCCCGCCCCCGACTACATCCTCAGCCGCGATTGGCAACCCGACGAAGCGCTTCTCCTCGTCAGCCGCAACTACCAAGGCGACGAAGCCGCCCTTTACGCCGCCTTACAGCGCCCCCTGCCCGGCTACCTCGGCATGATCGGCAGCCGCCGCAAAGTCCTCCACGTCTTTGACGAAATGCGCCGCCGCCAGATCGACCCCGCTTTGTTAGAAAAGATCCATGCCCCCATCGGGCTCGACATCGGGGCCGACTCCCCCGCGGAGATTGCCATCAGCATCCTCGCCGAAATCTTGTTAGTCCTCCGCCACCATTCCGGCCACTCTCTCAAACTCACCTAACCATGGACGCTCGCATCGCCGCACGCCGTGGATGGACCGTTGCCTAATTGGACTTTTACAATCCCTTTACAAAATTCCCGCGCCAGACTCATATTTTCTTAACAGTCGTAGTGTTTTATGTTGGAACGCCCAAACACGGTTCCCCATGAAATCCCTCTCCCTGCCCACCCGGACACTCACCGCGCTTGCGCTCGCATTAGCCGCCGCTACTACTCATGCCGAGCCACTGCTTACGTCGTGGTTCACGCAGAACTCCAGCGTCTTTGCACGGGTCATTCAGACGACGAGCACCTCAACCGGGAACAAGAACATCACTCCGGTAACGACGTGGCCGACATCGGAAGTCACCAATAACAATACATCGAACCCAACGACCCAGTCCACGACCGTCTATGCCGACGTGCAGCGCATCCGCTACGACGCGAATTATGTTTATATCAATTCGAGCGGTCTTGCTTCCTACACGATGGGGCCTTTCCTGAGCGGGACGGGCGGACTCTTCAATTTCTGGCCCATCTCGCAAAACTATACGTGCCGCATCACCCGAGCTCCGGCGCTGCCGACTCCGAATCCTAACGTGAAGCCCCCTCACCAAGGCGGCTTGATCGGGATGATGGTGAACGGCGTGGGTATCTACGATCTAGGCGATGCGTTTGGGTTTGTTCAGACTAGTTCTTCGCCGGTGGCGGGCAGCGATTCGATGGGGCAGACGAACACAACGCACCCGTGGTGGCGCGATGCGCTGGCGGTCGAAGTCGTGACCTTTGATCCGGGTTTCGCGCATCAGCCAGGCAATAACGGCCAATATCACTATCACGCCGAGCCAAAGGCACTGCGGTATCAGCTCGGCGACAACATGCAGGCGACTTACGATGCGACGAATAACACCTACAGCTACACGGAAGACATCTCTAATTTGCACCACTCGCCCATCCTCGGCTGGTCTTTCGATGGCTATCCGATCTACGGTCCTTACGGATATTCAAACCCGACGAATGCAGGCAGCACGGTGACGGCGATGCGCAGCGGCTTTATGAAGCGCGACGGGACGAATGGCACTACCAATCTCGCATCCACCGGGCGCACCACATTGCCTAAATGGGCGGCGATCGCGGAAGGTTTCGCGACGCTCGCAAACTATTCGACGCAGACGCTGAGCAATGGCGACTTCGTTCTTTCGACAGCGACACTTTACGGCCCCGCTACTACCTACACGACCAGTGTCCCGCAAACCGTGACATACTCCCTCGGGCGCTACATCGGCGACTATGATTTCCTCGGCGACCGCGGCCAAACGCAGGGTCCAACGGGCCCATTCGATCTCGATCAATACAACGGCCGCACCTGCGTGACCCCCGAGTATCCAAGCGGAACCTACGCCTACTTCGTATCAGTCGATGCGTCCGGCAATCCCGCTTTTCCCTACATGCTCGGCAAACAATACTACGGAACGAAAAATGGCGGGACAAGCACCGGCATGCCGCCTTTCTCCGTCCCCCCAACGGGCGTCACCGATTTCTTCAACGCGGGCGGGACGAGCCTAGCGGAAACATGGAACGGCAGCCCAGCGGTAAACACCGGCACAGGCGACGTCACCCTCACCTGGAGCAGTGTCGAGGGTGGCACTTACAAAGTGGAGGCGACCACCGATCTCAAAACCTGGACCACACTGAACGCTTCCGTCTCCGCATCGGCCAATACCACCCTGCCCGCACCGGCGAAAGTGATCACCACGACTTCTATCGTCGAGAGCGGAGCGGCACTGCCCGCGACTAACACGCAGCGCTTTTACAAAGTCACCCGCAATCCGTGAGCGACGCTCCCCCAAGATCGCGCCGATCCTTTTCCTGCCCGGCATCATTCGCTGTGTTCGACCAATCGCTTTTTTCTCGTCCTGATGTTCGCCGCCGATCCAGCCTACGCCGGACAATGAGGGACGGACTTCGCCTGTTTCGGCACCTCGCGTTTTGGTTCATCGCGACCGCACTCGGCGGGCAAATGGGGAGCGGTGCGACGCTGGAGGTGACGATGAGGCACACCTTCAACGGCAACCCGCTCCTGCTCGATTCGTTGCGTTACGCGAACGCAGCGGGCGAGACGCTCTCTTTCACGCGACTGAGCTATCTGCTCACCGGCTTCGCGGTCGAGCGCGAGGATGGCGCGTGGGTGGAGTTGCCAGACCAACCTGCGTGGATGGATGCGGAAAAGCGAAGGACGGTCGTCCGTCTCGACGGTGTGCCAGAGGGTAAATATCGCGCGCTCCGTTTCTACCTCGGCCCGGATGTGACTGCGAATGCCTCCGACCCCGCGAAGCTCCCTGCGGATCATCCGTTAAATGCTAACCTCGACGGCCTGCATTGGTCGTGGCAGGGCGGCTACATTTTCCTCGCCGTCGAAGGCCACTTTCGCAGCGGCCCGGAGGAGTTGCGCGGCTACGCCTACCACCTCGCACGCGACCCGAATCGCACGCGCATCAGCCTCGCCGCGCCGCTCGACCTCACGCACGACGCGGGCATACTGCTCGACTTCGATCTCACCGCGCTGCTTAACGCACCGCGCCCACTCTCCTTCGCCAAGGACGGCACGGCCACGCACTCGCGCGACGGCGATCCCGTCGCCGCTGCAATGGTCGCCAATCTGCCCAGCGCGTTTCGCGTGCGTCAGGTTATGTCCGCTACGCCAGCGGCCGCGAAACTCCCGCCGGTCACTCCCCTTTATCTGCCGGAAAAATTCACCCCTTATCGCTTCACCATGAGCGGCACTTTTCCCGTGCCCGACCTGCCGCGCGATAACCCGCTCACCGAGGAACGCGTCGCGCTCGGCAAGGCGCTCTTTCACGAAACGGCACTCTCGCGCGACGGCACCATTTCCTGCGCCTCCTGCCACGACCCGAACTTTGCTTTCACCGACGCGCGCCGCTTCAGCCTCGGTGTGCGTGGGCAGAAAACCACCCGCAATTCCATGCCCCTCGTCAACCTCGCCTGGAAGACCAGTTTCTTCTGGGATGGGCACGCACCCTCGCTTCGCGCACAAGCCCTTATCCCCATCCAGGATCACACCGAGATGGACGAAACACTCGACCGCGTCACCGCAAAGCTCGCCGCCATCGGCAGCTATCCAGCACTCTTCCGCGCTGCGTTTGGTTCGCCGGAAATCACCGCCGAAAAAATTGGTCTCGCGGTGGAAAACTTTCTTCTCACGCTCACCGACTACGATGCAAAATTCGACCGCGCCCTTCGCGGCCAGACCACGCTTAACGCCGACGAGAAACGCGGCTTCGAGCTGTTCATGACGGAATACGAACCGCGCACCGGCCAGCGTGGCGCAGACTGCTTCCACTGCCACGGCGGACCGCTTTTCACCGATCACGCCTTCCATAATAACGGCCTCACCCCAACCGACGACCCCGGCCGATTCAAAGTCACGCAACTAGAAGCCGACCGCGGCAAATTCGCCACACCCACTCTGCGCAACCTCACCCGCACCGCGCCCTACATGCACGACGGACGCTTTGACACGCTTGAGGAAGTCATCGCCCACTACAGCGGCGAAATGCACCGCAGCCCCACGCTCGATCCGAACCTTGCCAAGCACCCCGACACCGGCCTGCAACTCAGCGCGGACGCCCAGCGCGCCCTCGTCGCTTTTCTCAAGACGCTGTCTCCGGAATAGCTCGAGTTCGAAACCGCATCCTCCCTAAAGCCGTCCCACCAACACCGAGAGCGTTCCCACACGCCAGCAGCCTAGTTTCCGATTTCCGGCATTCAAACGGAATCATAGACTGCCCCTATGGAATGCAAATGGCGCTTATATTTGGATGCCTCCGTCTTTGGCGGATGCCATCGTGTCATGGAACTTCAAACCCATCATCCGCCTAGACCGAATTCGCGGTTTTAATGCTGTGAACTTATACCGGTTGCACGTCGCATTGAGTAAATTTCCCTCGGCTCCATCGGAGCCTAATCATTATAGAAAAACAAAAGGAGAGGGATGAAGCGCTGTAGGTGCGACCTCTGGTTTTCGGAGGCTTACCGTTAGATGTCGGTCCTACGGACCTCTGGTTCTTACCCGCTGAGTTTCTATAAATGGGTCAGCCCTAAAAGTTTTAAGTAGCCAAATATAAGACCATTTGCAGTGGGCAAATGGTATTAGCCAAAGGTTATGGCATACTAACTATAGTGAGTCCCAAGGAGGCCCACCTCGATGAAGATTGAAGCATTAGATAATATCCAGCCAATCCTTGGTTTTGATTGTGTGAAGCTTAAGCACGACATCCAGGCCCAGATCTATGAGGACACGAAAGATATGAGCCGTGCAGAACGGAATGCCTATCGTGAGCGACGCGTCGGAGCGTTCCGCGCGCGGATGGCTACTCATAAAGAAAAGAATGGCGGCTTGGTCCTCCGCGAAGATTCCCCCGCCGAAACCTAGAGCGTTTTAAATAGCAAACGAACCGCTCGCGACGGCAAATGTCTCGTGGAGCGCGGGCGTCCTGCCGCAACGTTTGTCCCTCTTGGTAAGAGGCACCGCCGCATTCCGCAATTGCTTCGCTTCGCTCTCCCCTTCGGGGCTGCCAATCGGCAGGCTATTTGGTGCCTGCGGCAGGCTTCGCCCTGCTTGAAGTGCAGCTGATCTCCGCTTTGCTCCGGTTCGTCAGACTCGGTTCCCATTCCGCATTCCCCACTGCCAACTGCTTACTGCCAAGTGCCAACTGCCCCGTCCCTTCCCAAACTGCCAACTGCCAACTGCCAACTGCCAACTGCCAACTGCCAACTTCCCCCACTTCCCCCACTTCCCCCACTTCCCCCACTTCCCCCACTTCCCGTCCCCTCTGCCTACTGCCGCCTGAAAACAGCCCAGCGATACCGTATCACTCCCCAAAGCGCAGTCGCATGAAGCCGCGTGATTCCGTGCCACCTGTTGGTAGGAAGGCTCCGCGGGTTTGTGCTGTTTTTGTGCTGCCGATGGTGAACGCTGGCAGCTCGTCCCAGACACTGAGGTCACTACTGTATTCGGGCACAACTCCAACTTCCTCGACTGCACTGAGATCCTCCTGCCAAGTGAGTTGGAGGCCTTCGGTGGAGATGACCTGCTGGTCGATGAATGTGCCCGACGGTTCGGCAACGAACGGATCGCTGCCGAGTGCAAACTCTGCGCGGTTCGGTAAACCATCGCCATCGGGGTCCGCAAAGGGATTTAGCAAACGCTCATAGGGCGGGAAGTCGAGCGTCGGGATGATGAAAGATTGCGGTGGCACGCGCAGGGAACGCCACTTGTTGTAGAGCGTGGTCTCGGAAACGTTCAGGATCACGGTGTTACTTGATAAGACGCTCACGCTGGCATCGCGCACGATGAGCAAACGCCAACTACCGTAAGCTAGATCGACTGGCAGGTTGATGCGGGCGCTCTCCCCGGTCCAGCGTGCGATTGGCAGTTCGATTCGGCTTCCGTAGCCGGATCCAGCAGCCAGCCAGACTTTCGTTTTGCCGGGGAGGTTGCGGCCAAGTCTGCCGTTGATCGTGACGCTGCCGCCGGGGATGGCCCGGCTCGGGCGCAGCGAGTCAATGAAAGGAGTGAACTCACCGGTGCTCCATTCGACGATGCTTTGACCGCTGGATGATGTGCCTTCGTCTGCTGCGATAGACAACGATGAAGTAGTGCCATCAAACCAACGAGGTGTGATGCTGCCAACACTGCGATTCAAATGTTGGAGGACACGAGTGGCCGGATTGGCCGGCGTTAAGCTGTTGAAAATACTCAAAGGGAAAATGCCGATATCGTCGGGTGTGATCACGTCATCGCCCATCAGCAGCGTATCGAGGATTCCATTCACACCGGGTGTGATTTCGCCGCCGACGACGGTGTCGTCGCCCAACAAAGCAGAGTTGAGCACGGCATTGGTTCCGGCGGTGATGCGTTGCCCGGCAAAATAAGCAGGCAGGCTTTGGGTGATGCGATCAGGTCCAGGGGAAATCCAGCCGCCGACGAGTTGATCGTCCGAGCCTGCAGCGATGCTGGTTTGTAGGACACCGTCTTGCCCAGGGCCGATCTGGATGTGGGCATACGCATCGCCCGATGCGTTCACGGCACAGGACCAGAAGGCGACTCCCGAGCCGTTGTTCGAACCTCCCGCGAAGTCTGAATCGTATCCTGCGCCGGGCTCACCGACATTGAAAACAGGTCCGCCGTTCCAAGTGCGTGATCGGGCTTCCAGTAGATAAAACTCTGTGTCAGCGTGAGCGGCATCCGTTAGCAACACGGGAGGTCGCTGGAAGATTGAAGAAATGTTATTGATCTGCGCCACATCAATCACAGCAGCCGCAGGATAGGTGCTAACATCAAAGACGCGCGGTCTTTGCCAGCCAAGCCTCATGCGGTGCCAAGCATCGAGCATGACGAAGCCTGGACCGGGAGACTGCACGGTCGGCGAGCATGACATCAACGTGGTTCCGAGAGCGTAGCATGGGATTTTCGGGCCATAGAGATCGAGCGCGCCAAGCGTGTGGCAGAACTCATGCGCAAGGACTGGCCAGAGCGCAGTGTACGATACGGTCGCGATCGGACATGAAATGGTGATGCCACGGAACAAATCACCAGCGATGTTTGTATCAAAGGTTACATCGGGATCGGTCTGGCCCAGACCATCGGTGGTGTTAAATATAGAGATGATGACCAGTTCGTTGTTCTGCACGACGCCGTCATGATTGGTGTCGAACAAGGCGAAATCGAATCCTTGAATCCCTGCGAAATACGCTGGGATGTGCGCGGAGGTGCCAGACGGTGAGGGATCGAGATTACGAATGATCGGCGTCACTCCAGGTCCAGCGCGGCGCAAGCGCACGTGATTGCCCGATGCATTGCGGATCATGCCATCGATGCTCGGCTCCTGTGGGCCAAAGACGAACTGCTCAACCAGCGCGGTCGAGAAACCCGGAGGAAACGGCGGCGCCGTCTTGAACTCGCCGCAAATAATAACTACGGGAATCTCGGTGATCCCAATCGGTGGCGGCAGCACGCCATTGGTCATGGTGCCGTAGCCATACTCGCCCAGATTCACAGCGCGAGAAGGAGCGTGTTCACCGGCGATGGCACAGACGGCAGTCACGGTTTCCAGCGTGAGCATTGGGCCGGGTGAAAATTCCAGCGTCATGAGATCGGCGTTGAGGTCCGCATTGAGACGGCCGGTAGCGAACCACGTGCGCTCGTTGAATCCCGACTCTTGGTGCGCGATGCGTTCCATTCCAAAGCTGCCGCCGGACCACGCGCGCAACGACACCCCAGGCCCGCTGGACAAACGTCGCAGCATGTCCGCGCGGCGATCACCAGTGACATCCCCGAAGAAAACCTGTCCGTTACCGGTTTGTTCCATCACCGTCACTGGCGGGGCGAAACCGCCACCTAACAAAGCGAGCGCGACGATCACACGTTGCGTGGCGCCATTTTCAACACTGGCCAAGTCAGCAAGTCCGTCGCCATCGAAGTCAGCGACATGGACTTGCGCGCCTGCCTTGGCGAAGCCCACAAGTAGCGGCGGACCCGGATCATCAAAACTCCCAGCAAGATTTGCCAAGGCCACACGCACCCCTCCAACCGCACCCTCCGAGAAAAGCACCACATCGGCACAACCATCGCCGTTCACATCACCCATGCGCATTTCCTCGCCCGCGGTTGCCAGACTCTCATGCCACTTTGTTTGCGGCGCGAACCCGATGCCAGTGGTCAGCGAAACCCACACGTCTCCTCGAGTCGGTTCCGCAGCGCTTACGCCAACGAAACGAATGAGATCCGCGTAGCCATCGCCATTCACATCGGCGAGAGCTGGAATCTGGCTTCCGGTGCAAAATCCCGTGGTGCCTGCAAGGTTGCGTAAGGTGCGAGCTAGCACATCGGGTTGTTTGATCTGCACATCGCCAGCGCCCCAAGTCGGCCCCGCCTGCGTGTGGAAAATGATCCATTCGGCGAGGCCGTCGCCAGAAACATCACCCGCCAAAATAATGTCGCCAGAGCCGGTTTGAAACGAGCCAACTTGAATCGGCGGGCCGAAGCCATGCGGCCGATAGGCATTGTCCTGCGCTTTTGTAGTAAAGGTGAGCAACCCAGCAATCAACCCGACAGCAAGTAGCAGGGGCACGCCATGGCGCGCTAAATGGCTAACTATTGCGTCTTCACGCATTTCGGTAGGGTAAAGTTCCTCTCTGCAAAGTGACAAGACATTTCGAGGAACAGAACCGGTTGGCGTCTCGGAGTCGGCGGAACAACCCAAACGCAATGGGGTGGGCCCGTTTTTTAGACCAGCAGGAACTTAAAATAAGCTAAATACCGTAACCTTATTTGCGTTTTTCTGCCGACTGGCAACTACCTACTTTGCTATATAAGTGTGAAAAATAGTGTTTGCCCGGCGCGTTTCCGAGGCATAGCCTACTTGGAAGAAGTTCCCCTACTAACTATGAAACTACGTTCCTCTGCTATTCACGGGGGTGTTGCCCTCGTTCTGTTTGTCATCTCGCTCGGTCTTCTGGCTTTGCCTAGACCGGCGCTCGCCGAAGAAAAAGCCCTCCGCATCATTGGCTGGGAAGGTTACATGGATAAATCCGTCACCGAAGTGTTTGCCAAGAAGACGGGCTACAAAGTCATCGCGACCTATTGCGGCACGAGTGACGAAATGTATGCCAAGATCAAGGCGGGCGGCGGTAAATCCTACGACATCGTGACCGCCTCGGGCGATCTCACGAAGCGTCTCTACGACTCCGGGTTTATCGAGCCGGTGGACTTAAAGAAAGTGCCTAACTACGAGAAGCTGTTCCCGCTTTTCCAGAATGCGCCCTATAATACTTTTAAAGGTAAAAACTACGGCGTCTCGATTGCTTGGGGTCCCGACTTTTTGATCTACGATCCGAAGCAGGTGACTGATGAGGAAGCGAAGACTTGGAAGACGTTTTTCGATCCGAAATTCAAAGGTCTAGTGAGCGTGAACGACTACAGCATTTTCCTCGCCGACATCAAACTCTGGTATCAGGGGCCGAAGGATATCTTCGACATTAGCGAGAAGGAATTGAAGGACGACATCAAGCCGAAGCTCTTCCCGTTGCGTCCGCAGATTCGGAAATTCTGGACGAGCCAAGGGGAGTTGGCGCAGTTGTTTGAGAACAAGGAAATCGCGCTCGCCTGGGGCTGGCCGGTGACGTTGACGCAACTGAAGAAAGACGGCTTTGAAGTGAAGGCAACCGTGCCAAAGGAAGGCACGACTGGATGGTCGGATAGTTGGATGATCATCAAGGGCAGCCCAAATGCGGAGATCGCTCATACTTGGATGAACTACATGCTCGAAGGCCAGGCTCAGAAAGACATGGCAGCGGCGAGTGGTTATTGGCCGGTCAGCAGCACGGTGGTGCCACTCCTGAACGACACCGAGAAAGCCGACTATCATATTGCTGATCTGGATACCTATTTCAAATCGATCCACTTCTGGCAGACCGTGCCTAACCTCGATAAGTGGGACGCGCTCTGGAATGAATTTAAGTCGCAATAGTAACGGCGCAGGCCGCCTTTATCATCACATGGCTATCGCATAGCTATCCAATGACTAACCAATGACTAACTAATGCCAGCCGTCACCGCGTCCACCCCGGTGCGGCACTCCCGCCGGGGGGGAGCGTTCTGGGCCGTCTTCCTGCCGCCCTTCTCGTGGATGACGGTCTTTTATCTGGTGCCGCTGGCGGTGCTGCTCAGTCTCGCCTTCCAGCGGCATGAGTATGTGCGGGTGATCCATGAGTTTACGCTAGAGAACTTTACCGCGGCCTTTTCCGATTCGTATCGTCCGGCGCTCATCCGCACCCTCGGGGTGGCGACGGCGGTAACGATCGTGGACATGCTGATCGCGTTTCCCGTGGCGTGGTTTCTCACCTTCCACGCGGGCCGCTGGAAATCGCTCCTCACCATCCTTATTCTGCTTCCGCTCTGGAGCAGCTATCTGGTGCGGGTGTTTGCCTGGCGGATTATCCTCGGACGCAACGGCATCCTGAACTGGCTACTGGTGGAAACGCATATCCTCCGGGAGCCGTCGCCCGCGTTTGTTTACAACATTTTTTCGATGGGACTGACACTCTGCTACATCTGGCTACCCTTTATGATTCTGCCGCTCGTCGCTGCGTTTGAAAGACTGCCGTTGAATCTACTTGAAGCGTCGTCCGATCTCGGAGCTAACATCGTCACTACCTTCCGACGCGTGGTGCTTCCACTTGTCACGCCCGGCTTGCTTGCGGGTGGCTTGAGTGTTTTCAGCCTAACCAGTGGCGACTACATCACGCCATCGTTAATCGGTGGGCCGGGTGATAGTCTGGTCGGCAACATCATTGCCGGGCAATTTGGCGTGGCTTCTAACTATCCGCTCGGCGCGGCGATTTCCGCGCTGGTGCTCGCGGTGCTGTTTATTTTGTTGGCGGTGCTTTCGCGCTACAAGATTCTGGAAAATCTCTAACCTGATGGCCCGACTCCACACATCGCGAATCGGAAAATGGTTCCTCGGTTCCTATACGCTCGGGGTTTTTCTATTCATGCATCTGCCGGTGGCGGTGATTATTTTCTTTAGCTTCAGCAGTAAGCGCGTGTTGTCGCTACCGATCAAAGGCTGGACGCTCGACTGGTATCGCGAGGCGTTGCAAGACGACCGATTGCGCGTTGGCCTGATCAACAGTCTGAAGGTGGCCTCGGGCGCCACGCTGCTGGCGGCATTGTTAGGAACGCTGGGGGCGTTTGCGATCAGTCGCTGGCGCTTCCACGGGCGGGCGGCGTTTCGCAGTGCGGTGGTCATTCCGATTTTGCTGCCGGGAATTGTCACTGGCGTGGCAATGTTGAGTTTCTTTGGGCAGGCGGGAATTCCGCTCGGTTTGCTCACAGTGATCATTGGTCATGCGACGTTTGGGTTTCCAGTAGTCTTCAACACGATGAATGCCCGTCTCTCGCAACTTCCGCGCAGTCTCGAAGAAGCCTCCGCCGATTTGGGCGCGACACCGGCGCAGACGTTTCGGTTGGTCGTCTTTCCTGCGATTCGCTCGGCACTGATCGCAGGAGCGTTGCTGGCCTTCACGCTCAGCTTCGATGAGATCGTCGTGACCATTTTCCTAACCGGACCCGACAACACGCTGCCGATCGAAATCTACTCCCGTCTCCGCTTTGGGATGACGCCGGAGATCAATGCGGTCGTGACCATGATCCTGCTCGTCTCGGGCACGCTCGTTCTGCTCAGCACGCGATTTTCCAAGAAAACCTAACCATGGCCGAATCCGCATTTTCCGTCGAATTGCAAGCAGTGACCAAGCGCTACGGAACGCTCGCCGCCGCCAATGCCGTGTCGCTTGAAATCAAGGCCGGGGAATTTTTCACGTTGCTCGGTTCGTCCGGTTGCGGCAAGACGACGCTGCTGCGGCTGATTGGTGGGTTTGAGTTTCCCGACGACGGCAACGTGCTGATCAACGGGGTGGATGTTAGCAAGCTGCCTGCGCACAAGCGCGATGTGCATACGGTGTTTCAGGATTACGCGCTGTTTCCGCATCTAACCGTGTTCGAGAACGTGGCCTATGCCTGCCGGTTGCAGGGTGTGGGGGCAGCGGAGTTGCAGGAAAAGGTAACGGTCGCTCTCGATCTGGTGCAGCTCTCCGGCTACGAAAAGCGCCGGCCCTCAGAACTCTCGGGCGGGCAGCAACAACGCGTCGCGCTGGCCCGTGCGATTGTGGATCGTCCTTCCGTGCTCTTACTCGACGAACCGCTCAGCGCACTCGATGCGAAAATCCGCACGGAGGTGCGCGAGGAACTACGATTGCTCCAACGACGAACAGGCATCACGTTTATCTATGTGACCCACGATCAGGACGAGGCGCTCGTCTTGTCGGATCGCATTGCGGTGATTCGCGGCGGACGCGTCTTGCAAGTGGACACGCCAATTGGACTCTACGAGCGTCCGGCAGATCTCTTCGTCGCGTCGTTCGTCGGCAAAGCCAATTTCATTTCCGGAGTGCTCACCGCGCGTGGCGGAAAGGAAGGCCGCGTGCAAACTTCGGATGGCCCGATCGAAGCGACGCTGCTGAGTGATTTACCGTTGCAAAGCGCTGTGCAGGTGATGGTGCGCCCGGAAAATCTGCGGCTCGGCGCAGGCAGTTTCGAGGCCACGATCCAGCTCGCGGCGTATTTGGGACACAGCACGGAATACATCCTTAACGATGGAACGAAAACGCTTCGTGCTCTCGAACTGCGCCGTCGCGGTGAGACGCCGCGTGCTACTGGCTCGACCGTGCGCTACGGCTGGAATCCCTACGAGGCGCTGATCTACCCGGCCGACTAGCTATGCGATGGGCCCGGAACGGTTGTCGATCGCCTCAATTAAAAACTAGTGGCGGACACGGCCCATCGGGTGCTTAGTCTTTTTTATCCCCCTTCAGTTCCCTTTTATGAAAGCCCTCCTGAACGTCCTGTTTCTTTCTGCCCTCGGCCTTTGCGCGCTCCAGGCCGTCACTGTTTATCCGGACAACCCCGCTCTCTCCGCCTCGGCTGCCGGCAATGGCGCGGGCTGGAACTACGTCGGCCAGATCAACGGCGGCGCTTCTGGCGTATATCTCGGTAATTATTCCGGGACCCACTACGTGCTCACGGCGAATCATGTAGGTGGGGGAAACTTTACGTTAGGTGGCACGACCTACAACTTGGTCTCGGGCAGCTATCATCAGGTCGCGCCCGCGCTGGACCTCGGAGTTTTTGCCATCCATGGGGGTGCCCCGCTCGACGCGCTGACCCAGCTTGTGCTCGGCTCTTCATTAACCACCAGTTCGAGCTTGAACATGATCGGCTATGGCGGCGGGACGAAACGCGGCGGATACAACACGCCCGATTCCGAGGACTTCTATTCCTATGATGGATACACTGAGGCGTTGTTCATCACCGATTACGATTCGGTGCCCGGCGAGGCGCAAGCGATCGGCGGCGACTCGGGCGGCGGCGTTTTTTATCAGAATGGACCCAACCTGGAACTCGCGGCGATCATGGTTGTCGCGGGAACGGATAGTGGAAAGCAGATAACGGGCAGCGTGGACGTGGGCTACTATCGCACTGAAATCCTCACCCGCGTGCCCGAGGCTTCGACGGTGGGCTTCTGGATCGTGGCAGCGACCTTCGCGGTGAGCGTCGTCTGGCGTTCACGTTCCCGCCTTTCCTAAACAAATACTCGCTCACAGCTTGCGCTTAAGCGTGGACGAGTGGGGCCCCATTGTGCAGACTCCCGCGCAATGAAACTGCTTTTCGTGGCTGACCTCCACTACGCCCTCAAGCAATTTGATTGGCTTGTGGCCAACGCGGAGAAATTCGATCCGATCGTCATCGGTGGCGATTTGCTCGATCTTTCCTCGGCGCTCGATTTCGACGTGCAGATCGTAGTCGTAGAAAAATACCTGAGCAAGATTCGCGAAAAGACGCGTTTGTTAGTCACCTCCGGAAATCATGACGGAGACAGTCGCAACAGCGCGGATGAATCCATCGCGCAATGGCTTCTCGAATCCACCGTGCAGGGACTCTTTACCGATGGCGAAAGCCTAGATCTCGACGGCACGCGGATCACGCTCTGCCCGTGGTGGGACGGCCCCGCTTCTCTGGCTGAACTGGAGACCCAACTCGAGCGCGAGGCAGCCACCGTGAAGGGACGCTGGATCTGGATTCACCACGCGCCGCCAGCTGGATCGCCCGTTTGCTGGACAGGTAAAGTTTTTGCCGGAGACGAAAAACTAGCAGGTTGGATTCAGCGTTTCCAACCCGACATCGTGCTCAGCGGGCACATTCACAATTCGCCCTACTACGCAGAGGGATCGTGGATCGATCGCATCGGCAAAACCTGGGTCTTCAATCCCGGCAAACAAATCGGCCCCACTCCGGCCTATATCACTATCGACCTCGACACGCTCGCGGCGGAATGGATTTCGCTCGAGGGCGAATCAACCCGGCAACTCGCCACTGCGAATAGTTGAGTCGCTGGGCCGGACGCGATTACGCGGTTGGCGGTGGAGCAAGGTCTCGAGCACTTCATCGACCATCCCGAGATGATCGTGCCCCTCGAATTGGCGCTTCACATCGACGAGATATTTGTTCAGCGCATCGAGCCGTTGCGCGAGCAGTTTGCAGACGTGGAGGCAGAGCGCGGGCGACGCTTTAAGGAACTCGCTGGAATTTTCGACGATATAAAACTCACACGCCGACTCCGCTTTGACCGATGCGGTGTGACCGCCCCCAAGGAGGACGGCCATCTCGCCGAAAACGACCCCGGGCTCCGAGGCGAGGGCTACGGGCACGCCGTTCTTAACGACCTCGACCGTTCCGCGGATCAGGAAAAAAAGACAATCGGTTCGGGTGCCCTCTTTGATGATGAGGTCGCCCTCAGTGAATGGATGAATTTCCCGACCCTGCAATGCTTCGAGTATTGGCGACATGGACGGGTGTTGTAACAACTCCCGCGCCCGCCGAAAAGCCTTTTGCGAGCCGAATCCTCCTTCTGTCGCACGCTGCGCCCGAACCGGAAGAATTGACTACCCATTTCCCATCCCCTAGCTTGATTCTGTTATGCCCATTTTTGATCTTGTCGTCATCGGAGCCGGACCCGCCGGCTATGTCGCTGCCATTCGCGCCGCTCAACTCGGATTAAAAACTGCGCTGGTGGAAAAAGATAAGACCCTCGGCGGCACCTGTCTGAACATTGGCTGCATCCCGAGCAAAGCCCTTCTCGCCTCGAGCGAGCACCTTCATTTCGCGCAGAAAAAGGCGGCGAATCACGGAATTCTTTTTGAAAAACTCTCGATCGATCTCGCGAAGATGCATGCCCGGAAAGACGCGGTGGTAAAGCAACTCACCGGCGGCGTCGAATTTCTCATCAAAAAAAACGGCATCACCCGCTACGAAGGCACCGGCAAAGTGACCGCGGCCGGAAAAGTCACCGTGACCGGCGCAAAAACGGAGGAACTAGAGACGACTAATATCCTGCTCGCGACCGGGAGCGTTCCCTCCGAGATTCCGCATCTGCCGGTCGATGGAAACACCGTCGTGACCAGCACAGAAGCGCTGAGTTTCGGCGAGGTGCCTAAGCGATTGTTAGTGATTGGCGGCGGCGCGATTGGGTTGGAGCTGGGCTCGGTCTGGGCGCGGCTCGGGAGCGCGGTGACAGTGGTTGAATTTCTCCCGCGGATCGCGGCGTTCTACGATCCGGATGTAACAACAGCTTTGCAAAAATGTCTCGCCGCAGAAGGCATCACTTTCCAACTCGACACGGCGGTGACCGCGCTCTCGGTGAAGAAAGGTGTGGCGACCGCGACCTTGAAAGCAAAAGACGGCACGGAATCTACGATTGAAGCGGATAAAGTGTTAGTATCGGTCGGCCGCAAACCGTATCTGGCGGGTGTGGTCGATGAATCGCTCGGACTGAAATTGACCGCGCGCGGCCAGGTCGAGACGGACGCACATTATGCGACTAACATCCCCGGCGTTTACGCGATCGGCGACATCATTTCCGGGCCGATGCTGGCCCACAAAGCTGAGGAAGAAGGCGTGGCCTGTGTCGAACGGCTGGCCGGCAAGGCGGGTCACGTGAACTACGACATTATCCCGAACGTGATCTACACCGAACCGGAAGTTTCCAGCGTCGGATTAACCGAGACCGCTGCGAAAGAAAAAGGCATCGCCGTTAACGTCGGAAAATTCATTTTCAAAGCGAACGGCCGCGCCATCGCGGCGGATGCGACGGAAGGTTTTGTCAAAATCGTGGCCGACGCCAAGACGGATCGATTGTTAGGAGCACAGATCATTTCGACGAACGCTTCCGAGTTGATCGCCGAATGTGTGAGCGTGATGGAATTTGGCGGCAGCGCCGAGGACATCGCGCGGACGATTCATAGTCACCCGACGATGATGGAATCCGTGAAAGAAGCCGCTCTCGCCGTGGCCAAACGCTCGCTCCACTCGGTGTAAGGGTAGAACAAGCTTCCAACTTGTTTTTTTTATCATAATTCACAAGCTGGAAGCAGGTGCTACCCTCTAAAAATATGAATCCCTCTCCTACTCGGTACGACTCGATGCAATACCGTCAGTGTGGACGCAGTGGGCTGAAACTGCCCGCCGTTTCTCTTGGCCTCTGGCATAATTTTGGAAGCGTGGATTCTTTCCCAAATGCCCGGGAAATGATTTTCACCGCCTTCAATCTGGGCATCACGCATTTCGATTTGGCGAATAATTACGGGCCGGTGGCCGGTTCGGCAGAAGCTAACTTCGGCCGCGTGCTGCGCGATGATCTCTTTAAGCACCGCGACGAACTAATCATTTCAACCAAGGCGGGCTACGGTATGTGGCCGGGGCCGTATGGGGATTTCGGTTCGCGGAAATATCTGCTTGCGAGTCTCGACCAAAGTCTGAAGCGCATGACTCTCGACTACGTGGATATCTTCTATCATCACCGCCCGGACCCGAACACACCCCTAGAAGAAACGATGGGAGCACTAGCCCAGGCGGTGCGCCAAGGGAAGGCGCTATATGTCGGGCTTTCTAACTATTACGACCCGGAGCTAGCCATGAAGGCGGTGACGCTTCTACAGGAAATGGGCGTGCCGTGTTTGATTCATCAGCCCGCGTATAACATGCTGACGAACCGCACGCTGGAGACGGGAACATTTCCCGCTCTGGAAGCGCTCGGCGTGGGGGAGATCGTCTTCTCGCCTCTTGCGCAGGGCTTGTTAACAAACAAATATTTGGGCGGAGTGCCATCCGATTCACGAGCGGCCAATCCAAATGGCTTTCTGCAGGAGAGCCAGATCACTCCGGATAAAGTCGCCATGGCGCGTGCGCTGGCCGAAATGGCAGCCGAACGGAACCAGACCTTGGCGCAAATGGCATTGGCCTGGTGCCTGCGTTTCCGCGCGGTGACGTCGGTGCTGATTGGCGCGAGTCGGCCGAGTCAAATTATCGACTGTGTTGCGTGCCTGGAGAATCTCGCGTTTTCCGATGCGGAACTGGACCGAATCGAAGCGTTACTGGCGGCGTAGTTTGAGCCTCTAGGGATAGCTGAGCTTCACGTGTAGGAAAGTCCGGTCGCCACTGGCTGGCGTGCTGGCCGTAACCAAAAATGGTGTCGGCGTGCCCTGCGTCACGCTGTTTGAAGTCCATGTTAGTAAATTATCGGAACGTTCCACCAGATAGCTCACATCGGTCCGCGCCTTGCAATAGGTTAGACTGAGCTGTCCGGCGGTCATGACTGCGGTGGGGGGATTTTCGTAATCGAGATTCAAGGCGTAATCGACGAGGAGCGGGCGTCCGCTGGCTCCAATCAACGTCGCGGGCGCGCTCGCGGAGAGACCTTTGTTCGTTTTCCACTGAGTGAAGGTGAGCGCGGTGACGGAGATATTAACACCGGCTGATTCCGTAGCGGCCCCGGTGTTGTCGGTCGCGCGGACCGTGATTCGATAGCTGCCGGTGGTGACGTTCTTCCAGAGAAACACGTAGGGCGCCGAGGTGAGCTCTCCGACCTTCACTTGGTTTGCAAAAAACTCCATCTTCGCCACGGAGCCATCCGCGTCGGCGGCGGTGCCGATCAGAGTGATTGGGCCGGGGGCATATTTTTGCGAACCCTCTTCTGGCTGGATCATGTTAGCCGTTGGGGCGGCGTTGCCATTTTTCGACAAAGTGACGTTGAAGTATTTGGTCCCAACCCCGCCGACGTTAGCTTGCGCGGAGTAAAGGCGGAAGGTTTGTCCGATTTCGTGACGATCGTTGGTCACCGGATTGATCGGCCAGTTATACCAGTAGAGACGCTGCGGAAAGGTGAAATCCTTGGGTTGCCAGTTTTGCGAAACCAGGCTGGTCGCGCTGCTGATCCACGAACTGGTGTCGGAGTCGTGGCCGATCGCGACGAAGGCGTTCAGGTAGGTGTTGAAGTGGACTACGGTCGCATCGGTTCCGCTAAAAACAGCGGCCTCAAATCCGCCCAACCCCGGCTGCGTCCAGGTGCCGCCGTTAAATTTAGTCCACGAGCCCGGCGCCATCTTTTGCGAGATCGGACAGCGGGCCACGCTGATTTCCTGTCCCGTCCGCCAACCATCCCCAACTAACACCCAAGCGGTCATGTAATAGAGATAGAAGAAATTATTCCGACGATCGACTAACAGATAGGTGTCGCCGCAGCCGAAGTCTTGAAAATCGGCTACCGGCAAGTTATTGCGCGGCCGCGAGGGATTCGTGGTTAGAATGTCGCCCTCGTAGTGCCAGTTCGCGCCCTTGTCGGTCGAGGTGGCTAAACCAATGCGGCGTTTCCAGAGAAAATTAACCTTCGGCTTTGGGTTATAATTGTACTCGATGTGAATGATCGCGTAACGCTTGCCGGTCGTGTCCTGCCAGATGCCGTTGGTCCAATAAATATCGTCCCCGTTGGGACTGGTGAACGACGCATCGCGTGCCGCGTCGGGCAGTTTGACCAGATTATCAAGGGTCGAACCGCTGTAGCGGGACCAATTATGCTCCAGCGCGGTCTGGATCGAGAGAACCGGCCCATCCTGGACCACGCCCGCATCGGCATCCTGACTGTTGAGCAGAGGGGTGAGCACGTCGCTTCCAGCCGTCCAAGAAAAATCCAGCGCCCTCAGCGCCGGAAGGGTCGGGCCTACCAGCACGTGAGCCAATACCATGATTAGGAAAATCCGGCGAAACATCGCGGGGGAAGGTAGCGAGCGAACTGGAAAACGCCAGCGGATTGTGGTTTGAAAAGGAAACACGACCGGTTTAGGTTTCAAGAACGAAAAACTATTATGAGCGACAAGATTGAAGAACTGAAAAACAACGTAGGGGAAGTGGTGCAAGAAGGACGCGATGCCTTGGAGCAAGCTGCCGATTCCGCTGAAGATGCGATGAACGACAATGTCCCGAGCCGTTTCCAAGGGATGATCCCGTACCTCGCTGGTGCGGTGGGTGTTGGCATCGTTATCGGCCTCCTGTTACCACGGGAAAAACCATCGACCCGCGCAC
Organism: Chthoniobacterales bacterium; assembly: GCA_038228695.1. Lineage (GTDB taxonomy): Bacteria > Verrucomicrobiota > Verrucomicrobiia > Chthoniobacterales > DASVRZ01 > DASVRZ01. The sequence continues at coordinate 34,083 of JBBRPA010000015.1, forward strand.
TGGACAACCGACTCGAGGAATTGCGCGATCTGCTCGGCACGATCAAGAAACGCGTCAGCTTAACGGCTGGAGACAGCTACGACGACGTGAGCGCGGCGCTCGGTGGAGCCATGAAAAAAGCGAAAAAGCGTTTCAACCTTTCCTAACCTATGCCCAAAGTCGCCCCACTTCCTCCGCCCACGCTTGAGCAGCAGCTCTGCGAAAAATGGAATGACATGCAGATCGCTGCCCTTGATCGACTCCGCGAAGGAGAAGACTATGTCCGGCAGAATCCGCTCCAATCTGTCGCGGCGGCGGCGGCGGCTGGTTACGTCCTGCGAATCCTGCCCGTCGGCGCAATCGTTAGAAGTCTCGCTTGTCTTGCTCTTTCCGCGGTGAAACCCGCCGCCCTGCTCTACGGTGCGGCGAAGGCTTACGACATGATGGTCCGTTCCAGCAAACGCTAGAGCTTGGTTAGTTTCGAGACCCACATCACCTCGCAGGCCCCGTTGCCGTCATCATCGCGCCGCAGCGAGCTGATCCATTTTCCGCCATCGTTTCCGGTCGCCTCAATCAGACTTCCCTCGAGGCGGATGAGTTCGCCTTCCTTCAACCACGCGATCTGACGTGCCACGGCGGAGTTCGCGGCGACGAGGTGATTATTCGAAGCGTGCGTCTCGATTTCTTTGGTCGGCAACGGCGGCTGCCGCTCCCAACGCCAAAAAAGGAATCGGTTGCTCTGGCTCAGTTTCATCTGCCGAAGCACGGCGGAGTCGGACATTTTTCCCCAGCCGAGGCCCACGTCATAGGGCGCGAGCGACGCCACCGGATCGGAGTAATAATGCTGGGTGCCCAAGACGCGCCCCTCGATGATGTAACCGGCTAGCGGTCGGATGGTGAAATCGCCGCGAATAACTCCGCGCTGTTCGCCCTCGAGCAGCACTTGGACCGGATCCATCCGCACGAGGATTCCGTCTGGACGAGAAACCGGCCGACGCCACCACCAAAAAGTAGCGAGGACGAAAACGATCGCGATTAAAACGGGACGCATCCTTTAAAGAGATGCAAACCCCGTGCCAGCTCTAGCACAGACCGACTCCCGCTAGACCAACCGGATTGCGACGTCGGTTTCGATCGCCGACCACAACTGCGCGAGCGACTGCGTAGTGACGGGCTTGAGCGCAGCGAGTTCTTCGGCGGTGAACCCCCGGCTCTTCGGCGGCGCGACCTTTGCGAACAGGTAGAATTTAATTTTCGGCTCCGTGCCCGATGGACGAACCGCGATCCGGCGGCCGTCACTTAGTTCGATGAGGAGCATTTTTTCCTTGGGAATGACGTCGCCTTCGACGTCTGTTAGGTCTTCGGTCGCGAAGTTCGTTGTCTTGACCACGTCGGTGTAGGCGAGCGCCACGGGCGGCTTGCTCGCATAGCTGGCGACGAGTTTCGCGATTTGCGCCGCGCCTTCCGCGCCCTCGAAAGTGAGCGACTTGGCATTCTCCAGATAAAAACCGTATTCGGCATAAACCCGATCGAGCAACTGATCGAGCGTCAGCCCCTGCGTTTTCGCGTGAGCGGCCACCTCGGCAAACATCACGGTCGCGCCGTTAGCATCCTTATCTCGAGCGAAATCGGCCCCGCTGTAGCCATAACTTTCCTCACCGCCGAAAACGTAGAAGCTCGAATGTTGCAAACGCAAATCGCGCGTCTCCGCGTCGGACAGTTTCCGGTAGTTAGCACGCAAGTTAGCTGGAATCTGGTTCTCATATTTCCCCAGCTTCTCGCCGATATATTTGAATCCGGTCAGCGTCTCCACGCAGCGCACGCCGAGTTTTTCCGCGATCGCCTTTTGCAGATCGGTGGTGACGAAGGTTTTAATGATGACCGCGTTTTTCCGATTCGCCTCGGTGAGCACGCCCTGAGCGAAAAGCGTAGTGGCGCGATACCACGCCATCAGCGAGCCAATTTGATTGCCGGTGAGCAATTCCATCGTGCCGGCTGCGGAACGATAGGCCACGCCCATGCGGTCGGCGTCGGGGTCGGTCGCGATCACGACATCGGCCTCGGTTTTTTCCGCGAGCGCCACTCCGAGCGCGAGCGCCTCGGCGTTTTCCGGGTTCGGACTTTTTACCGTGGGGAAACGGCCATCCGGCTGATCCTGTTCCGCGACAGTCGAGTAATTAAACCCGAGCCGTTTAAACATCGGGACCATGATCGCTCCGCCCGTGCCATGGATCGGCGTGAAAACGATTTTGAGATCGGATTTTTTCACCATCGCCGGATCGAGCAAGAGCGATTCAAGCCGGGTCATGTAAGCCTCATCAATCTCCGCCCCAAGGGTGTGCAGCGTACCGGGGTTCGCCACCGGCGTATAGGCGTCGCTCGCCACCGCATTCACCCGGTCGATGATGCCACTAGCATGCGGCTCGACGACTTGCGCGCCGTCGTTGAAATAGACCTTGAAGCCGTTGTCGTGCGGCGGATTGTGGCTGGCGGTGAGGACGATGCCCGACGTGGCCCCGACTTCGCGGACGGCGAAGCTCAGCTCCGGCGTCGAGCGTGGCCCGGCAAAAAGATAAACATCTGCTCCTAGCTCCGTCGCAACTTTGGCGACGTATTCGGCGAAGTCGCGAGAGAAATGGCGGGTATCGTGGGCGATCGCGATGCTCGGCTTGCTCCCGGTCGGAACGACATTTTGCAAATAAGCTACCAAGCCCTGCGTGGCGCGGCTGATGTTGTAGAAATTCATCGCATTTGTCCCGATGCAAGGAAACTCCGGACGCCCCAAGGCGGCTTCCGTGCCTTTTTCCGCTGCGGTCACGGTGCGACCGATCGTTCGCCCACGCAGACCGCCCGTGCCGAAGGCCAGCGTGCGAAAAAAACGGTCGTTCAGTTCGGTCCAATCGCCCGCTGCCGCCAATTCATCAATGCTCCGGTTCGCCACCGGATCGGTGCTGCGACTGAGCAACAAACGAATATTTTCAGCACTGGCCGGGAGAAGATAGCCATCGGCCACCGCAGAATCAAAGACATCACTCATAAGCCTACGGGTTTAGACTTTCGCGCCGTCGATTGCAAATCTATGTTCAGATTCCGATGCAACAGATTCTCACCCTCGTAAACACCGACGGCCTTCCGCTCGAGACCCGGCTCAGCTTAGAAACGTTCCTCGCTGAATGCGGAGTCGAGGTCGAGGAACTGCGCCAGTTTGAGTGTGCCATCGATGTGTTTTTTTCTGGCGCACTCGATGAATCGGCCCTCGCGGCCTGGTCCGCCCCGCGCCAGCTCGATCACGCTATCCAACTGGCTGTTCACCGATCGAAGAAACTCCTGATCAGCGACATGGAATCGACCCTTGTGGAAAACGAATTTCTCGACGACCTGGCGGAGTTTTGCGGCGTGGGCGAGCGGGTTAAGGCGATCACCGCCCGGGCCATGAACGGGGAGATTGATTTCGCCGGGGCTTTGCGCGAACGCGTGCGTTTGCTGGCCGGCCAACCTTCCGGCCTGCTCGAACGCGCTTACGAAAACCTCCGTTGGATGCCCGGTGCTCAGGAACTTTTCGCCACCCTCCACCAACACGGCGTGCGGACGATTATTGTTTCCGGCGGATTTAAGTATTTCACCAGCCGCGTCCGGAAAAGTCTCGGAGCGGGCGAGGATTTCGCGAATGATTTGGTCGTGCGCGACGGGCTGCTGACGGGTGAACCAACCGAGCCGATTTCCGGACGAGAGGAGAAACGGCGCATTCTCACGGAGACAGCGGCGGAGTTGGGGATTTCGCTGTCGGAAACAGTGGCGATTGGGGACGGAGCGAACGATTTGCCGATGCTGCAGGCGGCAGGGTTGGGCGTAGCGTATCACGCCAAGCCGAGTGTGGAAGCGGCCGCCAATTTCCGGGTGCGGCATTCCGATCTGCGGGCGGTGTTGTATTTCATGGGAATCGGCGGGTAGCAGAGAGTTGGAGGAGGGTTGGCGGAGAGAGGTGTCGCGCGAAGACGCTAAGGCGCAAAAGGAGGAGGATGGGAAACTGGGTTTTTTCGGCTTTGCAGGGTCTGAAGGGTCGGCCACGATCGGCTCGCTTTGATGAATGCGACGACTGCTCCTGAACGCCCGGTGCTCAACTGGGAGCGCGTTGTTGGGGTGGCGCTGCTCGCGTTTCTGGCCGTAGTGCGTTGGCGGGCGATTAGCCGGTTCCGGATCGAATCCGATGAGCCGCAGCATTTGCACGTCGTCTGGGGCTGGACCCGTGGGTTTCTGCCTTACCGCGATTTTTTTGATAATCATACGCCGCTCTTTCACCTGCTTTACGCCCCCGTACTCTCGCTGCTCGGGGAGCGGGCGGATATTTTAGTGGTGATGCGAATCGCGGATCTGCCGCTTTTTGCGCTAACGTTGTGGGCGGTATTCCTTCTCGGGCGAACGCTATACGGGGCGCGCGGCGGTTGGTGGGCGCTGCTCTTGACGGCGGCGGAGCGGTCCTTTTTTTACACGTCGATCGAGTTCCGGGCGGATGTGCTCTGGGCGTTGCTCGCGATGGCGACGCTAGCCGTGTTGCTCGGGGGCGGGAATCGGCGGTGGCTGTGGGCGGGTCTGCTGCTGGGAGCGACGCTGGCGGCATCGATCAAGACGGCGCTGTTGGTAGTGAGTTTTTGTCTGGCGACGGCGCTCTGGCTAGGGCTGAATTGGCTGGCGGGTGGCCGGGTGGAATGGCGGCAGGCGGCGGGGCGTTTCGTGAGTTTGGTGGGAGCGAGTCTCGTCGTGCCGCTGGCGTTGGCGGTTTATTTTTACAGGCAAGGCGGCTGGCCGGGGCTGGTCTATTGCTTGTTTCATCACAATACCGGGTCAGCGGGTGGGTTGGCTAAGAGCCACGGCGAGGCGTTCGTATTTTTAGGGGTGCTGGCGACGGGAATGGCGTTTTGCTGGTTTTCGAGGCGCTGGGGTGGGCTGAAGTTTGGACGGGCGCTGCTCGTTCTCGGGGCGACGGTGTATTTGGGGTTGCTGCTCAGTTTCTGGTCGGTGCTGACGCCGGTGACGCCGCAGGATTGGCTGCCGTTGGTGCCGATGCTGGCGGTGACGGCTGGCGGGATGTTGGCCGCGCTGCCCGGGCAGTGGCGTCCGGCGCTGGGACTGACGGTGCTAGGAGGATTGGTCGTTGTGCTCTTGCGTCCGCTCCCCGATAACGTGCCGCAGCCCGGAAAATATGAGCGTTTTCTAGCCAGCGTCCTGCGACTGACCGGCCCGGAGGACTACGTGATGGATGCGAAGGGTGAGGCGATTTTCCGGAAGCGTCCTTATTACTTTTGCTTGGAAACGCAGACCCGGCGGCGGCTGATTAAAGGCTCGCTGCCGGACGACATTCCGGAGCGTCTGATTGCCACGCGGACGGCGGTGACGCGAACGAACCGGCTGCCCGATCGGGCGGAGGCGTTTGTGGAGAAAAACTATCTACCTGCGGGCCGGGGAATCTCGGTGCTGGGGCAGTTTCTCGTCGTGTCGAAGGAAGATCCGGCGCGTTATGTTTTTGAAGTAGCCGTGCCGGAGCGGTATGTGATCGTGGCAGAAAACGGCCCGGTGGCGGGAGAATTGGATGGGCGGCCCTACGTGGGAGCGGTCGAACTGGCGGCGGGGCGGCACGAATTTGTGCGGACGTCGGGGAACGAGGCGCTGGCCTTATTCTGGGCGCGGGCGGCGGAGCGGGGCTTTTCGGCGTTTGCGGAGCGGAAGGTGGACGACGCTGGGCTATGAGGCAGCGGTCCGGGAGGGCGAAACTTTCGTTGGAATCCTTTCGCAGGGCGTGGCATCATCCGCGTCCATGATCAGCCCGGACGATTTCCAATACGCGATCGAGAACACGATCGTGGTGCGGCCGCCCACGCGATCGATCCAGACATTTGGGACGACGAGCTTTCACTTCTACCTCGTGTCGGAATTGATGGACCGGGTAAACGAAATCCGGGTCCGCGAGGGCCGGATCGAGGCGGAGCGACCGCAAATCCTGACGCCGGAAAAGATGTCGCGGATCCTGCTGGAGGGTTTCGGGGAGAAGGCAGAGGAGTTTGCGGAGATGCTCCGGCATAATCCGGACCTCGGTGCTTTTCTCCGCTACGGCTTGCAGATCGCCAAACGTGATGTGACCGAATCGACCGCCCACGAGACGATGGAGGCGGTCATCGGCACGATCGACGCGCAAATCGCAGCGAGCGATGAGACGAGTGTGATCATCCAAGGCGTGGATGATGCCTGGGAGGTGTGCCTGTTGAAATTTTCCATGGACCTCATCCGACAATCCGTCGAGGGCAATGTGAAGGACCTGCGCCGGCGCAAATTGCTCTAGTTATTTCCCACTGTTTCCATTTCCGATGAACTCAATCGTCAAAGTCCTCATCCTGCTCATTCTTGTGGCCGCCATTTTCGGCGGAGCCGCGTGGTATGCCTACGATCTTTACCTAAAACCGCAAAAAGTGATCCACACGAAGGCCGCTGCGGCAGCCAAAGCCCGGCCCACAGCAACGCCCGACCGCTCGGCGGCTGAGTTGGAAACGATCCAAGCGGCGCAGAAAACCACCCCACGCACGGCGACGATCGCGGCGCTCCGGAAGTTTCTAGCGGATCATCCCGGCGCGCCAAAAACCACCGAGGCGCGTCAGTTGCTCGGGGATTTGAACATCGAGGAGTTTTTCTCCCGCACGCCCGGCCCAAACAAATCAGCCTACGTCGTGGTTCCCGGCGACTCGCTAGCCCGCATCGCCTCGAAAAACAAGGTGTCGTTCGATCTCATCATCCGGGCCAACAACATCGACCGGTTGCTGATTCACCCCGGGGATCAGTTCATTATCCCGGCAGGGAATTTCACGCTCGAGATCTCGGTCAAAGACAAGGTCGCGACGCTGAAGGACAACGGAGAATTTTTTAAAGATTATCCGTTGATGACGGCGAATTTCCCCTCGAACCTTTCGGCAGAACCTCTGACGGTGATGGAAAAAATTGCTTGGCACGACGGCAAACGGGTGGCGTTTGGCGATAAGAATTACGTGGGCAGCAGCCGCTGGATCACCCTCACGGGGAACGGAATCACGCTCTACTCGGTGGTCGAGGACGGCAGCCCGACCGACGTCGAGGCACCGGGCTACGGGGCGCAGTTGAGTCCGGGCGACCTCGAAGATATTTTTGCGCTCGTGAATCGTGGAACTGCGGTTACGATTCTTCCCTGATCTGTTTTCCCAAATGAACGTCCAGCCCCTTGATTTTGAAAAACCGATCGTCGAACTCGAAAAAAAAATCGACGATCTGAAAAAACACTCCAAGGCGAGTAGCTTCGACATGGACGCCGAGGTGCGCAGCATGGAGGAAAAAATCGCCGGTCTGCGCACCGAGATTTACAGCAACCTAACGGCTTGGCAGCGGGTGCAGATTGCGCGGCACATCGCCCGGCCGTTCTTCCTCAATTATCTCGAGCTCTGCTTCACCGATTTCGTCGAGCTGCACGGTGATCGCCTCTTTGGCGACGATCCGGCGATGCCAGGCGGACTGGCGACGATTGGCAATTATCGCTGCGTGGTGATCGGCCATCAAAAAGGCCGCAACACGAAGGAAAACGTCCTGCGCAACTTCGGCAGCGCCAACCCCGAAGGCTACCGCAAAGCCCTGCGGCTGATGCGAATGGCGGAAAAATTTCAACTTCCCATCGTTTCTCTCATCGACACACCCGGCGCCTACCCTGGCGTGGGCGCGGAGGAACGTCACATCGCCGAATCGATCGCCGTCAACATTCGCGAGATGATGCTCTTGCGCGTTCCCATCGTCTCCGTCGTGATCGGTGAAGGCGGTTCCGGTGGCGCACTGGGAATCGGCGTGGCTGACCATGTCCTCATCATGGAAAACGCCTACTATTCGGTCATCAGTCCCGAGGGGTGTGCAGCCATCCTCTGGAAACATCGCAGTTTCGCACCAGAGGCAGCGGAGGCGCTCAAACTGTCCTCGAACCATCTGGTTGAACTAGGGCTGGTCGATGGCGTCGTTACCGAACCTCAGGGCGGCGCCCACCACGATCCGCAACGTTCAGCCGACCTCCTGAAGGCTTCCATTCTCGCGTCGCTCGACCAGTTGTCCGCGACCGGGACCGATCAATTGCTGCAGAAACGCTACGATAAATTCCGGAATTTCGGCAAATTCTTCGATCCGGAAGCTCCGTCCAAGGGAGTTTGATGATTCTTGAACAGATTAACACCGAAAAAAACATCCGCTTCGTGAATTTCTTTGCCTGTTTTCACGTTCTTTCATAATTTCGAGGCTCTTTCCAATCTCACCTTGGAAGGTTTAAGGAAACCAAACACTTTATTCATGCTCACTCTCAGCAGCTTTACGTTCGTCTCATTTCTCATCCTCGGTTCCGTCTGGTGGGCCTGTAAAAACGACGACTACGACAGCGCAAAATAGGTTTGGCAAGCCAGTTGGAAAAAATCTATCTTCGCGGAACTACGTTCTATGTCTGAAGATACGCGCTGGCTAAAATCGACGGTTAACGACCTGAACAATCTCCTTCAGGAGATTTCTGGCTACGTTCATCTCGCCAGTGCTTCCGCCAAGGATAAGCCGGAAACGGTGGATCATCTTGGAAGCTGTATGGACGGCATCGACCGCGCCTCGGTCACCCTGCAACGAATTTTAAGCCACCTCGAAGGGCCACAGGCAGAGGCCATGCGCTCAGTCCCCTCCCCAACGAAGAAAAAGGATGACTTCACGCTCAGCTTCAAGGGATTGAAGAGCCAGAGCGTGGAAATGGTCAACGACGTTCAGGTGACCAACCCGGAAGGGGCCAAGGAAATGATCATGGTCGTGGATGACGAGGTTCACGTGATGATGTTGGCGAAAATGATGCTGGCGGAAAACGGCTACCGCGTGGTGGCAGCGAAGGATGGGTTCGAGGCGATCGAGAATTACAAGCGGCTGGGGAAGGAAATCGACCTCGTTATTCTCGATTTTACGATGCCAGGCATGCACGGCGACCAGGTTTTCGAAGAATTGAGAAAAATTAATCCGGATGTTTGTGTGATTTTAAGCAGCGGATTTGCGGACCAGACCAAGCTCAACCGGATGTTTGCCCAAGGGTTGAAGGAATTTGTGGCCAAACCCTACACCCAGCAGCGGTTGCTGAGTGAAATTCGTAAGGTTCTCGATCTGCAGTAAGCATCCGAGCGGGTGATGCAGGCAGTAGGCTGGGCCGGTTTAAAACGGCGCGCCGGGGATTGGTAATTCCGATTTTTTTCGGCGAGTTGCCGGGTTGAGCATGAGGTTTGCTTAATTGAAACGGTAACCTTTCTCCGCCATGGCCAAGCTAGACCCGTTTTTTAAATTAATGAAGGAGCAGAACGCCTCCGATCTACACCTTTCCACCGGCAACCCGCCCATGCTCCGCATTCACGGCGAATTGGTCCGGATCGATTATCCCGACCTAGAGAACGACGATCTCAAGGCAATGGTTTACGAGATCGCGCCAGAGGCGAAAATTAAGCAGTTCGAGGAAACCGGCGACGTCGATTTCGGCTACGAAATTAAGAATTTTGCTCGTTACCGCGCCAACTTCCTGAACCAAAAGAACGGTATTGCTGCCGTTTTCCGGATCATTCCGAGCAAAGTGCTCACCTGCGAAGACCTCGGTCTGCCGCCGGTCTTGAAAAAACTCGCGATGCTAAAAAAAGGGCTCGTCCTTGTCACGGGCCCGACTGGTTCCGGCAAATCGACCACGCTCGCCGCGATGATCGATCACGCGAATCTGCACCGCCACGACCACATCATCACGGTCGAGGACCCCATCGAATTCGTCCATCGCAGCCAGCAATGCCTCGTCAACCATCGCGAGGTCGGTTCGCACACCAAATCGTTTGCCTCGGCCTTGCGCGGCGCCCTGCGCGAGGATCCAGACATCATTCTCGTCGGTGAAATGCGCGATCTGGAGACGATTGAACTCGCCCTCACCGCCGCCGCCACTGGCCACCTTGTTTTTGGAACCCTCCACACCTCCAGTGCCGCCAAAACGGTGGACCGCATCATCGACGTTTTCCCGGTGGACCAGCAAAACCAAGTGCGCGCCACCCTTTCCGAATCCCTCCGTGGCGTCGTCGCCCAAAACCTCTTCCGCCGCATCGATAAGCCCGGTCGCTGCGCCGCGTTGGAAATCCTTGTCGCCGACACCGCCATCGCAAACCTTATTCGCGAAGCGAAAACCCACCAAATCCCCGGCATGCTTCAAGTCGGCAAACGCAAAGGCAACCAACCGCTCGACGACGCTATTGCAGATCACCTCCGCGCCGGCCGCATCTCTGCTGAGGAAGCCTACGACAAGGCCACTGACCGGAAAAAGTTCCGCGCATTCCTGAAAACGCCTCCGGACGATCTCGACGAATAGTCCGCCAACCAGTCCCCAAACCAACCATGCGTAAAATCGAACTCGACGCCATCCTCGGGGCCATGCTCCAGAGCTACGAGGGAATTTCCGATTTCCTTTTCACCGTCGGCCGTCCGCTCCAGGTGGAAGCCTACGGAAAGCTCAAATCCATCAACGTCGACCCTCCGATTCACAGCATGACCTCCTACCAAACGGAGTCGCTCGCGCTGAACATCGTCGGGCACGACAAACGGCTCCTCGAGGAGTTGCTCCGCACCGGCTCTTGCGATTGCAGCTATGCTCTGGGCGACGACGCGCGTTTCCGCGTGAATATTTTCCGGCAAAAAGGCCAGCTCTCCATCGTCATGCGTAAGCTTCAGATGGAGATTCCCTCCATCCGGAGTCTCAGCTTACCGCCCATTTTCGAGGAAATCTGCAAGGAAAAGACCGGGCTAGTCCTCTTTACGGGTGCCACCGGCAGCGGCAAAACCACCTCTCTCGCCGCCGTGCTCAACCAGATCAACGAAACCCAGGCGCTCCACGTCGTGACGCTGGAAGATCCGATCGAATTCGTTCATCCGCACAAGCAATCGAGCATCAGCCAGCGAGAGCTTGGAATTGATTTCGAAAGTTTCACCGTCGGACTCCGCGCTGCCCTCCGCCAGGCTCCGAAAGTCATCCTCGTGGGCGAGTTGCGCGATCGGAACACGATTGAAACCGCCCTCTCCGCTGCCGAAACCGGACACCTCGTGCTGAGCACCTTGCACACGATCGACGCGGGCCAGTCCATCAACCGCATCCTCGGCCTTTTCGAGACCGGCGAAGAGGCTCACCTCCGCCAGCGACTTTCCGACACCCTGCGCTACGTGGTCAGCCAGCGACTGGCCCCGAAAGTCGGCGGTGGCCGGCATCTCCTGCTCGAAATCATGGGCAACAACCTGCGCACCAAGGAAGCCATTGCGCTAGGCGAACACGAAACCCGCGATTTTTATTCCATCACTGAGTCTAGTTCTTCCTACGGCTGGACCACCTTCGACCAGTCCATCCTCCGCGCCTACGAAGCCGGCATCCTCGCGGAGGAAACGTGCCTGCTTTACGCCAATCGCAAGGGCTCCGTCACCCGGTCCATCGACAGCATCAAAAAAGCCAAGGGCATGGCCAAGGACAAAGCATCCGGATTGCGCCTCGATTTTGCCTCCAAACTCGGCGTCTAAAATTTTATGGCCCAGCAATACGACGTTTTTGAACCCGGCGACGCCACTGCCCTCGTCGCATTCGACCAACCCCGCCACGCCGAAGTGGTGTCGAAGCAACTCACCGCGATCGATTACAAGGTCCATGGGACCGATTCCTACGAGGAACTACTCATCCAGCTGAAAACCCACCAGTATAGTCTCATCCTCATCCAGGCTGATTACGCCGGCTGGAGCGTGGGCGAAAACGAGTTGCTCCAAGCCGTCTGCAAACTGCCCGCCGAGATTCGTCGCAACGAATACGTCGTCCTGATGGGCAATAATCTTCCGACCAACGACGAAATGCTCGCCTTCATCTACAGCGTCGATCTTGTTTTTGATTTTGCTGACATGCCCACCTTCAAGGCAGTCCTGCGGCGCGGACTCTCCCGTCACCTCGATTTTTACCACAATTTCCGCGAGGCAATGAAGGTACCGAGGTCCTAAGAAAACTTTTTGGCGGCTCTTTGCGAGGGAACGATGGGGTCTGGCAAACTTGTCTGTTGCTTTAACCGTCCACAGCACGCAAGGTTTCCGCCGCATGAAGTTAACGAACTGGCTCCGATTCACCTGGGACCTCAAATCATTCGAGGCACCCCAGCTCGATCTGCCAACGCATTACGTGATCCGGCGCGCTCTCCGGGCCGAGGAGGAAACGGTTCGCAAAACTATTTTCAGCGCGTTTTCCCTCGACTCCGACTGGAGCGACACGCTCAGCCGCATCTGGCCCGCGTTAAATGAGCAGATCACCGAAGCGTTCAGCACCAAGGAACCCAAATGCCTCGTGCTCACCCACGGCACCCGCGTCATCGGTGCAGCGATTCTTTCGATCGATCTCGAGGCCGAAAACCAGATTCTTTCGGGTCCGTGCATCCTCGTCGAATACCGCAACCGTGGGCTCGGTTCAAAACTGCTCGCAGCGTCGCTCGACCTGCTGCGCGAGGCAGGACTGGAAAAGGCCAACGGCTTGACTAAGAAGGGAATTCCCGCGGGCAAGTTCGTCTATCGGAAATTCGGCGGTCAAGGCACGCCAAGCGAGAGCGAACCCGATCTCGTCACTTCCTGATTCGTCACTCGAAGAGCGGCACAATCTCGAGTTGCGGTACTAACACGAGGCCTTTGTCCGTGATCCGGATTTCCGGAATGACCGAAAGCGGAATGAGATTAAAGCCCATGTAGGGCAGCGTGCATCCGGCTTCAAGCCAGGCTTTTTTAAGCAGCGTCGTCTCCTCGGCCACGAAGGTGGCGCGCTTATCCGAAAGCAGTCCCGCAATGGGCAACTCAACCAGCGCCTGAACCACGCCACCGAGCACGACGACCACGCCACCATTGGATTTTCGCAACGTCTCGACCGCAAGTTGCATGTCGGCTTCGTTCGTTCCCGCGACGATGACGTTGTGCGCGTCGTGACCCACCGAGCTCGCCACGGCGCCCGACTTCAGCCCGAAATCTTGCAGGAGTCCATGCGCCACCGCGCCCGATTTGCCGTAGCGCTCGATCACACTGACAAAGCAGAGGCGGTGCTTGGCGAATTGTGCGTCCCAGCCGCCGTCCGCCGGGTCGATCACTACTTTGTTGTGGAATAAAATAATCCCGGGCAGGGCAGTGCGAATGACGTTCGCGGTGACGATTTTTTCTGGCAATTTTGGTGTTAGCACCATCTTCGCCGGTAGGTTGACCGTTTTGTAAGCCTCCGCCGGATAACGATAGGGTTTCGAAAGAATCGCCTCCAAACGCGACGTCACCTTTTTGTCCTCAACTAATAATTCGCCGCCATACCAGGTGTTTTGCGGCTCGAGTCGATCGTTCAGCAGCACGATGTCCGCCCGGCGCGAATGACCCAGCGCGCCAAATTCCCCGTCCATCGCGTAGCGCGTCGCGGGATGCAGCGAGCCCATGCTCCAGGCATTCGCGGGTGACATTCCCGCCGCCATCGCCTGACGCACCACCCAGTCGAGACCGAAGCTAAACAAATCGTCCGCATCCCGGTCATCCGTGCACACGCAAACGCGTTTCGTAGCCGCGCCCAGTTCGGTCACCGCCTTGATCGCCTCCGGCAGGCTGTGCCACGGGGTCGTCGGGTTTCCGCCACGCATAAAAACCCAGATGCCCGCTTCCAGAAAATCATTCGCGATATCGCGGTCGATCGCCTCGTGCGTATCCGTCACCCCACTGGCCGCGTAAGCCGCCACGAAATCGCGTCCGTAAACATGACCACACACCGGCCGACCGCGTTTCAGCGATTCGGCAATGATCGCATGCGTTCTCGGATCGCCCAAGGTGACCTGCACAAAATCCATTTTCTCCCCGAGGGCGAGCGCCTCGGGCCATTTATCGAATAGCACGCCGATTTTATCCGGCGTCACATCGCCGCCCGCCGTCTCGAATTGAGCCGAAGTCGCCGGAATCGTGCTCGGCACCGTGAGATAAATCGAAAGTGGCGCCTGTCGCGCATCTTCTAACATCCACTCGATTCCCGCGACATCGGAGACGTTGCCAATCTCGTGGCTGTCGCAAAAAATCGTCGTCGTGCCATTCAAGAGCGCTCCCTCGGCATAGGCGCACGCCGTCATCATACTGCTCTCGATATGGATGTGCGGATCGACCAGCCCCGGAGCAAGAATTCCGCCTCGCGCGTCGTAAAAACTAACATCGCCGGTTTTCGCCCAACTCCCCGCTGGTTTCACCGCCGCAATCCGCCCTGCGGAAATCCAGATTTCGCGATCGTCCAAAATCCGCTCGGTATAGGTGGAAAGGATGCGCGCCCCGCCAATGACGAGGTCCGGTTTCTTTCGCCCGGAGGCCACATCGGCGAGTTGACGGGTGACAGTCCAAAGCGGCGGCACGGAGAAGCGATTCATGAACAATCTTTATAGACACACCCGCTCGCAAATCAACGCCCGGGGCGAAATTAAACCACGAATCGTCCACCAAAGCCCTCTCCTGCCCCTGCCGACCCAACCTCTCGTTTATTTTCCTCTGGCGACCGGATGCGCCTCCCCGTATCTTTTCTGCCTCATGGCCACGCTTACCGGAGTCGATCTTGCCGCAGAAATTCTCGAGCTGAAACGCGAACGCAACGCTGTCATCCTCGCGCACAACTATCAAACCGGGGACATCCAAGACGTGGCCGATTTCGTCGGTGATTCCCTCGGGCTAGCTTACCATGCGAAGGAGACCGAGGCCGACGTGATCCTTTTCTGTGGCGTGCATTTCATGGCCGAGACGGCCAAAATCGTCAACCCCACTCGCACTGTCATCCTCCCCGATCTCGAAGCCGGTTGCTCGCTTTCCGATTCCTGCCCTCCCGACCGACTCGAAGCCCATTTAAAAAAGCACGCCGACAAAAATTATTACGTCGTCGCCTACATCAATTGCAGCGCCGGAGTCAAAGCCCTCTCCGACGTCATCTGCACCAGCGGCAATGCGGTCAAAATCGTCAATTCCGTCCCGCCCGATCGCAACATTCTTTTCGTTCCCGATCAAAATCTCGGCGCTTGGGTCATGGAACAAACCAAACGCCCCATGGATCTCTGGCAGGGAAATTGTTACCTGCACATGGAATTTACCGCGAACAGCATTCGCAAAATTCGCTCCGAATTCCCCAAAGCCCCCGTCGTTGCCCACCCGGAATGCTCCACCGCCGTGCGCCTTCTCGCCGATGAAATTTGCTCGACCGAAAAAATGGTCAGTTTTTGCAAAAACCACCCCGCCGACGCCTTCATCATCGTTACCGAAAGCGGCATGCTCCACCGTCTGCAACGCGAACTTCCTGGAAAAACCTTCATCCCCGGCCCGACCGAGAACTGCGCCTGCGCCGATTGCCGCCACATGAAGCGCAACACTCTCGCAAAAATGCATTCCGCCCTGCTCCATTTGCAGCCCGAAATCCTCATGGATGAGAAAATTCGTCTTCAGGCGGAAAAACCGATCTTGCGCATGTTGGAACTCAGCCGTTAAAACATTCGGCGTCTTCAATCCGTCCCATGCGTCCGCAACTACCTTCCGTTCTCACCCCCATGTCCAAAGACCGCTCGTCGGGTTGCGGCTGCCTCGGCGGCGGCTGCGCCATGGCGATCGTCATTTTCCTGCTCCTTGGCGGAGCCGTTTTCTGGGGAGCTTGGAGCACTTTCAACGGCATCAAAAGCATGACCGTTACCCAGGCGAAACCGATTCCCGCCTCTAATGCCACCGAAGCCGACGCGCAGGCCGCACTCGAAAAAGTAAAAGCCTTCAACACCACTTTTGCCGCCGGTCAGGAAGCGAAGATCAGCCTCTCCGCCAACGAACTAAACGCCCTTATCGCCCGCTACGAACCATGGTCGGCCTTGCGCGGCCGCGTTTACACCACTATCGAGGGCGATAAAATAGCCGCCCAAGTCAGCCTGCCGCTCAACCAGATTCGCCTCTTTCAAGACCGCTTCTTCAACGGCGAAGTCTCTATGACTTTCATCACCGAAAAAGGAAAACCGCGCCCCAACGTCGTCACCGTCCGAACCGGCGACGTGGAATTTCCTCGCTGGGCCATGCGTTATATCACTTCGAAAAGCTTTGTGGAAAGTCTCGGCGTTCCGTCGATTTCTGAGGACGACTCGATCGGCTCCAATCTCACCGGACTCGAGATCAAGGATAACCAGATCATCGTGCGAGCCCGTAAAAAAGTCGGCCAATAACGCTCTCGCCTAGCACAGTTGCATCGCGTCGCGCGGGGCGTAGCTTATTTGCCATGAACACTCTTCGCTGGCTGCCGCTGCTCGGTGCGATTCTGATTTTGGCCGGATGTTCGACCGTCGAATCCCGCATCAAAGAACGTCCCGAGGCTTACAATAACCTGCCCGAGAAACAGAAAGAGCTCGTCCTGCGTGGCGAAGTCACCGAGGGCATGTCCACCGGAGCCGCCTATCTCGCGTGGGGCAGTCCAGACACCGTCGTTCGCGGGAGTGATCACGGACGATCGACCGAGGAATGGATCTATGAGGCCACCCGCACCCAAGTTGTTTCCGATTACCGCCCGGCCCCTTACATTTACGGCAGCCACGGCGTCCTCTACCGCGGTTGGGATTATGTCTTCGACCCGATCGTCATCTCCCAGTCTTACCCCTACAAATCGGTCCTCTTTGAGAAGGGCAAAGCCGTCGCCTGGCGTCGGGCACCGCTCCGTTAATCGATTCGCAGGTTGATCCCGGATCGTTTGCGTCCCCGGCCCGTTCGTGGTTAGTCTTCTAAAATGGCTTTCAGCTCGCTCACCGGTTTCCTCAATCAGCTCGATCAATCGGGTGAACTCCTTCGCATCGCGCAGCCAGTCGCGACCGAACTGGAAATCACCGCTCTCGCCGACCGTGAGATGAAATCCCCCGGCGGCGGCAAGGCGCTCCTGATCGAGAATCCTACTATCGACGGCAAACCTTCCGCCTTTCCCGTTGCCATCAACACCATGGGCAGCGAACGCCGCATGGCCGCCGCCCTTGGCGTGGAGGACGTCCAATCCATCGCCGATCAGATGCAATTTCTGCTCAAGGCAAAACCACCCAAGTCTCTCCGCGACGGCTGGGACCTCCTCAAAAACGGCATCGACCTCCTCCACGCCAAGCCCCGGAAAGTCTCCGACGCCGCCTGCCAAGAAGTCATCCATCAAATCGGAAATGGCGGCAAATCGAGCTTTTCCCTCGCCGACCTCCCCGTCCTCCACTGCTGGCCGCAGGACGGCGGACGCTTCGTCACCCTACCCACCGTTTACACCCGCGACCCCGATACCGGCGAACGCAACATCGGCATGTATCGCATGCAAGTCTTCGATGGCGCCTCCACCGGCATGCACTGGCAAGTCCACAAAGTCGCCGCCCGCCACGGCAAACGCTACTACGAACGTGGCGAACGCATGCCCGTCGCCGTCTGCCTCGGCGGCGATCCCGCCTACACCTTCGCCGCCACCGCTCCCCTCCCCGATGGACTCGACGAACTCCTCTTCGCTGGTTTCCTCCGCAAAAAATCCGTCGATCTCGTCAAATGCGTCACCCACGACCTCGAAGTCCCCGCCGACTCCGACTTCGTCCTCGAAGGCTACGTCCAACCTGGCGAACTCCGCCCCGAAGGCCCCTTCGGCGACCACACGGGCTTCTACACCCCCATCGACGACTACCCCGTCTTCCACCTCACCGCTATCACCCATCGCCAAAAAGCCGTTTACCCCGCCACCATCGTCGGCATCCCGCCCATGGAAGACTTCTACATGGGCAGCGCCAGCGTAAAAATCTTCCTCCCCATCTTCAAAATGAACTTCCCCGAGATCGTCGATATGGCGCTCCCGGCGGAAGGCGTATTTCACAACCTCGTCGTCGTCAGCATCCGCAAACAATACCCTTGGCAAGCCTACAAAATCATGCACGGCCTCTGGGGCATGGGGCAAATGATGTTCAGCAAATACATCGTCATCGTGGACGAGGATTGCGACGTGCATAACACCAGCGAAGTCCTCTTCCGTTGGCTCAGTAACACTGACCCACAACGCGACAGCACCTTCGTAAAAAGCCCCTGCGACTCTTTGGACCACGCCCAAACCGTGGCTAACATGGGCAGCCACATCGGTTTCGACGCTACCAAAAAACTCGCCGGCGAAGGCTATGTTAGAACCTGGCCCGACCTCGTTAAAATGGACCCGGCCGTTGTGGCAAAAATGGCTGGATTCCCGCGCTAAGCTTTCCGGGTCACTGAACTCCCGGTCTGCGTTTTCGCATTCGACACGGAACGTAACTCGCGATTCAATCGATCATGCTCACACCCTGCCCCGTTTACATCGGCGGCGAATGGAGAACGCTCTCCGGTTCGCCCACGTCGTCCGTCTTTAATCCCTCACGCGGCGAAGTCATCGCCGAGGTGCCGATGGGCGATGCCGCTCTCGTCGATGAAGCGATCGAGGCCGCTGCCGCCGCCTTTCCCGATTGGATGGAAACTCCGCCGACAGAACGCGCCCGTATTCTTTTCCGCTTCAAGATGTTGCTGGAAGAACATTTCGAGGAACTCGCCGCGCTCGTCACTCGCGA
This sequence comes from Chthoniobacterales bacterium, assembly GCA_038228695.1. GTDB lineage: Bacteria > Verrucomicrobiota > Verrucomicrobiia > Chthoniobacterales > DASVRZ01 > DASVRZ01. The sequence continues at coordinate 52,718 of JBBRPA010000015.1, forward strand.
ACATGGGAAGACGCTCGCGGAATCGCGGGGAGATGTTAGACGCGGCGTGGAAATGGTCGAATTTGCCTGCGGAATGCCGTCGCTGTTAATGGGAGACATTCTGGAAAATGTGGCTCGAGGAATTGATTGCGACGCGATCCGCCAGCCACTTGGCGTCTGCGTGGGAATCACGCCCTTTAACTTCCCTGCGATGGTCCCGCTCTGGATGGTTCCGGTCGCTCTCGCCTGCGGCAATACCTACGTGCTCAAGCCGAGCGAGAAAGTGCCGCTAACCGCGATTCGGCTCGGAGAATTGTTAGAACTAGCTGGCCTGCCGAAAGGCGTGCTAAACATCGTCCACGGCGGTCGCGAAGTCGTCGATGCGCTGCTTGCGCATCCGAAAGTGCGCGCCATTTCCTTCGTCGGCTCGACGCCGGTAGCACGGCACATTTACCTCACGGGCACGCAAAACGGTAAACGCGTCCAAGCCAACGGCGGCGCGAAAAACTACGTACTCATCATGCCCGACGCTGACCTCGAACCGAGCGTCAAAGGCGTTACCGAGGCCGCCTTTGGCTGCGCCGGGGAACGCTGTATGGCCGGTTCCACTGCGGTCGTCATCGGTGATGCGGGAAAAAATTTCCTGCCGACGCTGATCGACGCCACCAAAGCGATCTCTGTCGGTCCGACCGATACCCCGAACCAGCCGAACATGGGGCCGGTCATCACCCAAGCGCACAAGGAACGCGTCGAATCGCTCATCGAAGCCGGCCTCCAACAAGGGGCACGCCTTGCCGCCGACGGACGCGGCATCAAGCACGCCGACGCCCCGAACGGTTTCTTCGTCGGTGCGACCATTCTCGATTATGTGGATAGCTCCATGACCGTTGCAAAAGAGGAAATTTTCGGCCCTGTTCTCAACGTCATGCGGATGGACGACCTCAACGCCGCCATCGAGCTCACCAACCGCTCCGTCTTCGGCAATGGCGCGAGCATTTTCACCCGCTCCGGCAAAGCCGCCCGCGAATTCAAACACCGCGTGAAAGCGGGCATGGTCGGCATCAACATCGGCGTCCCAGCCAGCATGGCGTGGTTCCCTTTCAACGGCTGGGACGACTCCTTTTTCGGCGACCTCCACATGCAAGGCCGCGAAGGGATGCAATTTTTCACCCAACTGAAAGTGACCACAAGCCGCTGGTTCAGCTACGGCGAAGGGAGCATCTGGGCGGAGAAATAGACAACCCGCAAATTGTTCTGGCTCTTACTTTTAGCCTGTCAAATTTCCTCCCAACCGGTTAATAGAAAGTCATGAGCTTACTGATTAAAAACGGGGAAATCGTCACGGCGACCGAGCGTTATGTGGCCGACATTTGGTGCGAAGGGGAGACGATTTCGCTGATCGCTCCGAATATCGACGCGACGGAAGGCACGGAGGTGATCGATGCGACGGGGAAGTTTGTTTTCCCGGGGTTTATCGACCCGCATACGCACATCTATCTGCCGTTCATGGGCACGTATTCGAAAGATACCTACACGACCGGCAGTCAGGCTGCGCTGATCGGAGGAACGACGACGATTTTTGACATGTGCTGCCCCTCACGTCAGCAAGGGACGGCGGAGGGGTTCGCGATCTGGAAAGAACAGGCTGCAGGAAAATCGGCCTGCGATTATTCGTTTCACATGGGGGTGACGAAGTTCGATGCTAACACGGCGGCGGAGTTGCGCGAGATCGTCGCGGAGGGCATTGCGTCGTTTAAGATTTTCCTCGCTTACAAAGGAGCGTTTGGGATCGACGACGGGGAGCTTTACCAGACCTTGAAGTTAGCAGCCGAGTTAGGCGTGGTGGTGGCGGCGCATTGCGAGAATGAGACGTTAGTATCGGAGCGGCAGAAAGAATTATTAGCCGCCGGGCTAACCTCGCCGGAGCAACATTACGAGAGCCGTCCGCCGATTGTCGAAGCCGAGGGCGTGCAGCATTTGATGACGTTTGCTGAATTGTTAGGAACAGAAATTTACATCGTACATCTGAGTTGCGTGGAGGCATTACGAAAAGCGGTCGAGGCGCGTCTGCGCGGAGTGAAAGTATCGGTGGAGACGCTCATCCAGTATTTGCTCCTGAGCAACGAGGACACCAAGCGACTTGATTTCGAGGGAGCGAAGTATGTGATGTCGCCGCCATTGCGCGAGGTTAGCAATCAGGCCGTGCTCTGGGACGCGTTGCGGAGTGGCTTGGTGCAGACGGTGGCAACGGATCATGCGCCATTTGATTTTGTCGGACAGAAACCAATGGGAGCGGCGGATTTTACAAAAATTCCGAACGGCATCCCTGCGCTCGAGGATCGCGTTAATCTGCTCTACACTTACGGAGTAAAGACGGGAAAAATCGATCTCCATACCTTTGTGAATAGCGCGAGCACACAGGCGGCGAAAATCTTTGGTCTGTTTCCATGCAAGGGAACAATCCAGCCCGGTGCGGACGCGGATTTGGTAATCTACGACCCGAGTTATCGCGGTGTCATTTCTGCAAAAACGCAGACGATGAACGTCGATTACAGCGCTTTCGAGGATTGGCCGATCGAAGGACGTCCGAGCGTGGTAACGGTGCGCGGAGAGGTGGCTGTGCGCGATGGAAAATTTGTCGGAACCGTAGGCCGCGGGAAGCTGTTAGCAAGGCCAACAAGGTGATGGGAGGATACGCGTCCCGCGTGTCATTTTTGGCGTCTCGCCTAAAAGATCTCTCAACTGGCGATAGCCATACTTCTTAGATAGTGCGCTTCGCGATGGACAACGTGTCTTCGGCGAGACACCGAAGACAACACGCGAACCGATAGATAGCCTCGCCAACTTTTCCCAACCGAGGCAAACGCGTGTCGTCCCGATATTTTGAAGCGCCGTATCAAATCAGGATACCCACAATCGCCGCAGTCAGATAACACGCGAGCAAACCGCCGATCATAGCCTTCAAGCCGATGCGGGCCAGATCACCCCGGCGCTCGGGAGCCAGCGCTCCGATGCCACCAATCTGGATGGCGATCGAGGAGAAATTAGCGAACCCGCAAAGCGCATAGCTGGCGAGGCGGACGGAACGCGGATCGAGACTCTCAGGATTTGCCGAGATTTGGTTAGAGAGCGTGATGTAACCGACAAATTCGTTCAGCACAATGCGTTCGCCGAGAATCTGGCCGACGAACTGACAGTCTTTCCAAGGCACACCCATCAGCCAAGCGAACGGTGCGTTCACCCAACCGAGAATACGCTGGATCTCAATTGGCGCCGTCACCCCGCAGACGGTCTGGACCCAGCCAAACAAGGCGTTTGTCAGCGCGACCAACGCGACAAAGGCTAGCAACATTGCCAGCACGTTGATCGCTAGGGCCATGCCCTCGCTCGCACCACGGCAGAGCGCGTCGACACTATTCACCGCCGTTTTTTCCACTGCGAAAACGCTGCTCTCGCCAGTCTGGCTTTTCTCCTTTTCCGGATTCATGATTTTCGAAATGAGCAACGCCGCCGGGGCGCTCATCACGGAGGCGGTGATGATGTCACCCGCGTTCAACCCCTTGAAGGTCGAGTAAACAATCATCACGCCCGTCGCAATGGTGGCGAAACCGGTGACCATGAGCGCCATCAATTCGCTCCGCGTCATCTGCGGAATATAGGGCCGGATGAGGAGCGCGGCCTCGGTCTGACCAACGAAAATATTACTCGCGGCGGCGAGACTTTCTGAGCCGCTGGTTTTCATCACCCGCATCATCACCCAAGCCATCGCTTGGACGATTTTTTGGAGAATGCCCCAATGATAGAACAAAGCGGAGAGTGCCGCGATGAGGACAATGGTCGCCGTGACCGGGACGGCAAAAATGAGCCCGTTGGCCGGACCGAAAGTGGATTCGAGCAAACCGCGGTTGGCCAGCGGACCAAAGAGCATTTTCGCACCTTCCGAACTGTAGATATTGAGTTGGTTAACCACGTTTTGCGCGCCGCCGAAAAGCGCGGTGCCAAACTTTGTCTTGAGGATGAAGAGGGCAAAAATCAATTGCAAGGAAAGGCCCGCGAGCACGGTTCGCAGCGGGAACATTTTTTTCTCGGCGGAGAGCAACCAAGCGGTTGCGAGAATGGCAAAGACTCCAATGACACTGGCCAGATGCGGATCAATCATGCCCCCGATGAAATCGGTTGGCTGCGGATTTGGCAATGGCCAAGTGCGTTAGGTTAGGGCATTGAGGAGCAGGCAAATTTTAAATCATGCTGCTCGCCTTTCATAAACCTTACGGCGTCCTGAGCCAGTTTTCGCCGAATGGCAGCTCGCACCGGACTTTGGCGGAATTTGGCTTCCCGAAAAATATTTACCCGCTCGGGCGACTGGATGCGGACAGCGAGGGATTGCTCTTGCTCTCGGATGAGGCGGGCTTGAACTCGCAATTGTTAGACCCGAAGGCGGCGCACCCGAGGACGTATCACGCCCTTGTCGAACGGGTGCCCGATGAAAAATCGCTCGTCCTCCTGCGGAGTGGCGTCGTTTTCGACGGAATAAAATCGCGTCCTTGCGAAGCGACGATTCTGGATCCGCAACCAGACTTCCCTCCGCGCGATCCGCCGGTTCGGTTCCGAAAAACTGTGGTTGATGTCTGGCTCGCGCTCACGCTCACCGAAGGTCGCAACCGTCAGGTCCGCAAAATGACCGCCACCATCGGGCATCCCACGTTACGCCTGATCCGCGTGCAAATCGGCCAGTATCCGCTCGGCGATCTGGCTCCGGGGAAATGGCGGGAACTGGACGATGCGAAGCGGGGCCTGATTTTTCAGTGATCCGTGAAACTGTAAAACGGAGATTCCGGCTGAGTGTTACTGGATGATGAAAATGGAACAGAAATGCACCGAACCGAATTACACCGCAACTGGGAGTCTTGTCTCCTCGGACTCGAAGCAGGCATCGAGGATCTTTTGGACCTCCGCACCGCGTGCGAAATCTGCCACGCCGGGCGTCCCGGTGCGGATGGCGGCGATGAAACGCTGGTAGTTTGTCGGGACCGCTTCGCACGGCAGCTCACGCCATTCATTTTTGTCCAATCCTTCACCGCTGCAGATTTTTAGAGATGTGGTGGAGACCTCGGAATCCATCGAAATGGTCCCCTTCGTGCCCGCGATTTTCAGAGCGAGACGATTAGCATGTCCTCCCACCCACCGGCTGGTATGGATCGTGCCGAGGGCGCCGTTGGCAAATTCCACGTTGAGCACTGCCGAGTCGTTGGCATCGAGTTTGTAGTCTCCGATGCGGTCGCCTGGAGCTTTGGGAAAAGCTTTCATTCGGCAATAAACTTCCGTGATCGGACCACAAGGAAACGTAGCGTAATCGACAATGTGGACACCGACATCGCCCACCGCGCCCTTGCTTCCATGCGCGGAGGAAAGCCTCCAGAGCCATGCTGGAGTCTGACGCCAATCGCCCCAAATCTTCGAGGGCAACCACGCTTGGAGGTAGCTGGCTTCGATGTGTCGAACCTCGCCGATTTCCCCGTTGCGAATGAGCGCTGCGGCAGCCTGGATGCATGGCCAGTCGCGGTAGGAGAAGTTGACCATATTGACAACGCCCGCTTTTTTCGCGGCTGTAACCAGCTTCTTGGCGTCCGGATAATTGAGAGCGAGCGGCTTTTCGCAAAGGACATGCTTGCCAGCTTTCAAACAGAGCAGCGACACCGGAACATGAAACGCGTCCGGCGTGACGACCGTTACCGCGTCAATGTCCGCTTCCTTGAGCAAGGCTGCGGTGCTGCCGAAAGAGGCGGGAATGTTATGCTTCTCCGCAAATGCTTTCGCGCGTCCAGGATCGACATCGCATGCAGCGACGATGCGGCAGCCACAGTCTTCCAGGAATTTTTCGGCGTGCTGGTGGGCCATACCGCCGGTGCCGATGATGGCGAGTTTCACGATCTTTTTCGAGTGGGTTTTCATAAATTATAAATTTGGGACCGGAGGGAGATGCGCTTTGTTGTTTCCAGTTTTGCCGGCATCATTACGAGATTGGCAAATGCAGGCGAGTATCGGAAATGAGAACGACTTCCACTATTGCCGCAAGACGTCATCAAGGTAAGAGGCGAAACGCATCAGAAAAATTTGAGTCAGACGAGGTAAGGCATTACCCACCTTCGAGCGAGGAAACGCAATTCTAAAAAACAGGGAAGCCGATTTCCGATGTGGCGGAACCCTGCTTGGAACTTCGCCCAGTTTTTTTGCTAACCTAAAAACCGACGGGCTAGCCACCAGCCCGCATACACTCCGACCAAACTTCCGACTGAACTGATCGCAAAGGCCCAACTCAGTCCCCAGGATTCCGCCGCCGCCCAGCCGAGGTAGCCACCGATGTTTAGGCCGACGAAGATGAGGAGTTTCACAACTCCTCTACTAGCAATAACCGCGCCGTTCGCCTTAGCTAATCAACCGCGCAATGAGAAAGGCGGCGCCGGCGGCGAGTCCGCCGATCACGGTGGTCTGGACCGCGCCGCGCATCACTGGCACGCCCGTGAAACGTGCTTTCACCCCTCCAAAGATTGCTAACGCGATGAGTGTGACGATGGCAGAAACTTTCAGTGCCGTGTTAGCGATAGGCTGGAACAGATAGGCGCTGAGCGGAACCATTCCACCGACGATGTAAGCAAGCGCAATGGTGAGCGCGCTTTTCCAAGCGCGGCTCGGGTCGGGCTTATCCAAGCCAAGTTCGAATCGCATCATGAACTCCACCCAATCCTTCGGGCGTTGGCGCAGGGAACTAACAATCGAGGCCGATTCCGTCGGAGTTAGGCCGTAACCCTGAAAAATCTCGCGCACTTCCTCCGCTTCCTTGTCGGGCACGGTGGCCACCTCGTTATTTTCGCGTTTTAACTCATGCTCGTAATGTTCGGCATCGCCACGTGCGGCGAGATAACCACCCAAGCCCATCGCGATACTGCCCGCAGCGATCTCCGCGAAACCAGCGGTGATGATTAACTTACTTTGCGAAATGGCCCCGGTCAGGCCAGCGGCCAGCGCAAATGGGACAGTTAGTCCGTCCGACATGCCGATGACGAGGTCGCGCACGGTCTCGCCCGCCGTAAAATGTTTTTCAAGGTGGGGAGTGGTAGGCACGGCTTAACGGGATTGAAGTTGTTGTTTGAGTTCGGGTGCGATGGGAGCCTGTCGAAGCCAATCGGCAGCGGCAGCGGGACTGGTCTGGCGCCAGTTTTCGTAAAGGGTGATGACCTGACTCCGTGCTTTGACGCCATCGCTGATGGTGCCTGCCATTTGCAGAGCCTGGGCCGGTGCGGACTCAGCGAGTTGCTCGCTCAAAGCGGCCTTGCCAAGGTCGGCTTGAGAACTCGCGGGAGGTTGTTTCTGGAGCCATTGGGTGAGGCCCGCGCTATCCGTCGCAGCCCAGGAGTTGAGAGCCGACGCGGTGGCTTCGTCGCGGGTTTTGACATCGGATATTTGCGAAACCCATTGGACGGCTTTTTCCGGCTCGGTGCCGCCCCACGACTGGGCGAGGTCAACCGTGGTGCTGTTGCGAAGGGCAGGATCAGAAATTTGCGTGACCCAGCGCGTAGCCGCTTGAGCATCCGTCCCGGCCCAGATGCTGGCGAGGGCACTCGCAGCGTTTCCCTGCATTTCCCCAACTGGCAACGCTTTCACCCAGACCGAGGCAGCAGCGGGATCGGCGGTGGCCCAGGCATCGACGACTTGATCGACGAGCCGCGAGCTGTCGGGAAGGTTTAGATGTTCACCGACCCATCCGGCAGCGGCCGAAGGTGACTGGCGGCACCATTCGTCGGTGACGGCGGAGAGCGCGTCGGCGCGTTGCTCAGGTGGCAGCGATTGGGCCCATTGCGCGGCTGCGATGGGATCAATGTTTGTCCACGCGGTGGCGATAGTTTCGACGGCGTTGCCGGTGGCGGTCCCAAGGCGGTTGGTGCGAACCCAATTGGCGGCGTCCTGAGGGGAAAGCGTTGCCCAAGCTTGCAGCCCTGAGGTGAGCGCTTCAATTTTGATCGGCCCGTCGAGATGGGTTTGCGCCCAGGAGAGGGCATCTTGGGGGTGTTGCGCGGCCCAGGTTCCCAACGCCCCAGTGAGAGAATCCGTTCGGAGACTTCCTGGGGGCAGGCTAGCGGCATAATTCAGCGCAGCCTGTGGGTCTGAGGAAACCCACGCTTTCAAAACGGCCGCGAGATAGACTGTCCGATCGGCGAGGCTGCCGATCTCGGATGCGGTTGCGAGCGCTTTTTTCAAATCGGAACCGGCAAGGCTTCGAGCTAACTCTTGAAGGGCGACGTTGCGTTCATCCTCCGAAACGATCTGCAGCACCTCGGAAACACTGCCCGTTGGCGCATGGGCCGAGTCCGCCGTTTGGAAGCGGGGTTCGGGACCGCTCAACGGCCCCGCGCTGCGCGATTTTCCTAGAGCCGGGCTGTTTTCAACCGCGACGGAATTGCTTCGCGAAAAAGGTGTCGGTGAAGTTAAACGACCTCCTAGCCAGCCGATGACCAAACCGCTGAGAAAGACGCCGGGCAGAAGGAACTTCATCGCTCGTAGCGGACGCCTCGACGTCCTAAATGTCAATCCAATCCGCTCAGATCCGAAGATTCGAAAGGGAGATCAACGCTTGGAAACAGAGCTTCATCCCTACCGTTGGAATCAACCAGCCGCGAGAGTTTTGCTGAAAACGGACGAATTTAGACTGCAAATTCCTTAAACATCATCGACGCCATCATCGTCTGCGTCAGCGTCGTCGTCGTTGGAAATGCCATCGCCGTCCATGTCTTCGTCATCAGCGTTGGTTAGACCATCCCCGTCGATGTCCTCGTCCTCACCATTTGTGACTCCGTCGCCATCGCAATCGAGATCTTCGCCGTTAGCTAAGCCGTCGCCATCCACGTCGCCATCATCGCCGTTTTCAATACCGTCGCCGTCGATGTCTTCGTCCTCACCATTTGTGACTCCGTCGCCATCGCAATCGAGATCTTCGCCGTTAGCCAAATCATCGCCATCCACGTTGCTGTCGTCGCCGTTTTGGACGCCGTCGCCATCGATGTCGCGGTCGACTGAATCCGGCACCGCATCGCCATCGATATCCGTCTCGGCGTCTGCGTCGTCATCCAGACCATCACCGTCGATGTCCTCTTCCAAAGGTGAGGCGTCGCGCAATCCATCGCCGTCGATATCTCTTTCTGGCAAAGCCCGGTCGCGGAGTCCATCCGAATCAATATCCAACTCGGCAGGCGCTCCGTTCTTCAGACGATCGCCGATGTAGCGACCCTTGAGTGGGCCGCGAATACAAAAACCGCCGTCCACATTGCGATCAAACTGGTTAGGAATACCGTCGTTGTCGATATCCCGATCGGAGATGTTCGGGATTCCGTCTCGATCGAGATCGGGACCCGATGCCAATGCACTGACTGAAGTGATTACTAACGTAGATAATGAGAGGGACAGAATTTTGTAGGTCATAGTCGTTTTAGGGAGCAGTTTCGATACCGAAAGATGCCATTTCTTAGAAATGAGTCAAATTTTGAAGAAAACCTCGTTGTTGGATCGTTTCGCGCCCCTGAGACGGACGCTTTACACGAACTATTTCCGATGAAATGCTGTTTCCCTAACCCGTATGGCTTCCCGTAAACAACGTATCGTTCTCAAATTCGGCACTGGCATTCTCGCGCAAGCGAATGGCATGGCGCTCGACCTCTCACAAGTCCGCGCCCTGACGACGGTCATTGCCGGGTTGGCTGCAGCCGGTCATGAGGTCTGCGTCGTTTCCAGCGCAGCCGTCGCCGCCGGTCTGAAAACACTCGGATTCACCGAGCGCCCGACCGATCTGCCCTCGATCCAGGCGTGCGCTGCCGTCGGCCAGTCGCGTCTGATGCAGACCTACGAAACCCATTTTGCAAAGCACGGCCTCCACGTCGGCCAGTTGCTGCTCACCCATCAAGACATCGACAGCCGCTCGCGTTATCGCAATGCCCGCAACACGATCGACCGGCTCTTCGCCTGCGGGAACGTCATTCCCATCATCAACGAAAACGACTCGGTCGCCGTTGAGGAACTCCGCTTTGGGGACAACGACCGCCTCTCCGCCGAGGTCGCCATTCTTGCTGGAGCCAACCTGCTCATTCTGCTTACTAGCGTCGATGGACTGATCGACGAAAAAAACGGTCGCATCGTCCCCATCGTGCGGGACCTTGCCAGCGCCGGTCATTTCATTCAGGAAACCCGGGGTCGCTTCAGTGTCGGTGGTATGCGCAGCAAACTCGAAGCCGCTAGCCACGCCGCCAAGGCCGGCATCCGTGTCGTCATTGCGAACGGACGCAAGCCCGCCTGCATCGCCCAAATCGTCGCCGGCGATAAAATCGGCACCCGCGTTCTCGCCGAAAAATAGACCAACGCCTTCGTCCCATGACCCTCGAAGAAGAAATTCACTCCCTCGGCCTGCGCGCCAAAGCCGCCTCCCGCGTCCTCGCCCAAGCTCCTACCGAGCAAAAAAACCGCGCGCTCCTCGCCATGGCCGACGCCGTTCTTGGCCAGAGTGCAGCCGTCCTAAAAGCCAATCAACTCGACCTCGACGCAGCTACCGCCAACGGCCTTTCTGGCGCGATGTTAGATCGTCTGCGTCTCGACCCGGCGCGTCTCGGAAAAATCGCTGACGGCATCCGCAGCGTTGCCGCGCTCGCCGACCCCGTCGGCGCCACCATCTCCGAGTGGGTTCGCCCGAATGGACTCCACATCCGCAAAATCCGCGTTCCCATCGGCACCATCGGCATTATTTACGAATCCCGCCCAAACGTCACCAGCGATGCCGCTATCCTCTGCCTAAAAACCGGCAACGCCACTCTCCTGCGCGGCGGCTCCGAGGCCATCCAGAGCAATCTCGCCCTCGCTAACGCCCTCCAAGCCGGCCTCACCGACGCGGGCCTTCCCGCCGACAGCATTCTGCTCGTTCCGAAAACCGACCGCGACGGCGTCCGCATCATGGCCCAGATGAGCCAGTTTCTCGACGTCATCATCCCTCGCGGCGGCAAGGGCCTCATCGAAGCCGTCGTCGCCAACGCTCGCATGCCCGTGATCAAACACTACGACGGCATCTGCCACGTTTACGTTGACGCAAACGCCAACCACCTCATGGCCCGCGACATCGTCATCAATGGAAAATGCCAGCGCCCCGGGGTCTGCAACGCCGTGGAAACCCTCCTTGTCCACCGCGCCACTGCCGATGCTTTCCTCCCGATCATCGCCCGCGAGTTAGCCATTCATAACGTTGAGATCCGCGCCGATGCCGCCAGCCACGCCCAACTCGCTGCGCTCCATTATCCGAAGCTCGTCCACGCCACCGCACAGGATTGGCGGACCGAACACCTCGACCTCATCCTGAATTTGCGCATTGTCGATAGTAGTGACGATGCGATCGAACACATCGAGACCTTTGGCTCCCATCACAGCGACACCATCGTGACTAACAGCGAAGCCAAGGCCGAACATTTTCTCAACGCAGTGGATTCCGCGACCGTTTTCTGGAACGCCTCCACTCGCTTCAACGACGGGGGCGAATTCGGCTTCGGAGCCGAGATCGGCATCAGTACCGACAAGTTGCACGCTCGCGGACCGATGGGCCTCGACGAACTCACCACCTACAAATACCAGATCCGCGGCACCGGCCAAATCCGATCGTAATTGCCCGACAGAGACAGGCTTGCCTGATCAGCAGGAAAATCCGGGCAACGCCCCTCCTAACTGATCACGATAAACATCGCCGCACAGTCAATTTTTTATAACCTGAGCCACCGGGATTTCGACCCTTTGGATAACTTCACCACCGGGGTTATCCGCGTGATGCCGAAAATCCCATAAGCGTTTCTCGAAGATAAATGCCGTGATGCGATCTGCTGGTGCGGCCTTTTTATTTTGGTGTTTGGAGGTGCTTTTCAGGAAGCTGAGGAAGGCAGAGCGCAACTTTGGCGTGAAGGCGTAGCGAGCGATAGTTGTCTCTTGACGGCCCAGATGCAGCGCCCGGGCTTCGCAGGAGAAATCGAAGGGCACGATGCGACCATCAGCCAATTGCGCGGAGGTGCGTTTGTAGTCCACCACACCATCCGTCCGTGTGCCGGCGAACATGCGCCAACCCGTCCACGGATAAAATTCGGTATTCGTCTGCAATGGAATGAAGACGGCGAGGACGACAGGGATGAAGAGGAAACGCTGCCAGAGAAAAGGAGACTGCTCCGTTGCCGCGAAGGACGACGCACGGCGATTACCTTCCAAGAACAACAGAGGGATGATCATCAAATCGAAAAACGGGATATTCTGCATCCAGAAAATCGCGACATGCATCACAACGATACCCCACGGCAGGATGAAACGGGCCCAGCGGAAGAAAAGTAGGCAAACAGCTAGCAATTCAAGCGCCACTGCGGCGGCGGCCAAGGTCGAGATCAGCCAGTCGGGCGTTTGCAAAAGTAGAAAGCCACTATCCAAGTTGTAGCCCTTGGAAGCCACACATTCGCGCAACACGTTTTGACGTAGGTTGTCGGGTTGAATCCAACCGAGTTGACCATTGGGAATTTTAGCCAAGCCGGAGCAAACGTATGGCAAAACGATGCCACACCAGCAAGCGAAACGCGCCCAGCCATACGCCTCGGAATTTCGCTGACGGATCGGGAGATTTTTTCTCCGGCGCCACCACGCATCCAGCGACCACACATCCCCGCAAGGCGTGCAGGCGAGAATCGTGATCAACCCCAGCGGCACTAGTCCTTGATGGAAAAAATGGGTGTATTGACGAACGAGGCCGCCGAGAAAAAGACACCCCACGGCGGCAAACCCGAGACTGGTGCGACTGAAAAAGCCGAGGCAGGCGGTGAGCAGAAAGCCAAGCGTGACTTTGCAGAGAACGACGATCGTCATTTCGCTGGGTTGCCAGCCGTTTTTCGGGAGGAAATAGCCAAGAAGTCCACTGTGATTTTGGAGGCCAACAGGAATTTTTGCAACGCTGGGATAACCTTCGCCGCAGACAAAAAGGAACAGTAGAAAGGTGGCGACAACTCGAAATAAGGCCAGAGATTGAGCGTTAGCACCGAGGATGTTGTGCTCGACGAACCAGCGTGAACGCAGCACGAAGACAACGAGGGTAATCATTATTCCGTAAGTGAAAAGCAGCGAGAACATGAGAGTCCGAACACCTCTTTCCTATATCGCCAACCGCAGATCGTCGAGAAAGACAACGGCATAGCCAATGGTTTCAGGCGCTCCACCTTCGGAGCCGAGATCGGCCGCAGCACCGGCAGTCTCTAAGCCCTCGCGTGAGGTCGTGGTCCGTCGCGGAAAATACCGCCTGTTTTAACGAAGCCCATTTTAATCACTCTCCGGCCGATCCCTCTTAACGAGCGCCAAATAATCCTCAGTCGTTCCACCCTCGAGCGGCTTCATCATCACCGAAATCGTGTTCGTCCGTTTGCCCATTACCAATCCGGCCCGTTCCCTAATTTTCTGATAACCCAACCGTTGCCAGAAACGTTCTGCCCGCGCATTGCCCTGCACCACGCCCAAACGCATCCAGCGCGCCCCGCCCTCCCGTGCCCACGACTCCAGCGCCTGATAAAGTTCAACCGCCTCCCCAGTGCCGTGCCGATCTGTCGCTAGAATAAACAGTCCCACGTGCCAGACTGTTGCCGCGAGCAGGTCTGAAATCACGCCTGCCATCGCCACCAGAGAACCGGCCTCATTGGTCACACCGATCAACCAGTCCCGGCTGTAAGCCCAGCCCTCGGGCGGCTTCCCCTCGATCGTCTCCTTTGCCTCTCCCGGACCAGCCGGTTCGCCATTCACCTCCCAAAAATAGAGCGGGTTCTCCTCAAAAAATCGCTGCAGTACGACATCGTCCCCATCCGTTAACTCAACGAAGCGCATTCCCCGGATCGGCGTTTCCGGAAGCTCTCGATTGTTCTTCATGGGACTTTGGTCCCCCTCATCGAAATAACTTCTCAAGCAGGAGCATTATCCGTCTGTTTATGCGGCAAAGCCCACGTCGCCAAGCGAAATTCCCGGTTTCGTGCTAGGCTCCCGCCATTCATGCGCGTCGGCCTCGTTTTCCTCCTCCTTCTGACCTCGCTCCAAGCGCGGACCGACCCACAAAACCCCGAACCGGAGCCCACTCCCATGGCACTTCCTCCCGTTCCCATTGGTGAAGTTTTTGCCGTTCGCGATTCGGGCATGATTTCCGGCTACCAGACTGACGACAATGCCATCCGCAGTGCCGTCAACCGCCTCGTCACCGCCGTTACCCGCCAGCCCTCCGTCGCTGCCGCTTGGGCCTCGCTCGTCAAACCCACCGACCGCGTCGGATTAAAGATCTCCACCACCGGACGCCAAAAATTCTCCACCCACCGCGCCATTGTTGACGCCGTCGTCGCCGGACTCAACCAAGCGGGTGTTAGCAGCAATCACATCATTGTCTGGGATCGCGACGCCGCTGACCTCAAGGCCGCCGGCTTCACCCAGACCTCTGGGCAATTTCAAGTCCGCTGGGCTTATCCGGGTAAAAATTATTCTCCGAAGAAAATCTACGCTTCCACCGTCCTAGGTCAACTCATCTGGGGCGATCTCGACTTCACCCGGCGCTACTCTTTTTTCGAGCTCGATCCCAAAGAAAAACCCAAGGACAACCTCAGCTCCAACAGCCATTTCGCCACCGTCCTCACCGACGACGTGGACAAAGTCATTAACCTCCCTGTGCTCACCTCCCACGCCTCCTGCGGCGTCGCCGGAGCGCTCTATAACATGACCATTCCTAACATCGACAACTGGCGCCGCTTCACCACCGGTTTCGCCGAATCCGATCCGGCCATCCCCGAGATCTACAGCGACCCCGTGATCACCAGCAAAGTCGTCCTCACCATCATGGACGGACTCGTCGCGCAATTCGCGGGCGGACCCGAGTTCCAACCCAACTATGCCGTCCGCCATGCTACCCTTTACGCCAGCCGCGATCCCGTCGCTCTTGACACCGCTGCCCTCGAGCAAATCGACCGCTGGCGCGAACGCGCAAAAATGAAACCCGCCAAAGACGACGCCACTTACCTGCAAACTGCCCGTGAATACAGCCTCGGCAACGCCGGCGACGCGCAGGTAAAAATGCTCCCCTAACTTTGTCATCCGCGATGCAGACCGAGCAGGAAAAAAACATCTTACTAGCTTCCGTCTCGCGGTCCTTTTATCTCACCATCCGCGCCCTGCCCAAACCGTTGCGGCAACCGGTGCGCACCGCTTATCTGCTGGCCCGCGCCGCCGACACCATCGCCGACACGGTGGACATTCCCGTGCCCGATCGCCTTACACATTTGCAACGACTCCGGGCCATTTTGGCCAACGACGAAAGCCCCGAGCGATCAATCGGAATCAGCGCCGCAATTTCTCCGTTTCAGTCCAATCACGCTGAAAAGATTCTCATCACCCATCTTCCCGAAGTGATGGCTGAATACGCAACGCTCGATCCCGCCGATCACGCCGACGTCAAATGGGTGCTCGAGCAGATCACCGACGGACAGGAACAGGATTTACTAACTCCGCAGCTAACCTCCGATGCACAGCTCGAGCGTTACACCTGGTTAGTCGCCGGATGCGTCGGAGAATTCTGGACCCGGCTCGGCGTTAGAAAATTCACCGGCTACGCCACTTTGCCCGACTCGGAAATGCTCACTCTCGGAGCCGACTTCGGGAAAGGCCTCCAATTGGTTAACATCCTCCGCGACCTCCCTGCCGATCTCGCCAACGGACGGAACTATCTCCCCGACCTCGCCGATTACGGACGCTGGAAAGAGCGATCTGAGCAATTGCTCGATAACGGCTGGAAATACGTTCTTTCCCTGCGTCAGGCTCGCCTCCGTTTCGCCTGCGCCCTCCCCGTGCTCTTGGGCCTGCGCACCCTGTCACTCCTCGGACCACAACCGCCCCAAACGAGGCTTAAAGTGTCGCGAGCCGAAGTCCGTGCCCTTTTTTTCCAAACCGCACTCCGCTGCGGATCACGCTCCGCGCTCGAAAAATACCGCCGCTCGTTAGGTTGCTTGGCTCAAAAACAGGAGTCGTCCAGCTAGAGTAATACCCATTTGCCCACTGCAAATGGTCTTATGTTTGGTTACTTAAAACCTGTAGGGTTGACCTATTTATAGAAACTCAGCGGGTAAGAACCAGAGGTCCGTAGGACCGACATCTAACGGTAAGCCTCCGAAAACCAGAGGTCGCACCTACGGCGCTTCATCCCTCTCCTTTTGTTTTTCTATAATGATTAGGC
>JBBRPA010000016.1:0-61975 GCA_038228695.1 Chthoniobacterales bacterium
CTCCTAAACAAACCAATTTTCCATCGAGTATCGCTTTTGGCTCCGCAGGAATGCGTCTATACACGGCGCAAAATCGTTATCAATTCGCTCAGTTAATGCCTCCAGTTCCACCCTAAATAAACCTAAATTCTTTTATGAAACACGTACACCCCGACTATCAATGGGATAACTTGGCCGCCC
The DNA here is from genome assembly GCA_038228695.1 of Chthoniobacterales bacterium. Taxonomy (GTDB): domain Bacteria; phylum Verrucomicrobiota; class Verrucomicrobiia; order Chthoniobacterales; family DASVRZ01; genus DASVRZ01. The sequence continues at coordinate 181 of JBBRPA010000016.1, forward strand.
AAGCCGCTTCGCTCGTGCCAGAAGCGGTGCAAGGTTCGAGTTACCCACTCAATTTGATCAATGGCGTCTGGGGAGAGCCCGGCAACCGAAAACACTTCCAATCGCCAGTCGATGGGAGTGTTATTACCCACCTGCCGATGATCGACCTACTCCACGCGCGGCGAGCCGTCGAGGGGGCCGCTCGGCAGGGAAAAGACTGGGCAAAGGTCGATCTCGATGAACGGGCCCGGCGCATCGCGGATTGCATTGGCTCACTCAAGACCCACCGCAAATTACTCGCCGGGCTACTCGTCTGGGAAATCGGCAAACCGGTGCACCTGGCCGAGGTGGATGTAGATCGCTGTATCTCGGGCGTCGAATGGTATCTCGAGCACATGGAGACTTTCTTGGCAGGGCGGAAACCGCTTGGACTCGTCTCGAACATCGCATCTTGGAATTACCCCTATTCGGTTCTCATGCATTCTTTGCTAGTGCACATGCTTGCTGGAAATGCAGTGATCGCCAAGACGCCGACCGACGGAGGATTAATGGCATTGACCGTTGGATGCGCCCTCGCTGCACGCGCGGGGCTGCCGATTTCACTCGTGAGCGGATCCGGCGGACAGTTGAGCGCCGCTCTGGTAAACAACGAACATGTCGCAGCCCTTGCCTTTGTTGGCGGCAAGACAAATGGCAGCACGATTGCCTCCAGCCTCTACGATCATAATAAACGCTACATGCTCGAAATGGAGGGGGTCAACGCATGGGGAATTTGGAATTTCTCGGATTGGGATAACTTGGCCAAGCAACTAAAAAAGGGCTTTGAATACGGTAAACAACGCTGCACCGCCTACCCGCGACTCGTCATTCAGCGAGATCTTTTTCCGCAGTTTCTCGCCACGTATCTGCCTGTCATGGAATCACTTCGCTTCGGCCATCCTTTACTCGTCGAAGCAGATGGCGAACTTCCCCGACTGGATTTCGGCCCGATCATCAACAGCAAAAAAGTCGAGGAACTCCGGGTCCGCTTCAGCGAGGCGAAAGGTAAAGGTGGCATCTGTCTTTTCGATGGCCGCTACGACGACTCATTCTTTTTACCGAACCAAGACATCTCCGCGTACTACGCGCCGCAATGTATCTTAAACGTGCCGCGCAACTGCGAACTTTATCACGGCGAACCCTTTGGACCGCTCGACGCTATCGTTGTCGTGGACCGAATCGAGGAAATGATCGCCGAAATGAATGTCTCAGGCGGTTCACTTGTTTCGAGCGTAGCGACAGACGACGATTCCGTATTCAGGCGAGTGGCTCAGGAGACGCGCGCCTTTAAGTTAGGTCACAATAAAGTCCGGTCGCGAGGGGATAACGATGAGGTATTTGGCGGGATCGGAACTTCTTGGAAAGGATGCTTCGTGGGAGGCGAACATCTGGTCCGAGCCGTGACCCAAGGCAGCGGTGACGAACTTCTTTTGGGTAATTTCCAAGACGTCAGACGCCTGCCCGAGATTCGCTAACGACACACCAGGGGTCTCGGTGGGGAATGACTTGAAGAGAGGGGTAAATGGGATCGATTTGCCTTTTTTTCCAGCGACAGGTGGCTTGCCTCTTGTCGAATGATTTGGAAGCCTGCCTCCAAAATTACTTCAACGAATTATACGCTAGTGCGTAACAGAGGTGCGTAACAGAGGGACAGGTCTTTTATTTCCGTTCCCTCAGTTACTTCGCCTTCGAGTTCCAAGAACGCATTCCTAACAATCTCTAACTACTACATCTCCAAATTCTATTTACACAATATTACTGACACCCTCTACATAACTGATTCGATATAACGTCGTGTTGATGGGTCTTCAAACCAAAGGTAAACGCCCCGAATTGGACGTGTCAGGAGTATGCGGTAGCACTGAGCGACAGCTGTCAAAAGATTTTTGTGATGTAGGCCGTCTGGCTCGCGTTCGTTGTGCGCTCTGGATGTAAGGTTTTTAAAGCCGGTCTCGTGAACGTGGTTTGGGTCCACCAGCCAGCGGCAGTTCGCGGGATCGATGACTAGGTCGGAGAACCAGAGAATACCGACGTAATCCCAATCGAATCCTCGAACTGCATAAGGACATCCGACTTCGCAAAGTGGGTCACTTTGCATTCTCGATCCTTCTCTTCCTTGAATGTAAACTGAATAGTCTGAACCGTTGTTGGGAACAAAGTTCCAAATTTTCGCCCAAGTCTTCGTTTCTTGGTTTTCCTCATAGGGGATGACAATGTCCTTCATTGGCGCGGGTAGGTCGTGAGGATTTGTTTGCCTCCTGCCTTGCTGGTCCGGCTTGGTTTTCCAAGGACGAGCGTATGGGGCAAGCAAGCGTGCCGAGTTTCCTTCCGCCAAACGAGAGCGCAAATTTTTTTCCATCAGAAACGGATTATCGAAAATTTGAAAATCGAGGGTGCCGGTGAGCGGCCGCGAATTAGATATCACTCCATAAACCGCCGGTGTTTCGGCTGCGCGGAGCGTCGGCTCGGTAACTGGAAAAGAAATTATATTCTCCGGTATTAGCGTCGCCGATATAGTTAAAGGACGTGCGGACCATGAGGAAGCTAACACTCGGCAAACCTCGGGGCTCTCGCCACCGAGCACTGCCTCGACCCAGTCCACATATTCTTTTGAACCGGCGCAGCGGAATTGATGGCCCGCTAGGCTCACGGTGAAAAACTCGGCATCTAATTCTGTGGCCCAGTTGCGAATGTCAGAGATTTTCGTGTTTTCACGCATCCGAAAACTCTGCCGTTCATCTAGCAAGAAGATAGTAACCTGAGAAACGCGGATGATGTGATAGGCCTGTGGCCCAAGACCGGTGACGAAACCGAATTGTCCACGCCCTTCGACATGCTCCGGATTTATCAGTGCGTGGGCTTCATCGACTACGGAGACCAAATATTCATTGTCACGCGAGCCTTCGCTAAACGCTGTTCCTAAGTTCCGAACAATCTCAAGATTATCCCGCCAGACGGACGCGTCCTCCAGAAACTCTTGGCCGTGACGTTTCCTGAGCCTACCGAGGGTATGAGTCGAAATGGGCGTGTAAGAAGTCGCTTTTTTTACTACTCCGGCTCCGGCAACATTAGCTGCTGATTCGCTGAAGAGGTGAGACCAATTGCTATTTTGACTGGCAGACGTGCTCGTGAAGACGATGGGGCCTTCGGGCATTTTTGGATCGGTGGCGAGCGCCGCCCATATTTTTGCCGCGACGACCGACTTGCCGGAGCCCGGAGGTCCTTCGACAACAATGACCTTTTTTGCTCCCACGCTACCTTGCTGGAATAACGCGGAGTTGACTTGTGCGCGGCACAGGGAGAAAGCACGGCGTTGGTTATCTAGCAGGACAAAGGGACTTTTTTCAGGATGCAGAATTTGTTCGCCAATTTGCCGAACGAAACCGCGGTCCTGTCTGTAGGTGCCCCGTTCGAAGGATTGCGCAAATTCGAAATCTGGCGCTGTGATCGTCTTGGCGATATAGGAGGGAAACGGTAAGGAGAGGTCGGTGTCGAAATACGAGAAACACGGAAAATCCTTTGTCAGCTCATCGTTCGGATGAAGCCGATAAGCCTCGATGTTGGTTCGCTGCGTGAAGAGAACGCAGCCATTGATAGTGGCTAAATGGTCGTGAACGGCTGAATGGAAGCGCCTACAGTATTCTACATAGCCGCGCACTTGGTCGGAGGGGTGAAGCGTGGACTGGCCAAGATGATTGATAAGCCCGACCATTTTTTCCGGGAAATCGCCCTGTGTTTGCCAGTGTTTCAGTTCAATGATGACAGCGCCGGGGCCATGTTCTCCACGCCCAAGCAAGACGACATCACACCAAGATGAAGCAGCAGGGAGTTGATACTCTAGTGAAAGAGCGCTAGTGCCATTAAAGTAAAGGTGGAGTTGGTCGAAGCCGGGCAGTGCAAATGCTTTTACAAGTCGCGGGAGCGAGTTTGCCCAAGCGTTTTTTTCCTCGTCGCCAAAACGCCCTGTCACCGTCTGAAGCTCTGCGACTAACCCTGGCAGATCAGTCCCAATGCGCTCGCGAAATTCTTCAACGGTTATTAGCATCTTACTGATTCTCCTCGCCTTCAAAAAGCTGTAGCGCAGTCAGAAAAGGATCATCGAGGTCCATCCCGCTATCTTGTTCTGGCGCGATGCGTTTAAAGCCCGCGTGCATTAAACACATGAGTTGGAGGCCGGAAAAAGTTTCACCAGGAATTGTGCGGAGCGTGTATTTCTTTTCAGAGCTTGCGTAGTCCAATCCGCTACGGCCCAACATTCCAATCTCAAAGGCGATGTTGCGGACTTCCTCTACGTCCATCTTGGCATAGCGCTGCAGAGCGCTGAGGAGGAACCACACGGCAGCGGGATGTTTGTCGCGGAGCAATTCTGGATTGGTCGTGCCTTCCTTTACCGGAGTATCGTCGACTTTATGCGTGCCGGGGTCGATCTTCCAGTCATACCAGCCGCGCAGACCGAGGATGTCGGCGAAGGAATCGACGAGATCGTATTCGTCGCCGGGTTGGAGCGCTTCACAGCGCTCTGTCCAAAGAGCAAAAAGCCGGGGAGAGAGATTCGCTCCATCAAGACGCGCGTAGTTTGTCCAGAAGTCGGTTGCGCCATGCGTTAAATCGTCGAGGAAGAGAGCAAAGGCGCCGTTGAGTGCCGTGAGCGCGCGAAGGACTTTTGGCGGCGTCAGCTTGCGAATCTCTGGATGAATCGTCGCTGCCAAGGCTTCACCCGCAAGCCGATGGAGTGAAACGAATTGCGCATGGCGCAGAGCGGGCATATCGCGGTGCAGCAGCGTCTCGATCCACATATCGAGCGGTGTATTAAAAATGCAACCGCAAAGGCCACTAACGAGATCAATCGTTACCTTGGTGATCGATTCGTCGGAATAACCCTGCCGCTCCAGCTTTTTGACGTCCGCAGCAAGGGAACGAATTGCTAATTCTCGGGTCTCAGCTGTAGTCGCAAACCATTTATTCTTTTCTCGCTTCCGCGCGAGAGTTTCAAGCCGGACGTGCGTTAACTCATGCGCTTCAATGTGCTGCGCATCGGGGGGGGGAGGCGGTCACTGACTTGTAGAACGTGATGATCCCGCCCGCGTTTCCAAGCGAGCTGCGCTACGCCACTGAGTTGTCCTGGGACTGCCTCGACTCGCACCCTCACTTGATAACCGGAGAGCGCAGCGATGTCCGCTTTGGCAGTCTCAAGCGCCTTAAAAACATCCGAGAGCTGCGCATCGGCGAGCTCACCTTGGGCGCTCAAGTAAAGCCTACGTGCCTCAGCGAAGATCGGCTGCGAACGCGTGTCCATGATCTCAGCACCTCGGAACATCGAGTCGAGGACTTTAATTACCTGCGCTGGCTCGCCCTGCGAGTTGAAGAGCATGGCTTTTCCCACCCACGCATTCGCAAACTCAGGATGTGCCGTAATAACCTCGTCGAAACACCGGAGAGCCTTGGCTGGATCGCCGAGTTCCTTTGAGACCGCCGCAAGACTGTTTAGCGCATACGGGTCGCCGGGCTTAAAATCCAGCGCACGAGTAAAGAAGCGTGCCGCCGTGACGAGATCGCGGTCGTGTTTCACATAGATATTACCGAGCACGACATAGCTCCATGCGTCTTCTGGCTTGAGCCGGAGTGCGTCGATCAATTGATTCTTGGCTTCTTCCATGTCGCCGAGTTCAAACAGCGTCATCGCCAACTCGCGGCGCGCATCGGCCATCGCAGGATCGAGTTCGAGCACCCGATTGTAAACGTCCTTTGCTTTTCTAAACTCGCCACTCTGTGCCCGCTTTGCGGCTTTCTCGAAAAGTCGCCGCGCTTCCGTTTGCTCCTGTGCGCGTGCTTCGTCAAATTGGATCGTGGCTACTTCGTCCTTGATCGTTATTTGGATTTCGCCCGGCAGGTAATTGAACTGCTTCCGGATAACGTCTATGATTTCATCGGTCGAAAGGTTCCCGCTTAAATCAGCAGGAGAAAGAAATTTCAAGTCAGCGAGCTTAACAATGATAGCGGTCATCAGGTCTTGAAATTGAGATAACCCACAGCTTGTTTCGTCTCCACAAACTAGAGGCGGGAGGGGATCTGTGAGCTGTGAGAGAGTTGCCCGAGTTTGCTGTCGCAGAAACTGCGATTTCCATTGTCAGGACAAATTGCGGAGGCCATGCAGCGAAGGTTTAGCAAGTTGAAACGGAACGCGGAAGGAGAAAGTGGGGAGTTGGGAAAGTAGGCAGTTGGCAGTCTTCAGTTGGCAGAGAGGGAAGTCAGGGCGGTTCCCCTGCAAGCGCAGCGATGCGACCGCGCAGGTCGTCGGCAACACGAAAGCGGGCCTCGTTCCGGAGGCGGTCCAGTAATGGAAGGACGGCGGGAAGCAGTAAGCGTTTTTTGGCTTCGATGAGGAGGCCAAGCAGTCCAGACGGCACTAACCCAAGAGCGATCGCGGTCGCACGCGCGGCTGTCTCGTCAATCAGGACAAAGCGCACACCTTTTTCCAAAGCAAGGGCCAGTGCATGCAACTCGCCAAGGTCTAGGTCGTCGTTGGCGGACAAGGAATTTGGAATGTGGGAGACAGGCTCGACCACGATAAAGTCGGGGAAACGAAGCCCATGAAATCGTGGAAACAGAGGGACAGGTCTTTTATTTCGCGGTCGGCCTCGATTGGGTTGCGGCGGAAGGCAGGGGAAGTTTGAAAGTGGGTTGATTTCATCCCTCCAGAACTTGGGTATTGGGGAGTTTGTCAGCGGATTTCTCGAAGGTGACCATGGTGGCACCAGCGGCCTGGGCCGTGCCGTGGATGAGGCGGTCCACAAAGCTAGGACTGGCGGTGGCAATATTGGGCAGAGAGAGGATTTTTTGGGTGTGCGAGGAAAGGGCGATGGCAGGGTGACTGGCCAAAATGTCGTTCAAGCGGCAGGGCGCAGGTGCGCGTTGAGAAGCGTGATGCGTTGCTGGCGTGTGAGCACGGCGAGTTTGCGGCTGGGTTCCTCGCGCAAGCGGCGTGACATTTTCATCGCGTCAAAAGTCTTGGTTGGAGTTGTCACAGTTTCGGAGGTTCTTCGCGCAGCACGCACGCGGATTCTTCATCGCGAAGCACTGGAGCGGCTGGACGATAAATCCGCGAATGAAGAGACTTTTCCCGCTCCTGATAGTAGGCGGCGCGTTCTTGCGGTGTTCCGCCGATTTCGCGCTGGATGCCTGCGCGGATGGCGCGAAGCCATTCTAGGCCGTCGCTGTGGGTTCCCGGTTTATTCGGTTTCATCAGCGAGTAGTTCCAGCGGGGTGACGAGTTGCGGTGTGGCATAGCCAAGCAGGGCGTTGATGCGCCGGATGTGCGGGAACTTGTTGGCGTTGGCGATGTGGTGGCAGTTCCATGTAACAAGAATATCGCATTTGTGGAAGGTGGCTAGGGCAAGATGGTCGGCATCGGCGGAGGCTTCGACGGGCATGACTTTATTTCGGTGGTAGGTGGCGACGATTTCGGCGACTGCAGCCGTGTAGGGCAGGAGCGGAACAGCGAAGAGTATCCCCAAACATTGCGAGCGTTTTGACTCGGGCGCGCGTTGAAGTTCTTCGAGCACGACTGCGGAGGTAACGCGCTGATCGTCTTGGTGCGGATCATCCCACCAGCGGCGTGTCCAGTTACGGCGAGCACGGAGTTCGACGGTGGTGCGGCTATCGAAGTAGAAGCTGGGGACGCTCGTCTCAATGTAAATTAGGCGCGGCATCTGGGTTCAGTATTCATCCCCTTTAGTGACGCCGCCGGAAGCGTTCCCCATCGGCCTCATCCTCGGTGAGCATGGTGTCGAGTTCCGCCTCAGAATAGATGCGAGGCTTCGGCAAAGCACGCTCCGTGCGCAAGCGCATCGCGAGGAAGCGGAGCAGCTCCTCTTTTTGCTCGCTTGGCAACGCGTCGGCGGCGGTTTCGATTTCAGCGAGCGTGCTCATGGCTTAAAAGTAAGATCAGTGTTGTGGCTATCGGGCTGCCTGGCAAGTCATTGATTGTCGACCTTCACACGACACGATGAAACGGGCCACCAGCCCTCTGACTCGAGTAGCGCAGTTTGTTCCCGCACAAGTCCCTCGACTCGGTGGCTTTGGCGATGAGTTCCAGGTCGCGAACATATTGGCCGATAGAGCCATGGAGTTGGTTGATTTCATCCCTCCAGAACATGGGCATTGGGGAGCTTGCCAGCGGATTTCTCGAAGGTGACCATGGTGGCACCAGCGGCCTGGGCCGTGCCGTGGATGAGGCGGTCCACAAAGCCAGGACTGGCGGTGGCAAGATTGGGCAGGGAGAGGATTTTCTGGGCGTGCGGGGAGACGGCGATGGCCGTGTGACTGGCCAAACTTCGGAGCGCCTCAATGGCATCGGCCTTGGAAAAACCGTAGTGAACCTGCAACGCATAGTAGGCTTCTGAGAGGACGAGGTCGGTCACGATGAGCCCCGGCGTCCCTTCCGTCCATTGATCGAGGAGGGCGGATGCGGTCTTGAACAGAGGAAGAGGATCCCGGGTGAGGAGCCGGATGACGACGGAGGTATCCAGCAAGCGTGGAGATGGATTCACGGACGCGCTGGCTTCCGAGTCGCTTTTTCAGCCGCCTCTGCAGCCCATCCCCGGGCGATGGATTCCCGAATGTCTTCCATATCATGGCTGACGCCCGGTTTGACGTAATTTTTGCTGATGGCCAGCCAAGGATACTTGGCAAGCTCCTCCGACGTGGGGTCGTTCTGATCCGATTGCGGTGGGGTAGGAGGGGCTTGGAGCCAGTTTTGGAAAAGCTCAATGGCAATGGAGCGCAAGGGCCGCCCTTCCAAGGCACTGCGGGCCTTAACGCTGCGATAAAGATTATCCGGGATGTCCAAGGTGGCTTTCATGCTTTACAGGTAGCTGTATATCCTTAAGCTTGTCAAAACGAATTGCCATCCTTCCACTGCGAGTTGCGATTAACGCTCGGTAGTGGGTTTCTTTTCGGAAAGAAACTGCTGATAAAGCTCGTAGATCACGTCCCGCGTGTTGGCGTATTCCAGACGAATTTCGCTGATGGAGAGCTGCTGGTAGATGATGCGTAATCCACCGATGCGCAGACGGTTGTAACCTTCCAGCGGACCTGACAATGCTTTGATGTCGCCTCCTCCTTTGCTGGCAAGACTACGCAAAGCGAGACGGACGCGATGTTTCGTTTCAGGTGGCAGTCCAATCAACCATTGCTGAACCTGCTTAGAGGCCGAAATTTTCGTCATCGAGATCGAGTTTGCGATACGTGCGATTTTTGGAACCGACTTCAGCCAACTCCTTCATAGCCTTCGGATCGGCCAGCACATCCATTGTTTCCAAGATCGCTTCAAAGTCAGCCACCGGCATGGCCACAAAAACAGGTTTGTTACGATTCGCGATGACAAACTTCCGTCCTGCCTGGCAAAGTTTCGAGAGTTGAGCCTGAGCTTCGCGGATATTGTATGTAACTCCCATGCAGAAAAGATATACAAACTAGAAGAGAACGCAAATAGTCAGATGCGGGGGGAAAACTTTACGTTCCTCTCTAAAAAAGCACCCCAACCAAGTATTCCGTGGATTGGTGTTCGCGCAGACTACCTTATTTCAGGGCGAGTCTGGCGGCCCTTCCCGGAGTCGGGAGGTGGTTTTGCCTCGGACGGGCGAGACGAGTTGTCAGCCTTCCTTTGCGAGTTGCGCGGTCTCTGCCCGGATCCGCCTAAACAAGGTGTGAACATCGTAATTGCACTCACGAGCGTGCTCGTCGCGTAGGTGGCGGATTTCAGCGAGAAGATCGTTGTCGTTCATGGGAGGAATCAATCATCCCAAGGATTCAATAAGGGCACTTCCTCCGGGTAGTCCCTTGTCTTCCGCGTGACCAGGGTAAGCCCGTGCGCCATCGCGGTGGCGGCGATGAGGCTGTCGAGGACGGGGAGGCGGCGTCCCTGGCGCTCATGCCGGGCGCAAAGGCGTCCCCACTCTCGCATGACGGAATCCGTGGGAGCCAGAAGGCGGGCACCAGCCCACTTTTCGAGGCGCGAAAACCAAAGTTCGATCTCCTTGCGGCGTTTGCCGGACGGCATCCATTCGATGCCTTTGACGATTTCTCGCAGGGAAATCGTGGAGAGATGCACGTCGTGATCATGGGCATCGAGCCAGGAAAGGACACGTTCGTTGGGCCGGGGATTCGACGACTCGCTGAGCACGTCTGCATCGAGCAGCCAGCTCACGAAAAATGCAAGGTGCGCCCGGTATCTTTGTCTCGCGAAATCTTCCAGCCTTTCGCCGGACATTCCCGCAGGAGCGTTGAGAGTTTTTCGCCCTGTGTCTCTCGGGCATATTGCTCGGCGGCGACTACCACGACGGCGGGTCGTCCATGGCGGGTAATTGTTTGCGGACCTTCACTCAAGGCGAGGTTCACGACTTCACTGAGGCGATTTTTAGCTTCCTGAAGTTGCCATGACACGGGGCTAATCTAGCTAGACTAGACAGAAAATTCAAGAGACAACTGTCTCCTCCGTCGGGCGTCTTTTATGGTGTACAGATGGCAATCCTCAACCGAAGCAGTTCACAAGGGCGCTAGATGGAGGAAATCCAATTCGGGAAATTGTTGAAAATCGGAATCGAAGGAAACCATTCTGCATCCGGTCGTGTTAGCAAAAGCGGCGAGATAGGCGTCGGTCCAGCGGCCCGCGGGAAATTGGGCGATTTCTGAGTAGACAGCGAAGGCGTGTTCGATGTCAGTCGGTTCCGCAATAAAAAGCACTTCGGGCAGAGCGAGGAAGTCGCGGTAGATTTTCCACGCTTCCGTTGGGTGGAATGGGTGGTTTTGCATCACTTTGGCATGGGTGGCCAGTCGCAGCAGACCGAGCATGGTGATGCGGCAGAAAGCCAGTCGCCCGGCACTTTCCACCTCCCAATACTGACGTGCACGGAGGTGGTGTGGGTGATCCTCGCAGGTGAGTGCCAGCCAGACGTTGATGTCGGGCAGATCAATGGCCGGCATCTTCGGCATCCAGAATTTTGGCGATTTGGGAATTATCAAGCGCCCGGATGGCGTTGCCAGTTGCGCGTCGCGCTATTGGCAAGGGACTGCGAACGGTGGACTGGCCGACCGTCGATTTACCATTCCTCAATCCGTTTTCAATGAAATCGGCCAAGAGTTCTTTCATTTTCATGCCCCGACGGGCGGCACTGGCTTTCAACTCGCGAAAAAGGGGATCCGGCAAATCTAAAGTCGTTCTCATCTCATACTTTGATGTGAAAACATCTTTACGTCAAACAGGCGTAGGCCAGACCCTTGATCGGAGTCGCCTTTGAGATGGAAGGTAAGAGCAAGGCTGCCGGAACCTTCACGCCAGCAAGGGTGCCGATTCCTTATTTGCGCCGCGATAAATTAATCGTCATTACTCATCCGGCAGTTGCCTTCCTGAACTGGTTTATTTGGAAAAACCGTCGCGAAAACGTATCTGCTTGACCCTCTGAGGGCATCTCCAGCAGTTTCCCCGGATGTCTCTTCTCATTGTTGGTTCCGTGGCTCTCGACTCCGTGATTACGCCAGTCGAAAAACATGATGATCTCCTCGGTGGCTCGGCCTCCTACGCTGCGGTCGCCGCCAGTTTTTTCACGCCGGTGAATCTTGTCGGCATCGTCGGCAAGGATTTTCCCCAAACGCATCTGGATTATTTCCGGTCCCGGAAGATTGACCTGACCGGCCTCGAGCAAGCCAATGGCGAGACCATGCGCTGGACCGGCGAATACGAGTGGGACATGAACGTCCGCCATACCCGGGCCATCGCCCTGAACGTCTTCGAGACCTATTCCCCGACCATCCCGGAGGCCTACCAAAAACCCGAGATCGTCCTCCTCGCCAACATCGCCCCGGCGTTGCAAAGCCACGTCCTCGACCAAATTACCCGGCCGCGTTTCATCATCGCCGACACGATGGATCTCTGGATTAACATCGCCAACAGCGACCTGCTCGCCCTCCTCAAACGGGTCGATTTGTTGATCCTGAACGACAGCGAGGCCCGGCTTTTGACTAAAGAAACTAGCCTGATCCGCGCCGGGCGGAAGATTCAAGAAATGGGGCCGCGCTACGTCGCGATCAAGAAAGGCGAACACGGTTGCTTGTTGTTCGGACAGGGCGAATTTTTTAGCTGCGGCGCCTTTCCGCTCGAGGATATCCACGATCCGACTGGAGCTGGTGACACGTTCGCGGGCGGTTTTGCCGGCTTTCTATCCAGTCAACCGGGAGAAGAAATTACTTTCGACGTGCTTAAACGCGCCGTGGTTTATGGCAGTGCGATGGCCAGTTTCAACGTCGAAGCCTTCAGCTTGGAGCGGTTGCGCACGCTGGACTGGAAAAATGTCGAGGAGCGTTACCGGGTTTTCCGCAGCATCGCCCACTTCGACCACCCTTAATCCGCGTAAACCGCCTCGACTAGGCGAAGGGATTTGGCATTCGGAAAGATGCCGAACTCCATTTGATTCATCACGTAGGCAAAGGCGATTCCGTTCTCCGGGTCCGCAAAAGCGTGACTTCCCCCGGCTCCCGGATGCCCAAAGGCGCGACGCGACGGACCGTAAAGGCGACGGAGTTTTATTCCGTTGGCCTCGAGCGGATCGAGCATAAAACCGCAGGAAAAAGCACTCGGCTCCAATGTGACCAAATCCTCCCCTTGCGTCAGAATACGACTCATCTTCGCAACGGTCTCCCTCTGAAAATAACGGCGACCGCGCCATTCCCCACCCTGCGCGAGCATCGCATACCATTGGCCCAGCGCGGAAGCGGTGCCAATCCCTCCGAGTGCCGGAAGCGACGCACGCCGCGCCTCGGGGGTATTCATCGAAGCCACGCTGGCCAGCCCCACCGGGGTCGAAAAAGCCCGTTTGGTCAATGAGTCTGGAGTCGCCATCGCCCGCCAGAAAGCGTCATCCGGCAATCCACCGGAATTTTTCGCCGGAAAAACCGAGGCAACCGTATTCAGACGCTCTTCAGGCAAACCGATCCAGAAATCGAGGCCCATCGGATCGCCAAAAAGGCTACGCCATTGCGTCCCGAGGGTGTCGCCGGTCAGGCGGCGAACCAATTCATCGACTAGAAACCCAAAGGTGCGGGCGTGATATCCGTGACAAAATCCCGGTTTCCAGAGCGGCGATTGAGCGGCAAGGGCTGCGGCGACGGCGGCGTGATCCCAGACCGGGATGTCAGAATCCAACAAACCGGAGAGCCCCGCGCGATGCGATAAAAGCTCGGCAACCGAAATTTCAGATTTGCCGTTTTGGGCGAATTCCGGCCAGAAATCGGCCACTTTTCGCTCCAAATCGAGGTTTTCTGCCTCCAAAACCGCCAAAAGCGTTCCGGCCGCCAGCGCTTTGGTCGCAGACCAGACCAGCACCAGCGTATCTCGTGTCCAAGGAATGGTTTTCTGCCGATCTTGGAATCCACCCGCCAAATCGACCACCTCGGATTCTCCGTTCCAAATGGAGACGGAGGCCCCTATTTCCCCAAAATCTTCGAAATTTTGGGCAAAAAGACGCCCAATTTCCTCTTTTTTGCCTGCCCAATCCATTCAGACTTCCTGCCAGATTGCGCTCAGATCGGGGTCATGCTCGGCGATTTCGCGGAATCTTTTGTTCATTTTGAAGCTGGTCTTCAAATACGCCCGAGCCTGCTGCATTTCCCCCAAAACAGCATTGTAACAGGCGAGGTTGTAGTAATAGGTGGCCTCCTCGAGCAGCGCAGGAGGACCGGACACCAGAATATCGCGCGCCTCGGCCGTCTGCCCCAGCTCGTGCAGACAAAAGGCGGCATGAATGAAGCCCACCGGCAGGGTTGGAAAATCGAGGCACAATTGGCGGCTGACCTCGAGCGCCTGCTGAAATTGCTTAAATTGAAGCAGTAGAAACATCCGGGTCTGGAGAACTTTTAACTCGTGCCGAATTGTCTCCGGCAAAAGGTCCAGTTCGGCCAGCGCCTCCTCGAACATGCCCAATTCCCCGTAGCCTTCGGCGGATTTAATCGTGCGGTCGAGCATCATGCCTGTAAGTCGCCATTTGGCGGATAAAAAGTCAACTCCAAGGTTGCCCGATTGAACGTGGTCAAGCCCAAAAGCGTCGGAATAAAAAATACCGCATGTTATTCATGAGGAGGTGTGCTATCTTACCAGTCCAAAATTATGCAAAAGAAAAGTGCTTTTTCCCGTCGTCTTCCTGATCTCGTCACCGAAGAACTTGTCAACGCTCTCTCATCGAAGAATATCTTTGAGTTCAAAGAGCTCTTCGATGTGGTCCACGAAAAGCTGAAAGCTCGTAACGCCGCCAGCGGTGGAGAAGAAATGCTTCGCTTGCGCGCTTACGAAAAGCTCCAGAACTTGGTCAACCGCGGTGCCGTTAAAAAAACTCTGAAGAAATACAAAGGGGTTCCTGCAGAACTGGCCAAGGTTGTTCCAATCGTTCCGTTGGTTCCGGGCGCACCCGTTCCGATCGTCCAGCCCGCGGCTGCCTAAGATTTTTTCAAAATTGAGAAAGACTGCCGCCGTTTCACTACGGCGGCAGTTTCATTTTTGAGAACCTCCATTCGGTCTCTTGAGGAGATGGGAGTCCGCTGGCACGGGCAGTGCTACTAGAGAAACTATGAAAATATTTCTCACGGCTGTCACGATGCTCGCCTTCACCACTATGTGCCGAGCAGAAGGGATCGAACCCTCGGTCCAAGATTTGCGCAATGAAATCGCCCAATTGAAAACGACCCTCGCCAAGGCGCAGGACCAAGCCGTTTCCAATTTCGAGACCTCCGTCCAGATACGCCAGAAATACGAGGTAGCGGTGCAACGGATCGGCGAGGCGAACGATGTCGCGCGCCAGTGGAGATCCAAATCCGTCAACCTCCAGCGTGAGTTAGCCTACGCCAAAGCAATCGCAGCGGGCACCACGACGGTCGATCTGCAAAAGGTTTACACGGCATCCGAAACCCCGCATTTCCGGATCGACAACATCCCGGCGCGAGCCGAGGCCGTGATTCGCGACGAGGGCGTCTCGCCTTACATCAGCATGCGGTAGAAAGGTCTTCGGGTTCACACTCGCCTGTGAACCGAACTTTGGCCTTCCGGTTGGCCTGCCTTTATCGCTTGCGGAGCGTAATCCGTTTAACCAGGACATCCCCCGGAGGACTTTCGCTCTTGATGAAAGGATCGTCCTTGAAAGAGTTGTGAACCAGTCGGCGGTCGTAGGCATTCATCGGGTCGAGACTAATCACCCGGCCGGTCCGGCGAACCGTCTCGGCCATCAACTGGGCGCGGGCGACGAGCTTGTCGTCACGCATGGAGCGGTAATGCTCAACGTCGAGGTGAACTTTCGGGGCCGACTTATTTTTCGCCTGGCAGACTTTATTGACGAGGATTTGCAGGTGCTCCAGCGTGTCGCCGTTGCGACCGATCAGGAGCCGACTTTCGTTGGTGTAAACTTGCAGGTTCAACCCATGTTCATCCGGCGTCTCAACGATTTCCACAGCGAATCCTAGGTAGCCCAGGATGGTGTCGAGGGTTTCCTTGGGATTCATAGGCGATGAGCTTTAGCGTGTTTTTCCCCGGGCAGGTTTGGCGTTGTTGGGCACTGCGTTGACCTTGATCAACTCCGGCAGCGGAGCGTTCCGGGTCAAATACAACTGAACTATGGAGAATATATTCTGAACCGTCCAGTAAAGAGCAAGCGCGGAAGCGTAGGTGTAGCAAATAAAGAGGAAGAAAATCGGCATGAACATAAAGATTTTCTGCTGCGAGGAATCGCCCGTCTTCGGAGTCAGTTGCATCTGCCAGAGCATCGTCACCGCCATCACGAGGGGTAAAATGTTCACCGGCAGACCGAGCAGATGGGCCACGGTGTCAGGCTGCGAGAGGTCGTTCACCCATAGGAAACTGCTGTTCCGCAACTCCACCGCCACGGCGAGCATGGAGTAGAACCCGAAAAAGATCGGCATCTGCACCAGCATCGGCAAACAGCCGGCAAATGGATTCACCCCGTAATCCTTGTAAAGTTTCATCACCTCTTGATTCATCCGGGTCGGATCGTCTTTATGTTTCTCTTTCAACTCGGCCATTTTCGGGGCGAGGAGGGACATTTTCTTCATCGATTTCATCGACTTGTTCTGGATCGTCCAGAGAGCCGTTTTAATAATCAGGGTGAGGAAAATGATCGCCAAGCCGTAGTTTCCCACGAAGCTGTGGATCCAATTCATCGTCTGCAAAAGCGGACTGCTGCAGAACCCAAAGAAGCCAAACTCCATCGCGGCCTCCTGATTGCCGCCGAGGGTCTTCAATCGGCTGTATTCCTTCGGTCCGGCGTAGAAGGTGAATGACTGAGTCCGGCTCTCACCCGGAGCGAGAGAGAAACCAGCCAGGCCCAATGCGCCGGTAATGGCGTAATGTTTGGTCGCGTCGGGATTCGCTTGGGGCAGTGCATAACGCGAAATCCAGACCGCATCACCCCGCAGATCGCCCAAGGGCTGGAGCATGGTGGCGAAGTATTGGTTCTTCGTCCCGGCCCAGAGAATGCTCGGCACGGATTCGCGGATTTCCTTCTTCTCCGCCGAGGTTTGAATGCCGACCAGCGGAATTTTTCCGGCCTCGAAATTCGTCACGTTTTTGTAGATGGCCTTGGATCCGGCCTGATAATCAAAACTCAGGTAACGCGCCTGGTCGTGCTCGTGAATGGGTGCCGCCGCTCCGGTGCTGACATACCACGGCTTGACCTCGAGCTTCGTCGCGCCTGGGTTGGAAAAAGTCACGTCGTAACGGATCTGGTAGTCGTCTTTGACCACATCGGATTTTCCGATCGTGAAGGTCTTGGTGATTTTTGGTTCACCAGGGAGAACCCGCTCGAGGGAAATGCGTTGGGCATCCTCTGCGGTCACTGCCTCGTTGCCCTGGGGCCATTGGTTGGGATCGCTGGAAATATCTCCGATCGGGGTGTCCGAAGTCGCGTTGATCACGACGTGGCCACCGTTTTCGCCTTTGTGGCCGAGGAGCTCAACTTTCGCGATGCCGCCTGCGCTGGTGAAAGTGTATTCGGCAACCGCCGTGCGCAGCGTCCGGGTGGTCGCGGGCTGGTTGACCACGGTCGTCTCCAGAGCCGCGGGCGCGGCTAGGGCGGGCGTGGCTACTGGGGTGACGGCAGCGCTCGTAGGGTTAGCCGCGGCGTTTTTTGCTTTTTCGGCAGCGAGCGTTTGCTGGTAGGCTTTGGCTTGTTTTTGCCCCTCGTATTGCGACCAAAAGAGGCCGGCGAGGCAGATGACGATGATGATCCAGGCTTTGCGGTCCATTAAATAAAGTAGAGAGGTTTTTTAGTGACAATGCGGGCAACCGGCGGTCGCCTGACGCTTTTGGCCTGGGGGAATTTTTGAGGGGACGGGATCATAACCAGAACCGCCCCAAGGTTGGCAACGGCAAATCCGGCACAAGCCGAGCCAACTCCCGCGAAGCCAGCCGTGCGTTTCAATCGCCTCCACGGCGTATTCGCTGCAGGTCGGGGAAAAACGGCAGCCCCCGCCGAAAAAGGCGGCAAGAACGGGCGAGAGCGTGCTTTTGTAAAGCGCAAGGGCCAGTCGGAGAGGTCGGCGGCGGGTCATGATTCGGCGCTGACGATAGAGGCGCGGCGGGCTAGCTGCAACCAGTCACTTTCCAATCGCTGGTAAGTGGCCTGCCGAGCGGGAACGCGGGCAATGGTGACGATCCAAGCGTTAGCAACGAGCTGATGCTGGTGAAGGCGAAATATTTCACGTAAACGACGACGGATTTTATTGCGCTCAACCGCGGAACCGGTGCGCTTCGAGGTGATCAATCCAATCCGCAGCTCCGCATCTGGGGCTGGCTTCAGGACCGAAAGAACGAGCAGTTTGGAGTGCTGCGCGATGCCGTTTTCGCGCACTTGGCGAAACTCACCAGACAGCGTCAGCCGGCGGGATTTGGGAAAAGTCCGGTCCAAATCGACAAAACACGGTTTGTTCCGGCACGAAAACCGGGAAAAATGGGGATCGCAGCGGCTTACTGGCCGGTGTGACGGGCGTAATGCACCTCGACGCCCTTCGGAAGCAGGCGTTTACGACCTTGGCGGCGGCGGCGGTTGAGAATAGCGCGGCCGTTTTTAGTCTTCATGCGGGCGCGGAAACCGAACTGACGTTTACGGGTGCGTTTGGAAGGTTGATAGCAAGGTTTCATGGTCGGAGCGCGTTCAGATTGAAATTAAAAGGGATCGCGAAAATAGAGGAAGATTCGGCGCTGTCAAGGTGGTTTCCCTTGAAACGGGACTTACATTTTTTCCGGCACGGCGATCCCGAGCAGGAAAAGCCCCTTTTCGAGGACGCGCGCCGTGACGTCGCAGAGCAAAAGCCGCGTCTCCCGGGTGGTGCCTTCGGATTTCAGGACGGGACAGGCCTCAAAGAAGCTGTGGAAGGTGGAGGCCAATTCGTGGAGATAATTTGCGAGTAAATTCGGGCGGTGATCGTCGAGGATGGTGGGAAGGATTTCGCCGAATTGAAGCAACTTTTTAGCGAGGGCTGTCTCGGCGGGTTCGGCAAGCGAAACCTCGGCCGCGGAAAAAGTCCAAGCCATTTCCAGTTTGCGGAAGATGCTCCGAATGCGGACGTAGCTGTATTGCAGGTACGGTGCGGTATTTCCCTGAAAACTGAGCATTTTATCCCAGGAAAAAACGTAATCGCTCTGACGATTCGGGAGAAGGTCGGCGTATTTGACCGCCCCCAGGCCAACGATCCGGGCGATTTCCCGGCGCTCTGCCTCGGGCAAACCCGGGTTTTTTTCCGTCACCTGAACGAGAGCGCGTTCCTCGGCCTCGTCGAGTAAGCCAGAGAGGCGAATCGTCTCACCGCTGCGGGTTTTAAAAGGTTTACCGTCGTCGCCGAGAATTGAGCCAAACCAGACGTGACTCAGCTTCGCCGGGGCTTCCGGCTGCCAACGCTGGTAAATTGCGCTGAGTTGGCGGAAATGCTGCTGCTGGCGACCGTCGGTAATGATGATAATTTCGTCCGGCGACCATGTCTTCAGACGGTATTGCAGGGTGGCCAAATCGGTCGTGGTGTAATTCGCGGTGCCGTCGCTTTTCTGGACAAGTGCCGGGTTATCGCGCCAGCCGTTTTCGTCCCGAATCAAAAAGGGATCCTCTTTTTCGGGCAGAGTGTGATCGGAGAATACGCAAACCGCTCCCTCGCTCTCCCGGGCAACTCCTTTTTCCTTCAAGTCGGCGACGATATCGCGCAACCACGGATTGTAAAAACTCTCCCCAAGCGTGACATCGAAACGCACTTCGAGGCGTCCATAAATGGCGTCGAACTGGCCCTGCGACAGGCGGATCATTTCTCTCCAAAGCCCGAGGTTTTCCTCATCACCGGATTGGAGCTTGAGCAGTTCCCCGCGGACGGCCTCCTGCGTGGCGGGATCGGTTTGATAAGCGGCCGAGACCTCCTTGTAGATGCGCTCCATTTCGGCGAGGGGATCTCGTTCCAGCGCGGCACGGTCCATCCGCGTTTTCCAGCCAACCAAGAGCATACCGAACTGCGTGCCCCAATCACCGATGTGATTGTCGCGCACCACGTTATGTCCGAGAAACTCCGCGATTCGCGCGAGGGCATCGCCCAAAATGGTGCTGCGGATGTGACCCACGTGCATCGGTTTCGCGACATTGGGCGAGCTGAAATCGATCACATACTGCAACGGGCGGGGCGGCACGGGAACGCCAAGCCGGGCGTCTCCCGCGAGCGAGGTAAGCTGTGTCTCGAACCTTTCGGGCAGGATTCGGAAATTGATAAAGCCAGCTCCCGCGATCTCGGGCGGCAGGGTGAGGCCGGAGGAATCAAACCGCCCAATAATTTCCGCCGCCACCTCCCGTGGATTGCGCCGAGCAGCTTTCGCCAAGGTCATGGCGACGTTCGACTGATAATCACCGAAGCGGGCGTCGGCGGTGCCAGAAAGCTGGATTTTTGCCTCGGGAAACAAGGGCCGCACGGCCAGTTCGAGACGTTCAGCCAGCAAGGCATGGAGCGTGACCATGGAATGATACGGAGCCGGCGACCTTAGGCCTTCGGTTCCCGGTTCTGAAAGATCGCCAAGATGTCTTCAGCGGTCGCCGCCGTCGCCAAACTGGCGCGAACCGTCCGGTCGTTGAGGAATTTCGCAATGCTTGCCAACGTGCGCAGATGCGTCTGGAACTGATCCTTCGGCACCACAAAAAGCACGATGAATTTGACCGGCGCGTTATCCAGCGAGTCAAATTCGATCCCAGCCGAGGACCGCCCGAACGCGGCGACGACCTCTGGAACGAATTCGGAAGACGCGTGAGGAATCGCGATGCCAAAACCGATCCCTGTGCTCATGGTTTCCTCGCGTTGCTTCAACGCCGCCAGCACTGCGTCGCGATCGTCGGCTTTGATTTTCTTTTGCACCACCAGCAGGTCGATTAACTCAACAATGGCCTGCCAACGCTCCGTGGCCACCATTTCCGGAATGATCTGCTCTATGCTTAAAATATTTCCTAACGACATGAGTAATGGGCGTCCGGGGAGGGACCTAAAATAACGGAAAGGGGATTCATAACAAGCGACTTTTCAAGTGCCGTCAAGCCGGGTTTTCCGCAGCATCTACCCTGGTCAACCCTGCGTAGGCGGACAAATAGGAGGCGATGACGCCGTTGTTTTCGAACCGCTGCAGATTGAGCAATCCCTTCCGGACAGTTTCCGCCCTCACAGAAGCAGATTGCAGAGCCACGAGCGCGTCAGCAAAACCCGCCTCATCCGCGAGATCTCCCATCCAGCCGCCCTCGCCCACGACCTCCGGCAGACTGGTCGTGCGCGCCGCCAAAACCGGACACCCGCAGGCCTGCGCCTCGATCACCGGCCAGCCGAAGCCCTCGGTCTTGGACGGAAACAAAAACGCGTGCGCCCCGTTATAGAGCGCCTCGATGACCGACCCCGGGGGGTTGGGAATCTCGACTACTCGCCCCGCGATTCCCAGATCGGCCGCAAGCGCGCGCTGGGCAGGATGCAGATTCTCCCCGGCAAAAACTAGCGGGCCCGAGAAACGGTCGGCGACCCGCGCAAAAATCCGGAGGATACCCTCGCGATTTTTTCGCGCGAGCGACGAGCCGACGTGGAGCACGTAGGACAGGGCGACCAACCCAGGCGGCAGACGCGACGCGGTTTCCTCGCGCGAGAGGATTCCGTAAGTCTGGTTTAGCGCCAACGGAATCACAGTTGACGGCGTCTCCGGAGCGAGGCGCGCGAGATCATTCCGCGTGGCGGTGGAAACGCAAACAACGAGATCCGCCCGACGCAAAGTGGAGAGGATTTTCGCCTGAAGAAGTTTCCCGAATCCGCTTGCCGGGCAATCAGTGTCCTCTCCGAGCGCCCCGCGCACCGCAAGCAAATCATGGCAGGTAACAACGATCGGGTGCCCTCCGGCCGAGGTGAGATAAGGAGCGTTGGAGTGATCGGTGATATGAATGAGGAGCTTCGAGTCCGCGTCTTTCGCCTCGCGTCCGAGCCGCCGAATCCGACGGACTAACATCGGTGGAAAGAGTAGGTATTTGTCGATGTAACGCAGCCATTTAGTTAGTGGACCGGCGGTAATTTTTCCAAGGATGGCTGGCGGTTCGATCGTTTCGACCAAGATACCCCGCTGACGAAACTCGCGCAGCAACCAATCATGATAACGCACCATGCTCATTTGCTGGTCGGCGCGATAATTACCCACCAGCAACACGCGATAGTTAGAAGTTACGGTCATTTCAACAGGCGGCCTGATGCTAGTCGGCGGACGGTTTCCTTACGCGCCGGGTTTTTTTGGGAACGTCGATTGCGGAATTTCCACTGGTCACGACTGGCCCGGAAGGTTGATCCATTTCCATCTCGGCGCGCAAGCGGTTAGCATAGGTCGATCCCACGGGCATTCGCGCGGCGGGCTGAACCAACTGCGCCACATCCGGCGCGGTCGGCAAGACCTCCGACTCAAAAGCGTCGTAGCTAGTCAACCCCTCGTCATCGCGGCGCTGAAGTGCGGAGAGCGCAAACCCGCTCGCGAGCACCGCGTAACCAAGCACTGTCGTCTGGCCAAATTGCCCCATCACGAGATCGTTGGCACAGGCGGTAGCTAACAAGAGTGGGAGCGTGTTGCCGCGCTCGCGCAGTGCGGCAAGACTAACCCGCACGATGTAAATCAAAACGGCAAACCGCCAGAGTAAATAGGGCAGGCCGAGATACGGACCCATCTCCATCACGATCCGATCCATCTCGGATTCGCCGAGGTTAAACCGGAGCATTTTATACATCATGCTCGAGGCGGCGTTCGTGCCCATGCCGATGCCGACTCCGGCCGGTTCAGCACGCGCAGCCGCCGCGATCGGCTTCTTAAATTCGTCGAAGAAACGAACAATGAACCCCTCCTTCACGCCGCCGCTGTTGGCGAAACGAGCAACGATCACATCCATGCCGACGCGCAAGGCCCCGACTGAACCGATGATTAAAAACACGGCAACCCCGATCGCAACCAGCTTGATCGAACTACGCATGAAGCGCGGCTTGATGATCCAGATCACGATGACCGTGAGCACCTCGAGTCCGACCAAGGCAAAGGTCGTGCGACTACCCGACATCAAGACGAGGACGAGAATCGAGGGCCCGGCCAACAGAAACGCCAACTTGGGGAAGATTTTTTTCTCGAGCAGGTGATGAAAAAAGAACGCGCTTAGCAGCACGGTATATTCCGCCAAACCATTAGTGAACGAGAAGGTCCCCGAGGGTCGGATGCGACCCAGCGCGGTCTCGATCATTTTCCCCTCGCCGCCCGCGCCAACGTTGATCCGCGCTCCGGAAGGGGAAAGAAATTGCCACGCGGCGATCAACGCCATCGGCGGCCCAAGCCACATGACGATCCGACCGATTTTTCTAACCTCGGCATAATTAATAATCTCTGGCAGCAGAAAAATCAGCGGCAGATGGATGAAGTTGGCATGAATCCCGAAGGCGATGACCTTGAGCGGCGGCGCCTTGAACAGCCCCATGCTAACAATCACCGACAACGTCCCGAGGATGATCATGAAAACGCCGTATCCGTTGAGCCGAAAGACCTTCCGCTGAATGGCCAGAAAATAGATATAGAGCAAAATCGGATCCCGCACGATCAGCAGCGGGCTGGAAAGACCGGGCGCGATCCATTTACGCAAAGCGCCCTCAAACAACCAAAGTAGGAAGTAAAGATAGACCGCCTGACGCAGGCTTTTCAGCGGGTCACCCTTGTCCACAACACGGCGGACCGGACCGGAGGGCGATTGCTGGTAAACGGGGGTTTGCGCGGTCATTTCAATTCGGCGGTCACGGTTTCGAGCAAGGTGGAACGATATTTGTGCCAGGTGAAAAGTCCCGCTTTTTGCAATGCCGCCTGCTTCATGGAACGCAGATGTTTCCGGTTTTGCAGAAGGATTTCGAGCTTTTCCGCAATCGCGTTCGCGTCACAGACCGGAACGATGTAGCCGTCTTGCCCTTCGGTCAAAAGATCAGGCCCAGCGGTGTGCGGCGTGGTGATGACCGGGAGCCCTTGGGAAAGTGCCTCGCTGATGACGAGGCCGAAGCCCTCGAAAAGCGAGGGAAAGACGAGAACGTCGTGCGCCCGCATCTCTGCGAGCACTCCATCGTGAGGAAGCGAGGGGATCCAACGATGCTTACCGAGAGCGCGATCCAGCGGAACGCACGGGCCGTCGGGACGGCTCCCGAGAAGCGTGAGTTCGACGTGATACCCGAGTTTTTCCACCGCAGCTAGAAGATAGGCCGTGCCCTTGCGTTGCCCCAGTGAGCCAGCAAAGAGAATGCGCAACGGCCCTGTGTGCTCCGGCGGTGGTTCCCTCAAGGGATCGGGGCAGCCATAGGGAATGATGTGGATTTGTTTTCCGGCCCAGCCGTTTTCTCGCAACGTCCGGGCGGTGAACTGACTGGCGACAAAAACGGTATCGGCCCCGGCGAGTTCCGCATCTTTCCGGGCGAGTTTCGCCGGACTATCGATCATGGCGCTGAGAGTGCCGGCCCATTCTGGTTGCCGCTCTGCCTCGTCGCCTTGGATGGACCGGCCCGCCTGCCAGTAACCGATGGGGAGATCGTAGAAACAATGTTGCCCGCCTCGTTTCGCAGCAGCGAAAGTGGCCTCGGCGGCGTCCTCGTAGGCGTAAACCGCTGTGGCAGAACCCTGCGCTCGATCGAGTTCCCGCGCGACCCAGGCATCGAGCCGACGGCAGATCGCATCCACGGAAAACGGACCACGCTCGTGTGCGATCCACGAACGAAAATTCCCCCGCATGGCAAGTAAACGCATCGCCTCGGACCACGGTTGTACCCGAGTGTGAGCCGCGACTTCCGCGGGAAAAGCGCGGCGTCGTAACTGCCCAACGAACGACTCGGGGAGCAGTCGATCGAGCAAGCTGCCGGGACGCCAGTTAATGCAGGTGCGAAATCCCGCTAAGGCATCCGCCTGCGCGAAGGCGAGGGCGGCGTGACGCACGTTCGCGTTTCCAAACGGATGAGAGACGAGGATGCGCGGCTTCATGCGGTGGCCAGATTCGAGAGATCGTGGAGAAATTGGCGGCCGGTCTCTGGCAGGCGCGCGCAAGTAGGGCGTCGGGTAAGTTTTTTGACCGAGAACGCCGGATCCCACACCGGGTGCAGCCGGGTGGCCCATGCAGGATCGGATAGACAATTCTGCGAGGGCAAAAAGTCGTTCCGGGTGACGATGACTGGGAGGCCGTGCTCGATCATCGCGGCGACAGAACCACTTTTTTCGATCAGGTTCCACGGGGACGCAGCCACGCCGGCATCGGCCCATTGCAGCACAGCGGAAATTTTTCCGGGAGGGAGTTCGCCTAGATCGGCGAACGCCGCTTGGTCCGCATAATCGGAAGCGAATCGCTGCCAGATTTCGCGGCCTTTGGCACCGAGCTTACCGATGGTTAGGAAAATGGGATTCTGCCCAGAAAGTTTTTGCATCATTTTCTGCGGGTTCCATTCCGGATGGAGCGAACCGAAGAGCACGAAGATGAGCCGGCCCGTGCGCCATCCAGAGGCTGTTAGGAAGCCCTCGCTGGTGAGCAAATTTTCCATGTCCGCTTCATCCGGCGGTGGCGCAATCGGAATGTTAGAAAAGAGCGGCAGCAAATGGGCGGAGATTTTTTCGCGACGCAGCACTTCGACGTAAACTGACGCTTGGGTATGCACAACAGCGGGAGAAATTTGACGCGCCAGCCGGAGGATTTGCCGCCGCTGAATCCAGCCTAACAGGCGGTATTTAAGCGGATCGGACGGATTGAGTCCGAGCCAGAGTTCGTGAAACATGATTTCCCACGGGCAGAGCTGGGTGAGCGGGGCGAGGGCTCCGATCATTCGGCCGCACAGTCCGCGCGGATGAAAGGCAAAAGGCACGAATTGCAGGCTGATCGCGTGAGGCTGGAAACGAGAGATCGTATCGTTCAGGAGTCGGCTTTTTTCCGGCCACGACAAAGCGGAGGACAGCCTGATCTCGTCGGCTGATTTGACCACCTGACCCGGGGCGACCCGCGAGTCATTGAGAGCGACGAGGAGAACTTGGTGCCCTTCCAATCGGCAGAATTCAGCCAAGCGCCGGGAGTAATCCCCGACGCCGTCCTGGCCGGGTTCGAGTGCACCGCAGAGAATGACTAGCTTCATGGTAAAAACTCCGCGGGCATCCAGGATTTCCGAAGGTGCGCGGGCCAAGAGCGACCGCAGGTTAGACGGGGGTCGTCTTGTGGTATTCCTCGTAGCGATAATACGGATAGTCCGCTGATCCTGAATCCGCGCAGTTAAAGACAAGTCCGAGGATGCTAACCTGGCGTCCGAGGAGAATTTGCAGCGTACGCCGGGCAAGCCGCGCTGGGGTAAACGAGGCGCGGAGGACGAAAATCACGCCGTCCACTTTTGGCGCTAGGTTGCTCGTGTCATCTGCCGCCAGCACCGGGGCGCTATCGAGAACAATGTAGTCGTATTCTTTGTAGAGCTCCTTGATCAGGTTGTCGGTTTGCTTACTGAGGAGAAGATCGTTGGCCGCATTGGTTCCGCGTCCGCGACTGAGGATACTGAGATTTTTGACCTTGGTCTCGAAGATAGAATCCGCCGCGGAGGCGTTTTTGGTGAGAATATCCGCCAAACCGGGCACAGCCGGAGTGCCGAACAAACTGTGCAGGGACCCACGGCGCATGTCGGCATCGACCAGAAGCGTTTTCGCGCCGGACATGGCCATAATAACGGCGAGGTTCGAGGAAACGGTTGATTTGCCCTCGTTGGGAATGGAGCTGGTGACAAGGAGGGTTTTTGGTTTCGCGCCCGCGTGGGGCATGAAGAAAATCGATGAGCGGACGTTGCGCAAAGATTCGAGCAGCATGTGCCGATCGTCGTCTTCCGAGATGAGCGGTTTACCGGCGACATCCGAGCGCGGCACATGACCGATGATTGGATAGTCAAAGGTGGCCTGCATCTCGCTGAAGGAGCGCACGCGGTCGTCGAGCTGATTAATTAGCAGGAGAATGCCAATGCCTACAACCAAGCCGCCAAGGATGCCAATGATGAGGGACTTGATCAGCCCGCGCTTGAATGGGCGGGGGTCGCTGGCCGGGGACATGATTTGCATGAAGTCCTGTGTCGTGCGCACCGAACTGCTGATCGTGGTGATCTTGTCGGAGATCACTTTGGAATCGACCCGGGCTTGCTCAAGAATGGTCTGGAGCTGCTTATATTCACCCAAGCGGCCACCGATTTCCTTCGCCTTGACTTCCCATTCAGAGATTTCCTTGTCGGTGTTGGCGATTTGCAGGCGGAGGGATTCCTTCTGACTTTTGATTTCTTCCTCGGCCTGGTTTTTATAAATCTCGATTTTCTTTTGCAGGCTGGCGATCGCCTCGTTGTAAGCCACGATTTTTGGGTGCTTGGGTTTGAGGACTTGGCTGAGTTCGGCTTTTTCGGCGGTCAAAACGAGGATTTGCTCCTTGGCGTCGATATATTTCTGGGTGACGGCGCTGACATGGTTGTCGTTGGAACTGTCCGCCGCGCTCGGCATGCGAGGCGCGGTTTGGCTTTGACGGGTGGCGTTTTGCTCGACGTTGAGCATTTCGAGAAATTGAAACTCGGTTTGGAGTTGCGCGACGGTCTGTTTGAGTTTGGCGAGATAGTTGGCCGCACCGTTGTCCTGCTCAACCAAGGCGACGTCGTTATATTGCTTTTTCCATTCAGCAATCAGATCGATCTGTTTGGCAATTTTTTCGCGGGATTCATCAAGGTCTTTTTTCAGCTCCGCAATGGTTTTTTCAACTGGCTGGGCGAGGGTCATCCGGCGGTATTCAAGATACTCGAACATGATCGCTGAGAGGAGGGCCTTGGCGTACGCTCCGTTTTTGCTTTTGGCCGTGAGCACAATGATGTCGCTCCTGGCCGGTTGCTCGACGTCGAGTTCAACCTCGTCTGGAGTGAGGCCAGGGTTGGTGATTTTGACTCGCTCGGAGGCTTTAAACTCGATTTCCGGACTGTTCAGCAGCTCGATCTGCGTGGCGAAGAAGTCACCATCGGTTTTGCCGCCAGTCATACTCTGGTTGTTGGGGTCGGTGATGATCGACGTGGCGATGATCTTGCCCTCGGAGAAAACGTAATTCTGCAGTTTAATCGTGAGGATTACCTGCAACAGGATGCCGAGCGAAATGGTGAGAAAAATGATCCACCAGTGCGTTACGAATTGCTGGCGTAAACGATGGAACTGGGCGTGGAAGGACTCCACTTTTTCTGTGACGCTAGTCGGATTAGAGGATGTGCTCATCGCCGGTCGAAAATGGGGTTAGAAAGTGATTCCCCGAGCGGGAACGTTGATGGTGTCATTGGGTTGGAGTGAGATATCCTCACCTTCCCCAAGGAGGAATTGCTTGTAATCGAAAATGATGATCTGAGCCGCCGCGCCCGGGATTTGGCGAATGATGCGGACTTTCCGATCATTACCGAAGCGGGTGACGCCTCCGGCATTGGCGATCGCCTTACTAGCAGTCAACCCTTCGCTGGCAGAAATTTCCTGCGACCCCTGAGTCAACACTTGGCCAGACACAGTGATCTTGCCGAGGGAAGTCGTACTGATCTGGTCGAGAGCGACAATCACCGTCGCCTTGTAATAATAATCGACCTCAAGGGCTGATTTGATCGAGTTTGCTAGTATTTTGCAAGTGCGGCCGGCGGCCTTCAAACGGCCGATGTAGGGCACTTCCATCTCTCCGGAATCGGTAACGAGCAACGCGACGGGCGGGTCGCGATCTTCGACCACGCGGAAGCTAACCGTATCGCCGATCCCCAGCTTGCGGGTGTCATCCAAAACGGCCATCGACGTGGTTGTTGCCACGGTGGAGGCGGCTCCGCTGTAAGCCGAACCGGGTAAGTTTGACTGCGCGGGCTGCCCTAGGCGCTGTGCTGGCCGAGCGGCAGATGGATACTGCGCTGAAGATTCGGATATTCCAGCAAGCAGACACACCGCAGCAAGCACTACGCCGCAGCGGCGGATTCCACGCAACACCTTAGAATTGATAAGTGATACCAACGAGGATGCGGTTTTGCTCGTAGTCACGCAGAGCAAGGTTTGAATCCTTTTTGATATAGCCGTATTCGCCAGAGAGAACCCAGGTTGGTGCAATCTGGTAGGTCGCCCCGATGGAAACACCGTAGCGATCAGAATCCTCGGCGTCGACGTTACCTGATTCGGAGGCTTTCTCATAGAAGAGACGGGTGATAAGATCGACGTCCTTGATAATGTTCCATCTTGCTGTGTGCCGCACATAAAAGAGATCGATAAAGTTTGAATTGACACCCAGAAGTCCTTCCCGGCCAATCGTCAGTTCTTGGGTAACGGCCTCGTTAATTTGGTGCGTGATGCCGAGGTTTGCATACATGCCGCTAAAATCATCGGTGTCATTCCCAAGAATTCCGACAATTCCAGGAAAGATTTCTGTTGTTTCGCGGTTGTCAAAATCGATCGCCTGATAGCCGGCAGCGGCGCGGAAGGAGAAGTTTTCTGTAAGGGTGCCTTCAACAAAGAGGCCAACATTGTAACCGGTCGCATCGTTCTGAACGTTCTCATCATAGCGACTCGAACTTACAGCACCTTCGATGCCAACTCCCCAAGTTGGATTGATGGCATAGTAAACATTCCCGTAAACTTGGTCGGTGTGGCTGTCCAGATAGCTGTAATTACCGGTTGTACTCAACACATCGTTATGGCTATATCCGAGAGTAAAAGCGAAATCCGCCAGTTCGTAGGTGACCGCGAACCCAACCGTATTACTGAACTGACCGAAGTTGTTCACGTTGCTGAATCCCACCGAGTCCACCGGAGAATCGGTCAGGTAAAACGAGTCGTAAATGCGGATTTTGAAATCACCGGCATATATATTGAAGGCGAGTTCCGAACCTGGCTCGAGGGTAAAACCGTTCCCACCGCCGTTGTCGTTAACGTAATAAGCGTAACCCGCACCGAGGCGCAGGGTGACGGAGTTGAGGTCAGACAATTCCCATTTCGCGGTCACTCCGATGGTCGGACGAATGATGATATCGTCCTGCTTGTTAACCGAGGAAAGATTGACGTTGTCGTTATATTCCGCAAAAACCGACGCATCGAGGAGCAAAGAGACCGATCCGGCCCGGATATTATAGTTAGGCTCCTCGTTGACGTAGCGCCTAGTTTCCGGGGCATAAGCTCTGGTCATCGAGGGGCGAACGATATCCTGAGCGTGTGCCGCAGAGGCCAAAGCAGTCAAAGAAACTGGGACGGCCACCGCTTTAAATAGTTTACCTTTCCCGAAGGAGGACTTGGATTTCTTAACTTTGCTCATAACGTTCGATTATCAGTTTGCTTTCTTAATGTCTATATTTTTCGTTGAAATCGCGAAAAACATTGGAATTGGTTTGGTAAATTCAAGCCTGAATGCCTTAAATTGAGATGTTTGTCAAAAAAAACTGCAAAAACAAAGCATATTCAATTTTTCTTCTTTACAAAAAGAATTTCCATGGCACAATCGGCGCGTTTCAAGGATTCTAGCGGTTTCCACAACACTTAGTTCTATTAATTATGAGAAATTCATTCAAACCATCTCGAAAACTTCAAGGAACAGCTTCCTTGGCAGTTTTATCCCTGATCGCTGTCCTTGCAGCGACCAATGTTCAGGCAGAGGCCAAGTCCGGTCGCGTCCTGACTACTGCCAACGGCGAGCAAGCCCTTCAGGTCGGCTCGACCATCACCACTGACAACCTGAACGCCGCCACGCTCGTTCCGATGCCTGGCATCGTAATTAAGGCCCAGCCTGGCAGTCGCGTCACGCTTCTGACCAACGACTCCGTCGATGCTCTCAACCGCAAGGTCCGGGTTTCATTGGATTCGGGATCAGCTTCCATCTTCTTGGACAAACAATTCGCCAAGGGCACCGATTTCGCCGTGGTCACCTGTCAGGGTGAGATCAAGGCCGTCGACGCCCTCTTCAATGTTACCGTGGGTTCTCCGAGTTCATCCGTGGCCGTGGTAGACGGAGAAGTCTCCATCAACCTGCTCTCTGGAAACATCAAAACGCTCCCAAGCGGCTTGACCTCCAAGCTGAGCGAATGCGGCGTGAACGCGACCGCCTCCGAAGGCTCTCCGATCTCGCAGGACACGGTGGCTGTTCAATCGGCCTCAAACGCCCTGACCATGCTCGCTGAGAGCGTGGCCCGCAAAGACGTCTCCGCGCAAACTTTTGCCGGAACGGTGCTACTCGTCGAGACGACCATCTCGCCTGAAGCGTCGCAGAACGCCCGCAACGTGCTCAGCCAACTCGTGGCCAGCAACACCTCGACGGCTTCGACGGATGCCACCGAACAGGGCGGCTCGACCGATGCTCAAACCTTCAGTGACGGCAAAACCTTCAGCGACGGAAAAACTTTCGCCGACGGCAAAACCTTCAGCGACGGAAAAGGCGACCCTGCGCCTCCGGCCGAAGGACCAGGCAACTCGATTACCGCGTTGCGTCCGCCGAGCCCGCCGCCAACAACTCAAATTCCAAACGTTAGCCCGTAAGCGGCTCTCACTAGTCACAGGACTTGCTCGAAGGGCGGGGTCACACGATCCCGCCCTTCCTGCGTCCGGAAGCCTCCGCAGGGTTGATTCCGGAGGGTAAGATGCTAGAAAAACTCTCGTGAATACTGTAACTCCGCGCATTTTTATTGCCGCCACCCAGCAGGATGATGGCAAGACCACCACCTCGATTGGTCTTTTTGCTGCCTTAAAGCGGCGATTGGGCCGGATTGGCTACATCAAGCCCGTGGGACAACGTTTCACCGAAGTCGAAGGTAAAATGATCGACGAGGATTCCATTCTCATCGGCAACACCTACGAGGTTCATACGCCGCTCGAGGCGATGAGCCCCATCGCCGTGCAACCCGACTTCACCCGGCAATACATCGAGCACGGAAACATTAAGACCCTCACCGACCGCATTCAAAACTCTTTCGACCGAGCTGCTTGGGAAAAGGATTTTGCCATTATCGAGGGAACCGGTCACGCCGGGGTTGGCTCGGTCTTCGATTTATCCAATGCCCGGGTCGCCCAGTTACTCGCCAGCAAAGTACTCATCGTCACGAAGGGAGGCATCGGCCGCCCAATCGACGAAATCGCCTTAAACAAGGCACTTTTCGATCAGCAAGGTGTCGAGGTCGTGGGCGTTATCCTGAACAAAGTGCTCCCCGAAAAATTTGATTATATCGAAAATTTCGCCCGGCGCGGGCTGGGCCGACTCGGAATTGATCTTCTGGGCGTGCTTCCAGTCGAGCCGATCCTTGCCAAACCCACCCTCCAGCAAGTCTGCGAGCGCGTCCAAGGCCGGTTCGTTTCGGGCACCCGAAATTGCGGGCGACGCCATGTCAATAGAGTCATCGTTGGCGCGATGACTCCGGCCAATCTTCTCCCCCAATTCAAGGCCGGAACCCTCGTCATCACACCTGGAGATCGCGAGGATATTATTCTCGCGGCGATTGCCTCACACCATCCAGAAACCGGTAGCCCGCTTCCGCTGGCGGGGTTCATCCTTTCGGCAGACCATCTGCCGCATCAGCGAATTATGGAAAAACTCGAGGAGTCGGGCCTCCCTGCCATTGCCTCTCCACTCGACAGTTACTCGGTCGCCAGTGGCATCCACTCGATGACAGTGAAGACCATGCCCGGGGACGAACAAAAAATTGCCACGATCCAGCAATTGGTCGAAAAACACGTCGAAATCGACCGCCTCCTTCAAAAAATCGCAGAAAAAGGGGCCCCCTCAGTGGCCGGTCGCAGCTAATTCGGATCGATTTCGATCAACTCGGGAGCTGGCAGTGGCGTATCCCGAGTGGCCTTCGCCACCGCTTGCCGGGCAATTTTTCCGACAAAAATTAGGCAGCCCACTCCCGCAACCAAGCCGAGGGCCAGTGGCAAGAGCAGCGCTGGATTTTTACCACTCGCGGAGTCGAGTCCGGCTTTTCCAGCCCGTCCGAGATAGACAAAAAACACGCTGCTGGGCAGCACACCCACGAGTGTCGCAAACAGATAATGCCGGAACGGGATGGAGGTGATGCCGTAAATAAAATTCGAAAGGCCAAACGGGAGCGGGCACATCCGGAGAAGAACGACGATTTTCCACCCCTCGTTACCGATCGCAGTGTCGATCGCCTTGAACTTCGGGCTGTCCTTTAATTTTTCCGAAACACTATCCCGTGCGAGATAACGGGACGCAAAAAAACCGAGAGTTGCACCCAGCGCGAGACCTCCGAGTGAGACACCCAAGGCCAGCCAAAACGGAAAAATGACACCCGCTCCAATCGAAAGCGGCATGGCGGGCAGAGCGAAAAGGAGGGCGAGGCCGTAAACCAGTGCGTAAAGCAGCCAACCCCATGTCCCGAGACCTTCGACGTAGTGAATAAAACTTTTCATCCAGAGCTGGATCGTTTCCAGACCGATGATCCGCACGCCAACCAGCAGGCTGGCAACGATCAGCACGAAAAGGATGAGTTTCAGCCGTTGGGATTTCATGCAGCAGAATGGGCAAATATTCTATCGTTAGAAAGGGAAGACAGGTGACTAAATCGCAGAGTTCCGGGAAATAAAAACCGCCACCCGGGAGATCGTCCACAGGTGGCGGATTGAATTTTTTCCAGTGTTACTGGCAAGGAAAAAACCAGTAATCAGGAGAGATGCCCAGAGATGAGTTTGGTCATCTCAAACATCGTCACGGATTTTTTGCCGCCGAAAACTGCCTTGAGGGCTTCGTCAGCAATGATCTCCGTTTTTTTCTTCGGATTCTGCAGGTTGTTTTTCTTGATGTAGTCCCACACTTTCTTGGTCACTTCGGTGCGAGGGATTGGTTTGGACCCGACGATCGCAGCCATGACGGAGTCAGGTTGGACAGGCTTCATGAAAGCAGCGTTAGCTTTTTTCGGAGCTTTTGCGGGGGATTTAGCAGGGGTTTTGGATTTAGGTGTCGCCATATCTCTCTGGAATAGTGTTCCCCCGAGAAGTTAGCAATCTAAAATTGCGCAAAACTACGTTTTTTTCCTCTGAAAAATGAAAATAAATGCGTTTTGAGCGTTTTCAGGTCTAAAATCGCACCGGCAACGCCTTCCGCAGCTCGTGCGCGTAACCTGCGTTGATTTCAAAACGAGTCGCCGCGAGGTCCTCGACAACGAGGTCGAGCAGGTAGGGATCGGTCAGGATAAATCCGGCGTTCATCATTCCATTTAGGATACCGACCAACTCCTCTGGATCATAACTAGTAGATTCGAGGATATCCGCGCCATTGGCTCCGATGCCAAAGCCAATCACCCGGATCATCGCGACCTCGCGTCCGCTAAGTTTTATCCTACGCATAATTTTTCGATACCGCCTAAATAACGCAAAGTTCGTGCCACGCTGCCGGCTTTTCAACTGCTTGCACCATCGTTTCCAAGTCGTATGATACTCACATGAGCACCCCTCGTCTCTCCGCCAAGATCATCAATCACTCTCACGGCCAAGGTGCCACCTCGCTCGAGGACATCCAGCAGAGGGCGTCAGAATTGGCAAGAATCGACGGGAGACCGGCGGACGAGTTCACCGATGCGGATCTGGAAAACGCGCGCCGGGAATTGACTGGAGGCCATTTCGAAGAAGAAGATGCGGAGACCGATTGCTTCGTCTTGAGTAGCGACAGGATAGCAGGCAGCACGGGTCATCATGTGCCCAACCAAAGCTGCGACGAGAGTGAAAACGCCGTCGCCGAGTTGATTATGGAAGGTATGGAAGAAGCCGAGCATGAGCAGATGCTCGAGGCGAGTAATCTGTTCGGCGAAAAAGAGGACTAATTCAGAGGTCGGCCTCTTTTTTGTAATATTCGTAGCGGTGCTCGATGGATTCGACGTAATCGCGGGTGCTGTCGAAACTCTTCTCCTTCATTTCCTGAGCTCCCATCGGTGTCGCTCCCACTTCGGGCAACCCGATCCAACGCTTCACCCGAGCGCGACCAGCGTTGTATTCCGTTAGCGCGAAGGCGAGCGGGTGATCTTTTTTCTGGTAATGATCAAGCGCTCTCTTCAAATACCAGACACCGACGGTGAGGTTCGTCTCCGGATCAAATAGGCGCTCGGGGGATAAATCCGGTGCGTTATTGGCCTTCGCCCAATCCGCCGCCGCCCCTTCGGTGATTTGCATCAGCCCGCGCTCCCCTGCCCCACCGATTTTGTCCGCTCCAAACCGGCTCTCCTGCCAGACGATCGCTTTAATCAGGAGAGGATCCACGCCGCTTTGCTCAGCCGCTTTTCCGATCAAGTCGTCGTATCTTGACCACGCGCCGAAGCTCATTTTTTCTTGCAAAAAATAAACCGGATCGCCGTGCGAAAGCGCAAACGCCGCCCAGCCGAGCGCCGCCATCAGAAGCATCAGAAGCATCAGAAATGCGATTTTCTTAAAAAAGCTACCCATGTTGGTTTGTCCGAATAGCTTTACGCAACGCGCCTTCAAAGCAATCGCCAATCCCTGAAAAAATCATGTCCGCCTTTGTCCGAGTCATTGTCGATCGTTCGCCCGACCGCGAATTTGACTATGCGGTGCCCAAGGAACTCGCCGGGCAAGTCGCGATTGGCAGTCGGGTGCGACTTCCCTTCCGCGAAAAGGAAACCCTCGGCACCGTGGTCGGTCTGCTCGATGAATCACCCCATGAGGGCATCCGTCCCCTCACGGCGCTGGCCGGTGCCCAGAACGAAGTCCGCCCGAAGCTGATCGAACTCGCGCGCTGGATGGCCGATTATTATGCCTGTCCGGTGGAAACGGCCATGCGCGGCATTCTCCCCCAGGTCATCCGCAAAGCCGACGTCGGATTTCGCCAACAGATCTCGGTCGAACGCGCCCGTGTGGTGGCGGCGGAAGAAATGACCCTGCTCGAACGCAAAGCCCCGCGTCAGGCGGACGTCCTAAAAGCCTTACCGGACGGGCCCATTCTTCTCACCGAACTCGCTCGCTCCGCCAACGCTAGCGAGGCCACCATCAAGGCCCTCGTCGAGAAGGGTTTCCTCCGCACAAGCGTCGCGATCCGACCGCGCGACCCGAATGACGGCGAAACTTTCATCCCTTCCGCGCCACTCGTACTCAACGACGACCAAGTGCGCGTTCTCGCCGCCGTCATTGAAACACTCGAATCCAACGCCGAAAAAAAACCGCTCCTCCTCCATGGCGTCACCGGCAGCGGTAAGACAGAGATCTACCTCCGCGCCATTCAACACACGCTCGACCAGGGAAAAAGCGCGATCGTTCTCGTTCCCGAGATCGCCCTCACTCCCCAGACCACCGAGCGATTTCGGGAGCGGTTCACCACCGGAGGGCATCAGATCGCCGTCCTCCACAGCCACCTGTCCTCTGGCGAGCGTCATGACGAATGGCACAAGATCGCCTCCGGTGCCGCCCGCATTGTGATCGGGGCGCGCAGCGCCGTTTTCGCCCCAGTGACCGACCTTGGCCTGATCGTGGTCGATGAGGAGCACGAGACTTCCTACAAACAAGAGGAAGCGCCCCGCTACCAGGCTCGCGATGTGGCCGTAGTTAGATCGCGGCTGGAAAATTGCGCCATCCTGCTCGGCTCCGCCACACCTTCGCTCGAGAGCTACCGCAACGCGCTTTCCGGCAAATATCGCCTCCTGCAATTGCTCCAGCGGGTGGACAACAAAAAAATGCCGCTCATTCGCGTGGTCGATATGCGCGAGGAATCCCGTCGCGCCAAAGGACCGTGCCTACTCAGCGAAAAGCTGAAAACCGCCATCGAATCGCGCCTCGAAAAACGCGAGCAGACCATCCTCTTCCTCAATCGTCGCGGGTATTCCACCTCCGTCATTTGCAACGCCTGCGGACACGTCTGCCATTGCCCAAATTGCAGCGTTCCACTCACCTTCCACCGCGCTGCCAGCCGACTCGTCTGCCACATCTGCGGTCACACCGGGGTGCCCCCAAAAATTTGCCCGGAATGCCGCGACCCGGGCATCCGTCACCAAGGCGCGGGCACCGAAAAAATCGAAGAGGCCGTCGGTCGCATTTTCCCCAAGTCGATCGTTCGCCGGATGGACGCCGATGCCATGACGAAAAAAGACGCCTACCGCGAGACGTTGAACGCCTTTCGCACTGGCAAGATCGACATCCTCGTCGGGACGCAAATGATCGCCAAAGGCCTGCATTTTCCTAACGTCACTCTCGTCGGAATCATTAACGCCGACAGCGCACTCCACCTGCCCGATTTCCGCGCGGGCGAACGAACGTTTCAACTCCTAACTCAAGTCGCCGGACGCGCCGGGCGCGGCGATGTCGAGGGCGAAGTCTTCGTCCAATCGCACACCCCGTTCCACCCCTGCATCCAGTTTGCGCGGCACCACGATTTTGCCGGGTTCCAAGAGCAGGAACTTGATTTTCGGGAGAAATGCGATTACCCGCCATTCACCCACATGATCCTCGTTACAGTCCGTTCACCGCACGAAATGCGTGCCAGTTTTTCTGCCGAAACCCTAGCCCGTCGGCTCGGAGAAAATCTTCCCGATGGCACCATCCTCGGCCACGCCGCACCCGCACCGATGGAACGCCTGAAGGGTTACTTCCGTTTCCACATCATTCTCCGTGCCCGGCAAGTTTTGAAAACGAGCCGCCATCTTCGCGAGGTCATCAGCCGCCTCACCTTTCCCGAAGACGTCATCGTCACGTCCGACGTCGATCCCTATCAATTACTATGACTCTCGTCCCGCCCACTGGAAAATCCTCTGCGCCGATCCTTTTCGCCCAACCTTGGCAGGAAACGCCGGACGCCGATTTCCAAGCCGCCCGCGCTTGGCTGAACTGGAGCGGTTCCGATTTAATCATCCGCGCGGAACTAGACGACCGGGATATTTTCTCGGAGGCAACCGCGCACAACCAGCCGCTTTTTCTGCTTGGCGACACCTTTGAAATTTTCCTAATGCGCTCGGGAGCCGACGAATATTTCGAACTCCACGTCTCGCCCGAAAATTACCACGCCGTTCTCCGCTGGCAACGAGGCGGGATCGATCAGGTTCGCGACGGCCAAAAAACGCTCGCGGATTTTCATGGGTCGCCCGATGCGTTTTCCAGCGACGTCACCCGCTCCGCTGCCGGTTGGACGGTCGAGGCCCAGATTCCGTCCGCGCTCATCGGCCTCGATCGATTGACCGCTGGGCAACACTGCCTCCTCTCGCTCTCCCGCTACGACTACGCTGGACCAGGCGCGAAACCAGTGCTCTCGACGATTTCAGCACATCCGATAAAAAACTTCCACCGCACCGAGGATTGGCTTTCGATTCAATTGGCAGATTGATGATTCAACCATGCTCGATTTCTTTCTTAAACTTTTCGACACGAGCGATTTTCCGGCGCGCTGGAATTGCGGCAACTGGGATCCTTTCGTTGGCTGGCTGCACATCACTTCGGACGCGGCCATCTTCATGGCCTATGCCGCGATACCTCTCACGATCGCCTATTACATCCGCGTCAAACGACACGAGGTCATCTTCCCGCTCCTCTATTGGTGTTTTGCGATTTTCATTCTGTCCTGCGGCCTGACCCATCTGATCGACGCAACCGTTTTCTGGCACCCGGTTTACCGCCTCGCCGGGTTGGTGAAATTCATCACGGCGGTTGCCTCGTGGACCACCGTGATCGTGCTGGCGCGGATCTTGCCCACTGCCCTCGCCCTTCCCGGGACCGCCCGCCTGAACACCGAATTGCAGCGCGAAATCGAAGAACGCGAAGCCTCCGAGAACGCCCTCCAAGCGTCCGCCATGCGTCTCAAGATTGCCATGGACCACTCGCGGCTCGGCGATTGGATTTGGGAACCAGAAACCGACAAAACCAGCTTCTCCCCACGCGCCCTCGAAATTTTCGGTCTGCCCGTTGATTCACAACTGCAATGGGCGCAAATCTCCCAGCAACTCCATCCCGTGGACCGCGAACGTATGCGGAACGCGGCGGCAGACGCTTGGAAACATCACACCGACTACGAGATGGAATACCGCGTCACCCGTCCGAACGACGGCCGCGTCGTCTGGGTCTCGGCCCGCGGCCGCGGGCAATATCCCACCGATGGCCCCGCCATAGCGATGATCGGCACTGTCCAGGACATTACCGATCGAAAAAACATCGAGGCCGAGCGCGAGCGACTCCTCAACAACGAGCGCATCGCCCGCGTTGAGGCTGAACGCGCGGGGCTCATGAAGGATGAATTCATCGCCACCCTCTCCCATGAACTGCGGACTCCGCTCAACGCCATTCTTGGCTGGACCCATTTGCTCAAAGATGAGGACGATCTCGTGCAAACTCGTTCCGGCTTAGCTGTGATCGAGCGCAATGCGCAACTCCAATCCCAACTCGTCGGAGATTTGCTCGACATGAACGCGATCATAACGGGCAAGGTCCGTCTCAACATCCAGCCCGTCGATCTGCGCACCGTAGTTGCCGACACCATCGCCAGCGTCCATCCCTCAGCGGAGACTAAAAATATTCAAATCGCAACCGATTTTGACCCGCAGGCGAGCCTCGTCCCGGGCGATCCCACCCGCCTCCAGCAAATCTTCTGGAACCTAATCACGAACGCCATCAAATTCACCCCGCACGACGGGCACATCTCCATCTCCGTCCGCGATGTCTCCAACCACGTGGAGGTTCTCGTTTCGGACTCCGGCCAAGGAATCCCGAAAGACTTTCTCCCCCACGTCTTCGACCGGTTTCGTCAGGAAAACTCCACCATCACCCGGAAATTTGGCGGTCTGGGTCTAGGCTTGGCGATCGTTAAAAACCTCGTCGAGGCTCACGGGGGCACCATCTCCGCCCACAGCGACGGGCCCGACCAAGGGGCGATCTTTACCCTGCAATTTCCGTTCGCGACTGACCGTCCAGAAGCGGCGCGAATCGATACGGAAACGAAGCCCGAGGGTTGATTCCGGGGGTTCTTTTTTAGGGCCACCTTACTAAAAACGATCGGTTTTCAGGCCGTTTCTCCGGGTTCCAAACGAGTCTTAAAAGATTTTCTAACATTCGGTTTGCAAGTTGTCTTTGAGGTGATTTGATACTCTCAGTTTCTCCTTGTTTTATGGCCGCGAAAAAGACCCCGCACCGCCCCAAGCGCAAGGTCTCGGCCACGTCTCTCCCCCTCCAGCGGCAGCTCGATCTCGGCAACCCAGGGCGGTATTTCGATCTTCGGGCGATCTTTAAACGCCTCAACGGCAAGCACTTCCGCAACCGACTACGCGGCTACAAGATTGTCTGGGGTCGGCGCCGACGGCAGCGCCCGGTGAATTATTTCGTCTATGGCACGATCCAAGAGGAGGATCGGATTATCCGAATTCATCCACTGCTGGATGCGGCCTTCGTTCCGGAGTGGTTTCTGGAGTATGTAATCTACCACGAGATGCTTCATGCGGTGGTTCCGGACGAGATTTATCCGTCGGGCCGAAGGAAGGTGCACACCAAAGAATTCCGGCAAAAAGAGGGGCGGTATCGGAATTTTGCCCGGGCCCAGCGCTGGGAAGCGCAGAATTTGGGTCGGTTGCTGCGGTAGGGACGCGATTTAACGGGCGCCGTCGGATTTGATCTGGTTGATGACTTGTTCGCGTCCCGCGATGCCAGGTTCGTTGAGGCCCGATTTCTGGTAGTATTCGAGGGCCTTTTTGTTGTCGCCCTGAATTTGGTAGTGGGCGGCATAGTAGGTGTTGAAGGCTTCGAGATGGGGATCGAGCGAACGGGCCTTTTCGAGCGTGTCGAAGGCTTCGTCATGGCGCCCCATCATGTCGAGGGCTTGGGCCATTTTCACCCAGACGGTCTCGTCGAGGGCAAAGAGACGGATCGAGTCATGGAAGGCGTTGAGGGCGGCTTCGTTCATGTTGTTACGAGCGGTCTCGTTTTTCCAAGAATTGCCGAGGAGGCGGCGAGCTTCGCCAAGGTAGTAGTGAAGTTCGGGGTTGGTTTTTTCGAGTTCAAGGCCTCGTTGGGCCTCGCGCAGGGCGAGGAGGTAACGGCGGTCGCGGAGGGCGACGCGGGCTTTCTCGGAATACCATTCGCCGGGCAGATGCGGGCCAGCGTCGAGGCAAAGGGCAAGTGCGAGGATAGGCAAGACCAGCCGAAGGGGGAGAACGGTGAGGAGGCTGGGCTCGATATCGCGGGAGCGGAAAGTGGGCGGGTTGGCGAGGATGCCGAAGAGGGCCGCGAGAAGGAGGGCGTTACCGGGGATGTGAGCGTTAAAATCGACGACGGAATGGGCGACAAGAGCGGCGATAGCGGCCAGCGCGCCGAGAGTGAGGGCGAGGGAGGTGCTGTGAGTTTCGGGGTGGCCGAGGAGGCGATTTTTGATGATGGCGCGGATGCTGGCAATGCCGTGGCCGACATGGGCGAGGAGAAAGAGGCCGCAGCCGAGGGCTCCGAGCCAGCCGTATTCGGCGAGGAGGTGGAGGTAGTCGTTATGAACCCAGATCGGGTCGCTCTGGATTTTCGGATCGCGGTAGAGGCGACCCAGATAAAAATAGGTGCCGGCACCCGCCCCGATGACGGGCTGGGTCTGGTAGATGTGGAGGGCCGTCTCCCAGAGCTGAATGCGGTCGTTTCTGGAGTCGGTGATCGTGTTCAATCGACTGGAGAGAAAGACGTCCTTGTGCATGATTTTCACCCCGGCGAGACCCGCAAAAAAGAGGACGGCGATGGCGACGGCGGCCACGGCGATGGCTCGGCCCGGGCGGATGACACGGACGACGAGGATGCTGAGCACAGCAAACACGACAAAACCTACGCTGAGGCTGAGGTAGCCACCGCGACTGCCGGAGAGGGCGAGACCGCCAACGGCCATGAGGATGAAGTAGAACACGACCATGCGCGTCTTGAAGCCGATCCGGGCCCAGAAAGCGATGGCAGCGGCGATGACGGCAAGCATTTCGAGCAGGCCGGCGTAGTGGTTTGGACAGACGTAGAAGCCGCTCGCCCGCCGTTCGTAATCGGCGCGCAGATATCCGAAAGGGAGGTAGTTTTCCCCTTGAGAAAATTGGATCGCGCCGATGACGACGTGCCCTATTGCGAGGAGGAAAAGCCCATAGAAAAACCAGAGTCGGGTGCGCGGCTCGGTGACATAAAGCGCGAAGACGAGATAAACAATGAGGCAGGCGAGGACCATGTAACGATCCGGACGGGAGAGGTATTCCACCGGGGAGGCGTAGGCGCGCCAGAGGATGTAGCTAAAAAAAAGCCCGGAACTGAGCATGCAAACGACCGAAGGAAGCGGGCGGCGGCGGCGAAGCAGACCGACCGAAGCAAAGGCCGCTAGGGCAAGGATTAGATAGGCCGGAATCGCAAAGACAGGGCGCATCCCGCCGATGAACACCTGGATGAACGCCGTGCCGAGAAAGATGAGAAACAGGAGGAACAGATTCACCTCCGTGAGCAAAAAGGGCGTGAAGTGTGGAGTCAACCGTTTTTCCGCGCTTTGTGGTGAGGTTTTCAAAGCAGGACAAAAGCGTGCGGTCAAAGCAGGACAGGTTTTGAAGCTGGGGAGTGTCGGAGGACGATGGGCTTTGCATGGTGGGATGGCGGGGAGGCGAGGACGGAGAAGTCGCCGTTGGGATGGAGGCATCGTATGACCTTGGAACCGGGTGGGGCGTCGATGCGTAGACGGAGTCCGGCAAGAGCGACCCGTCCGTCTGATTCGACGCGGGCGTTGGATCGCTGACTCCAGACGTAAGGCCACCAGGGACAGGCTGGGACGGGGCGGAGGACCGAACGTTTTTCCTGTAGCGCCAGCTTCCAGGCGGCGGTGGGAGTCGAGGCGATCTCGCGGTGCTTTTCGTGCTCGTTGCGGTGATTGAGCAGTTCGGTGATCAGGGTATTGGCTTCTGGCAGCGTGGTGATTGCCTCGGCGGCAAAGATAGCGGGAAGCCGCCTCTGCCAGTAGTCATGGAGGCGTTCAATCTTGCCTTTGGCCTGAGGGGTGGGTGCAAAGCGCAGGGAGACCTCGTAGAAGCGCAAGGCGGCTCCGAGCTGAGTGAACGCATCGGGAGTGTTGGTGAAGAAAAACGAGTGGTAGTCGACGTAGAGAGCCAAGGGTAATCCGCAGGTTCGAAAAGCACCGGAGAGGAAGTCTAGATGAGCGAGCAAAGACTCGCGCTCGTAAATTCGTGCATCGGGAACAAAACGGCTGTGATCGTCGATGATCTCAAGTAGATGAGCTGGCGGATGGGCGGGGCCCAACCAGTGATGTGGAGAGGCGTCATATTGCCAGAGCTGGCCGATTTGCCGGGCGCCTCCGCGCCCGCCCTTGCGGGCTGCCTACAGCAGGCGATCTCGCTCCGCTCGGTTGCTGGACCTGCCAACGTCGCACGGGTTTGCGGGGCTGCTTGTAGCCAGTGTCAGGAGCGAGTCCGCGGGAGAGTGCCCAGCGCCGCACGCTGGCACGGTCAATTTTGAACTGGTGGCGACGATGGACTTCGTCGGCGGCAAAGGCTTAAGAGGTCGGCGGACGGGCTTGCAGAAGCTTGGTCAAGAGTTGGCAAACCTCATCGGACCACGCCGGGCGGTGATTGCCTCCGGAACCTCCCGGAGCCCATGATCGTTGGTTGCGCT
Source organism: Chthoniobacterales bacterium (assembly GCA_038228695.1). Lineage (GTDB taxonomy): Bacteria > Verrucomicrobiota > Verrucomicrobiia > Chthoniobacterales > DASVRZ01 > DASVRZ01. Next base: position 43,373 of record JBBRPA010000016.1, read on the forward strand.
GAGCACACGCCTTTAAGTAATCGCTGTAAAGAACGTAAAACCGGCTTCGACTCAGACTCAGTTCGGCTTGTGCGTCGGGTGCGGAGATGAGTTCCTTGCGGAAACGAGCCATGACATCGCGAATAAATGGTGCAGCATGGCGCCCGATGAGTTGTTGGTAGTTTTTTTCAAGCCTCTGTAATAGCCCATTTCATGGGCGCAAGCGCAGATTTTGCTACGCTTACGCTTCGCTCCAGCTCCGCAAAATCTGCGCTGTCCTCGTTTGACCGCACACCGTCCTATTTTGACCGCACGCTGTCCTGGTTTGACCGCACCACGACACCGTTTTTCCGCGCTTGGACGACGGACCGCACCGGAACTCACGACGAGGTCAAATCCCCAGAGCGGATTGACGCAAGGGAAGTCGGACGAGAAAAACCGCGCCCTCGCCACGTTTGCTAGTGACTTCGACATGGCCGCCGTGGGCTTGGACGACGTGTTTCACAATGGAGAGGCCAAGCCCCGTGCCGCCGACCTCGCGGGAGCGGGCCTCGTCCACCCGGTAAAATCGCTCAAAGATGTGCGGTTGATCCTTGGCGGCGATTCCTGGGCCGTGGTCGCGGATGGTGATGCTGGCTTCGTTTCCCTCAACGACACCGGTGATCTCGATCGGGGCATCCCCTTTCCCGCCGTGTTTCACGGCGTTGTCGAGAAGGTTGAAAAACACCTGATCGATGCGGCGGGCATCCATTTCAACCAAAGGAAAATCCGGCGGAAAATCAATCCGCACCGAGAGGTTCTTCGAGGCCAGCGAGGGTTCGAGCTGCTCGACGACGCGCTGGGCGCAGAGTTGGAGCCGGGTTAGGCTAAAATCGAGGCCGACTTGCTGTGATTCGAGCTTGGAAATGGTGAGCAAATCCTCGACGAGCAGGTGCAGCCGCTCGGTGTGGCGATTCATAATGCGGAGGAATTTCCGCCCGGCCTCGACGTCCTCCAAGTTGTCGTCGAGCATAGTTTCGATGTAACCGCCGATGATGGAGAGCGGGGTGCGTAATTCGTGGGAGACGTTGGCGACGAAATCCTTGCGCATGCTTTCGAGAACCTTGATCCGGGTCAGGTCGTGGAAGACAGCCAAGGCACCGACGATTTCCCCGTTGCCGCCCATCATGCCAATGCTGGTAACCTCGAGGGTTTTGGCGACGAGTTGGCCATTTTCGTGCACATCAACGACGTATTCCGTGGTCTGCGGCTCGGGGGTGGCAAAGCTGGCCTCAATCGCGCGTTGGAGAACGTGATTGCGGAAAATTTCGAGGAGCGTCCGGTTGATCGGAGACAACCCGGCGGGTAGAAGGCGGTAAATGGCCTCGTTAGCGAGGCGGATGCGACGCTGATTGTCGAGAAGCACGACGCCCTCGCGCATACTGCTGAGGATGGTGGTGAGGTTCAACCCTTCGTCGCGGGCGCGCTGCTCGGAGACGTTGCTCTCAGCAATCAAATCGGCAATATGCGCAGCGATTCGCCTGACCACATCCGCTCCTCGAACATCGGAAAGTGACCGATCAGCACCGTCGAGAATCGCGGCCAACATCTGACGCAGACGCCGCAGCGGCACGTAGTAGCACCAAATAAAAAGCAGCCAGCTCAGCGCCAGCAGGAGGACGAGAAAAACCGTCATAGCCCCAACCCTAGCGCAGCGGCCGGGCCACGAGAATGCCGGTATTGGTGGTAAAAAACTTTACGTAGTCGGCCAGCGGCCGGTCAATCACCACACGGCCGTAGTTTCTCGGTGCCGAGGCGTGCATGAAACGAAGAACCCCATCCGATCCGCGCACGGCGAACCCGACATGCGAGGTGCCAACGCCTGGGCCGTCGCGTGAGACGATGCCGACGATGTCGCCGGTCTGGATGAATTTCTCGATGGCAGGAATGCGGCTTTTCGGGACTTGATAGAAGGGCGTGGAGGCGATACGAGACTCGTGCTGGGCGATGCCGGCGCGCAACTCAGGATTGTGAATCAGGTAACGGTAACTCTTCCAGCCCACCGTCATTTCCCGAGCCATGTTCATCGCGCGAACTCCGCCGAGACGGCGTGTCAGATCAGAGACCAATCCGCGCTTGTCGTTGTCCCAGAGCCAATCCTCCAGATAGTGCAGCCGGGAAAGGTAAGTACCGTCGCAACGCCCACCGCGGTAACGATCGAGTTCAATGTATCCTAACATCCGCTGCGGAGTCCAGTTGGCCCGTGGCTCCGCGATCATTCGGGCGAAAGCGAGAGAAACTTCGAAGAACGTCCAGCAGTCGAGGCCATTCAGATTGATCGACGGGGCTTCAATGTGGTCGTCGATCTCGAGCGTGAATCCTTTGTAGGGCGTTCCGATCAAGGCTTTTCCGACGGTGGCGGCGCGGAGCCCAATCGGGAGAGCAGCCCAGTTTTCCGCTTCGGCTTTGGCCACCAGACGATCAAATGTTTTCTGACCTTGGAATACGGTGTCGAAGGGCAAACTGGCCGCGCATCCCCAATCGGACATAGCGAGAGAAAGGCTCAGAAAAATTAGGCGGAAAATCACAACGTCTGATCATGCCTTAAATCGGGCGGGAAGCAAAAATTAACCGCTAGTTCTTCCGCCACCCCCAACCAACCCACAACCCGCCCGTGCCTACGGCTAAGCGCGGCCCCGTCCGCTTTTTTCAGTGGAAGCTAAGTTGAGAGTATAGGTCAGAAAAATCTCATCGCGTTTCCAACCCTCGGCTTCGTAGAGAGCCTGGGCTGGTTTATTTGTGATGGCGGTGGTCAATTCGAGATAAACAGCATTGGTGGCTCGACCGAACTGGGCCGCCGCTCGCAACAAGGCCGCACCGCATCCGCTGCGCCGTGCCTGCGGAGCGACGAACAGGTCACTCAGAATATAGATCGGCGCGGCAGAGAGGGACGAAAAGCTCGGAAACAACTGGGTAAATCCCACCACACCGAGGGCGTCATCGAGAGCAAGAAAAATCACCGACTGACTGCGCACAAGCCGCTCGCGCAGGAATGAACTTGCGATGGAGAGATCAGCGGGCTGCCCGTAAAATTGACGGTAACTATCAAACAGCGGAGCCAGTGCTTCGAGGTCGTCAGGAGTCGCTTGGCGGATAGTCATTTGCGAAAGTAGGGCGAATTACCCGACTAGGCAGTGGTTGTATTGGCAACTGCGTTAAGAAATTTTTTCCGCACTGGGGCAAAGGTCGGTGAGTTCGCAACCGGCGCAATCTGGACTCCGCGCAAAACAGCGGCGTCGACCGTGCCAGATCAACCAATGGCTGAACACTGTCCAGTGCGAGCGCGGGATGATTTTGATCAAGTCGGACTCAATTTTCACTGCGTCTTTTTTGGTGGTGAGCTTGAGGCGCTGACTGAGCCTCATGACGTGCGTATCGACAACAATACCTTCATCGATGCCGAAGGCGTTGCCGAGAACGACGTTGGCGGTTTTCCGTCCGACCCCGGCGAGAGCGGTAAGCTCGGCGAGAGTGCGAGGCACAACGCCGCCGTGTTTGGAAACGATGTCGCTGGCGGCTGCGTTGATGTTTTTTGCTTTATTGCGAAAGAGGCCCAAGCTTTTAATGTAGTGCTCGATCTGCTCTGAAGTGGCGGCTGCGTAAGCGACGACTGTCGGGAAGGCGGCAAAGAGGGAGGGAGTGGTCTTGTTTACCTGCCGGTCGGTGCTTTGCGCGGAAAGAATCGTGGCCACGAGCAATTCGAGCGGGGAGTTGTAGTCCAGCTCGCAGTGGGCCGTCGGATAGATCGCAGGAAGGCGCTCGACGAGGAAGGCGGCACGTTTTTGACGGGTCATAGGTCCTATGGGACTTCCTATGGGACTTATAGGACCTATTTGCCTTCAGCGATGGCTTTAGCGGTGAAGGGGCTATCTGGGTATTTCGTCTTAAGGTCGGCGTAGTATTTCTTGGCTTTGGCGGCTGCCTCGGCCTTCAGCTTGGGATCAGTGGCGGCGGCAGATTGGGCTTCGAGAGCCTGCGCGCCAAGAAACAGCCCCTCGGAGGCGACCGTCGGAACGCCGCCGTAAAAGTAGTCGGTCTTAATGAAATAATCGATGGCTGCGGCAAGATCGCCACTGTCGCGACGGATTTTTCCACCGAGGACCATGGCTTTGGCGCGGAGCTCGTTGGAAGCAGTCTGGGCGCGGACGATGCCTTCGATGAGTTTGATCGCGTCCTCATATTTTTTCTCACCGTAGAACCCGACTGCGATGCCATAATCCGCCTCAAAAATTTTCGAGGACCAGGGATAGAGTTCCTTGAGTTTGGCGAAATTTTTGGCGGCACCGGCAGCTTCACCTTTTGCTCCTAGGACTTGGCCGAGACCAAACAGTGCAGTGGCTTGCGCCTCTTGGACGGCGAGCGGGGCTTGCTTCGGATCGACGCCCGGAGGATTCGGATAATCGGCGACGAGTTTTTGGAAAATACCGGATGCCTCATCGACTTTTTTCTCTCCGAGCAAGGCGGATCCATAGAGATCGAGATCGCCCGCAGCGTAAACCAGAGCCGGATCATACGCGGCGGTCATCTGCGCGAGCGCCTTGGCTGGATCGCGCTCGTAAACGAAACTGGCGAGGGTGAAGAGAATTTTGCTTTTCGTCTTTGGAGCGGAATCGAATTTCGAGGCAAAATCCGTGAAGTATTTTTCAACGTCGTCGTTCTTCTTGAGGTTAGCCGCGACGAATTCTTTCTGTGAGTTGAGGATCGCCCGGGCCGCGTTGGCTACGTCGGCGCTATCAGGATATTTCTGAATCACACGCTCGGCGTCGCCGATGCTTTTATCGAGTGATTCGCGCCAAGTGGTCCGCTCGGCCTCCGTCAACCCGGCGTAACGGCCAAGGGTCTGGGCGACACTGGCCCACTGACCGCTCGTCTGCATGAGAACGGTTGGAACCAGCGGGCTATCGATATTCTTGTCGATGAATTCGTAGTAGATGTTAATGGCATCTTGGACCTTGTTTTCCGCCACCAGATTCTGAGCGAGGTTCGCGTAGGCGTTGAAAAGTTTGTTGTCCTTGGGATAGGCGGCAATGAATTCACGCATCGCGGCGCTCATCGCAGCAGCGTCGTTTTTCTCGCGGGCCATGTCGAATCGCTGGAAGTAGGTGAAGGTCGCAGCGTCGGATTTTGGAAATTTCTCCACGAGCGTTTTGAAGGTCTGGATCGCGGTGTCGGCTGCGCCCGCCCCCTTCTGGGCCTGAGCATAGGTAAAATAAGCGTTGGGAGTGAGGTTCGGATCATCCGGATATTTCGCGACGAATCCGGCAAACGCCTTCATCGCCTCGGGAAATTTCTGTTGCTGGACAAGAATGAATCCACGCCAGAAAGCGGCCTCCTTAACGGCAGCCGCCTGGTCACCAAAATCTTTCTCGATCCGGGCGTATATCTGGTCAGCTTCATCGAGACGTCCGGTAGAACGGAAGACTTCGGCAAGCCCAAGATTCGCACGGGCTGCCTGCGATTTTTCGGGGTTCGACGACAGGTAGGTTTGGTAGGTCTTAATCGCATCGTCAAACCGTTGGAGTTGGGTGTAGGCACGGGCCTGCTCGGAAAGGGCGGCAGCGGTCGCTTCGCTCTTGGGGTATAAATCAACTTGCTGCTTGAAATACTCGAGTGCCTTGACCGGATTGGGTGGGTTGGTCGGGTTGCCGGCGGTGAACATGGCTCCGATCGCGAGCGGAAGATTCTCGGCCATCGGATCGCCTTTGTATTTCGCTTGGAACGCATCGTAACCCGCCGTCGCTTTTGCCACGTTGCCTTGTAACGCATAGGTCATGGTCTTGAAATAAAGCACGGTTTTTTTGTCCTGATCGGCGGTGACAAACGGCTCGAGATAAGAAAGCAGAACGCGCGTCTCGTCGTAGCGTGGCTGCGTTGGCGTGCCAAGTTGGTAGAAAATCTGCGCCATCTTCAGGTGCGAAGCGATGCGCTGGCTGCCCTTGTTTTTAAGCGCCTCCAATTTGGAAGATTCACGACCGATGAGACTCTGCAATTTCTGCACGGCCTTAACGTTTTTCGTCGCGAGCACGGCCGGGGCGCGGGCTTTCAGTGCGTCGATCTTCAATTTCTGTTCGCGAGCCACTACGTCGGAAGCTTCGACGCTCCGATAGGCCCCCAAAGCGTCTTGAAGCAACTTCGCGCGATCTGCTCCGGAGCTGAAGACGGCGCGGTTGTAGAGCACTTCCCCAAGTTGAAACTGCGCGTCGCTGATCAGCGGGAGGTCGGTCCGTTTTTGGATGATGTCCTGCAGAAGCTTTTGCGCCTCGTCGTAATAGGGGAAGTTCACCGCTGTCGCAGCCCGTTCCTTGTTCAGATTGAGGTTGGACTTGGTTGCGAGCATGAGCGCGAGCAGATATTGGCTGTCTTGGATGGATTCGCTCTGGGCAAACTCGGCGAGATTTTTGCGCAAATTCTCGATCGCCGGATCGTTTTGCTGAGTCTGGAAATAGCAGAGCGCGAGGGTGTAGCGGTTGTTTTCGACGAGATCGCTCTTGGGATATTTGGCAAGGAAGTCGTTAAAGGCCTTGATCGCGTCGTTGTAAAGGCTGGTCCGTTTAGCGTCGCCTTCAGGGAGGGTGGCGGCCTTGCCGGAGAGGGATTGCGGAAGCAAACCCGAGGCGAGTTCGATAATTTCCGCCGGGGCGGGGGGCACGAGGAGTTTCTTATACTCGACCGTTGCCTCGTCGTATTTGGCGAGGATCATGTAGCTGTAAGCCAGCTTTAGTTGGGCATCGGAGACCACGGTGGACGTGGGGTAATCCTTGACGAATTTGGCGAATCGGGCAGCCGCATCCTGGTAATTGCCGTCATTGATCGCGGAATTGGCCGCGGCCAAATCACCCGCCTGATCTTGGGCGGAAGCCGGATAAATGAAAAGTGAGAGAGCGCAAAAGAGCGCGAACTTGGGAAGAAAAGGAATTAGTTTCATTCTGGGTATTGTTTGAAGCATATAGAGGCTGCCGAAGAGTTTCCAACGCAAAATGGCCCTTTTGGCGGTTTCAATCTGAATGGAAAAGTCCTGAGCCGGGCCAAAAGCGCGATTATTTCCGAAGCAGCTTATGCTCGACCAAAACATCACGCAGGCCTTTCGAGTTTTCTTCCGGGAAAAACGTTTCGCTTTGCTTGATCCAGTCGAGGCCCTTTTGCTCGTTACCTGACCCGAATTCGATCGTGGCATTAGCGAAATAATAGGCCGCCGTCTGCCCGGGGTTAACGATCTTTTTGGCTCGCCGCCGGGCCTCATTGAGGTCTTTCATTAGGACGAGCGTCACAACGACACGATACTGACAGAGTTCGTCTCCCGGTCGCGCCTGCAGGATGCGCTCGAATCCGTCGAGAGCGAGGTCGAATTTGTCCTGCGCCAGCAGCACTTCGGCCATGTTGAAATATCCCGGATACGAATTGGCGTCGCGATCGATCAATTTTTGAAATACCGCCATCGCCTCGTCGTATTTCTTCTCTTTATAGAGCAAGGCGCCCCGAAGATTGATCGCTGCCGGGTCATTTGGGATCAGCGCTTCCGCCGCCTCGAGAGTTTTGCGCGTTCTTGGATAATCGTCGTGCTCGAAAGCAGCCGACGCCTCGCGAATCTTCACGTCGAACATTCTCTGGACTTTCAAATCGGGCTCCGAAACATCTTCGGCCAGAGACGGAACCAGAAAAAACTGCGTAAAAACACACGCGCCAAGTAGGAAGAAACGACAGATCACAACGACAGATTGGCAGAAATTACAACGGCACTCAACTTTTCCCGTCCGAAAACTTGCCAAGGCCACAATTGCCCCCTACCCCTTCCCTGCCACGTTTTTGACTTATGAGCCGGTTTCGCCTTTTTGACCTCAACCCCGCCCAGCACGAGGCCGCGACCTCGACCGAGGGCCCGTTGCTCATTCTCGCCGGGGCAGGCACGGGAAAAACCCGCGTCATCACCGCGCGCATCGCCGTCCTGATGCATCAAGGCGTCGCTCCCGCTCAAATTCTCGCCGTCACCTTCACCAACAAAGCCGCCAACGAAATGCGCGAGCGCATCAAAGGCATGGTCGATGACGCAACGGGTCTGAACATTTCCACCTTCCACGCCCTTTGCCTGCGTATCCTACGCGTCTCCATCGAAAAAATCGGCTACAAAAAAACCTTCTCCATCTACAGCGAAGGCGACCAACTCGGCCTCATTAAAAAAATCATCAATCGCACCGCCGCCAGTGACGAAAACATGGAACCCGGCGTCGCCAAGGCCCTCATCAGCAAGGCGAAAAACAACGGCTGGCGACCTCCCGAAGACGATGAAACCCTCATCGGCGCCGTCTATCGCCAATACCAAGCCGACCTGAAACACCTCAATGCGGTAGATTTCGACGACCTCCTCATGCTCGCCGTCCAACTCCTCCGCGAACACGACGACGTGCGCGACCTCTGGCGCGGGAAATTCAGCCACATCATGGTCGATGAATTCCAAGATACGAACAAACTCCAGCTCGACCTCGTCACCCTGCTCGCGGACGACCCTCCGAACGTCTGCGTGGTCGGCGACGACGACCAGAGCATCTATGGGTGGCGCGGCGCAGAAGTTTCTAACATTCTCGAATTCGAGCATCACTTTCCCAATCCGCACATTGTCAAACTCGAGCAGAACTACCGCAGCACGAACGCGATCCTAAACACAGCTAACAGCCTGATCAAAAATAATCCGCGCCGCCGCCCGAAGTCACTCTGGAGCGACAACGGCCCCGGCGACAAGGTGCGCGTTGTCGAGATCCCTGACGACCGGGTCGAGGCGCAATTCGTCGTCGAGGAAATTCAGCGAATGCAGATGGAATCCCTCGCTCCGTGGGAAGACTTCGCCGTCCTCTATCGCATGAACGCCCAGTCGCGTTTGTTAGAAGAAAACTTCCGCCGCCTTAAGATTCCCTACCGACTTATCGGCGGGAAAAGTTTCTACGACCGCCGCGAGGTGAAAGACATCCTCGCTTACCTCTCGGCGATTATGAACCCGGCGGACGATGTTAGCTTGCTGCGCATTGTTAACACCCCGGCTCGCGGGATCAGCAATGCCACCACCGATCGTGCGCTCGAGCAAAGCATTGTGGACAAGTGCAACATCTTCGAAACACTACGTAGCGAGGTTTTTCTAACTACTTTCAGCAAAAAAACCGGCGCAGCCATTCGCAACTTCGCCGCCCTCCTCGATCGCTACGAAACCCGCATTCTCGAGCCCCGAGCCGACTACGCACAGATCGTCAATGATCTCATCGGGGAGACCGGCTACCTCGAGGATTTAAAACGCACCTGCAAGACTCCAGCCGAAGCACTCCAACGCGAGGCCAACGTCCGCGAAATGCTCAATGCCCTCGGTCAATACCAAGACCGCAAGGACGATGGCTTGCAAGGATTCCTTGACGAACTCACCCTCGACCAACAACGCGAGGAAGAGGATCAAGCAGACCAAAGCAAAGGCGTCACTCTGATCACGCTGCACGCCGCCAAAGGGCTTGAATTCAGTCACGTCCACCTCGTCGGGTTAGAAGACGGCATCATCCCCCACTCCCGCTCCAAGCTAGAAGGCACCTTGGACGAAGAACGCCGGCTCCTTTACGTCGGCATCACTCGCGCGCGCAAAACCCTGACCATGACGCACTGCTACAATCGCTTGAAATACGGCACTCCCTCGCCCTGCACGCCGAGTGAATTCATCAAAGAGCTAGCACCCGATGATTTGGAGAAAACCAGCTATCACACGTTAATGAACCAACCCGTCTCTGCGGAAATGGCCCGGCTCAGTTTCGCCCGTATGCGTGAGATGATCCGCGGTAACTAACCTTGGGGATCTAGGAACATTTCTGGTTAGTTTCTCAAGCGGGATTTAGATCTGTCTTGGACGAATCCGTTTTGCCCATGGCGCTTGCCTACTGATGCAGACCGTGGTTTCCTAAAGCATGATCCGTTTACGTTCCCCTTGGTGGATTCTTCCTATCGTGCCAGTGCTGCTGGCGGGTTTCTGGTTGGTGCGTTCTTCGCGAGCCAGCACCGAATCGCCGAAGTATGAGATCGTCCGGAAAGAGGGTCGGTTTGAGATTCGAGATTACCCGACGCTAACGGTGGCCACCACCGGAATGGAAGCAACGGAGGAAAACGGCAGCTTCGGCCGCCTCTTTCGTTTCATCACCGGGAAAAATGAAAAGGCGGAGAAAATTTCTATGACGACCCCCGTGCTGATCGACAGCCGGGTGGGTCAGCGAACGATGAGTTTCATTATGCCTCACGCCACAACGCAGGGAGGCGTGCCGAAGCCCTCCGGCGGTGATGTCACGCTGCGCGAGGTGCCAGCGGCGCGCTATGCAGTCTTGCGGTTTAGCGGTGGCCGTAACCGCCCCAACGAGGAGAGCGCCGTTAAGAAGCTGCGCTCTTGGATGAAAGCTGCCGGCCTGATTGCGGCGGATGAACCGCTCTTCGGCTACTACGATCCGCCGTGGACTCCCGTGTTTCTGCGCAGGAACGAGGCGTTGATCCGGATTGCGCCCTCTTCCAAGCCAGCGGCGAACCACGAAAGTTAGTCCCGCGGCTTGTCCATCAGAGCAAGGATCTGAGTTTTCTTTTCTCCGTAAGTGAGGCTGTGAAAGCGGCGGATTTCTTCGATCCTTCTAACACCGTTCAGCGTGTCGAGGTGACGGGTGTATCGCTCAGCGAGTTCGCCGGTTTCCAAGTAGCGTCCGCGCAAGTTGGGATCGTGATAGGCGTCCGGCGTTTTCGATTGGAAAAGGTGGAAACGCAGCCAACGCCGATCCATCCGCGAGGTGCGCTGGGTTTTGCGAAAGAAGGCAACAAACATCAGTAGAACGAGGTAGGTATCCACTTGGGCCTGGAGTTCGAGATTGCGAATAAAGCTTTCATCGGCCAGTTCGCAGCGGCCGCGTTTGAATTCCAACCCAGCGTGGAGGGCGTGGTTGATCTCTTCGACGAAGGCGATGAGCGAGCGGATGTTAGCATTGTTAACACCGGCGCGCGGATCGTTTTTCTCCAACTGCTCGATCAGCCACGCAGAATAATGGATCCCAATGTAGAGCTGGTTGTCGGCGGTGCGGAGGAAGGTCCGGGCCAGCTCACTCAACTCGATCGCTGAGGCACCGGCCAGCCGGGAAAGTTGCTCGCTCCGTTTGCGATCGATCAGGCACTCTTCGAGGTTAATTCCGACCGCCGCATACGTGCGCTCGAACAACCGTTGGATTTCGCTAAAGAGCGTGCTCATGCCTGGATCAAGGGAAGGTGGGCGTCGTCACCGAGGTTGATGAATTGATCGGCGAGCCGGTTGAGGGCGAGCCGAACTTCATGAAACCGGTCACCGAGATCACGATAAATCGGGGCGAGCTGGCAGCGGCGGGCCATACTGTGCTCGGCGGCCACTTTGAAACTGCTACTGCCCATTTCCTCGTAAAAACTAACATCGGGTGCGCCCCGCTCGAAACGGCGTTTTACATTCTCATGTAGAATGCCGGAAATGAAGAGAGAGTAGTTGCCGACGTGGGCACGGATTTGAAAGGTCTGATGTTGGTTAGCCTGACGCAACGCTAGCAGCATGTCGGAAAGGTAGGTCACCCCGCCGCCGCAGGGTGATTCCATCTGACTGGATTTCGAAAATGCGGTTAGCAGCGAAGCGACGTAGTCGGCTAAAGCCCGATCGCCGAGAGCTGTATCTTTTAAGACAGCTCTGGTCAAAATGTAGAAATAGAGATGTGGCGAAATGGACAGGCTTTCCACGCCTCTAAGCACCGAATCCCGCAATCGGTTATGATCCAGAATCGCGTCGCGCGCGTCGTGGTCGGTAAGCAAGTCCACGAGGGAAATGGCGCTTTCCGGAGAGTGGGAGAGAACGCGGACGATGTAGTGAAAATCTTCCGCCGTGAATCGTGACCGACAATTGGCTTGTATCATCGGGTCTTACGTAGGAGCATCGACCGTGCCAGCAATCACCGGGGAAAAATTATTCGCCATCCTGAGTTGGGGTGGCATCGGGGATACGTTGCGGAATATTTCTCTGATTCCCCACGCCGCGATTTTTCAGAGAACCGGCTGGCGCACTCCGGTAGTCTATTTGCCGTGGCAGCAATTGGGCTGCCGGGCAGATGCATTGCCGCCGGATGCGTTAACAATCCGCGATCTAGTTAGCCGATGCCCTTCGCTAACATGGGGAGGCACGGACGGCCTGGGAACTGTCGCGAGAATGGCCAATCGCCTTTTCCGTGAATTGTTAGTCATCGGCAACGCAGGTGTCCCTCCAATTTTTGCGTGGGAACTAGCGCTTTCCGATGGCGAAAAAATAGAATTCAAAAGCGACCAACCAAAAATCGGCATCCAAACCCACTTGCTTGGGCTGCCTTCGAAAAAATGGCCGCTCCCACAATGGCGATCTTTTTTGGAACACCTCAGAAAAGCTCGCCCGCAGGCGGAATTGCACTTGATCGACCCCTGCCCAGAGGTCGAGGCGTTGCGCTTCGATGAGCAGATTTTCACCCATCAGGATTTGACCCTTCCGCAATCGATTCATCTGGTCCGGCAGATGGACTACGTAATCTCGATCGATTCATGGGTTAAATATGTCGCCGCGTGGGATCGCATCCCCCAATGCGTGATTATCCCTGATCAAAGGAAAGATTACCCGCAACTCGAGGCGGCCAGTTTGCTGAGGCATGAATTCGCCACACTGGCCATGCGTAAAGAGGTTTTGCTGATCGGTCTGGATAAACCGCGCAAACAATTAACGCTACCGCCCATGTCCCAAATCCGTTCCGATCAAATCGTGGATCGAATACTTTCCTCCTTGCCCCCGTTGGGAACGGACGTGTAAAAAATTGAGGATGACTCCCTGCCTTTCCGTCGTCATGCCTGCCTACAACGAGGAGAAAACCCTCGCGGACGTGGTAAAAGCGGTGCTCTCCCAGCCGCTAGTGGGCGAATTGATCGTCGTGGATGATGCTTCTGCGGATGTCACCTGGCAGATTCTCCAAGGGTTGATGGGTTCAGACTCCCGCGTCAAAGCGATCAGACACGCTTTTAATCAGGGAAAAGGCGCTGCGCTGCGGACCGGCTTCGCGCAAGCCACTATGCCTTACGTAATCATCCAAGACGCCGACCTCGAGTATGACCCGGGCGAATACGCGAAACTTCTGGGGCCCATCCTGCGCGACCGGGCCGATGTCGTTTTCGGATCTCGCTTCATGGGCTCGGAGGAGCATCGCGTTCTCTATTACTGGCACTCCGTCGGCAACACTTTCCTGACTACGTTGAGCAACATGTTCACTAACCTGAACATCTCCGACATGGAAACGTGCTACAAAGTTTTCCGGCGCGAGATCATTCAAAAAATCACGATCGAGGAAAACCGCTTCGGCTTCGAACCCGAGATCACCGCGAAAGTGGCTCGAATGAACGTCCGCATCTACGAAGTCGCTGTTTCTTATCATGGCCGCACCTATGCGGAAGGCAAAAAAATCGGCTGGAAGGATGGCGTGAGTGCGATTCGCTGTATCCTGAAATACGGATTTGCCGCCTAGTCTTCCCGATGCAGGAAAAATTTGACTACCTCATCGCTGGGGCGGGCTACGCCGGCTCCGTACTGGCGGAGCGGCTCGCCAGCCAACTCGGAAGAACCTCGCTCGTGGTCGATCGCCGCGATCACATTGGCGGCAATGCGCACGACCACTATGACGCCGCAGGCGTGCTTTTACACACTTACGGCCCGCATTACTTCCGGTCGAACTCCGAGCGGATCGTGGCTTACCTCAGCCAATTCACCGAATGGCATGCGGTCGAATACAAAATTCTCTCCTGGGCCGACGGACGTCACTGGCAGTTCCCAATTAATCTAAACACCTTCGAACAACTGCTCGGCCGGGCATCAACTAGCGAGGAAATGGAAGCCACTCTCGAAAAATGGCGCGTCCCGATTGAGAAACCGGCTAACTCCGAGGAGGTCATCGTCTCGCAAGTGGGTTGGGAACTTTACGAAAAGTTTTTTAAAAACTACACCCGGAAACAGTGGCGTCGCGACCCAAAGGAACTCGACGCCAGCGTCTGCGGACGCATCCCGGTCCGGACTAATCGCGACGACCGTTATCTCTCCGAAAAATTCCAAGCGCTGCCCAAAGAAGGTTACACCGCGATGTTTCGGAAAATCCTCGATCATCCCTTGATCACCCTGCGGCTCGGGACAGACTATCGCGACGTGCTTCCTAACATCGAATTCCGGCATCTAATCTACACCGGTCCCGTCGATGAATATTTCGACTGCTGTTTCGGGCCGCTCCCGTATCGTTCGCTTCGGTTTGAACCCGAGACGTTAGGTCAGGAATTTTTTCAGCCCGCCATGCAGGTGAATTATCCGAACGACCACGAGTTCACCCGCATTGTGGAGATCAAACACGCCACCGGGCAAAAAATTCCGGTCACGACTATCGTTCGCGAATATCCCGAGGACTATGGTCCGGGCAAGGAAGCCTATTATCCGATTCCTGCGCCGGATGCGAAGGCGCTCTACGATCGCTATGCCGCCCTCGCCGCCGCCACGAAGGAGGTTAGTTTTGTCGGCCGGCTCGCGACCTATCGTTATTACAACATGGACCAGGTCGTTGGCATGGCGCTAGCCGAGTTTGAAAAACTCGCGGCGCGTTCACTGTAAAATTTTCCACTGGCTAGCGAAAGTGCGGCGTCCACCTAGAGCGATTTAAATAGAAAGATGAGCCGCTCGTGCCGGCAAACGTCTTGGATGTTGCGGCGCTGCTTTTCACCCCGATGAACGATAGTTTCGGCGAGACGCCAAAACCAGCAGGCGGGACGCCCGCACTACCCGAGACCACTTCGTTCTCGCGGCCACACGATTTCTTAAAATCTTCTAATCCCGCTTCGCATCGCGCATATCCACCAGTTCGACCCGGCGGTTCTTTGCCTTACCTTCCGGACTCGCATTCGTCGCTACCGGCGAGGCGAACGACATCCCAACCGGAAACAGTCGTTCTTTGGCGATGCCTCGGTTCACAAGATCGGCCACCACGGATTCCGCGCGGCGTTGGGATAAGCTGCGATTGTATTCAAAACTGCCATCCGTATCGGTGTGGCCGACCACGAGCACTCGGAGGTTCGGGCTGTTTTTTAATAATTTAGCCATTTCCGTAATCGTAGCCGAGGATTCAGTGCGAATCGTCGCTTCGTTGGTATCAAATTGGATCCCGTAAAGCGCAATCCGCCCGTTCGTGGCGATCTGATTTTCCATCTCTTCGGCTGGGACGGTAATCATTTTTTGCTCCAGCGCTTTTTCTTCCACGACATCAAGCTGGATGACTGTTTCGCCTTTCATGGGCTTCAAGACAAAAAGTGCCACCGTTACATTTCCTTCTGGACGATTGAGACGGGCTGCAACAAAGCGGTTATCACTATTATTTTGGGCAAAACGCGAGAGAATCCTATCGTAACGTGCGGCAAATCGGTAGCCGAGTTGTTCTTTTTCGCCCTTAAAAAGAATCTCGAAACCTTTCTCGGCGAGTTCTTGTTCATAATTCCGAAACACCTCCAATGCACTGCGTTCGGTGGGTGCGAGATAGGTAATACGGGTGACTTTGCCCTCGAGCATGGCTTCCTTTTCGATGGACCGCCCTTGACTGGCCGGGGCGACACGATTGAGCGCTTTGCCTAGAGCGAGCGAATATTCGGCGTAACCTAGCTGGCTATAGTCCAAGATGGAGCTGCCTTCGTAGCGTTTGAGGAGTGGGTGATCTTTAGAGCCGACTTTATCTGCGGCAAATGTGTTCGCAGAAAACAGGACAAAAATGGTCAGCAGGATGTGGAAGGAAGTTTTCATCGGAAGTAAACGTCAGAAACTTTTAGCGTCATGAGCTAACGAGTCGAACACAATTTCTACCAACGCGCCAAACCCATGCAGGAAAAGAATGGGAGAGCGCTTCCCGAGCGGACCCGCACCATGATGTTGTCGGGGAGAGGTGGACTATCAAACGGGTCGGGTTGAAAAGGCACTTTCGTTTTGAAAAGCCTCGGTTGCGCTAGGTTACGGCTCCGGTTTTTTCAGAGCTTCTTCCGGATCGGAATTCGAGAACGTTCGAATGAATTTTGCGGAGATAATTTCCTTTCCAGTAGGGACCCGCTCACAACGGCCAGCGCGGGCTTTCGTGAAGTTTGCGCGTGACGAAGGCGACGCGCTGGGTGACTTTTGCTGTCGGTTGGAGCGGATTGCGCTGGCGCGGATTCGGGAGGATGGCGACAAGCTCCGCCGCTTGGGCCGAAGTGAGTTTTTCGGCGGACACGCGCCAATAGTGTTGCGCCGCAGCTTCGACGCCATAAAGGCCGTCGCCGGTTTCGATCACATTGACGTAGAGTTCGAAAATTCTCCGTTTGGTTAGCATAGTCTCGAGCAGGATGGTGTAGTAACCCTCCAACGGTTTGCGCACCCACGAACGACCCTGCCAGAGGAAAAGCGAGCGGGCGCATTGCATGGAGATAGTGGAGGCTCCGCGGGCGGGTTTACCGGTGCGCCGGGCGTCGGCCATGGCATGATCCACTTCCTTCCAGTCGAACCCGTTGTGCTGAAAAAAACGCGCGTCTTCGGTTTGCCAAACGGCTTTGAGAAAAGTAGGAGAGACTTTTTCTAGGCCGACCCAGCGGTAAGCGGATTGCGGAGCGCGGCCAGAGTGGAGGTGTCCTTGCAAACGCCGAATGACCATGAGCGGCGTAAGCGGCGGATTACCGTAGCGCACGGCCAGAATTTCTAGGATGGGGAAAAAGGTCAGGAAGATGAGCAACCATCCGGCGAACCGCAGAGCATGATGTCGCCAAAGCGATTTCGAAACAGTGGAGCGTAAACGATGGAACGTTCGATGGAACGTGGAGCGAGACTTTGGCAAGCGGGACGGTTCCGGCAGATTCGCGTTGTCGTCAATGACGTATTGAAACGAAAACGGCGGCCGAAGCCACCGTTTTCGAGAGAGAATTTGGGATTAGGCTGCCTGCTTAAGTTGACGGCGGCGAAGAGCCAATCCGGCTAGGCCAACAACTAGACCCGCTCCGACCCAAGTCGATGGCTCGGGCACAGCAACAATTTCAAAGTTGCTGCCGGAAATTTGCTTAAATTGGCCACTATAGATCGTTCCGCCAACATCGAATCGGATGAGGTCGGTGATTTGATTATTCGTAAATCCGATGAGATTCGAAAAGAGCAGACCATCGTTGTTGGCTCCGCCGATAGTGCCAAGCGTGCCGTTCCAGTTACGGACTAAAGCGTAATCAGTCGAAGTGGAGTTAATAGTTAATCCGGTGAAGGTAGATTTGAAACCCGTCGATGAAGACGTGCTAGCGAAATCGATCACGCTATTTGTCCCGAGAGTAAGCGCACCCAAAGTTTCGGTAGTATTCGCCGCGTCACTGGTTGAACCGAGAAGGAGAGTGCCGCCACTGCGGGTGACATTGGCCGTGCCGTTTGAGAGAGCTAAACTAGCGTTGTTGTTAACCCGGTCGGTGTTCGTAGTTCCCGTCAGAGCGAGGACTGCGGCGGCTGCTTGGGTCGCTCCGCCCGCGACGGTGATGCCGCTCGTTCCGGTAGTTGCTGAGCCAAGGGCTCCGTTAGCTGAGGCGATTAAGGTTCCAGAGGAAACGGTGGTTGCTCCTGAGTAGGTGTTGGAATTCGAGAGTATTAGAGTTCCGGCCCCGTTCATGATAACGTTTCCGTTGCCCGTCGAATTATAGATTGTGCCGCTGTGGTTGATGGAACCGGAGGCCGCGGGTGTAAACGTAACAGTGAAACCCTTAATGTCGCTACCCGTATTGGTCGTAACTCCAATTCTCGCGTTGGTGATATTTAGAGTGCCGCCCGCTGCCTGGGTCAGCGTGTAACTACGGTCGGCTCCGATATGACCCGAGAGCGTATTCGTGCCAGAGGTGTTTTGGGAATTTATAGTGAGCGTCCCAGAACCGGAAGACGTGACGGGGTTGATCACACTGCCAATGGTCGTACCACCGGTCAGCGTTATGAGGTTAATGTTCGCATTGATGCCGGAGCCGCTGGACGAACCGATCCGGATGGTCGAGTTGTTCGAGGAAGAAGCGGAGGTGAATTCCAAGGTGCCGGCGCGGACCGTTGTGTCGCCGGTGTAGGTATTCGCACTGGAAAGTCTCAGCGTACCTGTGCTTGCCGTGCCATCCACGCCCACTGTGAGCTTGCCACTGCCGGCGCTATTGCCGACCACCCCGGAGAGGCTCGTCGTGCCGTTCCCGAGAACGATCATCGTCTGGTTCTTCAGGTCGAGCGTCGTATCCGAGAGAACGATCGTGCCGCCCGCCGCCTGCTGCACTTTCAAATCGGAATCCAAGTAGAAGTCGCCCGCGATAGTGTTCGTGCCGCTGGCGTTCTGCGAATCGATCAACAAATTGCCTGAGTTATTGCCGCTGACGGTATTGAAGTGGCCTCGCTCTTGCGGACACGGGTAAGCAACCTGAAAGTGAATTAAATGAGCCATCAAACTCTCGGTGAAACCAAAATAAAACCCAGTCGCAAACGCTACAGCGAGGAGTTTAAGATCAACGCGGTCAAATTGC
>JBBRPA010000017.1:0-59967 GCA_038228695.1 Chthoniobacterales bacterium
ACGAATTGACTCAAATGAAATGACACCGGGACAGAGGTTGTGAGAGCGGCGAAAAGGATACGTTGCCTCATAACTAATGACACCGTGGAAGATGTCATTAAAAATGAGCCAGATCAGCAAACGGGAAGTGATATTGAAGATGCGGGAACGCTATGGGAGGCGGGGTCGGGAGGCGCGTGGGCGGTTGCTCGATGAGTTGTGCGATCTGTGTGGTTATGAGCGCAAGCATGCGATCAAAGTTTTGGGCGGGAAGCGGCCCGTAACAGGAGGACGCAGTCGGCGTGGCGGACCCCGCCCGCGTTACGGTGAAGCCGAGAGGAAGGTGGTGAAGGTGATCTGGCTGGCGTGCGAACAGCCGTGCGGCAAGCGATTGAAGTCGGCGTTGCCGCTGTGGATGCCGCACTACGAAACCGAGCACGGTGCGCTGGAGAGCGAGCTTCGCAAGCGGGTGCTTGCCCAGAGTGCGGCGACGCTGGATCGTCTGCTGATCCCCTGCCGGGTGACCCTCGGGAGCCGGGCACGTTGCGGCACGCGGCCCGGCACGTTGCTGCGCAAACAGATCCCCGTGCGCACGGAACATTGGGATGTGGCGGGTCCGGGTTGGATCGAGGCCGACACCGTGGCGCACTGTGGGGAATCGATGAGCGGGGACTTTTGCTGGAGCCTGACCATGACCGATGTGCATACGCAGTGGACGGAGACGCGGGCGGTCTGGAACAAAGGGCAGCACGGCGTGCGGGAGCGAATCGTGGAAGTGGAAAAGGCACTGCCTTTCGCGATTCTGGGCTTTGATTCCGACAACGGCGGTGAGTTCCTTAACTGGCATCTGGCGGCCTATTTTTTGGGGCGTAACGCGCCCGTGGCCTTCACCCGCTCGCGGCCCTACCGCAAGAATGACAACGCACGGGTGGAGCAAAAGAACTGGACGCATGTGCGGCAACTGGTGGGCTATCAACGCCTGGACGATCCGGCGCAAGCAGAACGACTCAACGCACTCTACGCGGGTGACTGGAGTGCGTTTCGTAACTTTTTTACTCCGGCGATGAAACACCTGCGAACCGAGGTGGAGGGAAGTCGTAAAAAGCGCGTCTACGACACCCCTCAGACGCCTTTTGAGCGATTGAAAGCCAGTGGACAAATCGCTGGGGAGGAACTCTTGCGACTGGAAAAACTCAAAGCCAGCCTCAATCCCTTTGCGCTCAAGCGGAGTATTGAAAAGCAATTGCGCGGGCTACTGCGCGCACCCAAGGGTGAGAGGCTCAAGGCTGCCGCATGAGCCGCCGGGCGGGGAAAACTCAAACTCGGAATCGGCCCTCTTCCAGTCGCCCTCCGGGCTCCTTCCAGAGGGCCGATTCCGAGTTCCCCCGGTGTCATCAGTTATGAGTCAACGTATCGCACTATTTTTTGCTCCCCGGTGTCTTTTTTGCTTGAGGCAACACGCTGGACGCCGCAGGCGGTGTCGATGTAGGCTTTCCGCCCCATGAATTACTCCGATGAGCTACCTTAATCCGGCGCGGCGCGTCTTGCAGATCGAGATCGCGGAATTGCAGCGTCTCGAGGAGCGTCTCGCCATTGACGGTGCCTCTCTCGACGCCGCAATCGGCCTTTTTCTGAAAGCGACCGCCGCTGGTCAAAAAATCGTTCTGATCGGCATCGGTAAATCTGGCCACATCGCTGAAAAAATCTCCGCCACCCTCACCAGCACCGGCTCCCTTTCCGTCGTCCTCCACTCCGTCAACGCCACCCACGGCGACCTCGGCGTCGTCTCCGACGGCGACACCGTCCTCATCCTCTCCGCTTCCGGTGAAACCGAAGAAATCGTCGCCCTCCTCCCCGCGCTCCGTCGTTTCAAGGTCGATATCGTCGCCATCACCGGCAACCCCACTTCCCTCCTCGCCAAAAACGCCACCGTCCACCTCGACGCCTCCGTCGAACAGGAAGCCTGCCCTCTCCAACTCGCCCCCACCTCCAGCACCACCGTCATGCTCGCCCTCGGCGACGCGTTGGCTATGGTCCTCCTCGAGGCCCGCGGCTTCACTCCCGCCGACTTCGCCAAATTTCACCCCGGCGGCAACCTCGGACGCCGCCTTCTCCTTCGCGTTACCGACATCATGCGCGGCCCCGAACGCCTCGCCCTCGTCCCCCGCGCCGCCACGATCCGCCAAGTCCTCCATGAAATGCGCGCCCGCCGCAGTGGAGCCGCCGTCGTCATCGAAACGGACGGCACCCTCGCCGGCATCTTCACCCACGGCGACTTCGCCCGCCATTTCGAGACCGATCCCACTCTCGGCGACCACCCCGTCGAACGTTACATGACCCCCTCGCCCATCACTATTTCCTCGGAAAAACTCGCCGTTGAAGTCCTTCACATCCTCGAAAAAACGAACATCGACGACCTCATTGTCCTCGACGCAAAACGCACGCCGATAGGCATTGTGGATTCGCAAGACCTTGCTAAGTTCAAACTTCTCTAAGCAATTTTCGTCCACAGATTTCACAGATTCCCACAGATTAAAGGCAAACAGTCCTCAAAAAAATCTGTGTAAATCTGGGAAATCTGTGGACAATTTTTTACCACAACCCCAAGCCAACACCCCACACTTAACTCATACATTTATGCCCGCAGCCAACGACCTCCGCAAAGGACAAGCCATCCGTTACAACGGTAACGTCGCCATCGTCCTCGAAGTCATGCACCGCACCCCCGGCAACCTTCGCGCCTTCGTCCAAGCCATCATCCGCTACATCGGCACCGGTAAATCCGCCGACGTCCGCTTCGGCTCCACCGACAAACTCGACATCATCGACGTCAGCCGCCAGCAGCTCGAATTCTCCTATCAAGACGGCTCCGACTACAACTTCATGGACCCCGTCACATTCGACACCATCACCCTCGGCGCCGACCTCCTTGCCGAAGCCAAAGACTACCTCGTCGAAAACTTGAAAGTCGAAGTCCTCTTCGTCGAAGACAAACCCGTCCAAGTCGAACTCCCCTCCTCCGTAAACCTAAAAGTCGTCGAAAGTGCCGACGGCGTCCGTGGCGACACCGCCAGCAACGTCCAAAAACCTGCCAAACTGGAAACTGGCAAAGCCGTCAACGTCCCCCTCTTCATCAAAGAAGGCGAACTCATCAAGATCGACACCCGCACAGGCAGTTATATGGGGAGAGCTTAGAAATCACGCTCCGCATACTCTCGGGTAGCGCGGGCGTCTCGCCTGCTGTTTTTGGCGTCTCGCCAAAAAATCCACCTTCTCGCTTCTGTAGTGATAACATCTTGCCCTGAGAGAACATAACTGGCATCCTTTGCAATGCTCACGCACGACCACAGCCCGGTCCAATCTGACCGAGAAATTCTCGGCGGCACGCTCGTTTTCCGAGGCACTCGTGTCCCAGCGCAAACCTTGTTTGACTACCTCGACGGTGGCGACACCCTCGAAATGTTCCTGGAGGACTTCCCCACCGTGCCCAAATCCGATGCCCTTGAGTTTCTCCGTCTAACGCGTGAAGAAAATCATCTTGGATGAAAACATCCCGCTGGCGCTGCGGAATTCTCTGAGCCGTCACCACGTCACCACCGTGCAAAAAGAAGGTTGGGGCGGCATCAATAACGGGGAACTCATCAACCTGATCGAAGGTCGTTTCGATATCTTCATCACCGCCGACAAAAATCTCCGCTACCAGCAGAACCTTTTCCGACGTCTGATCGCCATTATCGAACTCCCCTGCAACGCCCGCCGTCTGAAAATACAAAGGGACAGGTCTTTTATCAGAAAATGAAGGGACAGGTCTTTTATCAGAAAATGCGCACTCACTTCCAAGCCACGACCTTCAGGCCTTTGACTCGCCTAAATTCCGCGGTGTTACCCGTGACCACAACGGCTCCGAGGCTGCGGGCGTGGGCGGCGATGAGGAGGTCGAGTGGGCCAATGGATGTGCCGCGTTTTTCGAGTTCGGCACGGATGTCCCCGTAATGCTGGGCGGCGGCGATGTTAAAATCCAACACTGGAAATAGGCCAAGGAATGCCTCCAACTGGACTTTCACAGTCGGGCGTCCGGATTTTTCCGCTCCAGCCCACAATTCTGCCGAGACGATGCGGGAAATAAAACAGTCGCTGGTGGCAGGCAATTGGGTCGAGGAAACCCGACCCCGCAGCAGATCGACGCAGACGCTGGAATCGAGCAGAAAAAGCGGCGTCACCATTGCAGAATCGGACGCTCGTGTTCGCTCGGGCGAATGGGAGCATCCGGGAAATCGGAACCCTCAGGAAATTTCTCCCTCATGTAACAAGCAACGTTGTTAAGCGTTTTCAATTCCGGTTTGAGCTTGGGCTTGAGGATCACTTCATCGCCGCGTTTTTCAACTAAAACCTCGGTTCCATCAAATCGGTAGGCTTTTGGGAGCCGAATGGCTTGGCTGCCTCCGTGTCGGAAGATTTTGGCTATATCCATAGCTACATTGTGTATCTACGTGGAATCTGCGTCAAGAAGAGGATGCCGCCATTTTCCTGGCTTAACAAATATAAAGGAAATATAAAGGGACAGGTCTTTTATCAGAAAATGGTTGACTTGGTTTGGTGACGGTTTTATCGGTGATCGGATATGCGACAGACTCGATTGAGGGCTTCCAACGACTCTCCCACGGCGTTTTATCATTGCCTCTCCCGAGTCGTGGATCGGCAATTCGTGCTGGGCGATCCCGAAAAGGCTGAGTTCACACGACTCATGCGACTCTATGAAGCCTTCTGCGAGGTGCGCGTGATCACTCATTGCCTGATGAGCAATCATTTCCACATCCTGCTTGAAGTGCCCCGGCGACCCGCCGATTTTACCTTGTCCGATGAAGAACTTCTGGAGCGGCTCAAGCCAGTCAACAGTGTTTTAGAAATCAACACCTTACGTCAGAGATTGCAGATGCTGCGGGAAGCAGCGCAGAGGAATCCAGAGGGGAATGCCCGGGCAGAGGCTGAAGCTCTAAAAGCCACAATCATGGCCCGGATGTATGATTTGAGTTCGTTTATGAAGCTGCTCAAAGGGCGTTTTACCCAATGGTATAACCGGAGTCATGGGCGCAAGGGGACACTTTGGGAGGAGCGCTTTAAAAGTTTGTTGGTGGAGGCTGCTGGAGATGCCCTGACGACGATGGCAGCTTACATTGATCTGAATCCGGTGCGGGCAGGTTTGGTGCAGGATCCGAAGGATTACCGTTGGAGTGGTTACGGGGAAGCGAATGGAGGGAACGCCGTCGCCAAAGCAGGTTTGCAGGAGGTTTGCGAAGCAAATGGAAGTGATATGCTGGCGGATAAACTCCAGTCAGTGGATACGTTAGCGAATTACCGTCGTTTGGTGTATCAGCGAGGGCTTGAGGGAGCTGAGAACGAGGAGGGTGTTCCGGCGCGACGTGGTTTTACCGAGGCGGAAATTGCGGAGGTGATGGAGAAGAAAGGGAGACTCAGCCGATTGGAGATGTTGCATTGCCGAGTTCGATATTTCAGCGACGGAGCAGTGATGGGGAGCAAGGAGTTTTTGAAGAAGGTATTCGAAGCGGAGCGACAGCGTTTTGGTCCCAAACGGGTGAAGATTTCGCATCCGATGCGCGGGGTGGAAGGCGGACAGTTACGTTTTCTGAGAGATTTGAGGGTCAGAGTAATCGGGTAAGGCTCCGTCCTCAGATTCCAGAGCGCTTTGGACCACTCAGGAGCATCAGAGAAATCGGCACCGTTGGAGAATTTCTCCTGCGTATAGCAGGCCACAATATGGAGCGTTGGCAGGTCCGGCTGATGCTTAGTCTAAAAAACACTTCGTCGCCGTTTTTTCCCCATGTCGCTACCTCCGTGCCGGAAAAGCTTCGCCGCTAGATTTTGCAGCTACGGAGGGCGTATTATCAAAAAATATCTTACCGGGATTTCCCGTGTATTTATGGGTCAGGCTTTGGTTAGCTTGGTTCCGGTTTTCGAATCTTTCACTGTCCAGCCGTGCGTGGCGATGAGGTCGCGGAGGTGGTCGCTCTCGGGCCAGTTTTTGGCGGCGCGGGCGGCGGTGCGCTGATCGGCAAGTGCTAACACTTCTGGAGGAATCTCGGCGACGGGTTGAGCGATTCCGAGAACGCGATTGATTGATTCCCATGCGGCCAGCAGGCTGGCGGCCGTGGCGGGTGTTAGGTTCCCGGCGTCCATTTGCGCGTTGGTTTCATTGATGAGGATGAAGAGATGACCGAGAGCACCGGAAATATTCAGATCGTGGTCAAGGTTGCCGTGAAATTGATTCACCGCTGGCCAGGTCGTCGCATCTGCAGAGTCGGAGGCGAGTTCCTTGATCCGACGCACCCAGTTGTCGATGCGCTGGAGAGTTTTCCGCGCCGCTTCCAGACCGTCGAAAGTGAAGTTGAGCGGGAGGAGATAGTTGACGCTGAGCAGGGCGTAACGCACTTCGCGTCCGGTCCAGCCTTTTTCTAACAAATCGCGCAGGGTATAGAAATTCCCAGCGGACTTGGCCATTTTCTGACCCTCGACCATCAGGTGCGTGCAGTGCATCCAGTATTTGGAAAAGGTCTTGCCCGTGCAGCATTCGCTTTGCGCGATTTCCGCCTCGTGGTGAGGAAAAATATTATCCACGCCGCCGCAATGGATGTCTAACTCCGGTCCTAACAAAGCAATGGCCATGGCGCTGCATTCGATGTGCCAGCCGGGGCGTCCGGGTCCCCATGGGCTATCCCATTTCACGTCGCCGTCCTCGGCGTCCCAGGCTTTCCAAAGGGCGAAATCACCGATGTTTTCTTTCTCGTATTCGTCGTTCTGGATGCGTCCGGTCGGGCGGAGTTCTTCCAGATTGAGGTGTGCGAGTTTTCCGTAGTTAGGAAATTTCGAGAGACGGAAATAAAGCGAGCGATCGTCCGCTTGATAGGCAATGTCTTTGGCAAGAAGGTCGCCGATCATTTCGATCATCTTGGCGATGTAGCGCGGCTCCGTCGCAGCGGGATAGTGAGTGGCGGGCTCGATGTTAAGGGTGGCGAGATCATCGAGGAAGGCCTGTTTGTAAATGGCGGTGAAGTCGGCTAACGGCACTCCGGCAGCACGAGAGTTGCGAATGGTTTTGTCGTCCACATCGGTGAGGTTGAGAACCCGTAAGACTTCGTAACCGCGACTCTCGAGATGACGCTGGAGCAAATCTTCAAAGATGTAGGCGCGGCAGTTGCCGATATGGGCGTAGGAGTAAACCGTCGGGCCGCAGGTGTAGATGCGGACCAGTTTCCCCGCCGGATCGAGCGGGGAGAACGTTTCTAGCGAACGCGAGAGCGTGTTAGTAAACTGAAGCGACATAAGGAAATTTATGATTTATGATTTATGATTTGGAAATCGCGGGGCTTAACTCTCAATTCCTTAATCATAATTCATAAATTCCTCAGTTAGGCTAGGGCGATGGGTTCTGGCTTTTCCGTCACCGTTTCTACCGAGGCGACGGCCATGGCGGCGATGCCTTCTTTGCGACCGAGGAAACCTAACATTTCGTTGGTGGTGGCCTTGATGCCGATGAACTCCTTGGGAAGATGCAGGACGCCAGAAATTTTCTCCTGCATGGCATCAAGGTGCGGGGCGATTTTTGGCGCCTCGGCGATGAGCGTCGCGTCGATGTTAATAATTCGCCGATGCTGTGTGGCGAGGAGGATTTGCACGCGGCTGAGGATTTCCAAGCTGCTGATGCCGCGAATGGATTCGTCGGTATTGGGGAAATGATGGCCGATGTCGCGCTGGCCGGCCGCGCCAAGAATCGCGTCGGCGATGGCGTGACAGAGCACGTCCGCATCCGAGTGTCCTTCAAGCCCCATCGCGTAAGGGATCTCTACTCCCCCCAAGACAAGGCGCCTGCCCTCGACCAAGCGGTGAACGTCGTAACCTATTCCAACAGTTTGCATCGAAACATCCTTCGCGGAGCACGGGAGAAGATCAACCCTGTTTTGCAAAGCTTGACCTGCCCGGGAAGGCAGCTTAAAAAAACCCAATGCATAAACGTTCCTACCGTTCGGGGTTGTTCATCGTTCTTTCTGTTTTTCTCACGCCTTGGCTGGCGCAGGCCCACCCGGGATCGCACGTGCAAAGCTTCCAAGCGGGCGCGTTCCATCCGTTCTCGGGATGGGATCACATTTGCGCAATGATTGCCGTCGGACTCTGGGCCGCGCAACAGGGCGGACGGGCGGTCTGGCGAATTCCAGCGGCATTTGTCGGGATGATGCTGCTAGGCGGAATCCTAGGCTCGTTTGGCGTGGTGTTGCCTCATTTGGAGACGGGCATTATGCTTTCGGTGCTAGTGCTTGGCCTGCTCGTTGCTGCAGCGGTTGAATTGCCCGTAGCGGCGGGCGCAATGATCGTCGGATTGTTTGCAGTCTTCCACGGTTGCGCCCACGCGGTTGAGGCGCCGATGCACTCACCTGCGCTGTCCTATTCCATCGGCTTCATTCTTTCCACGGCGGCGCTGCATCTGACCGGAGTTGGTCTGGCCACGGCGGCGACACGGCGCGGTGGCATGCAAGTGGTGCGGTTTGCCGGTTTGGCGATCGCCATCTGCGGCGCGGTCCTCCTAAGCTAACTATGGAGGGATGGACGCCGCGCAAGCTGATTCTCGCGAGCTTGGGAGTGGCTATTTTTTCTTCCGCATTGACCGGCGGAATTGTCGTCTGGCTGCTCTCAGGTCAGAAACAACCAGAGGCCGCCGTTTTTTTCCCATCGGCCCCGTCTCCATCCGTCGCCGCGCCTGCTGGCACTCCGCCTTCCGAACCAGTCGAGGCAGGCAACTGGTATTATGATCACCAACGCTGGCCGGAGGCGATTGCAGCCTACGAAAAAGCGCTGAGTGCGGGATTAGACAATCCCGACGTGCGGACGGACTTGGGGAACTGCTACCGGTTCACCAACCGCCCGGACGCTGCGCTCGAGCAATATCAATTGGCGCAAAAACAAGATCCCAGTCACGAGCACAGCCTCTACAACCAGGCCGGCCTTTACGCCGAAGTTCTTCACGACCCGGTCAAAGCCAGCGAGGTGGCTCACGAATTTGTTCGGCGCTTTCCTAACAGCACCAGCGCTAAGACGGCAGAAAAATACTTTGCAGCGCCCTAAGCAGCGACCGGGATGACTTCCCGCGGATTTGTGCTAGCCTCAAGGCGTTATGGAAAAAAAGCGCGTTCTTTTGGGCATGAGCGGCGGAGTGGACAGCTCCGTCTGCGGCCATTTGCTTAAAGAACAGGGCTACGATGTGGTCGGAGTAACGATGAAAGTCTGGCCGCAGGATTGCATGTCACGAGCCGAGGACAAATGCTGCGGGCCATCGGCGATCGCGGACGCGCGCGGGGTGGCGCACGCGCTGGGCATTCCGCATTACGTGGTTGATGAATCGAACCAGTTCGAGCAGTTGGTGATCGATTATTTTTCGAGCGAATACCAAGCCGGGCGCACGCCGAATCCCTGCGTGATGTGCAACGAGAAGCTGAAATTTGGCAATCTCTGGACGAAGGCCAAAGCGCTCGGTTGCGACTACATCGCCACCGGCCATTACACGATCATCGAACACCACGCGGACCGCGCGGTTCTCCGCAAAGGCGTCGATCCGAAAAAGGACCAGTCCTATTTCCTTTTCAGCCTGAATCAGGATCAGCTTTCGCATGCGCTTACGCCGCTCGGCGGAATGTCGAAACCAGAAATCCGGGCGATTGCGCGGCAGCTCGGTCTGCGGGTCGCAGACAAGGTGGACAGCCAAGAGATTTGCTTCGTGCCGGGTAACGATTACAAGGCGTTTCTGCGCGGACATCTAGGCGAGAATGAATTTCATCGCGGCGGCATTTACGACAAAGCGGGAAATTTTTTGACGGAACACGAGGGCATCGAAATGTTCACGATCGGCCAGCGTAAAGGTCTGCCCGGCGGCTCACCCCGTCCGCTCTATGTGATCGACATCGACCCAGCGACGAACAGCGTGATTGTCGGCGAGGCGGAAGATTTGGTCGCGGAGGAGTTTGAAATCGACCGCGTCAACTGGGTCAGCCGCGGGGAATTTACCGAACCCGTCGAGGTGAATGTGAAAATCCGTTACGCTCATCCCGGAGCCAACGCGACCGTTTATCCGACTGGCAATGGCACCGCTCGGGTGCGTCTGCACGAGCCGCAAAAAGCGGTCACGCCAGGACAGGCCGCCGTTTTTTACGACGGCGACGTCTGCATCGGGGGCGGCTGGATTTGTCGGCAGCCTGCGGCAATTGTGCTGGCGAGCTAACTTATGAGCGGCGTTGTCGTGGCCCTAGCCACTTTTCCAGATTCAAAAACCGCGAAATCCATCTGCCGCAAGCTGATCGAGGAACACCTCGCCGCTTGTGTTAACATCCTCCCGGCAGTGCAATCGATCTACCAATGGAAAGGCGAGATCGTGGAGGCGAAAGAGGTCATGGCCATTTTTAAAACTTCGGCGATTCACCGGGGAAAATTTCAGCAACGCCTCCTCGAGTTGCATCCTGCCGAGGTGCCCGAATGCATCCTACTCGAAGTGCTCGACGGTTCTGAAAAATACCTAAATTGGGTACGCTCGGAAGTGTTGCTCGGCAACTGGCGGAAACCGACCGCAGATTGAGAAATTAAAGAAAAATACCGACGGTCGGGGTCGAACCGACACTCCCTTACGAGAACAAGATTTTGAGTCTAGCGCGTCTGCCAATTTCGCCACGTCGGCTTTTTCCTTTTTGAGTGGAGAGCGAAAATAACGGGGTTCAGGCGTTTTGCAAGGACTTTGGCCGACCGAGAATCTCCTGGGCAAGAATGAGCCGGCGAAGGTCGGTTCCCGCGCCAAAGACCTCCACTAGTCGTGGGACCGGAACGGCTGAAGCCGCCTCGCGCTTTTCCAAGGTTTTGAAAAAATCTGGCTCAATGATCGGGACATCGACCTGCACCGCGACGGAGATTTGCTCAGGTTCGATCGGTGGGCGGTCGAATGATTCCAGATCGAAATATCGTGCGACCGAAGGTTCCGTCTGCGCGGGTTGAGGGGGTTGAGGGGACGGCACGGGCGTGGTTGCGGCGCTGGGAGCGCTCCGCCGTTCTTCGAGTTTGCGCTCGATCCGCGCACGTTCGCGCCTGGCACGTCCGGCGGGCGAAAGCGGCGTCGGAGCCGAACCGCTGGAGGTGGTCTGCGGAGTCGGCCGGAGCGAATCCTCCGGCGGCATGCCCAGCGCCTCCCGGAACTTTCGGATACGCTCCTGCTCGGGATCAAGTCCTTGCGCAACCGGACGCATAAGAGGTGGCGGGGTGGTGCGGCCCAATTCCTCCGAGGGCTGATTTAGATCACGATCGAGCTTGCCGAGGATTTTCTCCAAGCCGCCCTCCATGAAGAGTTTGCGGACAAGGACAATCAAACCGCCGACGAGCAGGATGAGGAGTTGTTCCATGTTAGGAAACTTTATTCGCGGAGCTTAGAATCCGGAGTGGCGATGGAGGTCCGCATATTCGTGTCGGATTCCATGTTTTTCATTTTCAAGTAATCCATGATTCCGAGATTCCCGCTCCGGAAAGCCTCCGCGATGGCGAGCGGCACTTGGGCCTCGGCTTCGACAACTTTGGCGCGCATTTCTTGGGTGCGAGCTTTCATTTCCTGTTCAGTGGCGACGGCTTGGGCGCGCTGGGCTTCGGCGCGGGCTTGGGCGGTGCGTTTGTCGGCCTCGGCCTGCTCGGCTTGCAGCTTCGCACCGATGTTTTCGCCAATGTCCACATCAGCGATGTCGATAGAAAGAATTTCGTAAGCGGTGCCGCTATCGAGGCCCTTCGCCAGCACGGTCTTGGAAATGCGGTCGGGGTTTTCGAGCACGTCTTTGTAGGAATTTGAAGAGCCGATGGAGGTAACAATGCCCTCGCCGACGCGGGCGATAATCGTTTCCTCGGTCGCACCGCCGATGAAACGATCGAGGTTGGAGCGAACGGTCACCTTGGCTTTGGCCCGCACTCCGATGCCATCCTTGGCGACTGCATCGATGGTGGTTTTGCCGGAAGCCGGGTTTGGACATTCGATGACGCGTGGGTTGATGCTGGTGCGAACGGCCTCAAGAACGGTTTTGCCCGTTCCCTTGGTGGCGAGGTCGATGGCGCAGGCGCGGTTGTAGTCGAGGGTGATCTGGGCTTTGCTCGCCGCAATGAGAGCGAGAACAACCTGCTGAATGTTGCCGCCAGCAAGGTAATGCGCCTCGAGAAGATCAGAGTCGATGTCGATCCCAGCCTTAACGGCGGTGATGCGTGTATCCACGATTTCGCCGACTGGCACCTTGCGGAAGCGCATGGCAACTAGGTTAAAAAATGCGACGGGCGCGTTAGCGATTTTTGCCCGGAACCAGACGCCAACGAAGTTGATGATGAGCAGAAAAAAGACCAGCAACGCGACTGCCGCGATGCCCACCAGAACGAAAGAGATAAGTGGATTCATAGAAAATTAAGTTCGGGCTTCGATTTGTCCCTGTCCAACTCGAAAAATGGAAGGATTGCGCAGGATAAGGTTAACCTTCGACAGAAAGGTCGCACCGGAGGCTAACCTTCAAAGGTTCCCAATGGCCGAACGACCACGCGGCTTCCAGCAATCTGGGTGATGCAGATTTTTTCGTTGCGGGAAATGAACGTTGCCTCACTGACCACATCGACGCGCTGGTTTCCGAAACGCCCGGTGCCGGCTGGGCGGAGATCAGTCTCGGCGATGCCCTCCTGCCCGGGGCTAAACTGAGTGGTAATGGTTCCGTGTTTTCCGCCTGCGACGGATTGGTTGGTGAGCTTTTTTCCCAGAGCGGATTCCGGGAAGACCCGCATCCAGACCCCGAATCCAGCGATCACACAAACAGTGGTCACACAAACGGCCAGCGCACCGACGGCCACGCCGTATTGGATGAAGGTAAGCACCAAGGCGGTCGCGAGAACCATGAAACCGAAGATTCCCAGCACCCAACCTGGAACCAAAGTCTCAGCCAGAAACAGGCAGATCGCCGCAACGAAGAGGACGACGATTAAGCTAAACATGAAGAGAATCTACTCGCCGGGAAGGTTTTTGTCCACGGTGCGGCGTCCGGTAAACAGCTCCTGTAAACTGCCGCCAAAGTGCTTGAAAGCGTTTTTGACGTTGCGCTTGGCGCGAACTGCGCTGCGATGGATTTTTAATTCGGTCGAGTCGTTGGGACCATCCGGTTGGTCGGCAATGCTAACCTCTTCGCTGTTGTTAACCGGTGCGGAGTCGCCAGAGCTGGCATAATCATCTCGTGAGCGAGGAGCAACGGGCCCGCGCCCGCCAAGGACGCTACCATTGTCGGCAGAAATTCGCAGCGTCTGGACAAGAGCGCCGCTGGAATTGAAGAGTTGCACGCGCCACACCGGGGTGCCGTTCGTGGAATCGGATTGCAGGAGATAGCCGGCGGTTGAAAAACTGATTTGCTGGCGGGCAGCCTCCTGCTCGGCAACGGTGAACGCGCCGTCGGAGTCGAGTTGCAGACGGTCGAGGTTCACGCGAGCCGCGTTGCCATACGGACTATTAACCGGTGTGCGCTGGCTAATGATCGCCCCACCGCGAACTTCGACCTCGCGAATTCCCGAACGGGAGGCGGGATCGGAAAAGGTCATCAACCAACTGCTTGGCTGACTGTTTCCGTTCAGTCCCTCGAGGTTCAGCAGGTTATCGAGATAGGGCTGGCCCTTCGACTTACCCACCGAGTTGAGGGCATTGTAGGCGGATTCTTGGGCAATCGCGGAAAGAGCGGTGACGAACAAGCAGAGGATGGAAAATAATTTCACCCTGTAAAAAACCATCGAGTTAGTTTTCCGCAATCCTTTTTATTCGAGGAATTTACGGTGCTGTTTTAAGAATGCCGACCGAAAGTCGGAAAACAAGTAGCGACCTTTATCCGAGAGGTTGTTTGTTTTGCCAAAAATTCATCCAGCCTTTTTTCCCGGTTAATCTCGGTCTCGGAGAGAGTGCGCCGCCCGCAAATTGCCTATTCCAACGACTTCCAGTAAATCCCCTAACCTTTTTTCCCCAGGGCCCCGGCGGCAACGAGGAAGACGCCGCCCGCAAGGCACGCATAGCCGAGCAAGGGAGGAAGCGGGAAGGTTTCCGTTTTATCGGCGGCAACTTGAAGGGGGCCTAGGTCTATAACTTTTTCGCGATGGGTGAAACTAAAACCGCCTACGCTCAAAACGATAAGGCCGATAACGATGAGGCAGATGCCAACAAGGGTGGGTGTTTTCATAATAAATTTGGTTACCTACCCCTTCGCAGACCGGTCCGAAATCGGTTCTATAATTTTGAGCGGGAGCGCAGCCGAGTCAGAACAAGGGCCGCCAATCCAGCGGCTCCGACCCAAGTGCCCGGTTCGGGCACAGCCGTGACTTCGTAGAATCCATTCCCAAGATTCACTTGTGTCGCGGCGAACCCCGACCCGAAATTAAACGCAGAAAGATTGGAAGTCTGATCCGCGTTGAAAATGAGACGATCGCTCCGTCCATCAACCAATGCGCCATCGGAGGAGCGAGTATAATTAAGAATGCTCAGGCTAAAACCATTAACAGAAAGCCCGCTAAAGGTCAGCGTGCCAACTGCCGCCGGGCCAAAGTCGATACTGGATGCGGCAGTGAGCGTGAGCAGGCCGAGTCCGACGGTGCTGGAGCCGGTGAGGGTTCCTGAAGCACTCCGACTCCGCCCGGTTCCTTCGTTCCCAGCCGTGCGAGCCAGCGAACCGCCATCGATCGCAATGCCTGCAGCGTTGCTAACACGATCGGTCGCGCTCGCCCCGGAAAGAAGCAGGGTTCCACCTGAGCTAATCTGAACGGAAGTGGTCGAACCGAGCGCATCGTTTGCAGATGCCTCGAGTTTTCCGCCGCTGACTGTCGTCGATCCCGTGAATGAGTTAGAACCGGAGAGCACCTGTGTGCCGCTGCCCGTTTTTTCCAAGTCGCCGGAACCCTGAATATCGCCCGAGAATGTGCCACTCTTATTCCCGCCACCGACCGCAAAACTGGCTCCGCCGCTCAGGGTATCAGTAGGCCCGGTCTGAACAATGCCCGATCCGCTCAGCGCTCCGATGGTTTGATCGTTGTCGTCGAGGTCGAAGGTGGCTCCGCTGGAGACACTCACGTTACCGGTCGAGTCCAGGCGGTTCGATGCGGCCAGTTGGACGGTGCCGCTGGTAATGTTAGTTCCGCCGGTGTGGAAAATCAGGCCAGACAAAATCAACGTTCCCGCACCCGTTTTTGCAAGTGCGCTGCCGGAACCGCTCAGATCGCCCGCAAGCGTGAGTGTGTCCGCATCGACTTTGATGGTTGAGTCGGCGGTGAAATTAACCGGACCGTTCCATGTGTTAGCGCCTGAGTTGCTCCGCAACGCTCCGTTTCCAGCCAATCCGACACCAGCAAGGTTGAGGGTTTCGCTCGCAACGCTGATACCGGCGCCCGGTTCATCGATCAGGAGGGTTGCCCCACTACTAACAGTCGTGGCATTGGCGACACCAGTAGCCCCAAGGGCGGAAGCAACGTTAACCTGAACGATACCAGCGGAAATGGTGAGGTTTCCGGTGAAGGTGTTGCTGCCATTGAGATCGAGTAGATCAACTCCGGTCTTTGTGATGTTACCTGCACCGCTGATTAGACCAAGGACGTGGGTGGGAGCTGCACTAGAGATTGTTAGTCCATTGCCGCCCAAGGATATGTTTCCAACAAGATTCAGAGACCCAGCATCGGTCGAGATGGTGGCGTTTCCGCCCAGATTAATGGATCCATTGTAAGTGTTGGCCCCGGAATTGTTTCTCAGGGTTCCGCTTATGTTGAGTATTTTTGCAGGAAACACGGTGTCGTTCTCGATCTGCAATTCCGCACCGTTGGCAAGTGAGATAGCCCCATCTATGGCACCCAGTGCAGAAGCGTTTTGGGCAACCAGAATTCCTGAATTTATGGAGGTTGCACCGCTGTATGTGTTGGTGCCGGAAAGTTTGAGAGTTCCGCCCCCGTTCTTGGTCAGGCCGCCGGTTCCACTGATCACGCCAGAAAAAATTGAGGAGTTGGTTCCGGCGGTCAGACGCCCGCTCCCAAGCGTCACATTGCCGGAGCCGGCGAACGAGGCGATTGAGGTGTTGTTGCCGCCCAGAGCGAACGTTGCACCGATCGCTATATTAACGTCTGTGCTGGTGGAAAGACGGTTGCCACCACTCAACGCAAGCGTTCCTGCATTAACTGTGGTGCCGCCGGTGTAGGTATTGGAGCCAGAGAGAGTCAGGGTGCCATTGCCGCTTTTCACTAACCCACCCGTTCCGCTCAAGATGCCACTGAACGTAGAACTAGTGCTTCCCGTACTGAGCGCACCACTGCCAAGCGTAACGTTTCCCGCACCCGAGAGCGCAGCAGTAGTAGCCGCATAGCCCGCGAGATCGAAAGTAGCTCCACTGGAAACGTTCAGGATGTTTGCGCTATTGAGACCATTGGCAACGGCGAGTCGCAAAGTTCCCGCATTGATGTTAGTCGCGCCGGTGTAGGTGGCGACAGACGCGAGTGTGAGTGTGCCTGCCCCAGTTTTTGTAAGACCATAAGATCCCCCAATGGCGCCTGTGGAAAGGTTAGCGGTTGCGGTATTAATAGTTACGTCGCCAGTCAAACTCACCGCTCCAACATTGAGAGCGGCCGAGTTTGCTCCGGCTACCGTCAGAGTGCTCGCGGAAAGACTGACTGCGCCGAGTGATTGCGTTACCAGCCCGGCGCCGGAAAGTCGATCCACAGAAATGGTGCTGTCGGAGAGTACGGTGACGGAATCGTTGAAGTTCGTCGAAGCATTGTTAGCCAGCGCGAGGGTTCCTCCGTTCAAAGTGATAGCTCCATTGAGAGACTGAGCTTGGCGGAGTTGGACGTTACCTTGGTTGATTTGCAGTGTTCCAGTGAATCCAGTGTTGGCATTTTGGATGATGAGGTTTCCTGTGCCAGTTTTGATAAAATTCGAGTTGGCATTTCCTGATGTTAGCACTCCGTCGCTGGCAGCGAGCTGAAGGGTTTGAGTCGAATCGATATCAAGCGTTCCCGATTGGTTGGAGACCACACTGAAAATTTTCCCGGCAGACGAGGTAAAACCGCTAGTCAGATGAAGAGTCCCTCCATTAAAGGTAACATCGTTTCCACTAGCTCCCAGATTGGCTTCACTCGAAATGTTCGTGGTGCCTCCATTCAGAAACACATCGCCCGTGAAAGTGTTTGCACCGCTGAGGGTCAAGCTGCCCAGATCCGCTTTAGAGAGCGCCACTTTACTAACGGAATTGTTGGCGATCACAGCCGAAATACTGAGACTGCTTCCACTGGTCACGGAGATTGCAAGAGTGCCTGCCGCAGCGCCGCCCGCAGTGAGAATCCCCGATCCGCTAATGCTGACAGGCGTCGCAGTACTGGCTATTAGAGAGCCACCGGAAAGGTTTAGAGTGCGAGTCGCGGAGATTCCTAAATCGACGTTCGAGACACCCGCCAGATTCAACCCAAGGTCAGTGGTTTGCCCCGAGTTGGTGAGAGTGTAGGCGGGTTGGGTAGAGACGGAGGTGAGTCGCACAATCGCTGCCGTGCTGTTGTAGTTAACTCCAAGAACGCCCGTGTAATAGTCACTGTAGGCGCGAACACCAAATGCGCTGTATTCGGCTGCATCGGCACCCACGGTGGCCCAGCTTCCTAACAAACCAATAGATTGTCCGGTAATGAATATTTGTGGTCCGATAATGTCGCCACCAAGTACTCCGCCCAGGCCGGAAAAATTTACGGTCGCCCCGCTGGCAATGGAGCCGAGACCGGAAAAGGTTAGACGCGTGTTATTGGCCGTGGTGCCATTGTGGGTGACCTGCACGGTGCTGTTACCCGCGGCAACAGTGAGCAATCCGACGGATTCGAGCGTACCATCGCCGTCTGAGATGAGCCGTAAAGTTCCCCCGTTCAAGGTGATGGCTGCGGTATTGTTTACGCGGTTGCTGTTTTCAACACCGCTATTGTCGAGATTTAGAGTCGAACCACTTCGCAAAGTGATACTGGTGACGGAGACGAGACCTCCACCCGAACCAGAAAGGGTGGTGGTTCCGTTGGCCAGAGTCAGACTTCCGGAAGTGGAGTTAGATCCGGTGAGTGAGGTAGTTCCGGAACCGCTCTTTGTGATCGCTCCAGACCCACTGATCACACCCGAGAAGCTGCTGTTGGAATTGTCTCCCCCGAAGGTTAGTACGCCGATGCCCTGAATGATATTTCCCTCGCCAGCAATCGAGCCAAATGCACCAGCAAATCCACCAAGATCGAGTGTCGCGCCAACGGCCACACTCAACGAACTGGAGAGATTGACCGCATTCGCGACGCCGAATCTCAAGGTGCCGCCATTGATCGTGGTCGCGCCGGTATATGTATTCACTCCAGTGAGGGTAAGAATTCCGGTTCCATCCTTAATGAGCCCGCCAACTCCGTTAATGATGCCGGAAAAAGTCGTGCTCGTATTGTTGTTACCAGCAGAAAGAAAACCGGCTCCCAAGCTAACACTGCCAGCGCCGGCGAGTGAGGCGATTCGGTTGTTGTAGCCTTGTAAATCAAGTGTGGCACCACTGCTGATGGTGACGGCTGAGTTTGGTGAATAGGAATTAATTGCTCCGGCTTGGAAACTGCCTGCCGTGACTGAAGTGGTCCCGGTAAAAATGCTGTTGCCCGTTACAACGACGCTGTTCGAGGTGGACTTAGTAAGGTTACCGCTGCCAGCGATGATAGCGGAGATCAATCCTTTGCTAATGGAGATCGCGCCGT
The DNA here is from genome assembly GCA_038228695.1 of Chthoniobacterales bacterium. GTDB lineage: Bacteria > Verrucomicrobiota > Verrucomicrobiia > Chthoniobacterales > DASVRZ01 > DASVRZ01. The sequence goes on from JBBRPA010000017.1 coordinate 18,796, forward strand.
TCGTGGTCAGAGTGGATGTGTCTGAACCGAGAATCGACCCATCGACTAATGTCAAGCTAGCGACTGAGTTACTATGGTTCGAGCCGAAATCGAGAGTGCCGCTTATAATCACAAGGGATCCGCTGCCAAGTGCGTTGCTCACACCGAAAGTGAGGGTGCCCGCGTTGATCGTATTGCCGCCAGAGTAAGTGTTAGCCAATCCGAGACGAATGGTTCCTGCACCGATTTTTATGAGACCGCCAGCCCCGGTGATTGAACCATTGAGTTCGACGGTGCCTCCGGTTTCGGCAGTCACGCTAATCGTTCGGTTGAGAGTGACGTTGCCGGAGAAACTGTTTGACCCGCTGATGTTTAATCCGCCAAGAGTCAGGATTCCGGAGCTGCCGGTGCGAATGATCAAAGCGTTTGACGACGTTAGGCCAGAAGTCGTGCCGAAGAGCAACTGGGCTGTCGCAGTGCCAGAGATATCACCAAGGTTTAATGAGCCGCTGCCAAGTGCGGTATTGGATAAAATTTGCGTGCTTCCGGCATTAGCGAAAAACCCGCCACTAAAAATGTTCGCACCGGAGAGGGTCAGAGTGCCGATGCCGGTTTTGGTGATTGCACTGCCCGCACCACCGTCGGCAATTATTCCGGAAATTGTTACGTCAGTATCCACAGCTCCGTTATCGTTTACTAGAAAAGTCCGGGCCGCGTTGAGGCTAAGACCTGAGCTGACCACTGTCTGCGCACCGCTGGTTCCACTGAAGGTGAGGTTACCACCCAGTCCTAGTGTTCCGGTACCGGTGATGGAGCCTCCATAAAATGTAACCGATGCGACGCTTTCGTTGTTACCCTGCAAACGGAGCTGACCGTCCGAATAAATGCTAAGTGCCGAGGTATCGATTATTTGGTTCGCGGCGTTAAGTTGAACGAAGGTGCTCCCCGCGGTGCCGACGGCATCGCCGATGCGTAACGGTCCCGCGACTGCGTTCAACCCGGCGGTTTTCCCAAGGATCAGACCTCCGTCGTAAACATAGGTAAGACCGTTGTAAGTGTTCGCCGCCGAACCTGTGAAGAGAATGTTGCCAGTTCCTTTTTTGTAATAATAGAAGGCACCGCTAATCGCCCCTGCGTAGTTGACTGAGCCGGGTCCATTTTGGGTCTGGATTCTGTTTCCGGTCAAGACGGCACTACCATTGAAAACAATGTCGTTCGTGCTCGAAAAGGTAGTATTACCCGTTAAGGAGATTGCATTGGCTAGGGTGATAGGCGAGTTACCTGCCCGGAGCGTTGCTGTTCCAAGGCTAAGCGTGCCGGTGCCAGCAGCGTTGTTATTACCAAGTTGAAGAATTCCCGCCGAAAGACTGGTGCCGCCAGTGTAGGTATTGACTCCATTGAGAATTAAGGTCCCGGTGCCGGATTTTGTTAGGATGCGCGTGCCACTGCTTTGACTGATGACCCCATTGAGGGTGAGAACGCCGGTAGCACTGTTTGTAATCGTACGGTTGTTAGTGATGCTAATAGCTCCATTCAAGTTTAGGTCGTTGCTACCCTGAAAGAGGAGGCTGTTAGCAAGGACGATGTTGTTGCCGAGCGTCCGGCTTCCGCCAACGGCTTCGATGGCCGCTGTTTTACTGGAGATAGTGACCGTGCTGGTGCCAAATGCGGCGTCGTTTCCAATCTGTATTTTGCCGGTGGAAAGTGAGGTCGCGCCAGAGTAGGTGTTCGCACCGTAAAGCGCTATGGTGCCTGATCCAGTGGCGGATTTGGCTAGGCCGCCGCTGCCGCTGATCACGCCATTAATGGTCGTCACGCCCGCACCGCTGAGCGTGAGGGTAAAGGCACCGTTGGCGACGTTGCCATTGATTACGAGATTTCCAGCAGTGTTAGACGTCCAGGTCTGAGAGATGCCCAAAGCAACTCTAGTATTGATCGTCTCAATCGCGGTGCTGCTTGTTGCGATGCCCGTGGCGGTGCTGATCGTGAGGGTGTTGCTGCCGTTCAGGACGAATGCCCCCGCCGTGCTATTGAAGCTGAGCGAGGCGACCGAGAATGCGGTCGCTCCGAGTGTATCAGTGAGGCTAGTAGAACCCGCAAAAATCAGCGTGTCACCAGTCGCGGGTGTTTGTGCAGGGGCCCAGTTGCTGGCAGTGAAAAGATTGCCGTCATTGGCGGCACCACTCCAAGTCAGTGTCGCTGCGAATGTCTGTTCGGCCAAGGCTACTCCATAACAAGCAAGCAACCAGACCGCTAGGAGGCGCGATCGACGCACCGGCTTGCGCTGTAGTTTGGCTTTTTGCATGAGATTGGATTGCATTGGAACATCAATCCTAATGCAAAGGCCGTGCCCTTAGGTTCAACAGGCGAATCAACAGTTGAATATCTCATCGCGTGCTTCACATCCGATAAATCCGTCACATCCAACTCTCAAAAATGAGACGAAAACCTGCCGTAGAATTCGACAGCTAGCGGGTCTATCTCGCTTCGGACACCACTTTTTCCAGATAAGCCCGGTAGGGGCTGCCGGGCATTTTCGAGATCGTTTTCCCAAGGTCTGCCGCGTCGATAAAACCTTGATAGAGCGCGATCTCCTCAAGGCAGGCCACTTTCAAACCCTGGCGGTTTTCCAGCGTGGCGATGTAGTTGGAAGCTTCCAACAGGCTGGAGTGCGTGCCGGTATCGAGCCAAGCCATGCCGCGACTGAGCATGCGAACGTGAAGATCGCCCCGTTCGAGGTAGGTGAGATTTACGTCGGTGATCTCGAGTTCCCCGCGCGGTGACGGCTTGAGGATGCGGCAGATGTCCACGATCTCGCGGTCGTAAACGTAGAGTCCGGGCACGGCGAACTGGCTTTTCGGTTGCGTGGGTTTTTCCTCGAGACTGATCGCGCGACCGTCAGCATCGAACTCGACCACGCCGTAGCGCTCGGGATCGCTCACCTGATAGGCAAACACGCAGGCACCATTTTCGATCTCCAACGCATCACGGTAAAAGTCGAGGTTACCATGGAAAATGTTGTCGCCGAGCACGAGCGAGACCCCTTGGTCTCCAATGAATTTTTCGCCGATGAGAAAGGCCTGTGCGATGCCTTTCGGCTCCGGTTGGACCGCGTATTGGATGTTCATGCCAAGGTGGCTGCCATCGCCGAAAAGGTTCTCAAACAGGGGCGTGTCCTTCGGCGTCGAAATGATCATGACCTCGCGAATGCCACCCAGCATCAGCGTGCTGAGCGGATAATAGATCATCGGTTTGTCATAAATCGGCAGCAATTGCTTGCAGACGATTTGGGTCAGCGGTTGCAGCCGAGTGCCTGCACCACCAGCGAGAACGAGACCTTTTTTCGAGTTGGACATGGGCGACGTTTTCTCACAAAACGAACGCAGGCGACATAAAAATCGTTCATCCCCGACCGGTCAGGCGAAGAGAGTCGAATGAGCGTTTTCGGTGATTGCTGAAATGGCCGGGTGCTTAATTTTTCGCTCGGCGGTAATGGCAAAAAACTCCCCGATGCAATCCTTCACCTCGCCGACCGGACGCAGACCGTGTTGCCGTTTCGCCTCCGCCAGCACGACGGTGTGCACGGGCACGATGGCGAGGCCGCTCATCGCAACCGCCTTCATCAGCGCCGCATCCTCGAACTCCGCGAGAATGCGGGGCCGCACCTTTTCGCGGTCGAACCATTTTTCGAGCGCAAGCCGTGTGGCAGTGTTTTCTGTCGGGAGAAAGGCCGGTTCTCCGTCGATCGACTGGGGAAAGTTTTTCTGCAAACGCAGCGCGATTCCCCCAGGCGCGCAAAAGGTGATGCTGCTGCGTCCGAGCGCGTGGGAAAAAGTTCTAACATTCAACGAACTCGGTGCCGACTCGTCGGCAATAATGATGTCGAGCCGGTGATTGGCCAGTTGTAAGAGGAGATCGTCCACTTTACCCTCGCGGCAGATGAGATGAATTGGTTGCGGCAGTGAAAAAACTGGCTTGAGGAGTTCGTGGGCGATGATTTTTGGGACGGAATCAGCCACCCCGACCTGGAGTTTCAGCGGTCGCTCGCCGGGGCGCTGGCGGACGGCGTTAAGCATTTCCCGGCCAACGGAAAAGATATCGTCGGCATACCCGAGAACCATCTGCCCCATTTCGGTGAGGACGAGACGCCGACCTTTCCGTTGAAAGAGTTTTTCGCCGAACGCATCCTCGAGTTGGTGCAATTGGGCACTGATCGACGGTTGGGAAACGTGAAGCAACTCCGAAGCGCGACGCAGGCTGCCCTCGCGCGCCACGACCCAGAAGTAGCGTAGATGGTGAAAGTTAAGCCATTCAAGATTCAAGGTATCCATAGGTTTAAGTAAAGTGTTGCGAAAATTTAAAGTATTAGTCGAACATAATCGCGATGCGATGATCTAACCTGTAAACATTCTATTGCTATGATATTCTCCATCCTACTTTTCGCCGGAACAATGCTCCTCTCGCTATGGGCGATGTGGAGGGTGAAATCCGTTTATAATCACTACAGCCAGATGCGATGCGCCTCCGGAGCGACCGGTGCTCAGGTCGCCCAAGCGATCCTTGACCAGGCCAGCATAACCGATGTGGAGATCGTCCCACTCAATGAGCGAATGGGCGATCACTACGATCCGGTGAACAAACGCCTAGTGCTGTCCGAAGCGAACTACTACGGCCAGTCCCCCGCCGCGCTCGGAGTGGCCGCGCACGAGTGCGGACATGCCATTCAGCACAAGATCGCTTACGCCCCGCTGCAATGGCGCATGATGGCGGTGGGCGCGACTAATTTCGCCAGCCAGATCGTTATGTGGCTGCCGTTGCTCGGATTTTTCACCGGCTTGGCCTGGGGCAAGATCGCCCTTTTGATGGCCATCGCTTGGGGCGTGATCATGATCTTCAATCTGATTACCCTTCCGGTCGAATTTGATGCCTCTCGCCGTGCGAAGACCATTCTTGGAAATATGGGTTACATCGGCACCGCCGATGAAATGCTGGGCGTGAAGCGCGTGCTCAACGCGGCCGGTTGGACCTACGTTGCGGCCTTTATTACGTCGCTTGCTTACTTCCTTTGGCACCTCTTGCCGCTGCTCCTCGGCGGTCGTCGAAATAACGACTAAACCGGGATTCGAAACATGAGAATCATTGAAGAACTAATTGCATCCGGTGCGCCGGAAGTAACGCCTGAGGGTATCGACCGAACTGTGCGAACCCTGCCGCAACTGCGGGCAAAATTTGCCAATCTGGAAGAACCGCGCATCGACTTGCTTGTTCCGCTGGATTTTCTCTCGCAGGTGCTGGAGGATTTTAGCGCCGGGCTTTGCCGAGACCTTTCCTACCACGCAGCGGCCGATATTGCGTTTGCCCTGCAATACCTCGAGAAAGAGACCGACCTAATTCCGGATTCGATCCCTGACGTGGGATTGGCCGACGATGCCGCCGTGTGCAATCGCATACTCGCAAAACACAGCGGGATTCTCAAGGAATACGCGCTCTCCCGGGGGTTCCAGTGGGAAGATTTGCAGACGCTCTGAGGCCGGTCACATTTCCACGGCGTCGCCAAACTCGATGCCCATGTTAGTCGCGAGCCGGGTCAGCGTGGTGGAAATGGGACGCTTGCGGGAAAGGACGTAATCGATGTCCACGAGGGTGACTTTCCCGTTGCGCAGCGAGGTCATTGTCCCGGTCTCGCTTTGGAGCAAACCCATCACGGCCAGTTCTCCCATGCGCGTTGCTAGCATCCGGTCGTAATGGCTCGGAGTCCCGCCACGCTGGACGTGGCCGAGCACGGTCTTGCGCACTTCCTGCTGAAGCATGTTTTCGCCACCGACCTCTTTCATGCGGGCGATGAAATCCTCCGCGGAGCAAACGCCCTCGGCGAGAATAATCAGGCTGCCGGTTTTCTTGGTTCGGTAACGGGTAGCGAGCAGTTCAAGAATGCGCGGCATGTTGTAACGATACTCGGGGATGACCGCCACCTCGGCACCGCAGGAAATGGCAGTGGTCAGAGCCAAGTAACCGCTGCCTCGGCCCATGACCTCGACCAGAAAACAGCGCCGGTGAGAGCGGGCGGTGTCTTTAATTTTATCGATCATCTCCACAATGGTGTTCGAGGCTGTATCCACTCCGACTCCCATCTGCGTGCCGTAGATGTCGTTGTCGATCGTCCCGGGGATTCCTACCACGGGAAAACCGAGTCGATTGAGTTTGAGCGCACCGGTCAGGGAACCATCGCCACCAATGATGACGAGCCCGTCCACTTGGTGCTCGCGCAGTTTCCGAACGGCCTCCTCCTGCCCTTCCGGGGTCATCATGCGTTTGCAGCGGCTGGATTGGAGAATGGTGCCGCCGCGCTCGAGCAGGCCGCTGAGCATCTCGTCGGTCAGGTCCACCAAGTCGTTGTCGAAAATCCCGTCGTAGCCGTTTTGGTAGCCGAGAGCCCGGTAGCCCTGCATGATCGCGGTGCGAGCGACTGCGCGCACGGCGGGGTTCATCCCGGGCGAATCTCCCCCTGAGGTTAATACGGCGATGGCTCGGGAATAGTGTTGCATGGCAAGGTGCGGTGGTAATTTGAGGTCAGAAAAAAATTGGCGCATTTTTTTTGAACATCAGATGTGGCGTCAGGTCAAAGAATACAGGTTAAGGCGATTCGGGTCGCAGCACGTTTTTAGGTAGTGTTTCCTTGGTTTCACGTGCGCGGCCCGAATCAATTTTCGGGCGGATGGTGACGGGTTTTTTGATGGTGTCAAGGCTGGGCGAGACGAGTTGGATCGGAACGAGGAGATGTCTGAGAATGGTGGTGTGACGTTTTGACTTCGAGTGCCAGATATAGCCAGCGAAATGGCGCGTTTTTGACACATTCTTTGCACTGACCCGGGGGCAAGCCATCTGGCACGGGCGCTGCTCCGTATCAGATATTGAGATATGAAAATATCCTGGATCGAAGATCAAAAAGATAGCGAACTCATCCGCGCCTGGATCGAACTCGTCGACCCGGTCTGTTTGAACGAGGGCGAGACATGGCAATACATGGCCTCCGAACAGCATGACGATTGGACGCATGTGTTCCGTCATCGTTGTCATCCCGCCACGAGCGAAGTCATGTTTGTCCGGGTGCCTGCGGCTCGGAACTGGCAGCCGGGCTGGTGTCAGGAAGTGGATTAGGTCGCGGATCGATTACCCGCCCGTTTTGCTGGAATCCTGCAAGACGAGCAGGGCCGTCGCCGCATCCAGTGCGCGTTGCAAAGTGCGATCGATCAGGGGAGCGGGTTCCGACTCGGTTTTGTGAGTCTTTTGGTCCTGGTAATTATCCAACTCGGGGTTGCGTCCGGCGACGAGCGACGCCTCGTTCATGTGCGGCCGTTCGATTTCAAAAATAAATGGCGTAATCCCCTCTTTGCCGCTGCGCCGGAGAATTTCCCGCTCGTCGTCCGGACGGGTCGGGACGACCAAATCCGGCTGGACTCCGTTTTCCAAAAACGCCTGAGGCAGGCCGGGTAGGACCACCCGTCCCACCGCCACCTCGAGATTAACCCGATCGTTGGTAAGGATCGTCGAAAAATCGAGTGCTTCTCCCTTGGTTTTCGCTCCGACGATCAATGCACGAGCTTGTTGGCGCAGCGCGGCGGCGGTGACCTCGGCCGGTCCGTTGCTGTCTCCGTTGACCAAAACAAGGAGAATTCCACTGAAAACGGCGTCGCCCTGACCTGCGAATGCTTTGGGTGCCTCGCCGCCGCTATTCACGAGCGTGAATGCCGTCTTGCCGCCACCAGTAAATAGCGCAATCAACCCGGCGGCTGAATCGTAGACGTCCTCCCCTCGGGTGTCGCGGAGATCGAGAATCACCGCTCGCGCTTTCGATTGCTTGCGCAGGGTATCGCCGAGTTGAGAAACGTTGTCGGCCGATAGATCACCCAGCCGGGCATAAAGAACCAGCCGCGGGAGCATCTCGGATTTGAAATCGACGCCAGCCTGCACGTGATCCACCCCGGGCCGCGCCACCAGTCGGACGTTTTTGCCCAATTTTTGCAGAACGCCTTGCAGCCGGGCGCGCTCCAGTTCGTTCGGATCGATCCCGCCGGATTTTGCAATCAAGGCGTTTAGTTTTTCCCATGTTTTTTTGACCTCCGCCGGCGACAGTTGATCGACTACCGGACGGAGGTCGTCCGCGGAAACAGTCAGGACGAGGCCAAAAACAAACAAGAGCGGCGAAATTTTCATCGGTCGGGGACGTTTTCCAATTTAGATGGATTTCAGGCCGATGTCGTTGCGGAAAAATTTTCCTTCAAATTGGATTTTTTCCACCGCCGCATAGGCTTTGGCGCGGGCTCCCGCCACGGTTCCATCCAGTGCCGTTACTCCAAGCACCCGGCCGCCAGAGGTCACCCAGCCGCCACCACTGCGTCTCGTCCCGGCATGGAAAACTATCGCCCCGGCCTGTTCCGCCTCCGCGATTCCGCGAATCGGCACACCGGTTGCGTATTTTCCAGGATACCCGCCCGACGCCACGACTACGCAAACGGCCGCGCGCGTATCCCATTCCACGACCAGACTTTCCAACTGCCGATCAATCGTGGCCTCAAGCAAATCCAGTAAATCCGTCCGCAGCCGGGGCAACAACACCTGCGTCTCCGGATCGCCAAAACGGCAGTTAAATTCGAGCACCTTCGGTCCATCGGCCGTAATCATTAAACCCGGGAACAGCATTCCCTGGAAATCTAACCCATCCGCTTGGAGCCCGATCATGAAGCGATCCATCACCTCCCGCCGGACGCGCTCCTCCATTGCCGCATCGAACACCGGCACAGGGCTGCAAGTGCCCATGCCGCCCGTGTTCGGACCGGTATCGCCGTCGAAAGCGCGCTTGTGATCCTGCGCCCCAGGGAAAAGCAGATACGATTTCCCATCCACCAAGGCGTGGATCGAGCACTCCACTCCAGTCAAAAACTCCTCGATCACCACCGCCGCACCCGAGTCGCCAAACTCCCGCAGTTCCATCAACCGGTGAATCGCATCCTCCGCTTCCGCCGGCGTTTGCGCAATGATCACCCCTTTACCAAGGGCGAGACCGTCGGCCTTAATCACGACCGGGCAACCGATCTGACGCGCGAACAACCGAGCGGCAGCCGGATCGGTAAACTGACCCGCGCGCGCCGTGGGAATGCCGTGGCGAGCCATAAATTCCTTGGCAAAAATTTTCGACGACTCCAAACGGGCGGCCGCTTGGGTCGGACCAAAAATCCGCAATCCCGCGGCCTGAAACGCATCCACCATCCCGGCCGCGAGCGCGTCATCCGGACCAACCACCGTGAGGTCCACGCCTTCCGAGCGGGCAAAATCAACTGTATTTCTCAAATTTGACTCGTTTATTTGCGAAATTTGCCCTGTTCCGCCGTTGCCCGGCAGACAAATCACATCGCGAACCCGTGGCGATTGGTGTAGTTTCCAAGCGAGCGCATGCTCCCGTCCGCCGCCTCCGATAATGAGTATCTTCACTCTGAAAAAGCCTAGTCAGTCCTTCCGAAAAGCCAAGCCAGAAGCCGTCTGTCTGTGAAAAAATATGTTGATGATTGGCCGTCGGTTCCGAAACCGAGGCACCGCCCCTGCTAATAAGGAAGGTGGACATGGATTTCTTTGAAGCAAAATCAGACCGCGGTCTCGAGCGCCGGGTGGACGAGGGCGACCTGCGCAATCTTTACCGCGCGGGATTTTTGCACCTAGATTCAAACGTGCGCCGCTCGGGTTCGCCCAACTGGTTCCGGGTCGAGGAGATGTTTCCCCATTTTTCGCAGATTTCTTCGCCGAAAAAATACAGCGCGAATTTTAAAGCTCACAATCCGTCGACAGGCCTAAAAACGATTCTAATCATCACGGCCGCAATCTTGGTCGTCTCCTTCCTGCTGATCCGTTTTTCCGAGCGCATCGTTGCCCACGGAAAGAAATCCACTCCCGCTCAGACGACTCTGCCTACTCGCTGAGCAAAATGGTTCAGAGCCATCACGGGGCCGGCTTTTTCCCACTGGAACGATTGCCCGATCGCGCCGGTAATGTAGTTTTTCGCTCGAGCCACGGCTTCGATGAGGGGACAACCTAGAGCTAGTTGAGCGGTGATCGCCGCAGAGTAAGTGCAACCCGTGCCGTGAGTCATGACGCCAGCGACAAACGGCGCCTCGAAGTGCGCGACCCGCCCCTCGCTGACGAGCAGATCAATCGCCGACCCGCCCGGAAGATGGCCGCCTTTCATCAAAAACGCCGTGCCAAACCGATCGCTTAGCGCCCGCCCGGCGCGCTCCATCTCTTCCACGGTGGAAATTTTTTCCCCGCCGAGCAGGACGCACGCTTCGTCGAGATTCGGCGTGACGAGGGTGGCCAACGGGAGCAGTTCGTTGCGATAAGCATCGATCGCATCGCTCTGCAAAAGCGGATCGCCCGACGTGGCGACCATCACCGGATCGATCACCAGCGGAATGCTCTGCCCGCGAAGCGCTTGCACCACGACGCGGATCAATTCGGTCGAGTAAAGCATGCCCGTCTTGATCGCGCCAACCGGGAAATGTTTCAGACTCAGGTCGATCTGGTCGGCGAGAATGCCCGGCTCAACCGCCTGAATACTTTTCACATGACCGGGCACCTCGGCGACGACACAGGTCAGCGCGGTCAGCCCGTAAACATGGAAATGGGAAAACGTTTTTAAGTCGGCCTGAATCCCCGCGCCGGCAGAATTGTCGGAACCGGCAATCGTCAACGCGGTGGGCGGCGTGGTAAACTGGCCTTGGATCATGGGTGGAGGTTAAGCGAGTTTTTCGTGGATTTGCATGAAGCGCAAAATGTCGCGCTGGGTCACGATACCGATAATGCGCCCGTCCTCGACCACGGCCAGCCGACCGGCTCCTTGCGAGGCCATCCGGCGAGCGGCGTCCATCGCGTTTAGATTGCGATCCACCGCCAGTTCCGGTGAGGCGAACAACACGTCGCCCGCCGTGGTGAAGGGCCATTTCTCGCGCGGCACCGCCGTTACGTGGTTTAGCCGCAAAATCCCGAGGAAACGGCCGTCGGAATCCCCGACCGGATACGCGCTGTGATGCGTGGTGAAGAAATAATCATCCACCACGAGATTCAGCGGCAGCCGCTCCGGGATAACGATCGGATTCGCCGTCATAACCTGCCCGACTGGGACATGGCCGATGGTTTCCTTTTGCACCGCAGCGAGATATCCCTGATCCGCCACGCTTTTCAGAAATGATCCGATCAGAAAAAAGACAAACGCCTGCAACGGCGATTTTAGGATGAGAAACACGCCCGCGAGAATGAGCAGCCAGCCGAAGCCAATGCCCACCCGGGAACTGATGTAAGTCGCCTGCTTCAAACGTCCTGAGCGCATCCAGAGCAGAGCGCGGAAGACGCGACCTCCGTCGAGCGGGTAACCCGGGACGGCGTTGAAAATGAGGAGAAACAGATTGCTCACCGCCAGCCAATGGAATGTGACCGAAAGGGCGGCCCACTTGAAAATATCGCCGATAAAACCGACTCCGAAATAAAGCAGCACCAGAATAACCGTCACCGCCGGCCCTCCGAGCGCAATTTTTAGTTCGGTCTTCGGATCCTCCGGTTCGCTGGCGATCTCGGCGATTCCCCCAATGAAACTGAGGGTGATCCGGGGCACGGGAATGCCGCATTTCTGGCTGACAACACTGTGCCCCAGCTCGTGCAGGACGAGACTAAGGTAAAAACCCAGCGCCGAAGCGGACCCGAGGAAAAAATAAAAGAAGGTCGTTTCTCCCGGCAAATAAATCGGGAAATAGGAACTGGAAAGCGACCAGATGACCAACGCGAGGAGAATGAACCAACTGCTGTCGAGAAAGAACGCGATTCCATGGATGCGGCCCACGAAGAATCCAGAGCGGCGCTCTTTTTGAAGGGAATCGGGCAGCGGCGGCGGTGTCTCGGCAGGGTTGCTCATGCCTAGTTTAGGACGGTCCGGCGGGTGAAACGTTCAATGGCGCGGGGTTCGAGGTGTTTTCGGGGACACGGGGAGCGATTTGCAAACGACGAGGAAGCGAGATCGATTCGGGCGTGGCCGTCGGAGTTGCAGGGACTAAGGGTTCCATCACGCTGGGTTTTGGCAATTCCGCATCCAGACTGGAGCGAGTTACGTTGACCTCGCCGTTTTCGAGTGGGGTATCGTTGAAATAAACCGCGATGGACGCGTTTTCGGTCGTTGCATCCCGGGTTAGGGTCAGCGGGCGAACGGCGAGTTTGCCCATCAATACGGGCGACCGGGCTGGGCCGCTAAAAACGATCTGCGGCTGGACCAGCCACCTTTGCTCGCGACTGCGAATTTCAAACGGCTCGGGAGCGGTGACCTCGAGTTTCACCTGCCAGTCGAGCGGAACCCAGGGAAGGCTGAATTGAGCGACCGGCGGCAAATCCACCGCTGGGCTTTCGAGGGTGAGTTCGCGCCAAAGGACGGCGTTTTGAATGCGCACAACGCCCTCGATCGTGCGGGAAACCGCAGCCCCAAGCAGATGGACCGAGCCTTCCACCACCGCTTCGGACGGATCGCTTTGGGAGGAAAGGGTGAGATTTTTTCCCTCGATTTGCAGGTCGAGGAAGTCGCTAGGCGAGAAACCAGCTTTTCCGCCAACCGAGAACGTGCCGCCGCGATAAGCACCGGTGATTTTTTCCGAGGCCAGTTCAGTCTCGGAGAGGCGCAAGGTGCCGTTGAGTTTTTGCAAAGGCTCGAGGAGCCAATCCGGCTGCCAAGAGGTGTTTTGCAGGAGCAGAGAACCGGTAAAAACAGGCCGGGCCGAGGTGCCGGCGAGAGTCAGGTCTCCACTGGCGTCGCCCCCGAACGGCCGAATGCTCGGCCACCAAGGGCGTAATTGGGTGAGGTCGAAGCGTTTCAACGCCAAGGTGCCGCCGAACGGCGCGGCGGAGTCCAGCCACTGGCCTTGGACGAGACTGACCCTCGAAAGCGTGGTCTGGGCTTGCACAGCGAAGGACAGGCCGTCACGAACCTCGTCGGGGTTGATCTGCCCCTGCCAATTGAGCCGCCCACCGGAGAGTTGGAGGGTCGAGGCGAGCGCGGGAAGGGAAAAATTTTCCGGGCCAACGAAATCGGTCAGCCCTATTTCCAGGCGGGCCTCTAAGGAATCGATCGGTCCGGAAGCGGTAAAATCGAAGCGGGCGCGTCCGCGCACCGGGGGTCGTAATCCGGCCAATTCACCGAGTTCGTCGAGGCGGACGTTGTTTCCGGAGATTTCGCCACTGGCCGCCGCGTGCGAATCGAGCAGGGAGGCGAGCGTCGGGTTGCTGAGAGCCTCGAATAGGTTCACGGGCAGAGTGATATTACCGGTCACGGTCGAGCCACCGCTGCCGGCAATCCGCAGATCGCGCAACTCCATTGAATCCGGGCGCACCACCAATGCGGCGCTGAGTTTGGTGTTGGGCCGGCTCAGTTTGATCTGGTTGAAGGTGATCCCGGCGGGCGAATATGAACCGTGCGACTCGACATCGAGCGGAACAGCGTTTTTTGCCCGGGAAACGAGGAAATCTTTCAGGCTCATTTTGAAAGCCCCGGAATGGGCGTGCTCGCTCCCGTCACCGCTCCACCAGAGGTTAACGCCTCCCGCTGCAGCCCGTTCGGCCACCGCTTTGGGCAGGATCGCCCTGTAATCTGCAATGTCCCGGGCAGTGATTTCAAATTCCGCCGAATAGCGACGTGGCTCGGCGAGATCTAGGGTAGCCCAGCCCGCCGCCTTATCGTCGTGCCGGGCAAATTCTAGGGCGGTAGCGCGCACTTCACTCCCCTGTAGATCCAGATCACCTCGGAAACGATCGATCGAGACCCCGCTCACTTGCAACGGTCCCCCTCGCATTTTCAGATTGCCGGAAAATTGTCCTTGTTGGTTACGGATTTCACCAGCGAAAAAAGCCTCGCCCCCAACGAGTTGCTGACCGGGCAAAAGGAGGAGTGCGGCCGAGTCGAGATCATCGATTTGTGCGAGAACTTGAAATTGGAATTCCGCCGGGATCTGGAACCATTTCGCGGGTAAATCGGCGTTTCCCTTGAGCTGGATCTGATTTTTATCCTGCACGAGGTCAAACTGCGGAATCTCGATGCGGTGATTGACCAGCAACGCGCTGGCCACGAGGGAATTCCACTGCCGCTGGTGCCAGCGGAAATCGGTCGCGTTCAAGCGCAAGGTGGATTTTGCCCGGGCGGGCTCAGCCGGATCGCCCTGAAACGTGACGCGCCCTTCGTGAATGGTGCCCTCGGCGAGGTCGCGGTTGCCAACGAATTCACCGAGTTTCCGCACTGAGAGATTCCAAAACGACGCGGCGAGGTCGATTTCCAGAGGCGATTTGCGACGCTCAAGATCAATGTCCGTCCGCCACTGGCCGCCAAAGGCGCTGAAGAGAAGGTCGGAGGTGATCTTTTGTTTGTCGGGCTGGGTAAAATCGATCGCGCCCCGCTCGAGGACGAGGTCGGGCGTGAATTTCAACCCGCCGACGTAAAGTCCGCGTCCCTTGATCGCGGTCGTGCCTTCGAGATTGTTAAACATGCGATTCCACGGTGGCAACGAGGCGGACAGGTGCGGGATGTCGATTTCTCCGGCTACTCCCGGCAGAAAGGAGAAATCAACATTGCCAAAGCCGACCTTGGCGTGGCCGCATTCCAAATTTCCGGAAATGCCGTTGCCCACAAAAGCGTCTGGAAACCGGTTGCGAAATTCCTGGCGCGCGCCGGACTCGCTTTTCCCTTTTTTCGTTGCTTTCGCGGCTTTCGCGGGAGCCCATTTCCAATCGATCGAGGTCTTTCCGACAGCGAGTTTTTTCACCGGAGATAATTCGCGCTGAAAAAGCATCCGCCAGAGGGACAAATCGATTTGAATTTCGGCAGATCGCACCAAGTTGGCGGCGTTCCCCCGGTCAGCCAGTTGCACGCCCTCGAGCAGAATATGCCCGCCGATAAAATCCGCCTCCACCTTGGTAAAACTAACGGTCGCATTACTTTCAAGGGCACGGGCGACGAGATGCCGGCGCAGCCACCAGGCCGCGACGCCGGGCTGAAAAAAATAAGTCAAAAATGCCACGACCAGCAGGCCCGCGAGATAAAACTGCCAGCGTGTGCCCCGGGGTTTGCGGGAAGTTGTTTGAAGTGCGGTCAAGGTTTCCAAAATGCGAACCGGAAGTTTAGGCCGAAAGTCTCCCGGGCTAAAGACGGATTTTCTACGATTTCCCGGACTCTAAAAAGACGACCTCAACCGGAGCGTCGGAGATACCCTGAAGCCGCCGGGCAAAATTATCCCGCGCCTGCCCAACCAACCCGGCGCACTCGTCTCGGGCCTGACGCTGCAGGGCCGCGATCGATTCCTGTAAATCATCCGCCGAAACCGGGTTCCAAAGGCCATTTTCGAGCGACTCCACGCGCAGGTCGGTTTGTTCGACGGAAAGAATGCCCGGGGTCGGCAGCAAAATCCGGCGATGGCTTTTTTCGACCTGGATTTCGAAGCGATTGAGCAGGTTAGAGCCAATTTTCACCCGGTATTTTCCTCGGAGACGGAGCGTTTTTGTGCTGCCGGCCCACGTATGAGTGAATTCGCGGCTGACCTCCGTGTTTTTTTCGAGGAAGGCGAGTTCGGCGATTTCTGCGTTCGATTCGGCAATGACTTTTTCGCGAACCCGAATGCGAGGTTCGAAGTGGGCGATTTCGAAAAACCGCGCCCGCATGTCCACCGCTCGTCGCCGGAATTCCTCCTCGGTGGCAGCTTGGATGCGGGCGGGCAGTCGCTCCGCCCAACGGGCTCCCACCCAAGCCAACCCCGCCAGCAGTAGGCAAACAACACAGAGGGCGACGACGCGAAAGGAAGGGCGTGGCATGATGAATCAACGCGCCGGGCAGAGCTAGCGACCTCCTTAAAAAGGTACTGGCCGCCGAATCAAAGATCCGTCGGCCAGCTGTTCCCCCCAGAACAATTCTTGAAATCTGAGACTATAATTCCACATATTTTTCATCGCGCAAGTCTCTTTGTGAAAATTTTCACAAATATTTTTTCCCGCCGCTTTTCCGTCCGCGCGGCAGGCTCGGGCAGACTAAATTTCGTTGGACATCGCGGCAGCTTCCTCCCGGAGGCGCCGTTGTTTTCGCCGCCAGAAAAACGCATAAAGCACCGCGTAAACGGCCCCGGCAGCAAGGACACCGACAATGATTGAGCCAACAAAAATCGGCATGCCCACTTTCAGGAAGAGGCGCCAGTCACGAAAAAAATCGAGATTTAGGTGCTCGCGCTTAATTTTTGGCGCGAGATGATGCGGATGTGAGAGCAGCCAGAAGCCAATCTGGTATTCCAGCCGTAGGATCACCGGCAAAAAGGGCAAGAGGAGATCGTGTAAGGTGACCGCGATGATGGCGGCCGGAGTATTTACCCGCAGGGCGAGGCTGGTGAAGTAACTCAAGAGCGTTTTCAGGCCGAAGAGCGGGAGGAATCCGAAGAACATGCCAATCGCCCCGCCCGACGCCACGGAATGTGGGCCGGCGTTTTTGGTGAGGACATGACGGATTTTCTCCCTGATCTGCAAATTCATCGGCGGGCGGTGACATTACACGCTTTCCAGCGGAAGCGCAGCGCGGGTTTACAGGCGCTACAGACGCTCGACCTCGCGCCGCTCGATAAAGACCGGGAAGCCTTCCCGCGAGAGATTGTCCATCAACACTTCGGGATCGAGGGCCTCGGGCATCATGACCCCGCGCTCGGGGATTTTCCCCGTGATCAACAACTTTGCTGCCAGTGCCGGTGGTATGCCCGTCTGCACGAGCGTGAGCGAATAGCCGTATTTTTCGTAGGCGTCGCGGTGGCTATCCATGGTGTATACGAAATACTCCACGCGTTTGCGGTCTTTCGTCCCGCGCACTTCGGTGCCAACGCAGGAGTAACCCTCAACCGTCGCGCCCAGTTGGGCGGGCTTGGGCAGGCTATGACTGGCCACCCGCACCGGGGCGACTTCCACGCCGTCCACCTTGATTTTTTTCCACGTATCGAGGTTCAGCAACGCGAGCGACTTCGAGACGTTAACGACCTTTTCCGAAAGGTTGTATTTGAAAACGGAATAGCGCACCCCTTTTTCCACAAACGGCGGGTAAAGCCCGAGCGAAACACCTTCCTCGTGGGCGACCGCGTAAGTTTTTTGCAGCCCGACCGGGTCGGGAAAACGCACCCATTCCACCTCGGTCTCAAGTGGTTTGCCGGCCATCACGCGGCCGTCTTTCACATAATACGGCGTCGCGCCCAACTCCTCGAAAAACGTTTCGGGCGAAAAGAGTACCGCAAACCGGTAACCGCGCACCTCGGCATTATCGGCGTCGAGCACCCGAATGCTGGTCGCCGTGTCGAGCCGGTCCATGGCCCAACGAGCAAAAACGTTCACCGCTCCCGGGTCGCAGCCCATGCACAAGATCCCAGCGAGATTTTTCTCCCGGAAACGCGCATCAAATTTTTCAATCTCTGCCTCGTAGGAATTTTTTCCGGATTTTTTCACCCCCGGCGGCGAATAGACATCCGCTGCCATGTCGAGATAGTGGGAACCAGCCTCGGCACAGGCCTCCATCACGCTGTGATTCGTTTGGCAATTGCACGCATTGCAAGTCACTGCAATCTGATGCTCTTTCATCAGAGTGATCAACGCAGCGGTGTTCATCGCGTTGACTTGGCAAACCACGAAGCGGCTATTCTTCGTGCGGGCCGCCAGTTGCTGCGCAAAAACCGTATCGACATCGCCGAGGATGATCTTGTCGAAACAGTCGAATTCGTGAAGTTTTTGCCCAATGACGGAGCCAACTCCGCCGATACCTAAAACCATTGCATTTGCCATAAAATTATCCCCGCGCTGGCCGAAATTGGTATTCCCCAGCCGCAGGTTCCTTTTCCCAGACCATAGCTTGGAGCCTGCTCACTGGCAAGCTTGTAGAGTTGCAACCGGGTTTCTGCACCGTTAAAGAAAAGGGATGCAACTTGCCCAGCCACTCTGCTTCGAGCCTCTTTTTATGGAACGCATCTGGGGGGGAACTCATCTCCAAAGCCTGTTCGACAAAAAACTTCCTCACGGCAGCCGCATCGGCGAAAGCTGGGAAATCGTCGATCGCGAGGAAGCCCAAAGCGTGGTGCACGCAGGTCTGCTCAAAGGCTCGACGCTCCACGAACTCTGGTCCGGCCACCGGTGCGAACTTTTCGGCAAGGCTTTTGTACACCATCCCTCGCCACGGTTTCCCCTACTGGTGAAACTGCTCGACGCCCGCGAACGACTATCCGTTCAAGTCCATCCCCCGGCCCACCTTGCCGGCCTCCTCGGTGGCGAACCCAAAACCGAAATGTGGTATATCGTCAATGCCAGCCTCGACCTCGCCATTTTCGCCGGTCTCGAAAAAGGGGTCACTCGCGATATATTTCAGCGCCACATCGAAAACGGCACCGTTGAGGAAATTATCCGCCGCATCCCCGTCGAGGCGGGCGACGCCATTTTCATCCCCAGCGGACGACTTCACGCCATCGGGGCCGGCAACGTGATCGTCGAGGTTCAGCAAAACAGCGACACCACCTACCGCGTCTTTGACTGGAACCGCCTCGGTCTCGACGGCCAACCGCGTGAATTGCACGTCGAGCAATCCCTCCAATCGATCGACTACGACGACACCGATCCGCAACTCGCGCCGCGCAACAGCCCAGCGATCGCCGATTGCGAATATTTCCACGTCGAAAAATGGACCCTCGACGCCCCCCGCCCTGCTGCCGAAGCAGACGTCTTTTGCATCATCACCGTACTCACCGGAGCCGTCCGGTGCGGAGACCTCGAATTCCAGCCCGGCGAATTTTTCCTCGTCAGCGCCAGTCAGCCGGACAAAACCCTTATTCCTTCCAAACCTGAAACCACCCTTCTCCACACCACCATCCCAGTCTAGTGGTTTTAGTTTCAGCGTTGCATCGCAAACCAGCTTCCGCTTTCGATGAAGAGTCTCTATCATTTTTCTCCTAACATTCCTTATTTCCGGCCTGCTCCATGCGACTCCCTCGAAAGCTGATTTCACCGCCACGCCGACGCTGACGAAAGACGAATTGGACGGAGTGGACGGTTATGGGAAAGGCGTTTTGAAAATTTCCTATCGCAACGGCTCCATCACCACCGTGACCGTCACTAAGTCTTCCGGTGTGCCCTTGCTCGACAAGGTCGCGATGGAACATGTGCGGCGCACGTTTCGCCTCCGCCCAAACACCAAAGGGGAAGCCAAAATGCCGTTCAGTAACATGGTCACTGTTAGCAAAACAGCGGGGCATGACTTTATTTCTAGGCCGAGCCTACCAGTTCCAAAGGGCACCACAGGTCATTCCGCCTTGGCTCAGATAACCTATAAAAATAGGAAGATCACCGATGTTGAGATGATAAATTCCTCCGGGAATTCCGCGTTTGACGAAGCGATCGTCCATCACGTGATGGGGTATTTTAAAGTGAAGCCTCAAAGTTCTGGCCGCGCCGCCCTACCAATCCAAATCCAAACCCGTTGACGCGATGAAACAAACACAAAATTCGTGACTCAAGTTTTTCTCGGACAGCGGCAGCGTTTTTGATCTAGTTAGACTGCTGCTGATAGGGAAACACCGGGATTTTGCATTTGTTAGTCGCGCTTTACGAGGGGGCGGGGTGGTAAAGTCCAAATGGCGATCGAAGTGCGCCTGGGTTCTAATTTTTCCAATTCCAACATGTCGGGATATTTCTTATCCAACGCCCGCATGCACCACGTCTGGAATCGCGCTCTCGTTCCCTCGCTGAAAATCGCTTCAGGCGACACGGTGAAATTTGAATGCCACGACTCGAGCGATAGCGAGGTCACACCAGAATCGATTCCCGGACAAAATTCCTAACGCGCAGCGTCGCGGATGATCTCTGGGACGGGCTCGGCGTCAGCCGCAGGCGCGGCGAAAAAGGCGAGGCGCACTCGGGATTCGTAGGGCAAAAGCCGGTCACCCCGCAAGACGTAAGGCTTGGCGTATTTTTCTTCCATCACGATCGCGGAGGCCTGCCCGATGAAAAATCGCTCGCGTGCATCGGCCAAGGGCAATCGGTCAAAGTTCTCGAGTCCTAACAATTCGGCTAGTGACGCCTCGGCGACCGGTCGGCCGGCGGTTTCTGTGGAATTATTGATCCGGACAAATCCGGTCATTGGCCCAGCGTCCGCGAGTTTGACCAAGCCGCGTTTCAACCCGACCGGCTCGGGCAGGACGATGGCGGAATACGGTCCGGCGGGTTTCAATCCTGCGAGCAGCGCGGGAAAGGTGAACTCGCTCCCGGCGAGCGGAAAACATGGAAGGTCGAAGATGACCCCGGCCGGGTCTTTTGCATTTTCTGCGGATTTTTTCACCTTCCGCATCAGGCCGATGAGACTCGCTTTGAGTGGTCGCGGGACGAGGATGTTGTAATGACCGGGCCGAGCTTGGTAATAGGCGTCTTGGTCGAGAGCGGTGAGCAATTTCGCGCCAGCGAGTTCAGCCTGACGGAGCGCGACAGTGGACCCGCGCGAGATGTTTAGGATGGCGCGAGGATGGATTTCGAACTGGCTTTCCACACGAAGAAATTGAGGGAAAGCGGTGAGCAGGCGGCGGACGATTTCCTTGTTCGTGATCTCCCAATACGGCCCCGCGGCGGGCATTCCGTAGAGGGCGTCTTCGACAAGAATCTGCACGGCGCGGTAATCTGGAATATCCTCGCGGGCGATGTTAGGAGCGTATTGGTAGTGGATGTCGAGATCGACCCGCTGGCCGCCCTGGAGTTCAACGAAATAATTTCGCAAATGAATCGTGAAAGACTCACCGTCCGCCTCTGCCTTTCCGAAGGGGATAATTCCGAAATTGACTAGGGCGACAACTAGAAAAATCAATCGTGACACGTTTGTTAGGATCCTCTTTTTGATCATGTTAGGAATTTTACAGGAAAGGACGGTCGCACGGCAAGCAGGGAGTCCTGTTTGAGTTCTCTTGCGACGCCTGTGAGGAAAAACTCTAACTGTTTCCTGTCAAAAATTCTCGCACCAAGTGGCAATACTCCACCGCGTCTGCCGCTTGGAGAATACCGCTGACGATGACCACGCGGCGAGCGCCGGCGGCAACGATCTCCGGAACGTTTTCGAGTTTGATGCCGCCAATGCAGTAGATCGGTTTCGTAATCAAGCGGTGCGCCTCGCGGATGTCGTCTAATCCGATCGGCTGGTAATCTGGCTTGGTTGGCGTGGCAAACAGCGGGCCAAATCCAATGTAATCCGCCTCCTCCGCACCTAGGATAGCCTGCGCTAGGGAGTGAGTCGATTGGCCGATGATCGCGCCGGGTCCAGCGAGTGCGCGCGCCTCGGCAACGGAAAGATCGTCCTGCCCAACGTGGGCACCGGCCGCGCCAGTCGTGGTGACGAGCGCGGGGTGATCGTTGAGAATAAAGGGGATTCCTGAAGCGCGAAAAATCGGGGAGAGTTTTTCGGCTAATCGGGCGAAGTCATCGCTAGTTAGATTTTTTGCCCGTAACTGCACAATGCCCGCTCCCCCATCGATCAGTTTCCGGGCCATCTCCGGTGCCTGAGCTGCCGTGATATATCCGAGATCGAGAATGCCGTAGAGAGTCGCGCCGGCCCAGTTCATGGCGCTACTTGACGACCTTCGTGCTGAGCATTTTCTCGATGAATCCGGTGTCGTAGGTGCCCCGTTGGAAGTCGGGGTTTTTCATCACTTCGAGCTGGAACGGAATGGTGGTCTTGATGCCGCTGACAATGTATTCGCTGAGGGCGCGCTGCATACGAAGGACAGCGTTTTGGCGGTTGGCCCCGATGGTGATGAGTTTGCCGATCATCGAGTCATAATTCGGCGGAATGCTGTAGCCGGCATAAACGTGGGAATCGATGCGAACGCCGCGACCGCCGGGAGCGTAGTAGAGGTCGATTTTTCCCGGGGACGGTTGGAAATTATTTGCGGGGTCCTCGGCATTAATCCGACATTCGATGGCGTGGGCACGAGGGGTGGCGTTGACGACGTGTTCCGAAAGACGTTCTCCCGCCGCGATGAGGATCTGCTCCTTGACGAGGTCGCATCCGTAAACCTCTTCGGTCACGGGATGCTCGACCTGGATGCGGGTGTTCATTTCCATGAAGTAAAAACCGCCGTTGTTATCGACGAGAAACTCCATCGTGCCGGCGTTTTCGTAGCCAACGGTTTTTGCGAGAGCCACCGCAGCGTCGCCCATTTTCTTGCGTAGTTCGGGCGTCATCAGCGGCGATGGGCATTCCTCGACGATCTTCTGATTACGACGCTGGATGGAGCAATCGCGCTCGCCGAGGTGAATCACTTGGCCGTGCGAATCGGCCATGATTTGAAACTCGATGTGGTGCGGGTTAATAATGAGTTTCTCGATGTAAACCGCTCCGTTCCCAAACGCCTTTTCCGCCTCCATCCGCGCAGCGTGAAAGCCCTGGATGAGGCTCACTTCGTTGTGGGCCATGCGCATGCCACGTCCGCCGCCGCCGGCAACCGCTTTGATCATGACCGGGAATCCGATGCGTTTAACGACTTTCCGCGCGTCTTCTTCGGTCTCGACGATGCCGTCGCTGCCCGGGGAAACGGGGACACCGGCCTTCACAGCGTTTTCGCGAGCGGTGGCTTTGTCGCCCATGGCGCGGATGACTGCGGGACTCGGCCCGATAAATTTAATGTTACAGCTCTCGCAGATCTCTGCGAAGTGCGCGTTTTCGGCGAGAAACCCGTAACCCGGATGAATCGCATCGACGTCGGTGATTTCTGCCGCGCTGATGATCCGGTCGATTTTGAGGTAACTTTCCGAACTGGGAGCGCCTCCAATGCAGATGGCCTCGTCAGCAAGTTGGACGTGGAGCGAATCGACGTCGGCCTCGGAGTAAACGGCAACGGTTTTGACACCGAGTTCGCGGCAGGCCCGCACGATGCGCAGGGCGATTTCGCCACGATTAGCGATCAGAATTTTTCGAAACATGGCAGGTCGGAGAGAAAAAACGCTCTTACTTGATCCGGAAAAGCGCCTGTCCAAACTGGACTGGTTTGCCGCCTTCCGCAGCCACTTCAAGAATCGTCCCGCTACATTCCGCCTTGATTTCGTTCATCACTTTCATCGCTTCGATGATGCAGACCACCGTGTCCTCAGTGACCTCGTCGCCTACTTCAACGAAGGCCGCAGCATCCGGCGCGGGTGACCGATAGAACGTGCCGACCATGGGCGAGACGATTTCCTTCCCGGCAGGTTTGGCCTCAGCAGCGGCGGCCGGAGCGGCGACAGCGGCAGCAGCAAAGGGAATTGCCGCCGGAGCGTAGACGCTGACTTCTGGCTGATAGGCCGAGCCTTTTTTTAAGGTGATCTTGAACCCTTCGTTCTCCATTTTGAAGACCGAGAGGTCGTTTTTCTTCATTAAATCAATGAGGGCTTTGATGTCTTTTAGTTCCAAAATAAGGTCTCCGGTTAGAAAAGTGGAAAATCAGGTTAAACGTCGTATCGCAGGCAGGTCAAGGGATTGGTTTCGATCGAAATAGGGGGTTTCTACGGATTATTGAGTTGCTCGACAGAGTGCCGCAGAACTTTTCGCTCCCGCCGAGAAAGGCTGCCGCGACCGGCGCGGGCGATTTTTTCGAGGACGGGATCTACCTCCTGCTCGATAAAGGAACGGTGATCGAGCCTCTCCCAGCGCTGGCGTTGCAAGCGCTGATCGTAGAAATAGCGCTCGATCCGGGTCGGCATACCATAACCGATGCAGCGAGCGTAAAAATACCCCAAAATCAAAGCCGGTGGCAGGACCGCGAGCGAGGTGTGCGACACCCAACCCAATAAAACCGCAAACGCGAGCAAGGTCGGCGAAAGAACCGCCACCACCCGCAGCCGGATCGAAACGACCAAACCGAAAAGTCGATACCGAAACTCGAGCAACGGCAACATTGTGCACAGAACCGCAACCAGTCCGCAGATGCCCGGCCACATCCCCATCTCCCCACCCTCGGGCGGCCACAAGAGGGAAAACGCAGCGGAGGGGATTAACGTGAGCAACAGCGCCGAGGCGAGCCGGCGTGGGCCAAGCAGCGTTTCCAACTCATTGCCAACGACAAAGAAAAGTCCCACGCTGGCAAGCAGTTCCCCAATCGAGGAATTAACCAAACCTTGGGTGAGAAACTGCCAGTAAAATCCATTCGCAAGGCCCTCGCGGCTGAGCGCCAGCCACTCACCCGGAGCACTCGGTTGCATCCGCGTCAGGACATAGCGAGACGCTTCGCAGGTAATTAAAAACGCGGCAATGAGCCATGTCAGACTCAGGGTCGGGCAAGACCACGGTTCACGGGAACCAGACAGGCGGCTGTGTTTCAAGCGCATGAACCAAAATACAACGGGAAAAGACCCCTAGTGTCCAGCAGTGAATTTACTTCACCGGCGCGTAAACATTCAACTTCGTGGGCGCGATCGCAAAAACCACCGGAACGTCGAAATCCACTTCCCCATCCACCTCGACCGGCACCTCCTCGGCACTGCTGACCCGAAGCGATGGCGTTTGGAAATAATCCACGTTGCTCAGCTTGCTTAATCCGCCAAACAAAAGCGACTGCGTGTAGCGGACAATGTCGAGGTAGCCCAGATCGTGAAAAATCAACACATCGAGCAACCCGTCATCCATCGCCGCATCGCCAAAAACATGAAACGGCCCCCCGTAATAGCGCCCGTTCCCAATCAACACGAAGCTCCCCGTGGTTGGCTCGAACCCTGGGCGCTCGATTTGCAGCACCGGTGGTTTCCGCGCGGCGATTTGCGCCACGGATACGACGTAACTTAGCGGCCCGAAATTTTTCCGAAATTCCAGATCCGTCTCGCGCACGACCTGCGCATCGAGACCGACACCCGCGAGTTGCACGAAAAACCGCTCGTTTGCCTTGGCGAGATCAACCTGACGGCGATGACCTTCGGTGATGATCCTCCAGCAGGCCGCGAGATCTCTCATCGGCAGGCTTATTTCCGCGGCGAGCACATTCATCGTTCCGATTGGTAAAACACCCAGCGTGACCCCACTCTCACCAATGCCGTTGACGACCTCGTTGATCGTTCCATCGCCGCCCGCCGCCACAATCGAACGGCAACCGTTCGCGACTGCCTCTCGCGCAATCTCCTGCGCGTCGCCCGCCTTTCTCGTTAAGCGGATAGCCGTGCCGTTGGTTAGTTGCTGGATTTTTTCCTCAAAGCGCGCCGCTTTTTCCCCTTTTGCGGCTGGGTTTAAGATGATCAGGGTATCTTCCATTCCTTCTTCACATTTGGCGGTGGTCGTTTAGTTTCGCGTCGTGAAGAAGCACCTCCGGCCCCTCCTTGCGACGCTCTGCGTTTGCGCGCTTCTCTTCGCAGGGTTCATCCTCGCCGTCAACCTTTACGTGCAGTCCGCAGCCGTGCAGAACCGAATTCGCCAGACGCTCGGTGCAGCGCTCGGGATGCCGTTGGAAATGTTCCGGGCCACTTTCTCCCCTTGGGGCGGCTTCCGGATCGACCAGATCCGCGTCGCGTCGGATGTGCCCGGCGCCTCGGCTGATTTCCTGCGCGCGGAATTTCTCGAAGTGCGCTGCGAGTTCATCCCGCTGCTCCGTGGACACGTTGTGCTCAAGCGAATCGCCCTCGACGCACCTCACGTCGTTCTCCAGCAGACCGCTGGTGGCGCGTTCCACCTCCCCGCTCTGGCCCGCAAGCCAGCCACCTCACCATCCACCCCGAGCCCGGCACGTCCCGCCGCGGAAGTTTCTAGCATAACCCTGCCGTCCTACGATCTGGACATTCGTAAATGGCTCCTCCGCGACGGCAATCTGCTCCTCCTCGACCCCGCCGGGAAGGAAATCCTTCGACTGGAATCCATCCGCTCCGCGCTCACTGCGCAGACCGCCCCTGGGACATTTTCCGGCGACCTCGCGATAAAGCGCGCCGTCATTTTCAACCGCTGGGAGGCCACCGGGATCGAAGCCAGCGTCAAGATCGACCAACAAAAAGTCCATATCGACAAGCTGCGCGGCGATCTCGCGGAAGGACGGATCGAAGGCGAGTTGAATGCTGATGGCGCTGCGCCCGGGCGCCCTTACAATTACTGGCTGCGTCTAAACAAAGGTCAGCTCGAGAAATTTTGCCCACCCGATTCCGATCTCGCCGGAGAACTCACTGGCCTCATTCACTCCCGCCTTGAATATAGCGGGTCGGCCGCCAACCCTGCGACTAACATCGGCCATGCCGAATTGAAAATTTCCCGCAGCAAGATCACCCAACTACCGATACTGAGCCTCCTCTCGCAACTTCTCCGCGGCGAAAATGTGGGCAAACTCTCGATTGAAAAAGTCGAAATCAAAGCCGACATCGCCGGTTCGCAAATTCAGATCACGCCGTCGATCATCGAAGCTAGTCTCGCCAAAGTAACCTTCGCCGGTCCGCTCGATGGCCAGCGAAATTTAAATCTCAAATCTCGTCTCAGCATCGAGGAGGCGCTTTTTAAAAAGTTGCCCACCGAGATGCGGGAGAATTTTTCCGCCGATCCCGCCATGGGAACGCATGACCTCGAATTCTCGATCACCGGACCGCTTGAAGCCCCGCACACCGACCTTCTCAACCGTCTGATCGGCGAAAAACTGCGGAAAAAGTTCCATCGCTTCTTGGGCGGCATGAACAGCGCAGAAGATTCGCCAGCGCCCACCGCATCGCCGAAAAAATGAGAGTCGTTGCCGGCCTCGCGGGAGGCATCCCGTTGCAAATTCCCAAACACGATTTGCGTCCGACCATGGACAAGGTCAAAGGCGCGATTTTTTCGAGTCTCGGCGAGGCCGTCATGGGAGCCGTTGTGCTAGATCTGTTCTCTGGCTCAGGCGCACTGGGAATCGAGGCACTCAGCCGCGGAGCTGCCCGCGCCATCTTGGTTGAAAGCCACCCGAAAGCACTCGATACGATTCGCGCGAATCTCGAAAAAACGCGCCTCATGGCCACGGTTCGTCGCGAGGACGCTTTCCGTTTTTTGCAGCATAACTCCGAATCGTTCGATCTCATTTTCGCCGATCCGCCCTACGCGAAAACACCCGGGGCGATCGACTTTGGCGAGCAACTTTGCCAGTCCGCCGACCTCGCCCGCGCTCTTGCCCCCGGCGGTATTTTCGTCCTCGAGCGCGCCCCTCGCGCCACCGTTCCCACCTCGGCCCATTTCCGCCTGCTGCGTCAGAAGCAATATGGCGCCACCGAAGTGCTTATGCTGGTTCACCAAGACTCTGCAGCATGATCCGGCCTCTCCCTTTTGGCGTCTGGCTCCGCCTCGGATTCTATCGCCTCGTTTTCCCGGTCGTCCTATTTTTTCTCCTCCCGAGCATGATCCGCCGGATGGTGAAACGGGGAAACTTCCAACGCAATCTAGGTCAGCGCTTCGGATTTTTTTCGGATGATTTCCAGGCTCGGTTGCGCGGAAAGAAAATTCTCTGGCTGCAATCCATCTCCGTTGGCGAAACCCAGGTCGCGTTGAAAATCGCTCGCGAATGGCTCCATCGCGAACCCTCCGCTCAGGTGGTGATTTCCGTGACCACTTCGACCGGCTTCGATCTCGCCTGCCGAGCTACCGCCGAAAACATCCACGTGATTTATAACCCGGTCGATCTCGCCGCGATCGTCCGGCGCACCCTCGACGCCGTTCAGCCCGCCGCGCTCGTGCTCATCGAAGGCACTTGGCCCGTGCTCCTAACCGAGGCCTGGAAACGAAAAATTCCCGTCACCCTCGTTGCCCGGCTTTCACCACGATCGGCCCGAAGATTTGCACGGTTTCGCTGGTTTGCTGGTCCGATTTTCCACCTGCTCGACACCGTTTTCATCCAAGATGAGGAGGATCGCCCACTCTGGGAATCCCTCGGAGCCCGTCCCTCCGCCATCCAACGCACCGGCTCGATCAAATACGACGAGCCTCCAACCCCCATCACGCTCGATCCGGAATTAGCGACGGTGCTCGGTCCGCGCCAGCACGGGCCGATCCTGCTCGCGGGCAGCACGTTTCCCGGCGAGGAAATCATTCTCACGCACGTCTGCCTCAGCTTACGCAAGACGTTCCCCGACCTCTTTCTGATCATCGTCCCACGTCACGTCGAGCGCACTCCAGAAATCGTCGCCGAGCTCGCGCCGCTAGGCGTCCGCATCGCCCTTCGCAACGGCGTCCCCGTCGAAAATCCCGACCTCCTGATCGTCAACACCACCGGCGAACTGCGCGACTGGTATGCTTTCGCCACCGTGGTGTTTATCGGCAAAAGCCTCACCTCCACCGGTGGTCAAAATCCAGTCGAACCCGCGCTCCTCGGCAAACCCGTCGTCTTCGGGCCGCACATGGAAAATTTCGCCCCCATCGTCCGTCGTTGGCTGGAAAGCGACGGCGCTGTCCAAGTGCCCGATGCATCCGCCCTCACTCTCGCCCTCGAAGAACTCCTGCGCGATCCGGCCCGTCGAAACAAACTCGCGGCCAACGCGCTCGCCGCCATCGAAATCCATTTCGGTGCAACCAGCCGCGTCGTCGATCACCTCAACCAACTCCACTCATGAAAACACTTCTTCGCACCCTCCTCATTTCCGCGCTCGCCGCCCTTCCCCTCCACGCCAGTCCGACGGTTGACGAATTGGCCGATCAGGTCATGCAGGCCGCCGGTTCTGCCAACTGGCCAAAAGTCACCCGCGTCCAATTCACCTTCCGCGTCCTAATTGACGGACAGGAAAAACTCGCCGCAACCCACGAGTGGAATGTCCCAGCCAACACCGACATCGTCACTGTCGGCGGTCAATCCACCACCATCGATCTTGCCAATCCAGGAAGTTCCGACGAACAAAAATCCGCCTTCGCCCGCTGGACCAACGACGCTTATTGGCTCATCGCCCCTCTCAAATTGAAGGACAGTGGAACGCTTCTCAGCATGCCCGCCGACAACGAATTACAGATCGCTTTCAAAAATGTCGGCCTAACTCCCGGCGACCGCTATCTCTACGAGATCGACCCATCGACTTACCTGCCGAAAACCTGGACTTACATGCCGAATCCTGAGACGAAAAAAATTGCGACTTGGGAAAAATACGTCACCTCTGGCGGGCTCACCGTTTCCACTTATCACAAAATGGGTAGCGTCGAAATTTTCATCGACGGGCTTCTCGTCAGCACCGCACCCTAACGCATTTTAAGAAATAGGGTGGTCGCGAAAAGGATGTGTTCTCGGGTAGTGCGGGCGTCCCGCCTGCTGGTTTTGGCGGCTCGCCGAAACGATCTTCGCCCGCAGTCAGAAACAGCGCCGCAAGATGCGCCGCACAGCAACCGTGCCTCCCCACCACGCAAGACATTCTCCGTCACGAGCAGCTATCTGCTCATTTAAAACGCCCCAAAAGCCGTCACTCCACCGGCCACCAAGATCAGATTTAACCCTTGAAATCGAGCGCGCCTTTTTTGATCGCGTAAACATACCCGACCAAAAGAATCCCCACGAAACTGAGCATGCTGACCAAGATCACGATCCCATCTGGACCATGTCCGGCCAGAAAATCCCGGTAAACCACCGCCCACGGATACATAAAAACGATCTCGATATCGAACAAGATGAAGAGCATCGCCACGAGGTAAAATTTCACACTGAAACGCGGCTGCGCCACGAGCGGATCGATCAGCACACCGCATTCATAAGGCGTTTCCTTGACCGCGTTCTTCTTACCCACCCGACCAATGATCACGCTAAAGAGCAAAGCGCCCCCGGCAAACCCGAGCGCGATCACGACCTGAATTAAAATGGGCAGATAATCACCAATCACAGCGGAAGGTCTAAGCCACGTCCTGACGCCTGACAATGAAAAAACTGCCAACCCATCCGAGTGCCTGTCAGCGGCAAGGTTTGAAATGCGCGATTGCCAGAGCGGGGGTTTGTCCATTATGAAAAAGATCCTGCAAGGAGCTTGAACAAGCTCTCTAAACACGTGAACTTTCCACCCGCCGATTTCCTCGACCTCGCCCAGACGGCCCACGCCTCGTTATTCGACGGACTCGAAAATTCGTGGCTCGTCCTGCCGCTCATCGGCCCGTACTTGGCAGCGAACCTCAAACCCGGGAATGAAGGGCACACGATCGGCAGCGCCCATATCAGCGGACAGGTTCGCATTGGCAAAGGCACTGTCGTCGGAAATGGCGCGACGATTAACGGCCCAGCTTGGATCGGGGAGAATTGCGAGATTCGCTCCGGTTGTTACATTCGCGAAAATGTCATCGTCGGCGATAACGTGGTGCTGGGAAATTCATGCGAGTTCAAAAACTGCCTGATCTTTAACGCCGCCCAAATTCCACATTTTTCTTACGTGGGCGATTCGGTGATCGGCTACCAAGCGCATCTCGCTGCAGGAGTGATCCTTTCTAACATGCGCCTCGATCAACGCTCGGTCACGATCGGCACACCAGAGGGGATCATCCAAACCGGTTTGAAAAAATTTGGCGCCGTCGTCGGCGACCACGCGGAGATCGGCTGCAATGCCGTGCTCAGCCCCGGCTCGATCATCGGACGCCGCAGCTTGATCTACCCCGGAGCCCAATGGCGAGGAGTGCTCCCGGCTCATTCGATTGCCCGATTACGCCAGCCAATCGATGTTGTGCCGCGGCGTGACTAACCTACTGGCCTACTGGCTGCCAATCGCGTTCTGCACTTCGGCCCGCGCTTTTTCGATGTAAACGGTGCTGAAGACATTTAGTTCGCCATTGGCGTTGTCGTAGATGGCGAAAGCTTGCCCGTCGGAGCGCTGCCAGGTTTTTGCGCCCTCGCCTTCAACCTCTGACCAAGTCTGGCCACCAGCATTGGAGGCGAGAAGTTTTTGCTGTTTTTCGTCATCAATCTTTAGGCTCGTAAGCGAATTGTAAGTGACCACAGCGGCTTTTTTTTCCACAAAGAGAATCTTAATCGTGACCCCGTCGTGACGGTAGAAACGCACATCGTCCGCACGCTCGGTGGGCGAGATCGGTTCGCCGAAAAGCTGGTCGCATTCCTCCACGGTGGCGAACATTTGCGCCTGGGCGACCGAAGCCAAACAGGAGACCAAAAGGAGGCAGAATGGATATGAAATGCGCATCAAAAAATTTCGGCGCCTGAGAAATCTCCCTCACACCAACCGCGAGGCTAGTCGCAAGAGAGAACGACTGCCAATCGAAAACTCACGATTTTGAACGATTACAAACCATCGCATTCCGGACGCGGATCCCGCGCTAGCAACCGGTGCATGGCTTCGGCAGGCTGGGCGTTTTCGTAAAGAATGGAAAAAATTTCGGCGATGATCGGGGTCGGAATATTATATTGCAGCGCTCGTTGCTGGGCACTCCGCGCGGCGGGCACGCCTTCCGCGATCATGCGCATCGAGGCCGCGATTTGCGTGGGCGTTTCCCCTTTTGCGATGCGCTCACCTAGGCCGCGATTGCGACTGTGCTGGCTAAAGCAAGTGACCATCAGATCGCCGCAGCCGCTCAATCCTCGGAAGGTCTCCGGTCGCCCGCCGAGCGCTACGCCAAGTCGAACCATCTCCGCGAGTGCCCGAGTGACCAGAGCGGCTTTCGTATTATCGCCAAGACCGAGTCCATCGGAAATTCCGGCAGCAATCGCGAAGATATTTTTCAACGCCCCGCCCAATTCGATCCCGGCCACGTCGTCGCTCGTGTAGGCGCGAAAGGCTTTTCCGCTGATCGCCCGCTGGACGCCGACGGCTACCGCATGATCGTCCGATCCAACGACGACGCAGGTCGGTCGTTCGCGGGCTACCTCTTCCGCGTGCGACGGCCCGGAAAGAGCCGCCACCGGGTTCGCCGGAAAGTGCTCGGCAATGATTTCCGTCATGCGCTTGCCGGAGTCGAATTCGATTCCTTTCGTGCAACTAACCAAGACGCTTCCGGTGGAAAATTTCGCGCGCGCCATTTCCGCAACGATTTCCCGAAGGGCAATGCTCGGGGGAACGAGCAGCACCATTTCCGCTCCTGCACAGTCCGCCATTCGGTGGGTTGGTTGAATGGAATCGGGTAAACGAATGCCCGGGAGATAAGGCGTGTTCTCGCGTTCGCGAATCAGTTGAGCGGTGAACGCATCGCCCCGCGCCCAAAGCGCCACCTCGTGCCCCTGCCGGGCTAGGACGAGCGCGAGCGCGGTGCCCCAGCTACCTGCGCCGATCACAGCGGTTTTCATTTTTTCGGAGACTCCTTTTTACTGAAACGCGACTCGGTGCCGTTGAGAAGGCGCTCGATGTTAGTTTTGTGACGGAGGATGACGAGCAATCCGACCAGAATGGAAAACACCAACAAGGGAGTCGCCCCAGGATTCGTCCGCAGCACGATCGCCCAAACCGCCACTGGAAGCGCGATAGCTGCCGCAATCGAAGCGAGCGAGACAAAGCGCGTCGTAAAAAAAACCGCGAGCCAGACCGCTAGAACCGCGAGCAGGACGAGCGGATTAAGCAATGTTAGGAGCACCCCTGCCGTGGTGGCCACGCCCTTGCCGCCTTTGAACCCAAGCCACGGAGTGAAGCTGTGCCCGAGAATGCAACTAATGCCGCCAACAATGCCACCGATCTCGCGCGTTTGCGCTGCTTCCGGATGGGTCATCAGCCACCCGAGCAACACCGCCGCCACGCCCTTTCCGGCGTCGAGCAAAAAGACGAGATAGCCCGGACCTTTTCCTAATACGCGGAGGACATTGGTCGCCCCGATGTTTTTGCTGCCGTGCTCGCGGATATCGATGCCTCGGGTTTTGGCCACCAAGAAACCATTGGGAATGGAGCCCAAGAGAAACGCGCCGATCGCGGTGAATAGAAAAAGGACGACAGCCACGCGGAAAGAATGATCACGTTTCCTCTGTCACCGCAAGAAATGCGCAATCAACGATCGCACCGCGACCGAAAAATTGACCGCGCTCCGCAGACTCTCGCGCAAATAATCGCCCAAGCTGACATGCGGCGACGCCACGATGAGAAACCCGGCGAGCAAAGCGAGATTGCAGAGATAGATCACCACCAACGAAAAAAACGTGCCGTGTTCGGTCAAATCCGTCTGCCCCTTGGGAATCATCCAGAGCGTGAAAGTGAGGTGAAACCCCCAAGTCATTCCGAGCAGCGTAAAAAGATATTCTTGGTGCTGCTGCAGCGGATACCAGATGGAAAGTAATCCCCAGCCCGCGATGGTCAGCAGGCTGTAAATTGGAAAAAAATACGGGGCCAGTGCGATGAGGAAATTACTTTTGTCGGTGATGATGTGCCCGCCGCTGCTCGACGCCTCGAAATGCGTCACCCGCCCACCCATCAGCCAAACCCAGACGGCATGAGTCAGTTCATGGCCGAAGACATAGACTAGGAGCGGTTTGGGCAGGCCCCAAAATGCGATCAACCAAAGCACCAGCCCAAGCGAGAAAAACCAAAACTCCTCGGTGGCCCAAAACTGATGATAGACCGTGGCCACCGAGAAGCAGTTAAAGAACGCCTCCGTCGCCACCCAGCAGACGGGCACGAGGAAAACGCCCACGACCCATTTCAGCCAACGGCTCGGAATCGTGAGCGGTTCCCGATAAGTCTGCGCCAGGGTAGTCTGGAGCAGGGTGGATTTTTCCCGGGGGCGGACCGCCCGGCGTCTGTTGCCTTTGGCCATGGATGCGGCCAGACAGTAGAGAATCGGCTCGAGGAAGTCAAAGCCAGAGCTGTTTCGGAAACCGAACTCTCCGTTCCCCTACCGCTCACCGGCCCGCCAGCGGGTTGGCGTGAGACCACTTTGTCGGCGGAACCAGCGGGAAAAATAGTTCGGGTCGGCAAAGCCCGCCTTCTCCGCCACCCCCGCTATCGTGTCGAGCCCGGCGAGAAGCGTTTGCACGCGCCGAAGCGTTTCCGCCGCCCGCAATTGACCCGCCGACATACCCGTCTCCCGCCGTAAAATTCGCGTGAGATGATCCCGATGATAACCCACCATCTCGGCCACCTGCGCCACCTGCGGAGCCGACTCCGGGCTCTCGCGCAACACCTCCCGGACTTTGCGCACAACCGGAAGCGTCGCGTGGGCGGTGGAATTTTTTTGGAGTCCCGCCGCCCGCATCAGCACATCCAGAATCTGCAGCACGGCTCCCGCTTCGCGCGGTCGGACCTCGTCATTACCCGGATGCCAGTCGCGCAAGATCGAAAGCGCCTGCCGAATACTGAGCAAATCGGACTGGGCCAGCATCGCGAGGACAGGTTTCGCCGCCGCCGGCCAATCCAGATCGAGCGCCAAGCAGAGCGGCCTCTGTCCCACACCTTCGACGAATGCATGCTCGCAACGCGGCGGCAGAAAAAATAACCGACCCGCTTTCACATCGTAGGCCTCCGCCCCGATTCGCTGGCTGCCATTCCCAGTCAGATAAAGGAGGAATTGCGAGTGGCGATGTTCGTGGGGTGCGACCCAGTTTTTTTCTGGCAAATGTCGGTTGAGCGAAAATTGCCGGATGCGCAGGGCCCCAACTCGGATGTCGAGCCGCTGCGAATAGATGTGGCGAACGTTGCGGATTTCCATTGCCGATAGACTATTTGCGCGTTTCGTAAAAATAAAGTCGGTTTTGTGCTAAATGTTTCCGCCTTTGTCCTCACGGTATCTAACGACCCCGCGTATTGTCTGCGTTATGAATCCCCAAAGCGTCGCTCTCGTAACCGGCTCCAGCCGCGGTCTCGGACGCGGCATTGCCGAATCCCTCTCCAAACTCGGCGTCAGCGTCGCTATTCATTACGGCTTCAATCGCGAGGCCGCCGAGGAAACGATCTCCCTTTGCCAGCGCGTCGCACTCTCTCCAGCCCAACGCTTTTACGCCGTGCAGGGCGATATCGGCAAAGCCGAGGGACGGGCGCAGCTTTTTGATTCCACCCTCTCCGCCTTTGGGCGCCTCGATGCGCTGGTGAACAACGCGGGGATCGCACCGCGCGTCCGTGCCGACATCACCGAAGCGACGGAGGACGTCTTCGACGAGGTGATCGATGTGAATTTGAAAGGACCGTATTTTCTTGCCCAAAAAGCGGCCAATTACTTCCTCGCCAATCCCGGCCAATCGCTCTTGCCGGACGGCTACAAACTGATCTTCGTCTCGTCACTTTCCGCCGCCGTGCCGTCGCTCAATCGCGGCGAATATTGCATCTCCAAGGCGGCACTCGCCATGGTCACGCAACTGTGGGCCAACCGCCTCGCCGACCAGGGTGTTTCCGTTTTGGAATTGCGTCCAGGCATCATGGCCACAGACATGACCGCGGGAGTGAAGGGCAAATATGACGCGCTGATCGAGAGCGGCTTGGTTCCCCAGAAACGCTGGGGCACGCCTGATGATTTGGGTCGCGCGGTCAGCAGCATCCTGGCGGGCTTTTTTCCATTCTCCACGGGCGACGTCATTAACATCGACGGCGGCTTCCATCTCCGAAAACTCTAGTCGCCCTTCAGGTTTCCGGTCTCTTCTTCCCACTTCCCATGATCCAAATCGATTCCACACTCACCCCCGATTCCCTCGCCTCTGCGGTGAAGGACCTCTTCGCTGTCTCCGCTCCGAAGATCCGCAAATTGCAATCTCGCTGGGCCGGCAAATCCGGCACGCCCGTTTTCACGGTGGCCGGAGAATACACCGCACGTGGCTGGACCGAATGGACCCAAGGTTTCCAATTTGGCGGAGCTATTTTGCAATTTGAGGCGACCGGCGATGAGGAATTCCTAACCATCGGCCGGCAGGGCACGCTCGATCACATGGCCTCGCACCTCACCCACATTGGCGTGCACGACCACGGCTTCAATAATGTTAGCACCTACGGGAATCTTCTGCGCCTGATGGCCCTCGGAAAAATTCCCACCAACGAGTGGGAGAAACATTTCTACGAGCTCGCGCTCAAAACCACCGGCGCGATCCAAGCCGCTCGCTGGACCTCGCTTCCCGGAAATTTGGGCTACATCTACTCCTTCAACGGACCGCACTCCCTCTTTTCCGACACCGTTCGCTCGCTCCGCGCACTCGCAGTTAGCCATTTGCTCGGACACCGCTTAATGCACGAAGGTGACAAACCTGCATCTCTCTTGGAACGTCTCCTGCAACACGCCGAGACCACCGCAAAATACAACGTCTACTACGGCCAAGGCCGCGACTTTTACGATCTTTCCGGCCGGGTGGTGCATGAGTCGATTTTCAATTTGAACGATGGTAATTATCGTTGCCCGAGCACGCAGCAAGGTTACTCGCCATTCTCGACTTGGACCCGCGGGCTTTCCTGGATTCTTTGCGGCTATGCCGAAGAGTTGGAGCTTTTCGATGTGATGCCCGAGAGCGAGTTCGAGCCCTTTGGAGGGAAGGCAAAATGGATCGAACGCTTTCTCGAACCCGCGATCGCCACAGCAGAATTCTTCATCGAACAAACGCCAACCGACGGCATTCCCTACTGGGACACCGGCGCGCCTGGTCTCGCTCAGATGGGGGACTATCTCAACCGCCCCGCCGAGCCGGACAATGACCACGAGCCAGTCGATAGCTCCGCCGCCGCAATTTGCGCGCAAGGTTATTTGCGCTTGGGGAAATTTCTCGAGAAACGTGGCGACGCCAAACTCGGTCAGAGATATTTCTCCGCAGGACTAACCATAGCCCGCACTCTTTTCAGCGACACTTATCTCTCACACGATCCCAAACACGAGGGACTGCTCCTCCACAGCATTTATCATCAGCCGAACGGATGGGATTACATCCCGCCCGGCAAGAAGATCGCTCAGGGCGAGTCCTCGATGTGGGGCGATTACCACGGACGCGAGCTAGCTATTCTCGTTCAAAGCCTGATCGAGGAAAAAACCTATCACCGCTTTTTCAACGGCGTCGCCCCATACTAATATGACCCTATCCGACCTCTCAAAAATTGAAGGCCGCTGCTATCCAGCGCGCCGCCGCACCCAAAATCTTGTCGGGGGCCTCGCTCCCATTCAGGCCACCAACTTCGCCATGGGCAACGTTACGCTCGATCCTAATGGCGGTCAGGTCCCGTGGCATAACCAAGACCAAGAGGAAGTCTATTTTGTTGTCGAAGGCACCGGCGAAATGTGTCTCGGTGAGGAGCGTCAGATTGTGACCGCAGGCCAGATGGCTTACATCCCATCCGGCGTTTTCCATCAACTTACTAACATCGGCGACACGCCGCTCCGCATGATTTATTGCTACGGCCCCGCCGGAGATGTGGCCCACTGGAGGCAAGAACTCGACGGCACACTGCCACCCGCCGGCGTGGGCGACACGCCTCCGCTTCCCTTCGGCGCTCAGCCGCAATGCACTCTCAAACCCGAATAACTCACTCCCAACTAACAAAAAAATAACCTTATGAAAATTCACACCATCGGCATCATCATGAACGGCGTCACCGGACGCATGGGCAAAAACCAGCATCTCCTTCGTTCGATCGACGCCATCATCAAACAGGGCGGTGTCAAAATTAGCGCCGAGGAAGTCATCATGCCCGACCCCGTTCTGGTGGGACGGAGCGAGACCAAGCTGAAAGAATTGTGCGCGATGACTTCGGTAAAAAAATACACGACCAAACTCGACAGCGTGATGAATGATCCCGCCTACCAGATTTATTTCGACGCGCAGAGCACGCTTCGCCGTTTCGACGCCGTCAAACAGGCCGCGGAAGCAGGCAAACACGTTTATTGCGAGAAACCAACGGCGATCACCACGGAAAACGCTTATAAACTTTACGAAATCTGTCGCAACGCCGGGGTCAAAAATGGCGTTGTGCAGGACAAACTCTGGCTGCCCGGCCTAGTGAAATTCATGCGGCTGAAGGAGAACGACTTCTTCGGGAAAATCCTCAGCGTCCGTGGCGAGTTCGGCTACTGGGTATTTGAAGGACACACCATTCCCGCACAACGCCCGAGTTGGAACTACCGCAAAGAGGACGGCGGCGGAATGATCGTGGATATGCTCTGCCACTGGCGCTACGTCATCGACAATCTTTTCGGCAACGTAAAAGGTGTTAGCTGCCTCGCCGCGACGCACATTCCAGAACGCGTCGATGAAGAAGGCAAACCCTACGTCTGCACAGCGGACGACTCCGCCTATTCCACCTTCGAATTGGACAACGGCGTGATCTGTCATTTCAACTCGAGTTGGAACGTCCGGGTTCGCCGCGACGATCTGCTAACCATGCAGGTCGATGGCACGAAAGGCAGCGCGATCGTTGGTCTGCGCGATGTCTGGATCCAACATTACGGCAACACGCCCAAACCGATCTGGAATCCTGACATCAAACAACCGATCGATTTCTTCGATGGTTGGAGTAAAGTTCCTGAGCAGGAAACGTACGACAACGCCTTCAAGATTCAGTGGGAACTTTTCCTGCGCCACGTCGTGCTGGACGAGCCTTTCCGTTGGACTTTGTTAGAAGGTGCCAAAGGCGTGCAACTCGCTGAACTTGGCCTCCAGAGCAGCGAGGAGCGGCGCTGGCTTGAAATCCCTGCGCTGAGCGCCTAACCTCGATTTTCATGCAACCCGCTTTCGACCCCGCGCTCGCCGCCACAATCCAAAAAACCGGCATCATTGCCGTGCTCATCATCGACCACGAGAGTGATGCGATCCCTCTCGCACAGGCGTTGCTCGCGGGCGGTGTCAACGTGATGGAACTCACCCTCCGCACCTCGGCCGCTCTTGGCGCACTTCGGCTCATCCGTGCTGAAGTGCCCGAAATGATCGCTGGCGTCGGCACGATCCTCACCACCGATCAGCTTGCGCAAACGGTCGCCGCGGGAGCCGCTTTTGGCGTCGCGCCCGGCGTGAATCCGCGTATCCTGAGCGCCGCGCGCGAAGCGGGGCTTTCATTTGCCCCGGGTGTCTGCACTCCGAGCGATATGGAGGCGGCTATCGAGCACGGTTGCAAGCTGCTCAAGTTTTTCCCGGCTGAGCCGAGCGGTGGCCTCGCTTATCTGAAAGCGGCAGCCGCACCGTATTTGCATCTCGGTGTTAGCTTTGTTCCGCTCGGTGGAATCAATGGCAAAAACATGGCTTCCTATCTCGCCGATCCGCTGATCGCCGCGCTCGGCGGAAGCTGGCTCGCCCCGAAAGACCTGATCGCCGCGAAAGCTTGGGGAAAAATCACCGCGCTCGCCGCCGAAGCCGTCGCCACGATCAAGAGCACGCGGCAAAGCTAGAAAACGAGGGGTTGTCCCTCCCGCATGATGCAAACTTTTTCGGCGATGCCCACCCGGCCCGCCTCGATCAGCAGACGCTCCGGTGGTTCGTGAACCGGCTCGTAGCTGAGTCGAAAACTTCCGTAGTGCATCGGGATGAGTTTTTTCGCCCCAAGTTCTTGAAAGGCCCGCACCGCCTCCTCGGGATTCATGTGCACCTCGCGTCCGCTCGGTGGATCGTAAGCGCCGATCGGGAGGAGCGCGATCTCGACCGGGCAGCGTTCCCCGATTTCTGCGAAACCATCGAAATAGGCCGTGTCGCCGCAGTGAAAAATACTGCGATCCCCAATCCGAATGTGAAATCCTCCGAACCCACGATGCGAATCGTGCAACACCCGCGCCCCCCAATGGTGACAGGGCGTGAGGCTGATCTCGAGCGGACCGTGGGTCGTTTTCTCCCAGTAATTTAACTCATGCACCTGTTTAAAGCCGAGGTCGTGGACGAGGTTGCCCACTTCAAACGGCACCACAATCGGTTGATCCGAGGCAATCGCCCGCAGGCTCCGCCGGTCGAGATGATCAAAGTGCGCATGGGTCACCAGGACGAGGTCAATTTCCGGCAGATCATGCAAATGAACCCCAGGATGCCGGATGCGTTTCATGATTTTCAACCAGCTCGCCCAATTCGGATCGATCAGGATATTCATTCCGGCGACTTGCAGAAGAAAGGACGCGTGGCCAATCCAGGTGATGCCGATTTCGCCGTCTTTCAGTTCGGGAAACTGCACCGGCTCCGGCTTGCCTTCGCGACGGGCCAGCAAGGTCGGAAGAAATACCTCGGTCAGGAAATTACGCTTGTTCCAGCCTTTTCCTGGGCGCAGGCCGACCTTGCGCTGAGCCGGGGAAGGTGAAGAATCAGAAGCGCGCTGCATGAGCGAAAAGGATATTCGCAAACGGGCGCGCCGCCAATTATTTTAGCGCAGAATGACTTCTGAAAAAGCAGCGTTGCGGAAACAAATGCGTGCCCAGTTGGGGAAAATCGGAGCCGAGGCGCGCCGCGCGGCCTCCGCTTCGATTGCGCTTCGGCTTACGTCCCTGCCCATCTGGCAGACTGCGCGGATCATCGGGCTCTTTGCCAGCCGGTTGGACGAACCGGAGATTTCGTCGCTCTTTTCGGAAGTGAAAATTTTTGCTTATCCGAAAATCGCCGGGGACACGCTGCGGTTCGTTCGGGTGGGCCAAGCAAGCGAGTTGGCTCCGGGCGCGTTCGACCTGCTGGAGCCAACCGGAACCGGGGAGGCCAGTCCAGATCTCATCCTCGTCCCGGGCCTAGCGTTTGATCAGTGGGGCGGCCGACTTGGACGCGGGAAAGGGTTTTACGACAGGTGGCTGACGGAGCATCCGGAAACGATCGCTGCCGGGGTGTGTTTCGATCTCCAGATCGTGGACCAAGTTCCGACCGAACCGCACGATCGACAGGTGCAAATGATCATCACCGATAGCCGAACGATTCAGGGATCAACCCCTTTTAGATAAGGGAGAGTGCTCGGAGTGAAGATCGCTTTGGCCGCTGGGGCATAACCTACCGGGGCCATGCCTAAACATTCCCGAACGAACCATCCTCGGCGCGGATGAAACCGAATTATTGAACCGCATTTGAATCCTGATGCGTTAGTGGAAAAGCTATCCCGCGTCGAGGCCACCCAAAAAATTCGCCTCACGGTGGGTCTTTTTGGAGCTATCAAATGATTGATCGCACCCGACAGGATAATATTTTTTCCTATTTTTTAAGCATACCACAGCCGTTGTCCTACCCCTCTGGTAAAATTGGAAGAAACCAGCAGGGGTAGTGCAACATCTTGTCTGTAAAAGCCAGAGACACCCGTGACTCCGGTTGAGGAGCGTTGCGGTGGATGGAGCGAAGCGGAATCGACCGCAACGCTCCTCAACCGGGCTGCCACCCCTCCGTAGGATTGCAGGCGTCC
>JBBRPA010000018.1:0-58871 GCA_038228695.1 Chthoniobacterales bacterium
AAGGCCCAAAAACTATCAGCTTCTGACCAAGCCACGACACCAAATGGGTCGCCTGCCACACCGAAACCGCCCAGCCAAATCCATCCTAAATCACCCTTAAGTCAGTGCCATTCGGGTCGGTTCTCACTATTGACACTAAATGGCGTGTTCTTATTGGGTCTGCGCCAGTAAATTGAATTTGGGAAATTGGGTCAGGCGAAAAATCTTGCCAAGCAAAGGGAGTCGATGTCGAACAGCAGAGCTGAGGCGCAAATCGAGGCAGAGATAGCCCGGATGAAAGACGAGGAGACGAAGCGGGAGCGGGAGATTGCGGAGCTGGTCTGAAAGCTGAAAAACTGAAATAGAAAGAACGACTTGTAAAACCTTTCGGGCCGTTGGCGCCCCTTGTTTCCGACGATTACGCTGCCTGCAAGGCTTCGGGATGATGCTTTACGACAGCTAGGAGACGCAGGGCAGCCCCACTCGGTTTGCGGGTGCCGTTTTCCCAGGAAATGGCGGTGACTTTTGGAACATTCAGCAAAGCCGCAAATTCGATCTGGGTGCAACCGAGCCGGGTGCGAATAGCCCGGATTTCCTTCGCAGGCATTGGTTTCACCGGTGGAGGAAGGTTAATGGTGCGTTCGCGCACAGCTTCGCGGCCTTTGGCAAATCCTTCCACGCGGGCAACCAGCTCTTCGACGTCAAAGGTGATCTCAGTTTTTTTAATTTTCGTTTTCATGGATTGTAATGTGATTTTATCATTTGAACGGCCGACCTTAGTCGTGCTAGTTGAGCAGGCGGAATATCGGACTGGCTGGCTTTGGTGTAGAGCATGAAGAGCACAAAGCGACGAGCCTCTGGCAGCCAAAGGTAAATCACCCTGGCTCCAGCACTTTTGCCACGACCCGGCAGCTTCATTCGCGCTTTGCGCAGACCACCCGATTGCCGGATTAAATCTCCAGACTCCGGGCTGGCGGCAAGCTCGGACTCGAATTGCCGCAAGGTCTCCTCATTTGCAACTCGCAGGACTTCCTCGGTGAAGGCTTCCAGCTCAACAAAACAAACGGTCATGGGATAGCATATTATACATTGTATAACTTATTTCAAGTCCGTTGTTTTGAAAATCGGGGAATGGAGTCGCTGAGGAACAGGCGCGGGCCGAAGCGCAGAATGAGGCCGGGTTGAAGAAGCTCTGGAAGAAATTGGTCAATCTGTATCACCCCGACCGCTTTGCCAGTGAACCGCCAGAGACCGGAAAGCAGGAGGTGATCTAGGCGACGAATGCTCTGCGGGAGATTGGGGAACTGGTCTGAAAGCTGAAAAACTGAAAAGCTGAAATAGGGAGAACGAACAAAGCGGGGACCCCAATAATTAACCGTGCCACTTTTCTACCTTCAAATTTTTTACCCTCCGAAATTCCTTCTGGTTTCCGGTGACGACGGTCCAGCCGTGGGAACGGGCGATGCCTGCGATGAGATAATCAATTGAACCAATCGGTGTTCCTTTGACTTCCAATTCGGCTCGGATTTTAGCGGCTTCGCAAGCCTCTGCATGGCCAAAGGGCGCAATCGCAAATAACTGGAGTAAATCGTCAAGGGCCTGACGCTTTTTCTGTTTCTGCAAAGTGGCTTTTCGCACGCCGAGTTCCAACTCGTAGAAAGTGAGAATCGCCATTTGGATGTCGCCCCGCCGATGTTCGCGGAGCCTGCTCAATAAGGTTGGGTTCCCGCGTGCCAGTTCGATGCAGGTGTCGGTATCGAGCAAAAACATCTGCTAAAAATCAACAGGCCGCGAATCTTTGGCGCGAGGAGGTATTCCCAAATCCGCCAAAGCAGAAAACCGGGTTTCCAAGTCGCGTGGCCAATCGTTGTCATCAACCGGCACGAGGACGAGAAAACCATTGCGCTCATCAATCATCACATCCCCCAGCGGCAACGCATATTTCTTGGGAAGCCTAACGGCTAGACTTCCCCCATTTTTGAAAACTTTGGTGCGCTCCATTCAATATTACTAGCAGGTTTTCGATCAAAATACCAAATAAAATACACCATAGATGGTGTATTTATTATCTTCGGAGCCCGATGGTCTATCAATTCTTAAGTTGCACACGTTGGTTACCGAGAAACCGGAATGGCTGGAGACGGTGATCGCCCAGCAGATCACGCAAATCGAGGCCGAGATGGCCCGGATGAAAGACGAGGAGGCGAAGCTGGAACGCGATGGAGATGGAATGACTCCGACTCCGTGCGTTTCGTAACGGAACGCTTAGTGGCCGTGGACTTGGGCGGCGACTTTGAGGCGGAGGGCGTTGAGGCGGATGAAGCCGGTGGCGTCGCTCTGGTTGTAGGCCTGCGTGGGGTCGGCTTCCATCGTGGCGATGTGCGGATTGTAGAGACTAACGGGCGATTTGCGGCCAGCGGTGATGATGTTGCCTTTGTAAAGTTTAAGACGGGTGCTGCCGGTGACGTTTTTCTGGCTCTCGGTGATGAGCGCCTGAATGGCTTCACGCTCCGGGGCGAACCAGAAGCCGTTGTAGATGAGCTCGGCGTATTTCGGCTGGAGCCCGTCGCGGATGCGCATGACTTCGCGGTCCATCGTGAGGGTCTCGACCTGACGATGAGCGGCGTAAAGGATGCTGCCGCCGGGCGTTTCGTAAACCCCGCGGCTTTTCATGCCGACGAAGCGGTTTTCCACGAGATCGACCCGGCCCACGCCGTTGCGGCCGCCGATGCGGTTGAGCACGCGCATGATCCAGACGGGCGGGAGCACGATCAGTCCGTCGATATCATAGGAAATGGTGCCCATGTATTTGAGCGCTTTGAGCGATTCCTCGACGCCGGGGCCGCCTAGGGAAACGCAGTTGCCAGCCAGGAAACCGAGTTCGATCATTTCCGGTTGGTCGGGTGCGTCCTCCGGAGAGACGCTAAGGACATACATGTCGCGCATTTCGTGACTGCTGGCGTCGAACCATGGATCTTCGAGGATGCCGCTCTCGAAGGAAATATGGAGGAGATTGCGATCCATCGAGTAGGATTTTTTGGCGCTCGCGGTGATCGGGATGTTG
The DNA here is from genome assembly GCA_038228695.1 of Chthoniobacterales bacterium. Taxonomy (GTDB): domain Bacteria; phylum Verrucomicrobiota; class Verrucomicrobiia; order Chthoniobacterales; family DASVRZ01; genus DASVRZ01. Next base: position 3,044 of record JBBRPA010000018.1, read on the forward strand.
TGTTTCTCGGCGTAGGCGATCATTTCCGCACGGCCGGGAAATTGCTCGCGGAAGCGTTCCTGGCGCCACGGGGCGATGACTTCGATGTCTGGGGCGAGCGCGGCTACGGTCAGCTCGAAACGCACTTGGTCGTTGCCTTTGCCGGTCGCGCCGTGGGCCACGGCTTGAGCGTTTTGCTGACGACAAATCTCCACCATGCGTTTGGCGATGAGTGGCCGGGCGATGCTGGTGCCGAGGTAATATTGGTTTTCGTAGAGCGCCCCGCCCTGGACCATGGGAAAAATGTAATCCGCCGCAAACTCCGCTTGGAGGTCATCGATGTAACAGCGCGAAGCACCGGTGTTAAGCGCCTTCGCCTCGAGCCCGTCGAGTTCTTCCGCCTGCCCGATGTCGGCGCAGAAGGCGATGACTTCCGCGTTGTATTTTTCGCGGAGCCAGCTAAGGAGAACGGACGTATCGAGACCACCGGAGTATGCGCAGACAATTTTCATAGGGCTTGATTTCCTACCGTCCGTTGGCGATGACGTCGAGCCACTTTCTCCAAAAAAACACCAGACTTTGCCCGACCTGACCACGCTCTCGCCTGCCCAATGGCTCTGTGCTGCGGTTGCTGCCCTCTGTATCGGCATGGCCAAGGCCGGCATTTCGGGCATCAGTTTTGTCTCGATCGTGCTGATGGCTTCCGTTGTTCCGCCCCGGGAATCGACCGGGGTGATTCTCCCGATGTTGATCGCGGCTGACTTCCTCGCCTGCGGTGCCTTTCGGAAACATGTCGTCTGGCGGCACGTCTGGCGATTGCTCCCGGCAACTGTGCTGGGCGTGGTGCTCGGCTATTTTGCGATGCGAGCTGTTCCTGCTGGCGAATACCGTCACGCGATCGGCTGGATTATTTTTCTGATGGCCGTGCTGCAAGGATTGAAAATGCGTTACCGCGAAGTGCCGATCGAGGCGTTGCACCATTGGCCGTTTGCCTCTGCCATGGGTGTGACGACTGGCATGACGACGATGATGGCCAATGCGGCCGGTCCTGTCGCCGCGCTTTACATGATGGTCGTCGAACTCCCCAAAATGCCGTTCATCGCCACCTCCGCCTTCCTCTTTCTGATCGTCAACCTGATCAAAGTCCCCTTCAGCGCGTCACAAGGATTGATCACCTTGGAAACCCTTCGCTTCAATCTTTGGTTGGTCCCCGTCGTCGCGTTGGGGGTTTATGGCGGGCAGTGGATCATTCATCGCCTTTCGCAACGGGTCTTTGAAATCTGCGTGCTCGTTTTCTCGATCATCGCCGCCGCGCGGCTGATCCTTGGTTAGTCGAGAAGGAAGCTAGTGGATTGCTTCAGCCATTTCTTCTTTTGCGCCAGCGTGACGGAGAGCGGGAGCTGGGCGTAACCGATGAGGCGGCGAAGGATTTCCATTCCGGCGAATTGGTTCATGAGAGGCGTTTCAAAATAAGACGGGCGCCGGTAGCGGGCGAAAAGATCATTCCAGACCGTGTCGTTTTGCCGCGAGAGAATGAGATGAGCGCGGAGCACGCCGAGTTCAAATTCGGCGCGACCAAAATGAGCAAACTCGGGATCGATCACGCGCAGCCCATCTGGCGAATGCAACCAGCTTCCGGGGTAGAAATCACCGTGGATGAGCGTGGGTCCATCGGCGAGGTAGCTGCGGCCTAGCTCGGAGGCGCGTTCGCGAAGGGCGGAGTTCTTTTTCAGCGGGGCGGCGACAGCAGCGAGGCCGGGCGTGATGGTATCGAGGTCGAGACCATTTGCCGGAGCGAGGGGAATGTCGAAAATATGGGCGTGGTTGAGCTGGCGGAGCGAGCGATTGGGGAGTTCCTCCTGAGTGTAAAATCCGTGGAGCGCAGATAGGAAATCGGCCAGCGCAATCCAGTCGCCGAAGCCAAGCGTTTCCCCAGCGTAGAGCGAGGTGTAGTCGCTGCCTTTGCCGAGATCGTCAATCAGGAGAATGTGCGATTGATGATCGACGGTTAGCAGTTGCGGCATGCGTTCCGCAACAGGGGCGAGGTCCTTGGTTAGCAGGTAGAAGTTGGCCTCGGTGACGGCGCGATTTTGCGGGGCGTCGAGCTGGGGGAATTTTTCAACCCAAGGGCGAGCTTGTTTGATAATGAAACTGCGCAGGTTAGTGACGACACGCAGAGTGAGATTCATGTTCCCCTCGCCGGCTTTGTCGATCGAGGAAATGACTTCGCCCTTGTAGAGAAAGGCTTGGCCTTTCAGGTAACGCGTGAGGGAGGCGGTGGGCTGGAGGAAATAGGCGCCGGGGCACTCCGCCTCGAAACGGGAACGAAGCGATTTGACGCCGGGAGGTTGGGACATTTTTTAAAAGGAAGTGGACGCGGGAAGACTGACGCGAAGGACGGATTGCTGTTGGAAGCGGGTCTTGAAGGCGAGGCGGATCGCGTCGATGGCGCGGTCTTTTTCAGCAGAGGGCTGGTGAATGATGATGAGCATGCGGGAGGGTAGTTTGACGACTTGGCCAGACTTGGCGAGCCACTGGCCTTGCACATCGAACCAAGTCAATCCGTCGGGGAAACGCGGGGTGACTTCGCTGGAGAGGAAAGCGTTCCACTGGGACGACGGCACGGCGGCGAAATAGAGTTCGGTGCGAATGAGCGATTGCGGTCGCTGGATGGCGGCGAGTTTTTGCGTTTCGGTGGACGGAGCCGCGCACCCGGCGGCGAGAAAGACGGTGCCGAAGAAAATAAGAATTCGTCGGAGGCGGGTCATGCGGGTAGTTTCCTAGGGAAGCAATGGAAAATTTGGAAGACATATTCGACGACGCGAGCGGCGACATCGCGTTGGGCGAATTGGAGGCCGCTGCGGAAAAATACCGGCGTTGTGTGGAACTCGACGCGGCGTTTTTCGACGGCTGGCACGCGCTTGGGATGACGCTGATGAAGCTGGGGCGGCATCCGGAAGCGATCGAGGCGGGGCTGAAAGCTGTGGCGCTAAAGCCGAACGATCTGCTCGGATGGTCGAGTCTGTCGATGTTCTACGTTCGCGATGGGCAAATCAAAGAAGCCGAGGCAGCAGGTGCGAAAGCGAAAATTTTGTCTTGGGGCGGCAAGATCGCTAGGGAGGTTGAGAGTTGAGGGTCTTTTGTTGAGAGTAAAGGCAGTAACAGCGTTGCCTCTCAACCGGTTTCCTTCCAAGCGATGTAAGTCGTTGATTTAGGACTCTCAACCACAGACACTCAACTCTCAACTTTTCCCACACCCATGCAGCCCGACCACTTTTTCATCACGACCGCGATCGATTATACGAATGGAGTGCCACACATTGGCCACGCTTACGAAAAAGTGCTTAGTGATGTGATCGCTCGGTATCAGCGCATGGCGGGGAAGAAGGTTTTTCTATTGAGCGGGGTCGATCAACACGGTCAGAAGGTACAGCAATCGGCGGAAAAACAGGGCGTCGCGCCGCAGGAATTTGTCGACGGCATTACGGCGAAATTTCGTGCGCTTTGGGAAAAACTCGACGTGCAATACGACGGGTGGGCCGCGACGACGAACACACTTCACAAGGATTGCGTCCGGGCTAACCTCCAGATGCTTTGGGACGACAAAGACCCCGCAACGGGTGCGAGCCGTTGGATCTACAAGAAAAGCGAAGGCGGCTATTACAGCGTGCGTCAGGAGCAATTTCTCACCGACAAAGAGCGCGGCGCAGACGGAGAATTTGGCCCGGACTGGCAGCCCGTTGAGTTCCGCGAAGAGGAAAACTTTTACTTCCGCCTGAAGGACCACAAACAATGGCTCCTCGACTTCATCGACAAACGCAGTTCCGATGGGAAACCGTATGTCATTCCAGATTTCCGGGTTGGCGAACTCCGGAACGCCGTCGAAAAACTCGAGGGCGACCTCTGCATCTCGCGTCCTTCCTCGCGGTTGACTTGGGGAATCCCGTTCCCGGAAAGTTTTGGCGACGGCTTCGTCACTTACGTGTGGTTCGATGCGTTGGTGAACTACATCAGCTTCGCGCCCGGTCACGACCCTAAGGCAAAAGCCAACTCAAATTCTGAATTTTCCAACTGGTGGCCGGCGCTCCACGTCATCGGAAAGGATATCATGATCCCCGCGCACGGCGTTTACTGGCCGATCATGCTCAAGGCGCTCGGTTTCACAGATGACGAAATGCCCACGTTGCTCGTCCACGGCTGGTGGAATATCTCCGGCGCGAAAATGAGCAAAAGCCTCGGCAACGTGATCGACCCCGACGTCTTGGCCGATAAATACGGTGCCGAGGCCGTGCGCTACTATCTGATGAGCGACATCGCCACGGGTAGAGACGCTGATTTCAGTGAGGAACGCCTGATTCAGAGATATAATTCCGACTTGGCAAACACCTTGGGGAATTTGCTGAATCGCACGCTGAACATGGTGGCGAAGTATCGGGAGGGTCGGTTAAAAAAATCGCCGGAGGCCGATGAGCTTTTACTCCCAGGAATAGCTCGTTACATGATAGCTCAGCAGGATTTCCAAGTCTCCAAAGCCTTGGAGGAATCTATGGTGTTGGCTGTTTCCTGTAACGAAACTGTTGAGTTAAAAAAACCCTGGGTATTAGCCAAAGACCCCGCTCAAGCGGACCAACTCGACGCCGTCCTCTACACCCTCGCCGAGTCTCTGCGCATTATCGCCATTCTCATTTCTCCCGTTCTTCCCAAAGCGGCTGGCGCGATCTTCGCGCAGCTCAACTGGGACGGCCCGATGACGCTCGCCGAGGCGACTTGGGGCAAACTCCCCGATGGCCACATCCTTGGCTCCCCCACCCCGATTTTTCCGCGTGTCGTGCAGGAGTAGGGTGGCACAAGCTTCCAGCTTGTTTGGTTTATTTTGCAACAAGCTGGAAGCTTGTTCTACCTTGGCAATTCCATCCTTTACAGGCCCGCTGGAATGCGGGAATGATTCCGCTCACTTTTCCACCCGTATTTCATGAAAAAACTAGGCATCGGTCTGGCCGGTCTCGGCAATGTCGGCGCAGGTGTTTACAAACATCTGGCCCAGAACCGCGTGCTTTTGCGCGAACGTCTCGGCGTCGAGTTTGTCGTGAAAAAAGTCGCCGTGCGCGATCTCTCGAAAGCCCGCGACGTGGTGGTGCCCGCTGATCTGCTCACCAACGATCCGCTCGCCCTCATTGCCGACCCGGCGGTAGATGTGGTTGTCGAACTGATGGGCGGCATTGAGACGGCGTTTGCCTTCGTCATGGCGGCTATCGCAGCGGGAAAAATCGTGGTCACCGGCAACAAAGCGTTACTGGCAGAGCGCGGGAAGGAAATTTTTGCGGCAGCGGAAGCGAAGAAAGTGCCGATTTTCTACGAGGCAGCGGTTGCAGGCGGAATCCCGATCATCAAAACGGTGCGCGAGGCGTTTGTCGGCAATCACATTCTCTCGATGCACGGCATCATCAACGGCACGAGCAATTACATTCTCACGCGCATGACCGAGGCGGGCTTGGACTTTCCCGAGGCTCTCGCTGAGGCGCAGGCGTTGGGTTACGCCGAGGCGGACCCGGCACTCGATGTGAACGGCTGGGACGCAGCGCACAAGGCGATCATCCTCGCATCGCTGGCCTACGGATTCTGGGTCGATGCCTCGAAAATCTTCGTCGAAGGCGTGGAAAAAATCACCTCCGCCGATATTAAATTCGCCAGCGATCTCGGCTATACGATTAAATTGCTAGGAGTCATCAAGGCCGGTATCGGCGAACGCGTTGAGGTCCGCGTGCATCCGACATTGATCCCTAAATCGCACGTGCTCGCCTCAGTGAACGGTGTCTTCAACGCCATCGCGGTGCGCGGTGATGTGGTCGGCGACACGCTCTTCTACGGACGCGGCGCGGGTCAGGATCCAACGACAAGTTCGGTCATCAGCGATCTCGCCGAAGCGGCGCAAGCACTCGAGTCACCGCGTAATTTTTTCGGCTTCACGGCGCACGGGATTTACGGCGATTTGAAACCAATCGAGGAAGTGGTCACGTCGTTTTACCTGCGTCTGCAAGTTGAGGATCGCCCGGGCGTGCTCGGTCAGGTCGCGAGTATCTTTGGGGAACACGAGATCGGCATTTCCTCCGTGATCCAGCCCGAGGTGCCGGAAGGGAGTGAATCCATTCCATTAGTGCTCATGATCCATCTCGCTACCGGAGGACAGATGCGGGCGGCGCTCGCGGCGATTGAATCGCTGGGTTGCGTGAAAGCCCCATCCGCCCTGATGCGCGTGGAAACGTTTTCCTGAGAACCTATGCAGCTTTTCCCAAACGACCGTGGCGTCATTTCCCGGTATCAAGAATATCTCCCGGTCACCGCAGCGACCCCCGTCATTTCCCTGAATGAAGGCTCCACACCGCTGATCTATTCTCCGAAACTGAGCGAGCGGCTGGAGAGCGAAGTCTATATTAAATACGAGGGTCTTAACCCGACCGGATCGTTTAAGGATCGCGGAATGACTATGGCCATATCGAAGGCGGCGGAAGCGGGCGCGCAGGCGGTGATTTGCGCTTCGACCGGCAACACCTCAGCGGCCGCCGCAGCTTATGCGGCCCGCGCCAATCTGAAATGTTTCGTCCTTCTGCCTGCGGGTAAAATCGCCATGGGCAAGCTGGTTCAGGCCTTCATGTATGGCGCGGAAGTCATCGCCATCGAAGGAAACTTCGACGATGCGCTCCGGCTCGTCCGCGAAGTCGGCGAGACCGGCAAAGTGGCCATTGTTAACTCTATCAACCCCTACCGCATCGAGGGCCAAAAGACCGCCTCCTTCGAGATCATCGAAGAACTCGGCGATGCCCCCGACTGGCACATCCTCCCCGTCGGCAACGCGGGCAACATCACCGCTTACTGGGCGGGCTACGAGGAATTTCACCGCCTCGGCAAGGCAACGAAACTTCCACGCATGACCGGTTTCCAAGCCGCCGGCGCGGCCCCCATTTTCCATAACTGCATCGTCCAGCACCCCGAAACCCTCGCCACCGCCATCCGCATCGGCAACCCTGCGAGCTGGGCTGGTGCTACCGCAGCCATCGCGCAATCAAACGGCAGTATCGACCTCGTCACCGACGAAGAAATTTTAGCCGCGCAAAAATGGCTCGCCGCCAACGAAGGCATCTTCGTCGAACCCGCCAGCGCCGCCTCGATCGCTGGACTCTTCAAATGCCTTGGCAACGATCGTTGCGCCGCCTGCCCCCGCCCACAAATCGCCCCCGGCTCGAAGGTCGTCTGCGTGGTCACCGGCCATGGATTGAAAGATCCGGACGTCGCGTTGAAGCAATGTCCGCCGATTCGGCAGGTCCGGGCGGAGTTCGCGGAAATCATGTCGTTGATCAACTAAATTTTTCTGGACTGGCAAAAGTCAGCAAATCAGCCGATAACTTCTGGTCATTCGTCCAACCCAATCATGAAAAAGAATCTTATCATTAGTCTCTGCGCCCTCGCTGCGCTTTTTTTGTTCCCTGCTTGTCAGACCATAACGGCGCCAGTCGGCAAATACTCCGTTAAAGCCTTTAAGCCGCACAATCCCGATAAAGTCGTCGTCAAGTTGTCCCTCGCCACTCAACATCTCTACGTCAAGGAAGGCGACCGTCTTCTTATGGCGGTGCAAGGTTGCGTAGGCAAGGCCGGCTCGGTCACTCCAACGGGCAATTTTCGCATCACAAATAAAATTAAAAACAAACGCCGCGTCAGCCAACCCGACGCAGGATATCCGATGGCTTATTGGTGTGAATTTTTACCCGCTTACGGGTTCCACGAGGGATTTGTCCACCCCTATCCTAGGACCCACGGTTGCGTGCGTCTCCATCGCGAAGCGGCCGCCCGGCTTTTTGCGCTAGTCAAGGTTGGCACGCCGGTGAATATCGCCAGAACTCAGCCGGAAGATACGCAGTATGGACAATTCGTCCGTAAGCTTGACCAGAGTAAAGATCCCGATCCGCCTCGCACCTACATGATTTCCTCAGCTTGGTTTAAAGATCCTGCCGGACCGCTTTTGAGCAGCGAATAAATGTCCACCCCGACCGCAACCGCCCGACCCGCACGGGTCAATCTGCGCACGCCTGACGTGATGGCGGCAGTGCAGGCGGAGGTGGAGACCCATTATCGGAGCGAAATTGTTGACCGCCTCCGGGCGAGTGGCGGCACGATGGCTGTGGGCAAGACCACGATCAAACTCGCCAAGCAATTTGGCTTTTGTTACGGCGTCGAGCGCGCCATCGACCTCGCCTACGCGGCCCGCAAGGTGTTCGCCGACCGCAAGTTATTCATCCTCGGCGAGATCATTCACAATCCCGAGGTCAACGAGCAAATTCGCTCCTTTGGCATTCGCAACCTGATTGGCAAAAACAAGGAAGCGGACATCGAGTTACTGAACCCCGAAGATGTGGTCATCGTTCCAGCGTTCGGCGCGGAAGTCGCGACGGTCGAGCAGATCAAGGCCAAAGGCTGCCAGATTGTGGACACGACCTGCGGCGACGTCATGAGCGTCTGGAAACGCGTCCGCCAAAACGCCAACGATTCGGTCACCTCGATCATCCACGGCAAGGCGCAGCACGAGGAAACGCGTGCGACGAGTTCCCATGCGCTCGGCAAGGGCAACGGCCACTATCTCGTGGTCCTCACGCTGGAGGAGACCGATTACGTTTGCGATTACATCCGAAAGAACGGTAACAAGGCAGCCTTTCTGGAAAAATTTGCTGGGGCGCACTCCGAAGGCTTCGATCCCGATCTCCATCTTAAATCCGTCGGGGTGGCCAACCAGACCACCATGCTACGCGGCGAAACGGAAGAAGTGCAACGACGCGTCCGTCAGGCGGTAGCCGATCGCGATGGCGCCAGCGCACCAACCGAAACACAGAATTTTCGTTTCTTCGACACCATTTGCGGCGCAACCCAAGAACGGCAAGACGCGCTCAACCAACTCCTCGCAGAACCGCTTGACCTCCTGATCGTCGTGGGCGGTTATAACAGTTCGAACACTTCCCATCTCGCCGAGATTGGGCAGGAAAAGATTCCCACCTTCTTCATCCGCAACTCGACGCGCATGCTCTCCGCAGCCGAAATCGTCCATTTCGATCTTCATCTCAAAGAAGAAATCACGACTTCGAATTGGCTGCCCACCGGCCCTTTGAAAATCGGTATCACAGCCGGCGCCTCGTGTCCTAACAATCTCATCGAGGAAGCTATCTTGCGCATCTTCGAATTGCGCGGTATCAGCCGGGAAAATCTCGTCTCAAACGACTAACATTCGCCGCCGCATGCCGGACCGCTATCTCATCGTCGATGGCCACTCGGTGATTTTTGGCTGGCCGGAACTCCGCAAAAAGCACGGACGCAACACCGCCGCCGCCCGCGACGATCTCGTCCGGCAACTGACCGGGTATCAGGATATCTCCGGCGTAAACGTCGTCGTTGTTTTCGACGGTCAGGGAAGCAAAGTCTCCCAAGAAAACGAGCCTGGCGGCATCCAGATTTTCTACTCGCGCTCCAACCAGACCGCCGACTCTATTATCGAACGTCTCGTCGCCAAATACGGAGCGACGTATGAACTAACCATCGCCACGAGCGACCGCGCCATCCAGCAGACCGCAATCAGCTTCGAAGGTGGCTTTATCGACGTCGCGGAACTGCAAGGCGCGCTGGAACAGGCCGCGAAGACATTTGCGAAGGAGCTCAAGAAACGGAACCAGTCCTAGGTGATGTGCCGATCGGCTTCCGACTCAGAAACAGGGAATCGCGCTCGAGAAAACGCCAAGGCAGATGCGCCGCCTTGGAGATTCCAATCCTAACATCGGTTTGCACCTCCACCTGCCCCGACCGGCAGTAGAAGGTTCGCGCGGGATCGTGGCAAAGATCAAAACCGTGTTCGTTGCGGCCCACTCCAAATGCCACCGTCAATTTTCCGGGTCCCGAGCAAAGATCGCGAGCTGATTCCAATCCCCGGCGTTTGCTCATTTCTTCAAGACCATGCGTCGGCTCGACCGCGCGAATCAAGACAAAGCCATTTCCCTCGCGGCTCTTCACTAACACATTGAGCAGCCAGTGAATCCCGTAATTTTGGTAAACGTAGGCCGCGCCCGGCGGGTGGCCGGCTATGAAGTCACGCGCCGTTTTACGCAGAAAAGTGTGGCACGCCTCGTCGCCAAATTCCGCGTAAGCCTCCGTCTCAACGATTCGCCCGCGACATCCCCGCCAGAAAAGTTCGCAGCCGATTAACTCCCGCGCGCAAACCAGAGGAGGCCGCTCATAAAATTCTCGAGAAAGCGGAATTCCTAACATCCTGCTAACGCGCGATGCTAGCGTCCACCGGAGTGGTCGCGCGACCGCCGTATTCCGCAGGGCCTGTCTTCGTGCCATACATCCGCATGTTAGAACCTTCCTGCGGGTGCAGCCAGCCAGAGTAGTAAAACGCCTGATCCTCCGGAGAAACCTCACAGCCTCCCAGCACCAACACGCCCACAGTTAGAAGTATTATCCGCGCCTTATTCATAAGCCTGAGGGGTGATCGATGAATTGCCAAGGCAGACCCGTTATTTTTGCAAAATGCGCAGCGAGTGCCTGCACTCCGAATGTCTCGGTGGCATAATGCCCTCCGTAGAAAAGATTCACGCCCAGTTCTTCGGCGAGACCGTAGCTATGATGCGGTCCCTCGCCGGTAACGAATGTATCCACCCCAGCGGCAGCCGCCCGGGAAATCTCCGCACCGGCTCCACCGGTTACCACTCCCACTTCGCGAATCATCTCCGGTCCACCCGGCGCCAGATGGGGTGGCTGGCCGAGAATATCATCGAGAAGCCGGGAGAAATCTTCCCGCGAAATTTCGCAGCACCCGCGCAAGCCGATGAGTTGTCCCTTCTCGGGAAAAAATGGAGTAAGGTTGGTTAGACCCAGACGCGCGGCAAGTTGCGCGTTGTTGCCCATTTCGGGGTGCAAATCGAGCGGCAGGTGGGAACTGTAAATGGCTAGGTTCGCATCGATCGCGATTTTCATTTTGCGATAGATCGGCCCGCAAACCGGTTGCGCTCCTCCCCAGAAAAGTCCGTGATGCACAATGAGAAAATCGATCCCGGCGGCCACTGCCTGCTCGATCACCGGCAGAGTTGCATCGACCGCTGCGCCAATTTTCTTCACCGAACCATCATTCTCGAGCTGCAGTCCATTCATCGCACCCGCCCAATCAGCCACCTCGCCTGTGCGCAGACAGGCATCGAGGTAGGTGGTGAGCTCCGCGACGTTCATCAAGCTAAATCGTATAACACCCAACTGCGTTTCTCCAGAAGCTAAATATCCTGTCTCCTCGACCAACGACCTCAGCAAACTCAACGGCTACCCCACTTCGGAAGCACCCTGAAGTGGCCTCAATCACCCCGATCGCTCCCATTTCATCACGAGAACGCAAGCAACGGGGCTTAAAGATCTATGCGTGGGTTTGCGCCTGAGTAAACAGGGAATCAACTGTCTCTGTAGCGAAAAGAGCGTCGCGGTCTTTGACGTAATTGCCTTTTCCCATCTGCCAAATGGAGAGGAGGCGGGCGACTTTATGAGAAGGCAAGTGCTGGGTGAGCACGGCAAAAGCTTCTTCCTTCAATTCTAGCTCGGTCTCGATGGTGGTACTCATGACGTCTGGTGAGAGTATAATAGGACAAAATCGACAGGATTCAATACGGAGAGCGGTCCGGTGTAGCGTTTCCGAAAACGGTCATCACAGGTGAGAAGATAAGCGCAGTCGGCTGCTTCAGCGGAGGCCGCGTGAAGGGCATCTAAAGCTTGGAGTCCACGTGCTTCCAGCTCAAGGGCACGCTGCCGGATGGCTGGCGTCAAAAGGGCTTGCTGAGTGCATAGAGGTCGAGACATTCTCCGACCCATTGCCTCCGAAATTCCCATGGATTGCGCGATGTCTCCAAGTCGTGAATAGGTGAGCGAACGAATTCGATCTGACCGCTCTCGACCAAATGGAGGATGACGCATAAGGCATGTGTCTCCAGCCAGATGCGCGGTTGCGTCTGATCGTCGAAGGGACGGCATAGAGTGCAGATGTCGGTAATTTTTCATGCCTCTACGTGCAAAACCGATAGGCTATTTTTAGGCCAAGAGTTTTTCCATCAGGTCGTTCATGCGCTTGAGCATGACTCGTGGGTCTTCTAACATGCCGGCGGCGGCTAGGCTGCTGTCGAAGAGTTGTTCGGCGACTTTGCCGGCCAACTCGGCGTCTTTCGCACGCATCGCCTCAAGACGAACCATGACGGGGTGCCGCGGGTTGATCTCGAAGTCAGGTTTGCCGTCGGGCATTTCCATTCCTCCAGCGGCTCCACCCATTTGTTTCATCATGCGCTTCATGGAGGAGGTTAGCATTTTATCGCTTTCGAGGGCGACGGCGGGGCTGTCTGCGAGGCGTTTGGAGACGCGGACTTCGTTGACGCGATCGGCTCCGAGGGTTTCTTGGAAGAAGGTGGCTAGGGATTTGGCGGCATCTTCGTTCAGACCTTCCGGGCCGGTCGGTTCAATATCGATGTCGGCTTTTTCGGCAGGTTTGAGGTCTTTGCCGTCGAAGTTGCGGAGGTGATCCATGACAAATTCATCCCACGGATCGGCGAGGAAGAGGCATTCGTAACCCTTGGCTTTCAGGCCTTCGTAGTAAGGGCTGGTCTCGGCGTTTTCGCGGTTGGGCGAGAGGATATAGTAGATTTCTTTTTGCTCCTCTTTCATACGGCTGACGTAATCGGTCAGCGAGGTGATTTTGCCTTTTTCGGTAAAGCTGCTTTCGAAACGGAGGAGCTTGGTGAGCTGCTCGCGGTGGGTGTAGTCGTTGACCGCGCCTTCCTTAATGCAGTTGCCGAATTCGGCGAAGAATTTGGCGTATTTATCGGAGTCGTTAGTGGCTTCTTCACCGAGAAATTTCAGGAAGCGGCCGGTGATGACTTTGTTCAGTTTTTGCATCAACGCCGAGTCTTGCATCGTCTCGCGGGAGATGTTCAGCGGGAGATCCTCGCTATCGACGACGCCTTTCAGGAAACGCAGCCACTCCGGGAAAAGACCTTTCGCTTTGGCGGTGATGAGGACACGTTTCGAATAAAGATGCACGTCCGACTCGGTGCGAGTCATGGTGATTTTTTCCATGTTGCGCTCGGGGACGAAGAGGAGCGATTGGATGGAAATCGGCGCGTCGGAGTTGAAATGGAGACGGTAAAGCGGGTCGGTCGATTCGTGCGAGATGAAGTGGAAGAATTCCTTATATTCCTCGTCGGTGATTTCGCTTTTGCTACGGCTCCAGATGGCTTTGACCGTGTTAACTTTTTCGCCGTTCAGTTCGATCGGGGCGGAGACGAAATTCGAGTAGCGTTTGATGACACTCTCTATGGTGTATTTGGTGGCAAATTGCTTTTCGTCTTCCTTGAGGTGAACGACGATTTTCGTGCCGCGCGGGAGATCCTCGGCGGGTTCGAGATCGTAGCCGCCTTTGCCGTCGGAGGTCCAGCACCAGCCCTGCTCGTCTTCTTGATAGCTGCGGGAATAAACGCTCACTTTGTCGCCAACCATGAAAGCGGCGTAGAAGCCGACGCCAAATTGTCCGATCAAGCTCGTGTCGCCTTTATTCTCGGCGAGTTGCTTCAAAAACGCCTTGGAGCCGGAATGCGCGATGGTGCCAAGGTTTTCGATGAGTTCATCGTGCGTCATGCCGATTCCGCTGTCGGTGAAAGTAAGGGTGTGGGCCGTGTCGTCACTGGTAACGGAGATTTTATTTTCGAGATCGGGCTGGAAAACCGGCTTACCCGAGGTCTGCAAAAACTTCAGTTTTTCGAGGGCGTCAGCCGCGTTGGAAATGAGTTCGCGGACGAAGATTTCTTTGTCGGTGTAAAGCGAGTGAATAACGATATCGAGGAGCTGGGAGATCTCAGCTTGGAATTCGTGACGTTCAGGAGCGGTGGTAGAAGACATGGTAAAGTGGGTTTGCTTTTGAAATTGAAAATTTGATGGGACAACGGGAAGATTGCAAGCTGGTTGGGCAGAAACTTTTCCGCTGAGCGAGACTCGCGATCTGCGCTATCGGCGAACCCAGACGGACGCGTGGGCGATGCTCCATTGATACTTCCGGGAATGTTCACGGATCAGAAACGGAACGTCCCTCGTGGTTAGGAGAAGAAAATCGGATAACTCACTTTGGAGTCGGCCAAAAGTCGTCACCGCACGGTCATCCTGATAAAAACCGCCAAGCCAATTCGCTTGTGGCGTATAATCCTCCAGCCACGTGTAGGGCGAGGTGATAATGAGCTGGCCGCCAGGACGAACGAGCGCAGGCAATTGGCGAAGAAATTGCAGCGGATTCGAGAGGCGGTCGATCAGGTTAGCGGCGTGCACCAGATCGAAAGTCCCAAGCCCAGAGCGCAACTGCATCGCGTCGCCTTGCTCGAACTGAACCCGGCGCCGATCGATTTCCGAGGGAAGAAAATTCCGCAGGGCCGTGGCTAGGTGACCCTCCTCGCAACGGTTAAACTCGGCATAGCCGCTCTCCCGGACCGCTTTTGCGGCCGCTACGAAGCGGTGTGAAAAATCAATCCCGATCACCTCTGCACAATGGCGGGCCAGTTCAAAACTGGACCGACCCACGGCGCAACCTACGTCCAGGGCTCGGGCGGACTTCGACAGCAAATCGGCTTTGATATTTTGCGACACGGTGCGGATCGCAAAATCGGTATGAAGCGCTAATTCAGGGAATTCAGGAGGGACAATTTGCTCGGGCGAGCCGTAGTGAAAAAGGAGATATTCAGCGAGGAGTTTGTCGGTTTCGTAAGGGTTCATGGTATTGTCAGTCGAAGCATAGCACTATTTTTGTAAAAGATCGGAGCGACCGAGAAATGGTATCATTTCGACGCGATCTTCGCTGACGACAAACTGCACTGCGCCGGAGCGATCGAACCGAACGAGAGGAATATGCAGCCGAGCGCAAAGGTCCTCGAGTGCGGGGGGAATTTGCTCGGAGGTTGGGAAGCCAGTAGCCGTGGCAAGAAAACCCTGGGGCGCAATTTTTTGCAGCCATTTCTTCGTATCGCCCGGATCCTCACGATTTCGTCCGCTGACGAGCCAATCCGCATTAAGTGGCCTATTCGCATCGAGCAAGTTTTGTTTTGGGGTAAAGCCTGCATCGGAGGTTAGTAGAAACGTTTGTTCACCCAGCCGCATTTTCAGCATGAGACAATGTTCGTCGGCACGGCTTCCGTCCACCTGCGCGGGCGGCCAGAGGACATCAACCCTCGCACCCGTGTCCAAGTTCCACGAAGAACCGGAACTGACCGGGGTGACCTCGATTCCGGAAAGCAATTTCCGAAAGACCGGCGAATCATGACCTGCGGCGGGAACAAAAATCTTTGCCTCCGGAAAATCAACCCGAAACAGGGAGATGCCTCCGATGTGCGTTCCGTCCCCGTGCGTGAGGAAAATTCCGTCCACACGATTGATTCCACGGGTTTGCAAATAATGACGGACCACTCGCCGGTAATCGACCTCCGAACCGCAATCAATCAACCAGCACGCGCCGCGGGTCTCAATCGCCGCCGCCCCACCGCTACCTAAGTCGAAAAAAGTTGCCCTCGCCTCGCCTGAACTCTGCCACCAATGAGGTCCGACAAAAAACGCACCCGCAGGCAAATCGGCGAAGAGACCGAGCATGGCTAGAAGAACTTTCACGACGGCCCAGTTCGCATTGTTCAAGGCAATGACGAGCCAGTTTCCAGTCAACGCGAGCATGATGCTCAATACTCCTAGCGAAAGGATGACGAAGGCGAGCGGCACAATGACTAGGTTGGCAAACAGCGCAACGGGAGAGAGGATGTTAAAGTAACAGGCAGTGAGCGGCAGAGAGCCGATCCAAGCAGAAATCGTTAGCCCCAAGTTTCCGGCCAGTCGATTGCCTAGATGCCACCGGGATTTTTGCCAGCGCGTGAGTAGTTTTCGAGGAATAAACGGATCGGGTTGAGAGAATCGTTGCAACCAACCGGCAATTGGTCCGCTGAGCAAAACGATGGCGGCAACAACGGAAAAGGAAAGCTGGAAGCCGGTCGCAAACAACTGGTTAGTATTAAAGGCTAGAAGTAGGAAACCGGAAACGGACAACGTATTCACCGAGAGCGAGGGCCGATCGAGCAACGTGGCCACAACAAAAACGGTGGTCATCAAGGCGGCGCGCACACTCGACGGACTCCAACCAGTGATCAGCGCGTAACCGAAAACGGCCGGAATGGTTAACAACAACGCGATGCGCCGCGGAACCCGGAGCATCACCAGAACGAAGAGCGTAATCGCGGCAAGCATGGCGACGTGCAGTCCGCTGACGGAAAAGAGATGGAGCGTTCCCGTTTTCATAAAGAGCTCGACGGTCGCGTCCGGCGTGTCTTCGTTGGTGCCTAGGATCATCGCCGAAATGACTCCCGCCTCGATCGGCGATTGCGCGAGGTCGCGCGTGATGATTTCCGCGAGTCGCAACTTGGAAGCGGCAGCTAGGCGGCGAATGTCCCACCGCCCGGCCGGGGCAACGACCCGGGCGTTGCGTAGCAGCGGCACGGAGATCTCGCTGAAAATCTGCTTCCGGGCCAACCACGCCGCATAGTCAAATTCCCCGGGGTTGCGCGGCTTCTCCACCCTGCGCAACAAGCCCTCGAATTGGATTCGACTGCCGATCTCCGGACCGGCATCCGGCCATTTAATGGAGAGCGCAATGGGTGGCGTCAATCTGCCGTTGCCAAGGTCGATCCGGGCATCGCGGATTTGAAAACTACTCCGCACCCGATCGTTTGAGGAAACCATCCGCACCGGTACGGAATCGACCGTGCCCGATCCGGTGACGGTCAATCCACGCTCAGTGACGAGTTGCGCCAACTCCCTCCCGGGGTTCCGATCGAATTGCAATCCATGCACGAGAAAAAAAGTCGCGCTAACAAAAACTAACAACGGAAATGTCTTCCTAACAAAAAGCCAAAGCACTAGAGCCAGCCCGGCAACGACTCCGGAGACGGTGGGTGCGGGTTGAATGTAATCACTCAATAAAATTCCCGCGATCGCTGCCAGCGCTAGTCCGGCGAACGGATATTTTCCGGATGGGGCGACTTCGGATTCCATCTCGGCAAGGGAACGGTCAGACCGTTTGAAGACGGATCTCCGCTGGGGAAATGTTCTGCGGATTGCAAATACGCTCCACGCAATGCTCCCAGGTCTCGTGTCCACTCAAGATCTGAATTTCCACCCGGAGGAAAAAAATGGGGATCTCCAGAGGCTCCATTTTTGGAAAGCGAACTGCATCTTTTTCTGTGGTGATAATCGCGTGCACATCGCGCCGGATGCAACGTCGGAGAAAGGCCACGAGATCGTCGTGGGTATAGCGGTGATGATCAGCAAATCGCTTCGTCACCTCGACGTGGGCACCGAGCCGACGCAAACCGTTTTCGAATCCTTCTGGCGATGCGATACCACTGAGTGCGCCGACATATTTTTCGTGGAGAAAATTTAGGGGAACAATCTCGCCGGAGTGCAGATTCTCCAGATGCAACGGTTGATGCGCACATTCGATGATCTCGGCGCGGCGATTATATTGCCGGATGCGCTTGCGAAGTTCGTCGTTGTTGCCATCGCTTTTAGTTAGGAAGATGTAGCTGGCGCGGCGGAGATTTTCCGGAGGTTCACGGAGCGTTCCTCGCGGAAGGAGATACTCATTGCCAAAGGGTGCTTGGCAATCGACGAGCACGATGTCGAGCCGATGCTTGAGGTGAAGGTATTGCAAGCCGTCGTCGAGCAGCAGCGTGTCTACGCCGTATTTCGTTATCGCCTGAAGACCACTTTTCACCCGATTCTTGTCCACAATAACGAGCACATCCTTGAGGTTTTTTGCTAGCATGTAAGGTTCGTCGCCAGCGTATTCGGAATCTAGCAAAACCGATTTCCCATCGGACACAATGCGCGGCTCGCGATTTTGCTTTTTCAGCCGCATTTTCTCCCAGAACGTCCGCGTGTCAGGCGGCGGCTTGCTTTTGTAACCGCGAGTCAAAATGGCCACGCGGCGGCCGCCGTTCTGAAGAGCGCGGGCAAACTTTTCGACCACTGGGGTTTTTCCGGTGCCGCCCACGGTGAGGTTGCCGATACTAATTACGAGACATCCAAGTTGATGATCGCGCAGGTAGCGTTTTCTAAATAGATAGAGCCTCGCTTGAACGCCAAATTTGTAGAGTTGCGAGAGGCCGAGGAGCAGAGTTCGGAGGAGCGCGGCGCGGGCCCCACGTTGCCGTCCCATGATGACGTCGATCGCGTAAACCTCCGCTTCCTCTAGGCGCCGGCTCATAATCTTTCAGCCACCCGTTTCGACCGTTTGGAATCCGAGGTTGTCAGCACAGACGATTCGGGTGCCGCAGACCTTCAACCCCGATGCCTGCGACATGGCTTTCGCCACTGCTTCGGGATCTTCCAAAGTGACTGCCGCGATAGTCGATCCAGAGCCGGAGAGAAATCCACCGAGCGCCCCTGCTCCCTCGGCAGCAGCGAGCACATCGGGAAGAAATGGAATCAGAGGCGTCCGATAAGGCTGATGGATTTTGTCGCCAAACGCCCCGCGCAACGCTGCGTAATCGCGACTCGCAAACGCGGCCGTCAATGCGCAGGCATTTCCGAGTGAAAAAACCGCATCCGGAACGGATAGCGACGTGGGCATCACTTTTCGCGCCGAGGTTGTTTCTGTCTCGAAATCGGGAATGAGGAGAACGAATTTCAAAATCTCATCCACCTCAAACCGCGCCACGCGGCCTCCGGCACCGGCCACGGTAAAGCCTCCGAACGCGGCTGGCGCGGCGTTATCGGGATGCCCCTCGAGCTGGGCACAGAGCAGAAAAATTTCCCGCCGCGTAAGTGGTCGGTCGCAAAGCTGGTTCAGGCCTTCCAACAACCCCAATCGCACCGTCACGCTGCTGCCTAGCCCGCGGGAACGCGGCACGTCGCCCGCAATCGACCAGCGAAACGGAAACGATTTTGTTCCCGCCGCCGCAAAAAACGCCGCCGCTGCCTGATCAATCATCGGCTCAGGACCGCCCGGTTCTGAGCGTTCGACGGTAAAAACATTATGCAACGCCAGCGCCACTCCAAGGCAGTCGAAGCCCGGGCCGAGGTTGGCAGTGGTCCCGGGGATTTGGATTTTTGCGAATGAGACCGACATCTCGCCAAGAATCCGTCAACGCCGCCAGTGCATCAACCACAAAGCGCAGCTCTGTCCGCATTTCCCTAACGAAGAATGGCGGACGCGTCCCTTATTTCCCACAAATCGGCGTCACGGAAGCGGGTGCCGATGTTCTGGCGAGTAAAGACAACGTCTGGGCCGTCCGCATCGGCATCCACTGCCGCGCTCTGGGAGAAAAAAGAGACGAAAGCATCCGCTGGTTTTGGATCGGACATTACGCAGAATACGACCGCCTGACCCGCTAAACATGTCAATAGGAAAGCTCGGCCCCCTTTCCGCCGCCTGAGGCGTTTCCCGGCGAGCCTTATCCTCTTACTTCCACTAGACGCTCACCTTCCTGCAATTTGCTAATGATGGAAGGCAATAACACGGCAAACCATGCGAGCAAGGCCTGTTTCGAGCTATTGCCAATCCGCAACCACACCACCGACGGTCCCGGCCTTCCGCGCAACACCTACTCAGCAAAATCCTCATCTTTGGTGATAATGACCGCCTGATGTTCAGCGGCATAATTCCAAACCAGACCACCCCTCCCCTGCGCCAAGCCAATATCCAAAACGTGCTCGGCGACATGCTCTTGTGCTTTCAACCAGCGAGCCAAAGCCGATGGCAACTGCGTATCGACCAGAAAGCGAGGCATTCAGGCAGCGATCAAAATTGGGTGATCCAACTGCGCGGAGGCAAACTCCAGACAGGCTCTGATCGCTTCCGGCTCCAAAAACGCATAATCCGCCAAAATCTCCGCCTCTGGCACGCCAGCCGCCAGTAAATCGAGCACATCTTTCACCCTCATCCGGTAATGCCGAATGCAGGGTCTGCCACCGCATTGTTCAGGATCGAACGTAATCCGGTCAGAAAGATTCATAGAGGGGTGAAATAGCATTCTCGGTCTTAGCCAACAAACAAAAAAGGCCACCCGCGTTCTGCGGGTGGCCTCATGGTTAGGTTTCGGTTTTTCTGGACTAATCCTTGCAGGTAGTGGCTCAATTTGGCGAGGCGCGTGCGCTCCCCAGGTCATTTTCAAACTGAACCACTACACCCTTGCAGGAGGGCTTGCCAATTTCCGAACCTCCCCTAGCCTGCTGCAACTTATGTCCACACGCATCGACGGCCGTCTCGCCGACCAAATCCGCCCGCTTTCATTTACCCCCGGCATTGCGCCCCATGCGACCGGCTCCGTGCTCATTGCCACTGGTAACACCCGGGTGATTTGTAGTGCGATGATCGAGGAAAAAGTCCCGCGCTGGATGAAAGAACAAAACGTCACCGGCGGCTGGCTGACGGCGGAGTATTCCATGCTCCCCTACTCCACCCTCGACCGGAAACAACGCGACATCGCCAAAGGCCGAATGGACGGACGCAGCACGGAGATTCAGCGCCTGATCGGACGTTCACTGCGGGCGGTGGTCGATTTGGAAAAACTCGGGCCACGCACCCTTTGCGTCGATTGCGACGTGCTCCAAGCCGACGGTGGCACGCGCACGGCTTCGATCACGGGCGCAGCGGTCGCTGTCGTCATGGCCTGCCACAAACTGGTCGCCGAGGGTAAACTGGCCGCCCTGCCGATCAAGAAACTGGCCGCCGCGGTGAGCGTCGGCATGTGCGGAGGCGAGGCGTTGCTCGATCTGAACTATGTCGAGGACAAGGATGCTGCGGTGGATATGAATCTCGTGATGACCAGCGACCTCGAATTCATCGAGTTGCAAGGATCGGGCGAGGAGGCGGTTTTTTCCGAGGCCGAACTTGCGGCCTTGCTGGCTGTCGGTAAAACCGGTATCGCGGCACTCTTGCAAGGCCAACGAGAGGCATTGGCGGCCCAGAACATTTCCGTTGATTGAAACCAACCCCACTGACGCGACGGATTTCTGCGGTCTTCCGGTAGTTTTTCCGTTGCGCGATGCGGCGGCATCCGATAATTCACTGGGCGTCCGATGAATCAACTGCCCTGGATTGTCCTTTTTACCCCGCTTCTTTCAGCGGTTCTGATCTCCCTGCTCACGCTCCGCTCGAAGGCGCTGAGCACGCTCATCTCGATCTTGGCGGTGGCCATTTCGTTTGCGGGTAGCGTGCAGATTTTTGGTCAACCGGATCATGCGCTCGATGGGCAGTTTTACTGGATCTCCCTCGATGCGTTACAGATTCCGATCGGAACATCGATCGATGCGCTGACGAAACTGATGCTGCTGGTGGTCACGGGCATTGGCCTGCTGATTCATATTTACTCGGTCGGCTATATGAAAGAGGACGCGGGGCGTTCGCGGTATTTTGCGTCGCTCTCATTGTTCATTTTTTCCATGCTCGGGATCGTTCTCGCGAACAATTTCGTGATGATGTTCATCTTTTGGGAATTGGTTGGCGTGAGTTCGTATTTGCTGATCGGCCATTGGTTTGAGCGGCCGGCAGCGGGGGACGCCGCCAAGAAGGCGTTTTTGACCAATCGCATCGGTGATTTTGGGTTCATGTTTGGCATTTTGTGCGTGTGGCTGGCGACGAAGTCGGTCGTTTTCAGCGAGATCGAGGCAAAATGGACGGTAATGAATTTGCCGATGTGGTTTATGACGGTGGCGACGATCGGTGTTTTTATGGGTGCAATGGGTAAGAGCGCACAATTTCCGCTGCACGTCTGGTTGCCAGACGCGATGGAGGGTCCGACCCCGGTTTCGGCGTTGATCCATGCGGCGACGATGGTCGCGGCAGGTGTCTTCATGTTGGCGAAAGTGTTTTTCCTGTTTGCCCCGGTGCCATTCACGCTGGATTTCATTATGTGGATCGGGATCGGCACGGCGGTGCTGGCGGCTCTGATGGCGACGCAGCAAGATGACATCAAGCGCGTGCTGGCTTATTCGACGCTCTCGCAGATCGGCTACATGGTCTGTGCGGTGGGCATGGGCGTGCCGCTGGTCGGAATGTTTCATTTGTTCACGCATGCGTTTTTCAAAGCGATGCTCTTCCTCGGAGCGGGCTCGATCATTCACTCGCTGCATCACGAGCAGGACATCTGGAAAATGGGCGGCGTCGCGAAGAAAATGCCGTTGACGTTTTTGACCTTCACGATCGGGACGCTGGCGCTGACCGGGTTTCCGGGGTTGAGCGGATTTTTCTCGAAGGATGCGATTATTGCGACGGCGTTTGAGCACAACAAAGCGGTCTTCGTGCTGACCGTGCTGGTGGCGTTTCTCACGTCGTTTTACATGTTCCGTCTCTGGGTGGTGACGTTCTTTGGTAAAGCGCGCGGCCACGGCGCCGAGCATGCCCACGAATCGCCTGCGGTGATGACGCTGCCGCTCGTTCTGCTGGCGATCCCGTCGGTGATTGCAGGTTATCCGTTCTTCATTAGCAAATTTCTTACGCTGCCCGAGGAGCATCCTCCAGCGGTGGTGATGGGCTCGGCGATTGGCGTGTTTGTCCTCGGAGCGGTGATTGCACTGCTGCTTTACCGGGGTCAGGAAAACGATCCGGTCCGTATCCCGCTGTTCGCAAACCGCTTTTACATCGACAATTTCTACACGCTGTTGGTCCGGGCCACGCAGGATTCGGCGGCGGTCGTATCGGCGTTTCTCGACAAGTGGCTGCTCGACACGGTGATCGTTCGTGGAATCGGCGCGGGCGGGGTCTGGATCACGGGTTACGTCCTGCGTTTCTTGCAATACGGCAACATCCAAGGTTACGCGATTCTCTTTGGAGCCGGTATTATCGCGCTGCTCTATTACGTTGTTTTTGCCTGAGTTCTTTATTGTGAATACTGCCCTCTTACTTCATCTGATTGTCCTGTTTCCATTGGTG
Organism: Chthoniobacterales bacterium; assembly: GCA_038228695.1. GTDB lineage: Bacteria > Verrucomicrobiota > Verrucomicrobiia > Chthoniobacterales > DASVRZ01 > DASVRZ01. The sequence goes on from JBBRPA010000018.1 coordinate 26,034, forward strand.
GCTGCCGTGGCCGTTCTCCTCGGTGCTCCAGCGCGTAAAACCTCGCTCATAGCCTCGATCGGTGCGCTTCTTTTGACCGTAATCTCCACGTTGAACTACCAAGGAACGTCCGGCGGGTTTCAATTCACGAGCGCATTTCCCATTGTTCCGGAGTGGGACCTGAAATATTTCCTCGGAGCGGACGGCCTGAGTTTGGCCATGGTGCTCCTCGCCACGATCGTCACGGTGGCCGCGATTTGGGCCACGCCGAAAGTGGAGAAATTTGAAAACGCTTTTTACGCCTGTCTGCTTTTCATTTCGGCGGGAGCCATTGGCGCTTTTCTTTCGCTCGATTTGTTTTTCTTTTACTCATTCCACGAGTTAGCGCTCATCCCGACCTTCTTGCTCATCGGCATCTGGGGCAGCGGGGAAAAGCAGCAAGCCGCCTGGCGCATTACCATCTATCTCGCGATCGGGAGCATTATTCTGCTGGTTGGTTTGATCGGGGTTTACCTCGCGGTTAATCCTACGGACCGAACCTTCGACATGGTCCGATTGCAGGAAATGGCTTCGACGAGTCACTTCGTCCCGGCTAAATGGATCTTCCCTACGTTGCTGGTGGGCTTCGGGATTTTGGTTTCGTTGTTTCCGTTCCATTCCTGGGCACCTAAAGCCTACGCCTCGGCCCCCGCCCCTGCGGCAATGCTCCATGCCGGCGTCCTGAAGAAATTCGGCCTCTACGGGATGCTCCGTCTCGCGCTTCCGCTCTTTCCGCTCGGGGTTCAGCAATATGATTATCTGATCCTAACGCTCCTCATCGGGAACATCCTCTTTGTCGGTCTCGCGACCATTGCCCAGAAGCAACTCGACACCACGCTGGGGTATTCAAGCGTCATGCACATGGGCTACATTTACCTCGGAATCGTGAGCATGAATGGCACGGGCTTAAACGGCGCGTTGCTGCTTATGTTCGCTCACGGTTTGTCTGTCGCTGCGCTCTTTGCCATGAGTGGCATGATTCGCGAACGCACCGGCACGCTAGAATTCTCCGATCTCGGTGGCTTGGGCAAGGCAGCCCCGGCCCTGATGTTCTGCTTCGGCCTCGCCACTTTCGCGTCGATCGGGCTGCCCGGGTTCGGGAATTTTGCCTCGGAGACGATGGTTTTCTTCGGAGCGTTCAGCGGCGGCTTCGAAGCCAACGCGTTTCAAACTGGCACATTTAATTTCCATCAAATCGCCACCATCGTGGGTCTGTGGGGCGTGGTCATCTCTGCCGTTTACATGCTGCGCGCTTACCGGAAAATTTTCATGGGCGAACTCGTCTCGCGCTGGGCTGGCATCAGCGACATCAGCATGGGCTACCGAATTCCGCTGATTCTTCTCCTCGGTGTTTTGCTCGCCAGTGGCATACATCCGCAAGGTTTTTTGAATCTTGTCGGCCCCACCCTTTCCCACCTTCTTCCCTAGGTTTCTTTTCAAATGATCGCACCGCTAGTTCTTGAAACCACCGTTCTTTTTCTGGGGCTTTGTCTCCTGTTGTTCGAGGCTTTTGTCCCGACACCGACCCGTCGTGGATTTGCCTGGATGGCCATTGCCGGGCTTACCGTCCTACTTGTGCTCAGCTTTTACACGAAGACGACCGATCAATACGGCGGGTTCTATGTCGCCGACGGTTTGGGTTTATTTTTCAAACAACTTATCCTGCTCAGCACCATCGTCGTGCTCATCATGAGCGTGGAATATGCCCCAGTCGTTCGACGCCTCGTCCCCGCGCAATCGCCCGGGGCTGGACTAGGTGAGTTTTATGCGCTGCCAGTGTTTGCCTGCGCTGGCCTGATGTGGATGGCGTCGGCGGCGGATTTCATCATGATCTTTGTGTCGCTCGAACTGGTGACCATAACCTTTTACATCCTGGTCAGCTTCCTCCGTCGCAGCCGTCCGTCGCTCGAGGCGGGCACGAAGTATCTCATTCTCGGCGCACTCTCGACCGGCATTCTTGTTTATGGCATCACTTGGGTTTTCGGAGTGACCGGCGAAACGAACCTCGCGGCGATCGGCAACGCGGCGGCTCTGACCACGGCAAAAAACCAAACTGCGCTGCTCTTTGGCGTCGTCCTCATCTTGATCGGACTCGGCTTCAAGATTGCTGCCGCACCATTCCAATTCTGGGTTGCTGACGTCTATCAGGGCGCACCCACCCCGGTCACCGCGTTTCTTTCGGTCGGCTCCAAGGCGGCTGGTTTCATTGTCTTGCTGCGTTTCCTAGCCGTTATTCTGCCCGTGCCGTTTATCGGGGAGAGAGTGACGGTCGGACTGACAATTCTCGCTTTTTGCACATTGATTTACGGAAATTTTGCCGCGTTGCCACAGACAAATCTAAAGCGCTTGATGGCCTATTCGAGCATTGCTCACGCTGGCTATCTGCTCATTGCCGTAGTGTCATTGAGCCAGTTTTCAGCTAACGCGCAGCAGGCGATCGCCTTCTATCTCGGCGGTTATCTGGTCATGACGCTGCTTGGGTTCCTCGTTCTGATCCTAGCCAGCAATCAATTCGAGGGGGACGACATTGCGCATTTCAATGGACTGGCCAAGCGCAGCCCATTCCTCGCTTTTGCCATGCTTGTGTCCATGATGTCGCTCGCGGGTGCGCCGTTCACCGCTGGATTTTTCGGAAAATTCATGATCTTCAAAGTGGCCATGGAGGCCCATCTTTATTGGCTAGTCGGCGTTGGCGTCATCAGCGTTGGCTGCGGTTTTTACTACTATCTTAAAGTGGTCAAGGCGATGTATTGGAACGCCCCCATCAACGACGCTAAGCTCAGCTTCCCGATTTCCCCATTGGCCAGAGCGACGATCTACGCATCCATCGTTGCCGTCTTTTACCTCGGCGTCTTTCCTGAGCCGGTGCTGCATTTGCTAGCGAAATAAGCCAGTTGCGGCATTTTTCGGCTGCTCGCAGGAAAATTGTAAAGGGATTGTAAAAGTGCTTGGCGCAAGCACTTACCGGGCATAAGAGCAGTTGCTAACAGCTTCGATTATGAAAATATCGCCCCAGATATTCGCACTTTTTTCTCTCCTACTCCTCACTTCCATCTCGCAGGCGCAGAGTGGGACTGTTGATCTTACCACCCTCGCCAACTACGCCAACCAGCCCTTGCCCAACTACATCGGAAGGGACAACTCCCCCGTTGCCAACCCTATCACCGATGCCGGGGCAACCCTTGGGCGGATATTATTTTACGATAAACGCCTCTCGAAAAATAACACCATCAGCTGCAGTTCATGCCACCAACAAGCTCGTGGCTTTTCCGACACAGCGATCGCCAGTCCCGGTGTGGCTGGGGTGACGGGGCGACACGCCATGCGTCTCATCAACAGCCGCTTCAGCGCGGAGGTAAAATTCTTCTGGAACGAACGCGCCGCCAGTTTGGAAGCGCAAACCACGCAACCCATCCAAGATCATACCGAGATGGGCTTCAGCAACACCCTCGGCGACCCCGCGTTTGCCGATCTGGTCACGAAACTTTCAGCCATTTCCGAGTATCGCGTTCTCTTTGCCATGATGTTTGGCACGGCTGCGATCAACGAAACGCGCGTCCAGCAAGCCTTGGCCCAGTTCGTGCGCAGCATCCAATCCTTCGACTCCCGATATGACACTGACCGCTTGGTGGTGCAAAACGATGGCCCACCCTTCCCCAATTTCACCACCAGCGAAAACAACGGCAAACAACTCTTCCTCGCCCCGCCACCCCAAGGTGGAGCGGGTTGCGCGGGTTGCCATCGTCCGCCTGAGTTCGACATCGACCCCAGAAGCCTCAACAACGGCATTATCGGCGTCATCGCGGGCGGCACCGACCTCACCAATACCCGCTCCCCTTCCCTACGCGACCTCGTCGGACCCGGCGGCAGCAGCAACGGAGCCTTCATGCACGACGGCAGCAAGACCACCCTCGCCGCCGTCATTAACCACTACAATGCCGTTCCCCAAAGTCCGGCCAACACCAATCTCGACCCACGAGTCGCCGGTCCCGGCGGCGACCTCAGACTGAGCACCCAGCAAAAACTCGACCTCGAAGCCTTTCTCCGCACCCTCACCGGCAGCGCAGTTTACACCTCGGCAAAATGGTCCTCACCCTTCGATGCCAGCGGCAACCTCAGCCTCATCGTCCTGCCCGCCTCGGCCATGAAGATTGTCCCGAACGGCAACGGCACCGCCACCATCACCTGCCACGCCGCGCCGAATCTCTCCTACATCCTGCAAAGCTCCCCCGACATGCAACAATGGGGAACCTTCGACACCCTCATCTCCGACGCCTCCGGCAACCTGAGTAAAGTGGTGACGATGAGCACAAACAGATTTTATCGCTTCGCCTTCACGCCTCCTGCTTCATAGGACGACTTTGGAAAATTGACCGTGTCCCGACAAACGTCGAAAGACTGGCAATAAAAAAGGCGACCCCGCTTGGTGTCGCCTTTTTTATGGAATCGATTGAATGCTTACGCGAACCACTCGGTGTGGAAGAACTCGCCCGCTGGCTTGTCGATCCGCTCGTAGGTGTGCGCACCGAAGTAATCGCGCTGGGCTTGGAGCAGATTCGCTGGCAAACGCGCCTGGCGATAACTGTCGTAGTAGGCCAGCGCGGCACTGAACGCAGGAACGGCCACGCCGTATTCGATGGCGGTGCTGACCGCAGTGCGCCAGTTGTCCTGGGTGGTGGTAACGATGTTAGTGAAGAATGGATCGAGGATGAGATTTTTCAGACCCGGATCTTTTTGGTAGGCGTCGGTGATGCGGTTGAGGAAACGAGCGCGAATGATGCAGCCGCCGCGCCAGATGCTAGCAATGTCCTTGAAGTTTAAATTCCAGTTGTAGAGTTTGCTAGCAGCCCCAAGTTGCACCATGCCTTGGGCGTAGCTCATGACTTTTGAGGCGTAAAGCGCGTCACGGACCGCGACAATGAGTTCGGCGCGATCGCCGGAGAAAGGCTTTGGTGACGGACCGGGCAGTTGCGCGCTGGCAGCCACGCGCTCTTCTTTGAGTGAACTGAGAATGCGGGCCTCGACCGCGCTGCCGATCACGCTGAGGGGAACGCCCATTTCCGTGGCGTGACCGACTGTCCATTTTCCGGTGCCTTTTTGTCCGGCCTTGTCGAGGATGAGATCAACGATCGGAGTGCCAGTTTCCGGATCTTTCTTGGTGAAAATGTTCGTGGTGATCTCGATGAGGAAGCTATCAAGGTCGCCCCGGTTCCAATCGCTGAAGATTTGATGAAACTCCTCCGCCGAAGGATTGACCGTAGCCTTCAAAATCGCATACGCCTCGCAGATTAACTGCATGTCGCCATATTCGATCCCGTTGTGGACCATTTTCACGTAGTGCCCGGCACCGTCTGGCCCCATGTAGCGGCAGCAAGCCTCGCCCTCGGCAACGGCGGCAATTTTGGTGTAAATTGGGGAGAGAGCCTTCCATCCCTCCTCGGAACCACCCGGCATGATCGACGGCCCTTTGAGCGCGCCTTCCTCGCCGCCGCTGACTCCGACTCCGAAAAAGTGAATTCCCTTCTCCTTGAGGTATTTTTCGCGGCGCTGGGTGTCGGTCCAGAGGGAGTTGCCTCCATCGATGATGATATCTCCCGGCTCCATGAGCGGGATGAGCTGCTCGATAACAGCGTCAACCGGCGCACCGGCCTTAACCATGATCTGGGCTTTGCGCGGATGCTCGAGGGCAGCAACAAAATCCGCGAGGGTCTTGGCAAAGACAAAATTTTTCCCTTTTCCACGCCCTGCCTCAAACGCTTCGACCACGCTGGTGGTGCGATTGTAAACAGCGACGTGAAAACCGCGGCTCTCCATGTTTAGAACGAGATTTTCGCCCATCACGGCGAGTCCAATGAGTCCAATGTCACATTTTTTCATAAATTTTTTGTTTGCGGTAGGGGTGTTGTTCTTCCTTGCAGGGGCGTTTAAACTAGCGGTGCGCGACCTCATATGGCAATCGACTTCTCAAAAATCTCTCTCACGCCCGAAGCTCTGATCATTCCCGCCCCAGTTTATTCCGCAACGGCGGGCGCGGTGGTAGATTTTCTCGGAGTGGTTCGCGGGATCGAGGGGGCGGACACCTTAACCGGATTGGAATACGAGGCCTACGAGGCCATGGCGGAAATCAAATTGCGCCAGATCTGCGGAGAAATTGCGGAGAGGAAAGGCTTGGAGAATGTCTGGCTGATTCACCGGATTGGATTCGTCGCGGTCGGCGAGCCGTCGCTGTTTTTGCGCGTTACTGCCGGACATCGCGCGGAGGCCTACGAAGGCAGCCGGGAAATCATTGAGCGCTTGAAACAGGAGGTTCCCATTTGGAAAAACCCTGCTATTTCTAACCCGTCATGAACTGGGCCAATCGCCTCACCACCGCGCGTTTTTTTCTAACGATTGCCTTCGTCGTGGCTATGACTTCTGGCTGGCAAGGCGGACATACAATCGCGCTGGCAATCTTCGTAGTGGCCGGAATAACGGACTATCTCGACGGCTGGGTGGCCCGAAAATTCTCCATGCAAACCCCGTTCGGTGCCCTGATGGATCCGCTCGTGGACAAGATCATGACCGCCGCCGCTTTTATTTGCCTGATCCCATTGGGAGCGATTCCCGCTTGGGTGGCGATTGTCATCATCAGCCGTGAATTCGTCATCACTGGGCTTCGCTTGCTGGCAGGGAGTCAGGGGCGGGTGCTGGCAGCCGAGGCAATCGGGAAGCACAAGACGGGCTGGCAGATTGCGACGATCATTTTTTTCCTCATTGAGTTTTCCGTAGCCGAGTTGTTCCCTCACTTGGAAGAAATTAAGAAATATCGATTCGTCTCAGACGCGTTGGAGAAGGTGTTCCTCGTCGCGGCAGTCGGACTAACGATTTATTCGGGTGCGACCTATCTTTGGCGGCACCGGGATATAATCCAAGTGGATTAGGAATTTCTTTTAACTGGCAAAACGGTTGCCCGCTACTCTTGGCTTACTTAGAGCCAAGATTGCTCAACGAAAATCTGATCCCCTGGTTTGACCGGAACATCAAGCGCGGGGTTGCTCAGAATTTTTTTGGTGTCGATGATCATCACCTCTTTCCCGCGAATCAGCCGAACCTTGCGGGTATTGGCAAATTCGGTGGGGCCGCCAGCCGCGTTGATAGCGGACATCAATGTGAGATCGGGAGTGAAGTTGACGCGACTGGGTGATTTAACTTCTCCTCCAACGTTGACGAACCGGCCCATGCCTTGCGTGCTGATGGTAATCGTCGGGTTAGCGAAAATCTCGGCGTCCTTGTAGGCTTTTTCGATGGCATCGGCAGCTTGGCCAGCAGTTTTCCCAGCCACCGAAATTTTATTGATGTAAGCGAGATTGATACTCCCTTGGTTATCTACAACGTAAGATCCTGCGATCTGGCTGATGTCACCCGATGGGACGCCGCCTAACCGCAGTTCGAGGGTGTCCCCATTGCGCAATTCGGCGTCTTGGGCTCGAACGCTGGCTGTAAAAACGACTATCACTACAAAAAGCGATACGACAATCGATGTTCTCATTTTAGTAATCCTCCCCATCATCGCCCGAGGCGGGCGTCGAGACGTTGGCGGTCGGTTTCGAGCGTGACTTTTTGTTCCGCGGTTTTGTTTGCACGGAATAATAATCGTTGTAGCTGGTGTAATACTGGTAACCTTGGTCGTGTCGGACATCGACGTTGTTTAGAACCACGCCGAGCAGATTTCCTCCGACAGTCAAAACCGATTGCTTGACCCGAAGCAACATCGACCGAGGGAAGCGGCGATGCTGAACGACGATGACACTCAGATCCACCTCGCTCGCGAGCACGGAGGCATCACTCACTCCAAGGATAGGCGGCGAGTCAAAGAGAACCATGTCGTAGCGGCTTTTTACCTCAGCGATTAGGTCGGACATACGTTGAGAGTTCAGAATTCCGACCGCATCCGACGGCAAGATGCCTGAGGGCATAATGTGCAGGTTCTCGACGTTAGAGGGGATAATGACGTCCTCGAGTTGCAGATCGGTCGTGAGGTAATTACTTAAACCAACGGCGTTGCTCGTTCCGAAAATGGTGTGCTGGGTGGGGCGGCGCAAATCGGCGTCAACGATCAGAACGTTGTAGCCACCTTGGGCGCAGGTGACCGCTAAGTTGGAGAGTGTTGTTGATTTTCCCTCGCCGGGACCGCCGCTGACAAAGGTGATGGAATTGAAGTCGGCGCTCTTGCGATTGAATTCAATATTGGTCCGCAAAATACGGTAGGCTTCGGCATCGGCCGAGTCGTTGGCTTCTCGGTGGAGCAGTTTGATGTTCTTCGGAATGACAGCGAGAACCGGCAGGGAAAGGAAACTTTCAACGTCGTCCAAGGTCTTCACGCTGGTGTCGAGATACTCAATGAAGAAGGCGAGACTGATGCCAACAATCAGTCCAACCACCACGCCAAGCATGATGTTCAGAGGAATATTGGGCTTGCTCGGCGCGGTTGCCGGCTCGGCTTTGGCCCAAATTTTAGCCGGATTGCGCGGCATACCCTTTTCGATGGTCTCCGTCTGGAGTTTGTTGGAAGCGGCTTTAAGAAGGTCTTTAGCGTTAATGTAGCGGTATTTCGCCTCTGCATACTCAGACATCTTGACCTTGTTCGTCTCGACGTTGGTTTCACTGCCTTTCAACTGTTTACGGATCGAATCGAGATTTCCTTCGGCAATGCGAAGGTTCGCCACAAGGGTGCCGCGGATGCTGGAAAGTTGTTTTTTAATTTGCTCGGTAAACACCGTCATTTGCGAGTTCAACGCAAGAATCTCGGGGTGCTTTTTACCCAGACCGGCACTGAGCAGTCGTTCGCGTTCGGCGATGGCCGCCTGAAAGCTCTGTAGGCGAGCGGAAACAATACTGTCGGGAATGCTGAGTTGGGTCAAGCCGCGCATCAAATCATCGTCGTTTAGCTTGTCGATTCCATCGATCTGGTTACGAAACATGTCGACTTCACGCTCAGATTTGGTGACGTCGCTGGTGATGTTTGTCACGACTCCAACATCAATGCTGCCTGGATCCTGGCCGGAATCCGGGGCGGTGTCGATGATGTGATTCTCGCTCCGCAGACGGGCTACGAGCTCATGCGCGTCGTCGACTTTCTTTTGCTGCTTGTCCACCTCGTCCTGCAATTTAGCGAGGGATTTGATGGTCACAGTGTTGAGTTCATCGACGCGACGACGCTGATAGACCTCGGCAATTTTGTTGGCGATATCGGAAGCCTCCTTGGGTTTTCCGCTGCTTACGATGATCTGGATGAGGCTCGTGTTGCGAACCTCCTGCATATTGAGCATACCCTTTAGCATGTAGTAGAGCCGCTCGCGGGGAATTGGGTCGTTGGGTGACCAAATTTTACCCAGTTCCATTTCATCGATCACCGGGTAAAGGATTTCCTTTTGCTGGATGATTTGGAATTGGGTAGCAATGAATTTTGGATCAGAGCCACTGTAAGAAGCCGGGCCGCCGTTCGTGAAAACCGGCATGTTGGCGGTGTCAGGCTGAATCTCCATCATGACCGCCGATTGATACTGCTTCGGCATGAAATAAGTGGTGACCGATGCCGTGATGACCACTAGGAGAAACGCCAGAAGGACGATGCCCGAGCGGACACGCATAACCCTCCAATAATCGAGAAAGTGGAGTTTGATTTCGCTGTTTTCAGACATACGCGTGAGCGGCTGGATACGTGAATAAACTACGTGCGTCTCCAAGAGACGCAACCGGTAGTATCACAATCAGAACGAGATCGTCGCCCCGAGAAAGATGCGATTCCGATCGTATTCGAGAAACGAGTTGTCCGCGAAAACCTTCGTGAAGGTGTAACCCGTCTGGAATGAAAGCAGCCGGTTTACCTTGAAAACAAGGCCCAAGCTCAAATCCAAGGTCTGCTCGCTGCCACCGACGTTACCGCTATAATCACTGGTGGAGTAATAAGCACCGCCGGAAGCGCTGATTCGGGAACTGATCTGCTGAGTTACATTCAGACCGGTCCGATAGGTTTTGCGAGTGCTGCCAATGCCGAATTCCGATTCTTCGAAACCGTAACGACTGATCCACTGGATCGTCGACCGCTCGCCGTAGTTATAGGACATCGTTCCCTCAACGAAAGGTGCCGTTTCCTGACCCAAGTCGTCCGAATCGCGGAACTGGGCTCCCACCCGAAGGCCAGCCGTAAGTCGACGATTGAGGGTAAAATCCAATCCGCCGAGGATATAGTTGGAAGTCGAATCTCGATTCGTAGAGTCATAGGTAACTACTCCGAAACGATATTCACCGATCAATGCGATCGTTGGCTGGACGAGGTAACGAATTTGCAGGCTAAAAGTCTGGTCGATACGGTTGCTGGCATCGGCAATGATACTATCCTCATAATAAACGCCAGAAAAAGTGTAACCATAAACTGCACTCAAACGAGGCGAGAAGGCCTGAGAAAGACTGAATCCAACAACGCCGAAAAAATAATTTCCCGCGCGGCGATTTTGCCCGAAGCCACTTTGGAAATCCGGCTCGGCTTGGTAGGCCAACGACGAGGTAATGTCCAAGCGCAGTTTCGGACTGAAAGCGTGACTCAAATCGAGACTCAAGGTAATATTCGGATCTATCGAATCTTGGCGATCCCAATAATAAGCTCCTCCCACATTCAGAGAGGCCTGAAGCATGGTCCGTCCATCGCCGATCGCAATGTTTGTTCCGACCGAAGCAGTGGTATAAAAACTGGACTGTTTGTTCGACCGGGTGTTGTAGATGTTGTCGTCGAAGCCCTGATTAACAGAGAATGAAAAATTGTAGGGGCGACGCTCAAAATTTCCCGCGCCGGGATTATCGGCCGGAGAAAACTCGCCGTTCACCATTCCCGCACTCGATAAAGCGACGGCCGACCGCACCGCGACGTCCCCTGTATCGCGAAACGGAATCGGGCTTACCGAGGGAAGATTCGCTGGAATGGGCCGGTCTGCTGGCGCTTCCGCACGGAAAAAATTAGGATTCGTTGCCGCGTAAGCTTGGTTGAGCGACGAAGCAGCAACGATTGCCGAAAGCGCTTTGAGGGAATTGTTCATGGGCATTTTTGGAAGTAAGACTTGGATTGAGGAAACGAGATCGGAAGGCTCTTCCTACACACGTTCCAGAATTCTCCCTTCCTTAAACATGAGAAATCTCCTGTTGGCTAGCGAAATTTGGCGACAACAACAAATAATCGCTCGGTGATCGCCCTTTGCAATCAGTCTCTCGACCGGGGTCTTTTTCGCCCGCGCCTCCGCTCGCTCGCAGTTGCCAAAGGCGGGATGTCTGCTAACCCTGTTGCCCATGATTACATTTGTCGAGGGACGCCTGATGGAGGCATTGCCAACCCAGGCAACGATCAACGTCGGTGGGATCGGTTATCTGGCGCTGATCCCTTTTTCGACTTTTGATAAACTCCCAGCCATCGGCAGCGAGGTCCATCTCCTCACTCAACTTGTCGTCCGCGAGGACGCCCACATCCTTTACGGATTTTTCTCCTCCGCGGAACGCGACCTCTTCCGAATGCTGGTCGCGCATGTTTCCGGGGTGGGACCGAAAATCGCCCTCGCCGTCCTCAGCGGCATGTCTATCGCCGATTTCCAAAACGCCGTCGTCCGCTCCGATATCGCCGCCATTTCCCGCATCAATGGCATCGGCAAGAAGACGGCAGAGCGGATCGTCCTCGAACTCAAGGACAAAGTCGGGGTCGCCGCCACTTGGCAGGCCGCCACCGGAGCCAACCCTGCCACCGGGCTCGATCTCCGCGCCAACGATGCCGTCCTCGCGCTGATTTCCCTTGGTTACAAACAAGCCGAGGCCCGCAAGGCCGTCGATGCCTCCGCTAAACAACTCTCTCCCGAGGCCCCTTCCGAGGATCTGCTCCGCCTGGCTCTCAAAGTCCTCGCCTGATCGATCGAAAAATGGCCACCCGCGAGCAACTTGAGGCTGCCATCCCGCCAGAAGGTCTTTTTGCCGGCAAGGAATGGCTCCTTTCGCCCCAACCGTTCCCTCTGACCGAACGCGACCGAGAGGAACTCGAAAAGCTCGGTTACCGCCTCTCCCTGTTCAACAAGGCTGCCAACCTCCTTTACCAGCAAAGCGTCCGAGGAAAACAGCCCGCCTGGATCGCCGACTATCTCGACCGCGGCAAGCCCCCATGGCTCATTGACCTCTCTTGGCGTAAAGACCTCCGCGACGCCCTGCCCGCGGTTATTCGCCCGGACATCCTCCTGACCGAAACCGGCTGGACCCTTTCCGAACTGGACACAGTCCCGGGCGGGATCGGTCTCACCGGCTGGTTGAACCAGACCTACGCCCGCGCCGGTCATCCCATTCTCGGGGGCGAATCGGGCATGATCGACGGGTTCCGGTCCCTGCTCCCAAACGGCGGAGCCATTCTCGTCTCCGAGGAATCCGCCACCTACCGGCCGGAAATGCAGTGGCTCGCTAACCAACTCAACGCCACCGAACCTGCGCCGAAATGGACCGTCAACGGGGCGGAAAATCCACCATCCGGCGTGGACGGCTACCGCTTTTTCGAGCTCTTCGATCTTCCGAACCTGCCCGGGATCGACCTCGCAGCCCTCGCCAGCCAGATCACCCCGCCGCCCAAACCTTACCTCGAGGAAAAAATGTGGTTCGCTCTTTTCTGGATGCGGCCCCTCCGCGAATTCTGGCGGCGCGAACTCTCCGAGCGCCACTTTCTCAAACTCCAAGAGGTCATCCCCTACACCTGGCTAATGGACCCCGCGCCGCTCCCGCATTTCGCCACTTTGCCCGGGCTCGATTTGCAGAGCTGGGAGGAACTCAAAAACCTGACCCAGAAACAACGCGAACTCGTCTGCAAAATCAGCGGTTTCTCCGAACTTGGCTGGGGCAGTCGCGGCGTGCACATCGCCCAAGACCTCCCGCAAACCGAATGGGCTAAAATCGTGGACGAAGCCCTCGCTGCCTTCCCGCATCACCCCTATATTTTGCAGCGTTTCCACAAAGGGAAACAGATCTCGCACCCTTACTTCGACCGCGACTCCGGGGAAATCCGCGCAATGCGCGGACGCGTCCGGCTTTGCCCTTATTATTTCCTGATCGACGGCAAAGCCGAGTTGCGCGGAGCCCTTGCGACGATCGTTCCAGCCGACAAAAAAATCCTCCACGGCATGTCCGACGCCATCCTCTGCCCGGCAGAAGCTGTGGCATAGGTCCAATAAGTCCATAGGTCCTATTTCCCTTGCCGCTCGTAGTTACGATAAGCAAAATACCCGAGCCCATGCCCGACACCATCTCCAAAGAAGACATCCGCGCCCTGCTCATCAAGAGCCTGATGCTGAAAATGCCGCCCGAAGACATTACCGACGACACCCCGCTTTTTAGTATAGAAGGTCTCGGTCTGGACTCGATCGACGCCCTCGAACTGGTAGTTTCGCTGGAAAAAAACTACGGGGTCGGCGTAGCCAACAGCGGCATCGCCCAAATCGCCCTGCGCGACGTCAATTCGCTCCACGAATACATCAACGCCGAGCGCGCCAAAAAATCGGCCTGAAACGCCCGACTATCCGTTTGACCATCGGGGCCGACGCTTCGATGATGAACCGCCTATGATCGAAAAACCGTTGGTGCCAAAGGAAGGCTGGTATGTTCTTCACCTGTTTTATCGGGTGGAACACGGCCAGTGGGAACTGCTCTCCCCGGAGGAAAAAATCCGAGCTAAAACTGATCTCTCAGAACTCGTTCAGGAAGTCCGATCCATGCCCGAGACACAGCTTCTCGCTTTCAGCATGATGACGCCCAAGGCTGATCTCGGTTTCATGCTCCTGACCAACGATCTGTTCGCCGCCAACGCCCTCGAGAAAAAACTCAGTCTCTCCCTCGGCGAGGAGATTCTTGCCCCGGTGTTCTCGTTTTTTTCGATGACCGAACGGAGCGAATACACCATGTCCGACGCGGAATATTCGGACTCGCTCGTTGCGGAAAAAAGTCTCGCCGTCGGCTCAAAAGAGCACACCACCGCGATGACGGAGTTTTCCCAGCGCATGACGAAATACGCTAAAGATCGGCTAAGCCCGACCATGCCCGACTGGCCGATTTTCTGTTTCTACCCCATGAGCAAAAGACGTGACGCAGTGAACAACTGGTATGCGCTCGATTTCGCCGCTCGCAAAAAACTCATGGCGGGTCACGCTGCCGTCGGTCGCACCTACGCCGGGCGCGTCCGCCAGTTGATCACCGGCTCCACCGGACTCGATGATGCGGAATGGGGCGTTACGCTTTTTGCGCACGATTTGTTTGAGATCAAAGCGATCGTTTATGAAATGCGCTTCGACGAGGTCAGCTCGAAATACGCGGAGTTTGGCGACTTCTTCATCGGCTTGCAGCTACCGCTGAACGAATTGTTTCATCAAATCCGCATCTGATCTATGCACGCCGCAGCGAAACTCGAAGCGCTGGAGAGTCTCATTCTTTCCCGTGCGCCGCTGCTGGTCGCATTTTCGGGCGGGGTGGATAGTTCCTTCCTTCTTGCCACTGCTCACCGACTGCTGGGCGACCAAGTCACCGCGATCATCGCCGACTCCCCCAGCCTGCCACGGGCCGCGCTGGCGAAGGCCGAGGCGCTGGCCACCGGCCTTGGCGTGCGCCTTGAGGTTTTGCAAACGACAGAACTCGCGCAGGAAGATTACGCGGCGAACCCGGTGAATCGCTGTTATTTCTGCAAAGCGGAACTTTTCCGCAAAATGGAGGAGCGCGCCGCGAACGGCGGGTTCGCCTTTCTGGCTTACGGGGAAAACCTCGACGATGCTTCGCAAATTCGGCCCGGTGCTCGTGCGGCGACGGAGTTTTCCGTTTGTGCGCCCCTCAAGGAAGCAGGGCTAACCAAGGCGGATATCCGCGCTTGTTCCCGCGCCATAGGATTGCCGACGGCAGACGATCCGTCGCAACCTTGCCTCAGTTCGCGCATCCCCCACGGGGTGCGGGTGACGGTTAGCGCTCTGCGGCAGGTCGAGCAAGCGGAAGAATACGTTCGCAGTCTCGGGTTCCGCATTTTCCGGGTTCGCCATCTCTCCGAAGACTCCGCCCGCGTGCAGATTGAGCCCGGGGAAATGAGCTTGCTCGACCGCGTCCAGAAAACGCTCGTAGGCGGCCTCCAAGCGGTCGGCTACCGCTCGGTAGAAATCGATCCGCAGGGCTACTCCTCGCCAGCGTGAACCGTCCGGATTTTCCGCCGGACCTAGCCGGGTTTTTCCGCCAACATAATCGCCGCGCCCTCCTCCTCTCCGTTACCTGCTTGGTCGGAAGTATCGCGGCATGGACCTTCACCTACGGGGCGCTCCTCTGGGCCGAATGGTTGGTGGTCAGTGTCCGACTTGGAGTGGACGCTCCCTCCGTCCTTGCGATTGGCCCGCATTTTCTCCTTCTTGCCGGGTTGCTTCTAATAATCGGCACTCGCGCCCGCCACTGGAAAACCGATCATGATAAATTTCATCCCGGCGTGGCCTTTTTCTCTCTCCTTTCCTTGCCTGCACGGCTCACGTTTGCCGTCTGGGACAACTTCCACGCCCGGGTTCATCCGACGCATCACGACCTGATCCAATGCTGGTTGGTTCTGGATCAACTCCACACCGAAAAAAAGATTCCCTTAACCGCTCTCCCTCAACTACTCGACCCCGGGATCAATCCCGACCGGGTGGTTTATTTGCTTTCGATCACTGACCTGATCGAAACCGACGCCTACGGCGAAACGTGGGTTTACCATCTGCGAAATCAGACCGCAGAACGCCACGTGCGCCGCTGGTCAAAATCATTCCCGGCGAAGTGAGTTGTTTATTTTTTCCCAAGGATCAACCGGTAGCCGACCAAGAGAAGGATCGCACCAACCAGCGACATCAAGAATCCCACTGGCTCGCCCTCGGCATACCAGCCAAGACCTCGCCCAACGAATCCACCAATCATCGATCCGACGATACCGATGATGATCGTAATCAAGCACCCGCCAGGATCTTTGCCCGGCATAACAAACTTGGCAATTGCTCCAACAATCAAGCCAATCAGCAACATGGAAATAAAACCCATCATACGAATGTATACGTGCATCCGCGCCTCAGGTCCACCGCGATGTATCGGACTACTCCTTCGGGATCCGGATAACTCGAGTGGATGGGTTTGGTGCCCGCGGGGTGCGCATCCGCTGAGTCCGGACGACGCCAAACCGTGAGGATTGGACAATGATCGGGCTCGGGCGCCCTTCGTAGCCGCTTTTTGGCATGCCGATTTTCACTGCGCCGGCCTCGAGAAATTTCAGAACGTAAAATTGCGCCTGCATCAGCGAGATGTGCATTTGGTTGGCGAGTTGCTGGGCATCGACCCCGATCTCGAGTAATTCCAGCGATCTTCCGAAAAACGACGCCACCATCGCGTCGTCAAATTGGCACCCAGTTTCATTCAGGATGACCATTTTCGACGGCAACACGAAATCCGACTGCCTCCACGCGATCTCATCGGCCATTGTCACCACCGCGAGGTTCACCCCGTCGATCGAAAGGCGAACGCGCTGGTTGATCATCTCGCCCGGCAACGGCTCGAAGTGAAAGCGCCCCCGCTGCGACGCCGTGATCGCGACCAGTTTCTCGAGGATCACTGCCTCGTCGGTCACGCAAACACCGCAAACGATGAACCCGCAAATAATCGACGGCGCGAGGTAGATTTCGATGCTCGAAACCGGCCCCAGATCGCTAAAGGTCAGCCGTCCATACTGATTGCGCAGTGTGGTGAGCAAATCGGGAAGCGGAAGTTCGGTGTTAACGCCAATAATGGCCATACGTTGAAAACAGCATTTCTCATTCCCAAATCGTTGGTAGAGCGAAACTTCCGCCGAAAAAAACAATCTCGAAATCCCCTTGCCGAAGGGACTGTTTTCGTAAAAATCGAACACCCGTCGAGACAGACTGTCTCTTATTTCACTTTTAAACCAATATGCCCAGCGCCACAGACGAAATCACCCGCCAAGTCCAAGAAAACAGCCACTGGCTCGCCCCGCTTCAACAAGAAATCGCCCGCGTCGTGGTCGGTCAAAAATACCTTATCGACCGCCTCCTGATCGGCCTCCTGACCAACGGCCACATCCTCCTCGAAGGTGTGCCCGGATTGGCGAAAACGCTCACGGTCAAGACCCTCGCCAACACGATCAAAACCGGATTCCAGCGCCTGCAGTTTACGCCAGACTTGCTCCCCGCCGATTTGATCGGAACGCTCATCTACAATCCTCGCGACGGCAAATTCACGACAAAATTGGGACCCATTTTTTCGAATTTGATCCTCGCCGACGAAATCAACCGCGCCCCCGCCAAAGTCCAAAGCGCGCTCCTCGAAGCCATGCAGGAACGTCAGGTCACCATCGGCGACACGACCTATCCCCTGCCCGATCCGTTTCTCGTTCTCGCCACGCAGAATCCGCTCGAACAGGAAGGCACCTACCAACTTCCCGAAGCCCAACTCGATCGGTTCATGCTGAAACTCTCCGTCGGCTATCCCACCAAGGTCGAGGAACGGAAAATCCTCGATCTCATGGGCACCTCCACCCCGCGTCTCAGCGTTCAGGCCATTACCGAGCCAGCCGACATCATCAAGGCCCGGGAAATCGTCAACGAAATCTACGTGGATGATCGCGTGAAAGATTACATCGTTGATATCGTCTGGGCCACCCGCCAACCCGCCACTTACAAACTCCCGCTCGACGGCATGATCCGCTACGGAGCCAGTCCCCGAGCCACCATCGCGCTCACCCTCGCCGGCAAAGCCAACGCTTTCCTCAACGGCCGCGGCTTCGTCACTCCCCAAGACATCAAAACCATCGGCACCGATGTTCTCCGTCACCGCGTTGGCATCAGCTACGAGGCCGAAGCCGAGGAGATGACCTCGGAAATGATCGTGCAAAAAGTGTTCGAAGGTCTGCCAGTGCCCTAGCCGGAACCTTTTTGGAACGTGGAAAACGCCAAATCGATCCTTAGTAAAATTCGCCGACTCGAGATCCGCACCCGGCGGCTCGTGAACGACAGTTTTGTCGGTTCTTACCACTCCGTCTTCAAGGGCCGAGGGATGAATTTTGACGAGGTGCGCCAGTATCAGCCCGGCGACGAAATTCGCTCGATCGACTGGAACGTGACCGCCCGCACCGGCGAGCCTTTCATCAAAAAATTCACCGAAGAACGCGAACTAACCGTTATGCTCGTCGTGGACGTAAGCGCCTCAGGAGTTTTCGGCAGTGTGGAAAACTCCAAACGCGACCTCGCCGGCGAAGTCGCCTCCATTCTCGCCTTCAGCGCCATCCGCAACAGCGACAAAGTCGGCCTTCTGCTTTTCACGGATCAAGTCGAACTTTTCATTCCCCCCAAAAAAGGCCGAACGCACACCTTGCGTATCATTCGCGAGATCCTTTTTTTCGAACCGAAAAATCGCGGCACCGCTCCTGCAATTGCCCTCAGTTACCTCAACCGCGTTCTCACCCGCCGCGCCGTGGTTTTCCTCCTGTCCGACTTTCAAACCGATCTTTTTGACCGCGAATTAGGGGTGACGAGTCAACGTCACGACCTGATCGCACTTGCTGTGGTGGATCCCCGCGAGGAGGAACTTCCAAACATCGGCCGAATTACCCTAGAGGATGCCGAAACGGGCGAACAGATGGAAATCAACACTTCCGATCGGCGCACCCGCGAGGTGTTCCGATCGCGAGCCGAGGATCTCTGGCGAAGCTGGCAGGAAGCCTTCCGGGCCAAGAAAATTGACGCTATTCGGTTGCGCACCGACCGGGATTATCTGCCCGCGCTCCGGCAATTTTTCAAAACCCGCGAACGGAGGGCCGGAGTCCGATGACAAGTCTGCTCGCAAAAATTGAGTTCCCTCAGGGATTTCGCCCCTCTTCTGGTCCGTTCGACATTCCCTTTCTGCCGTTCTGGTTGATCATTTTGCTGACTGTTTTGGTCACTCTGTTGCTTGTCGCTTTGGTCTGGTGGCTTCGGGCCCGATGGAAAAAAGCCCAAATTCCGCCGCCGCCCCCGCGCCAAACAGCTCTTGAGGGTCTCGAAGTGCTTCAACCCCAGATCGAAACAGAAATCCCGGCCGCATTCACCGTGGAAGTTGCTTCTGTTCTGCGGAGTTTTGTGGTCGGTCAATACGGCATCCCCGCCACCCGTCAGACGTCACAGGAATTTCTCCAATCCCTCTCCCAATCGACCACGATTAGCGTGGCTGACCAGTCATTGTTGAAATCGTTCCTCGACAAATATGACCTGATCGAATTCGCCAAATTTCAGGCCACCAGCGTGGACAATCGCGATCTGTGGGAAAAGGCCCGCCAGTTTGTCGTCGGAGGGCAGCCATTATGAAGCCGCTCGAGATCGGCTCCGGTTTTGCCGTCACCCAACCGCTGTTCCTTTTCCTGCTCCTGCTCATTCCCATTCTCGCTTGGTTAAAAGGACGACGCGGCGGGGCTGCTGCGGTCATTTATTCCTCCACCAGCCTCCTCCGCTCCATCGGACAAATGCGCAAATCCCGGGTGGGCGCCTTCCTAATCTCGCTGATCTACCTCGGGTTGACCTCGCTGATCATTGCCCTCGCCCGTCCCCAATGGGGCACCTCCCGGACCGAGCGCCAGGCCAGCGGGATCGACATTGTTCTCGCGATCGATGTTTCCCGCTCCATGCTCTCGGAGGATTTTACCATCGGAATGAAACGCGCCAACCGGCTCGAGGCGGTCAAACAAGTCACGGAGAAATTCATCGATGGACGCCCGAATGACCGAATCGGCATCATCGCCTTCTCCGGCCGCCCCTACCTTGTCAGTCCTCCCACCCTCGATCACGATTGGTTGGTCCAGAATCTCGATCGTATCCGGATCGGCATGGTTGAGGACGGCACCGCGATCGGTTCCGCGATTGCTTCTGCCGCCAGTCGGTTCAAAAATAAAGACGCCAAAAGCCGACTCGTCGTTTTACTGACCGACGGCGACAACAATGCTGGTCGCGTGTCTCCCATCACCGCTGCCGAGGCGGCCGGCACCCTCGGAATCAAGATTTACACCATCGGCGCCGGCACCAACGGCATTGTGCCCTTTCCGCTCCGCGATGGGTTTGGCAACATCACCTACGCCAATGTGATGATGAAATTCGAGGAGGAAAGCCTCAGAAAGATCGCTTCGATCAGCAAAGGTGAATACTTCCGGGCAACCGATACCGAGTCTCTCAAGGATGTTTTCGACAAGATCGACAAACTCGAAAAGACGACGATTCAAACTAAACTTTACCGGAATTACCGCGACCTCTTCCCTTGGTTTCTCGGCGTTGGACTAAGTTTACTAGTCATCCCATTGCTTTTGGAGCAAACGATTTGGAGGCGATCGCCATGAACCCGTCTCTGACCTTCGGACAACCTCTCTGGTTCGCGGCTCTGCTGGTTTTGCCGCTCATCGCTTTATTTTACTTTTTATCAGAAAAACGTTCCAAACTTGCTTTAAATCAGTTGGTTGCAATTAAGCTTCAGCCTATTCTTCTCCGCGGAATCCATCGAGGCAAGCGGTTGACCCAATTTTTCCTGACGTTGACCGGACTCGCCGCCATCATCGTGGCTCTGGCCCGTCCGCAGGTGGGATTCGAGACCATGGAAGTCAAACGCAAAGGCCGCGACGTGGTCGTGGCGATTGATACTTCGCGCAGCATGTTGGCAGATGATGTGTCACCAAATCGCTTGAGCCGCGCAAAACTTGCTGTGCAGGATTTGCTTCGGATTTTGGACGGCGATCGCATCGCACTGGTGGCCTTCGCCGGCACCGCCTTTCTGCAAGCGCCTCTGACCGTCGATTACAGCGCGGTGCAGTTTTCGCTGGCTGAGATCGACACCAACATCATTCCGAAAGGCGGCACGAATCTGGCCGAAGCGATCAAGGTCAGCCTGCAAGCGTTCGGCAAGGCAGAAGGCGCCAATAAAGCTCTCGTTCTTTTTACCGACGGCGAGGAATTGGACGCCGACGCTCTTAAAGCCGCCCAACTGGCCAAGGAGGCCGGTGTTCGAATTTTCACCGTCGGCGTGGGTTCGACTGCTGGAACGATGATTCCGATTCAGGAAAACGGCTCCAGCACGTTTGTGAAGGACGACAGCGGGCAGTTCGTCAAAACGAAGCTGGATGAAGCTCGGATGAAGGAGATCGCAGCGGCAGCCGATGGTTTCTATGTGCATCTCGAGAATGGCTCAAACGCCGTGCAAACCTTGCTTAACGACGGAATCCAAAAGCTCGAACAGCGCGAGGGCAATCAATTCACCTCGCGACGTCCAATTGAACGCTACCAGTGGCCACTCGGTCTAGGTTTGGTGTTTCTCGCGCTGGCTCACAGTCTGGGTGACCGCCGCCGATCCGCGCTGGCTGCGGTCCTGTTCCTAGCCACTTGGCCGTCGGATTCCGCGACGGCTGCTGGTTGGCAATTTTTTGATCAGGACAAACGGGCCTTCAACCGGGGATTTGAGGCTTACATGGGCGACAAACCCGATGCGGCGCTCGATTTTTTCAGCAAGGCGAGCACTAGCAAGGATCTCGACGTCCGGAAAAAGGCGGAATACAACGCCGCCAACTCGCTTTTCGTGATTGGCAGCAACAAGATCGAGAAAAACCGCAAAGACGCCATTGCCGATTGGAAGGAATCCCTCAACCATTACGACGAGGCGCTGAAAATTGATCCGAAGTTTGCCGACGCAAAAACTAACCGCGATATCGTCGAAAAATTGATCAAGAACGACGAAAAGAAGCAGGAAGAGCAGCAAAAACGTGACGATAAGGAAAAACAGGATCAGCAAGACCAAAAAGATCAGAAGGATCAAAAGGACCAGTCCCAGCAGAATCAGGCCAAGAATGATCAGCAAAAAGACGGCCAGCAAAAGCAGGATCAATCGAAGAGTGAGTCCGACCAGAAAGAAAAACAGGACCAGTCCAAAGACGGAAAAGACGGGAAACAAGGCCAAGACGGAAAAAAACAGCCCGATCAGGTTCCAAAGTCCGGCCAAAACCAGCAAGCTGATCGCGAAAAAGGCGACCAAAAAGCCGACCCGATGCCCACACCCGGCGAGAAAAAGGAGGGCGATTTGAAAACCGCCGACGGCGAGGAAAAGAAGGACGAACCCAAGGAAGGGCAGGCCGCCCAAGCTGCCGAAGCTACCGAAGAAGAAAAGGACGGCAAAATGAGCCAAGCCCAAGCCCGCGCCCTCATCGACGCCATCCAAGGCGAGGAACAGCGGGTCAATTTACGCGATCAGGTCAGTGAATCCCCCGTAGCCAAAGATTGGTAATGAAAACTTTTTTCCTACCATCCGCCACTCTCAACCAAAACGTCGTGCGTTGGCTCGCGCTCGTGCTCAGTCTGTTTCTTACCTCCGCTGCCTTCGCCGAAAACGCTAGCGTCACCGCGAATGTTTCCTCCACTTCAACCACGACCGACGAACCGATCCGCCTGACCATTACCGTCACCGGCGCTCGCAACGCAAACGTCCCCGGCCACATCGACGCGCAGGGGCTGGAGATCAATTACCAGAGCAAAAGCCAGCGCTTCGAACTCAGCAGCGGCTTCGGCGCAACCATGTCAACCGTCATCACCTACCTGGTCACGGCGCAAAAACCCGGGAAATTCACCATTCCAGCGATCACCCTCGAAGCGGGCGACCGTTCGTTCACGACCAACCCAATCGAAATCACCGTCGGAAAAGGCGCGGGCAATCCCGCGGACGGCGACGCGGACAACTCTGCCAACCCAAAAATCTACGCCGAATTGCTCCTCCCCAAGGACACCGCCTACGTTGGCGAGATCGTTCCCGTGGAAGTCCGCTTTTATTTCGACAGCAGCGTCACCTTTCAACTCAACCCGCCGGGCCAAGTCCCGCAAATCGACGGCGAGGGATTTACCAAACTCCGCTTCCCCCAGGCCCGGCTCGAGCAGAAAAACATCAAGGGCCGCGACTACCGGGTGCTCGCTTATCAGACCAGCCTCGTCGCCGCCAAATCCGGCGATCTGACCGTCGGTCCCGCCTCGCTCAATTTCGTCGTCGGCTTCCCGCAGAAACGCCGCACCCGCAGTCCCTTCGACGATCCTTTCGGGGGCGATCCCTTCGCCAACTTTTTCGGAAATCAGCGCCTCGAACGGGAAATGAGCCTCAGCACCGACCCGGCTACCCTCCATATTAAAGCGCTCCCCTCGCCGCGTCCCGATGGATTCGCCGGTGCAGTCGGACAATTCACCCTCCAATCCTCGGCCAAACCGACCACGGTAAAGATCGGCGACCCGATTACCTACAACTCTGTCATCTCCGGCCGGGGAAATTTCGATCTCGTCACCGCCCCCAACCTGGCCAGCACCGACGGCTGGCGCACCTACCCGCCCACTGGCAAACTCGTTCCCACCGACGAAATGGGCATTTCTGGCGACAAAACGTTTGAGATGGCGATCATTCCCGAGAAAAAAGCCGCTTCTCTGCCGGAAGCCAACTTTGTTTATTTCGATCCTGCTCAGGAAAAATTTATCACGCTAAAAGCAGCGCCAATTCCGGTGCAGATCGACGGTCAGGCCATCGTCGCCGCCACGCCAAATCCCTCCGCACCGAAGGACAACGCCACACCCTCCGCCACTCCAAGACCCGATTCCTCGGGACTGCCCCCCGTGCGCACGGCTCTGACTGGCGCACTCGGAAGTTTTCAGCCCGTCTGGGAAACGCGGATCTTCTGGGTGCTTCAAGGAATCCCGCTAATTCTGCTCGGAGCGTTGCTCTGGCCCAAGATCGCGGCCGCCCTCGCCCCCAATAAAGCCGAGGCCCGCCGTTTGGCCTTACGTAATGAGCGACTCGCTCTCGGCACTGCGCTGCGTTCTAGCGATCCAACCGTCTTTTTCCCCGCCGCTGCTCGCCAGCTCGAAATTGACGCCACTCTCGCCGAGCAAGCCCACGGCAACGCGAGCGAGATTATCGCCTCACTCGGGTTCATCGACGACGAGGCCGTGATAGTTCGGGAGATTTTCAGCCGGCGCGACGAGCTTGCCTACGGTGGCGGACGTGGCGGACGAGAGCTTCCGGCAGAAGCACTTCGCCGTTTTCAATCCGTGCTAACCAGCAAGACTCCTGGAAAATGAAACCACTCCGCCTTCTTTTCCTACTCCTGATGCTCGGGTTCCAGATTGCCCGCGCGGAAACCGCCGACACCTTTGCCGCAGCGAACGAGGCCTACCAGACGAAAGATTTTGGCACTGCCATAAAAACCTACGAAACACTCATCCGCCGCGGGGAATACCGACCCGAAATTTTTTACAACCTCGGGCTCGCCCACGAGGGCTCCGTCAACCCCGCGCGGGCCGTCCTCAACTACGAACGCGCCCTCCTGCTCGCTCCGGATTTCGCCGACGCCCAAGCCCGTCGCGACAACCTCGGCGACGCTCCCTCGCGCTGGTGGGAACAACTCCCCAGCCTCGGCAGCAAGGTGAGTTTCTCAGTGTCTGTCATTGCTGCCTGGTTTCTCATTCTCGCGCTCGCTGCCCACGCCTGCGACTTCGTTGGGTCCCGCCCGATCTGGAGCGTGAGCGCAGTTCTGGCGTTTTTCACCCTGCTCATCGCTGGTGCTAGCTTTTTTTTGAAGGATTACCCCCTCGCCTCTCCGGATCGGGCCATCATTCTGAAAAGTGAAAAACTTCGCTCAAATTTCACCGCCAACAGTCCCTCCAATCTTTCCCTCAAAGCGGGTCAGGCCGTCCAAATTACCAGTGTGAACGGACCGTGGACGGAGTGTCTGCTTCCAGACAAAACAACCGGCTGGGTCGCCAGTTCCGCACTCGAACGAGTAGTTCCCCGGAGCTGATTTAGCACCATGCACGGCTGCCTCGCAGGAGCGCTCCTCAGCCTCCTTAGCCTCATCGCCGCCGGAACCCTGCAAGGGTCGGAACCGGCGCTCGCTTGGCTGCCATCCGTTCCCCGACTTCGACCCGGAAAATTCACCTCGGAGAAAACCGGTTGTCAAAATTACACCGCGGGGTGGTCCGGCATCGTCGCAGGCAACGTCGCGATCACCAAAACCCACAACGGAAACCGGCAAACCCTCCACGCCACTCTAGCCACGACGAATCTGGCAAAGTTCCTTTATCCTTTCGACGCCGATTATCTAGCCATCGGCGACGCCCGTTCGCTCACTCCAATTGCTAACACGATTATCGAAAATTACCGTGACGAAAAACGTTCTACCCACCTTCGGTTCACTGCCGGGCAAGTCGTCCGACGACGTTCCTCGGTCCCCGCGCAGCGCGATGACGGAAAAATTCGTGTTACCACATTACCTAACATCCTCGATCTGCAAACTTCCCTTCTCTATCTCCGCAGCCAGTCGCTCGCGCCGGGTGATGAAATTCAATTCCTAACCTACGCGACCTCCTCTCCCTACCTCGCCCGTATCAGTGTGCTTGGGCGCGAGAACATCAAGGTCGCTGCCGGAAAATATTCCGCGATCAAGCTCCGACTCAATCTCACCGGGATCGACAAATCCGGCTCCCTGCAACCCTACCGCCGCGCTCGGGAAATTTATGCGTGGATCAGCGATGACGCCGATCGGACTTATTTGAAATTCACCGCGAGCCTTCTCATCGGCCAAGTCTTCGTTGAGCTAGCGAAACCGTCCGACTCGACCTCAATTCCCCCTCTCGAAACTAAACGATAAATTAAATTCTCGGGTAGTGCGGCCATCTTGGCTGCCGTGTTTCGCATCTTGCGGAACACTTTCGGAAATGAATCAGGCAGGATGCCCGATTCGGCAGCCAAGATGGCCGCACTACCCGAGACAAAACCCTGCCGATTTTACCAGTTAGTTCCGCGGTTTTAAGTGCGGGAATAAAATCACATCCCGGATCGACTCGGCCCCGGTCAGCATCATCGCCAGACGATCGATGCCTAGGCCGATTCCTCCGGCTGGCGGCATGCCATGCTCGAGCGCAAGAATAAATTCCTCATCAATGCTCTGAACCTCTCCACCCGCCTGAGCCTCCAACCGCGCGCGCTGCACAATCGGATCGTTCAGCTCGCTATAGCCCGGCGCAATTTCTTGTCCATTGATCACTAACTCGAACACATCGACCACGCTGTCGTCCTCCGGATTCTGCTTCGCCAGCGGCACGAGTTGGCTCGGCACATGCGTCACAAAAAGCGGGTTGATGGATTTCTCCTCGATCAACTTCTCGAAAAACTGCTGCGTCATTTCAAAATCTTCCATCGCTGGGCTAACCTGAAAGCCCAGTTCATGGGCGCGGAGACGTTTTTCTTCCGTGTTGAGCGTGAACCACGTGGGATCTCTCTCGGCAATCAAATCGTTGTAACGTGCCCGCCGCCAGGGACGAGTGAGATCGACCGTTTTCGTGACCTCGCCCTCCGCGTTTTTGTGTTCGATAACGAGTGTGCCGCAGACGGTCTCGGCAAGGTGACAGATCATTGACTCCATCAAGTCCGCCATCACTTCAAAATCGGCATACGCCCAATACGCTTCGAGCATGGTGAACTCTGGATTGTGCCGACGCGAGACGCCCTCATTGCGAAAATTCCGGTTCAGCTCAAATACTTTGTCAAATCCGCCGACTAACAAACGCTTCAAGTAAAGCTCTGGCGCGATCCGCAAAAACAAATCAACTCCCATCGCGTTGTGATGCGTCTTGAACGGCTGCGCCGCTGCACCCCCGGCAATGGTCTGCATCATCGGCGTTTCCACTTCAAGAAAACCGCGGTCCTGCAAATAGCGGCGAATGCCCGCAACGATCTGAATCCGCTTTGCAAAAACCGCGCGGGATTCCGCGTTAGCGATCAAGTCGAGATAGCGCTGACGATATTTCGTCTCCACATCGGAAACGCCGTGCCATTTTTCCGGGAGCGGTCGCAATGATTTGGAGAGCACTGTTAGTTTCTGAACGTGAACACTTTTTTCCCCCGTCCGAGTGAGAAAGCAAAATCCCTCCACTCCGATAAAATCACCTAGATCTAACAATTGAAAAATCTCCGTCACCTCTGGCCCGAGTTCCTTCGTGCTTACGTAAAGTTGAATCCGTTCGCCGCCCGAACTGAGATCGAGAAAGTGACTCTTCCCCATATCGCGATGGGCGGTGAGACGACCGGCGATCCGCACTGGCAGACCGGGCTGTTCCGGAGTCTGCGCGACAAACTTTTCCCGCGCTTCCGCGATGGTGTGGGACGTGTCGAAACGGGCGCCAAATGGCTCGACGCCGAGTGCGCGCAGTTTCGCGAGTTTATCGCGGCGGATGGTCATGAGTTCGCTGAGTTCTTCCATAGGGATTCTCAGGAAATCACAAATTCCGAAAAGGAAAAGCAGGAATGCGTGCCGCAAAGCCCGATTGCCGAATGAAACAACGTTACAAATCGGGGAACAAAGCGACCAGCCCGACCCCAATTCTCGCGGCAAAAAAACCTTCATGTCCATACTGTCAGAAAATGGTCACATTCTCCTTTTCCGTTCTCATTCAATGCGCTAAAAAGACCCAAGCATGGCCACCGCAAAGAGTCCTCATCACCAGAGCACCAAAGACTCCTCCGCCCACCTCAGCTTTGAAGCCACCGCCCGGCGCGGTAGCGCGAACCCCAAAGGCGAAGCCATCCCGCGGAGCCTGAGCCCTGCGAAGGATAACCTCTGGCTCTCCGCCGACAGCCGGAACGCAGTGGAACCGGAGCGCAGCGGAGATAGCCCCGCAAAGCATAACACCAAACCGGGGCAAACCGCCGAAGGCAACCGGAGCAACCTTCGTATCGCCGCTTTTTGACCATGTCCCGCAAATCCACCACTGAAACCTCATCTGCAAACCTCGGCTTTGAACAGAATCTGTGGTTGGCTGCGGACAAATTGCGCAACAACATGGACGCGGCGGGCTGCATCTCCGATAGCGGTAAACGGGTCAAAACGGCCGTATCTCGCGATTTCCGAAACACTGCGGAGGACGGCACCCCATGAGCAAAGATAAACCCACTCCGCGCGGTCACGCCAAAAAGAAAACCGAAGTCTCGCTGGTTCGCTCTTCGGCAGCGGAATACCTGACCTTTGTGGCCGCGAGCGGTCAGGGTGGAGTCGAAGCCGTTTATGCCGATGAAAATGTCTGGCTCAGCCAGAAAATGATGGGGCTGCTCTACGACGTGGAAACCCACACCATCAACTACCACCTCAAAAAGGTCTTCGCGGACAGCGAACTGCAGGAAGATTCAGTTATTCGAAATTTTCGAATAACTGCCGCCGACGGCAAAACCTACGACACCCAACACTACAACCTCTCGGGCATCATCGCCGTGGGCTACAAGGTGAATTCCGAGCGCGCCGTGCAGTTCCGCAAGTGGGCCACCGGCATCATCGAGTCCTTCACGATCAAGGGCTTTGCGATGGATGACGAGCGGCTGAAAAACGACGGCTCGATTCTCGGCAAAAAATACTTCGAGGAACAGCTCCAGCGCATCCGCGAAATCCGCCTGAGCGAGCGGAAGTTCTATCAGAAAATCACCGACATTTACGCCACGTCCACCGACTACGACGTGACCGCCGCCGCCACCCAGCGCTTCTTCGCCACCGTGCAGAACAAGCTCCACTGGGCCATTCACGGCCAGACCGCGGCAGAGGTCATTGTCTCCCGCGCCGATGCGGCCAAAACCCACATGGGCCTCACCACCTGGAAAGACGCGCCCAAGGGCAAAATCCAGAAGTTCGATGTCAGCGTGGCGAAAAACTACCTCACGAGCAATGAAATGGCCCAGCTGCAGCGCCTCGTTTCCGCCTACCTCGATCTGGCCGAAGACATGGCGCTGCGGGCGATTCCGATGACCATGCAGGACTGGGAAACCCGCCTCAACCGCTTCATCGCCGCGACCGACCGGGAGATTTTGCAGGATGCGGGCAAAGTGACCGCCGAGATCGCCCAGGCCCACGCCGAAAGTGAGTTTGAAAAATACCGCATCGTGCAGGACCGGCTGTTCGAGTCGGACTTCGATAAGATGACCAAAAGACTGCCCGAGAAGGGAGAACAGCCATGAGCCTCAATCGAAAATCCAAATTCTCCGTTCGGCACTTCCCATCATCCGACATTCGAAATTCGTCATTCGAAATTTCCCCACGCCCCACCACGCGCCGCCTCGCCATCATGAACCTGGCCCTGCGCGGCATCGAGGCCGACTTCGGGCCCGAAAACGCCGACACCTTCCGCCGCGACCTCCATCCCGACCTCCGCGCCGATTACGTCCTCGCCACTGCCATGCGCGACAGCGCGATCACCAAAGCGAAGCCTTGCCGCAAAGCGTGCCGCAGGCAGGATAACCCAATGCCCTTCAACGACTCCGACACTGCCCTGCGCGGCAGCGCATTCCTTCAAAGCGAAGCCTCACCGCAGGTCGTGAGCGAAGCGAAGGACAATTTCCGCAAAGGCGACGACGTGCGCTGGCAGCCGAGCGGAGCGAGACAACCGGAGCGCAGCGGAGATAGCCCCGCATGCTTCTCTTCAAAAACACCGGGGCAAATTGCCAAAGGCAACCCGCAGGGTGAACGCGGGGGCGTTCATCAATTCGGCGTCCCGCCCAAGGGCAACGCCAACTTCGGCTGGGTGCAGCACTTCATCCACCACCTTGTGCCCCACGGCATGGCCGGCTTCGTCCTCGCCAATGGCAGCATGTCGTCGAACCAGTCCGCCGAAGGCGACATCCGCCGCTGCGTAGAAAAGTAATTCCACAATGCCCAAAGCCCAGCATCCAAAGGCGTCATCGTTCGTCCGACAAAACTTGTTCACGGACATCACGACGTTTGCTGAATTTGAGGCGCGCGTGGCGGCATTGGCGGATGAGCAAGCGCGGGGTGATGCCTTCGAGGTCTTCGCAGAAGCATATTTGGCAACCCAGCGGAAGCATGATGCTGCGAATGTGTGGCCGCTCACTTCCGTTCCGACGCAAATCCTCCAGACCCTCGGCCTCGCGGCTAAGGATTACGGCGTTGATGGCGTTTTCAAGACGCTGCTCGGTCACTTCAACGCCTACCAAGTAAAGTTCCGCACCAACCGGCCCGCGCTGACTTGGCGCGAGTTGTCCACGTTCATGGGCCTGGCAGACAGCCCGCACATCCGCAGCCGCGTCCTGCTCACGAACTGTGATGAGTTGCCCGCGGTGCTGAACGCACGGCAGGGCTTCTTCTGCATCCGTGGCTCGGACTTGGACAGGCTGGAAGGAGACGACTTCCGCGCCATCGCGGCATGGCTGGCGGACGCTGCATTCACTGCGCCCAAGAAACAGCCGCAGCCTCACCAGACCGAAGCCTTGGACGAATTGCTGCCCGCGTTGGAAACGCACGACCGTGTTTCCGCCATCATGGCGTGTGGCACGGGCAAGACGCTGCTTGCGCTCTGGATTGCCGAGCGGCGAAATGCTTCCCGGATTCTGGTTCTCGTTCCGTCGCTCGCGCTACTCAGGCAGATTCTCCACGAATGGCTGCGTGAAACGAGCCTGCCCAACTTGGCCTATCTCTGCGTCTGTTCCGACCCCACAGTGAAGGAGGGACTCGATTCGTTTGACACCAAGCAATCAGACCTCGACTTCCAAGTCTCCACTGATGCCGCCAGTGTGCGCGGCTTTCTCGATGCGCCTTTTGCTGGCACGAAAGTTATCTTCTCCACTTACCAGTCGGCCCGAGTCGTCGGCGCAGGGTTGAAACCGGGCGAATCCTTCGACTTGGCTGTGTTCGACGAAGCGCACAAGACCGCTGGTCGCGAAGGTCGAAACTACGGTTACGCGCTCGAAGATTCTAATCTGCCCATCCGCAAGCGATTGTTCCTCACCGCCACACCTCGCCACTACAACCCGCACCAGCAAGACCGCGAGGGTGAAGCGCAGCTCGTCTTTTCAATGGACCGCCCCGAGGTTTATGGCCCGCAAGCGTTCCGCCTCACGTTCGCGGAAGCGGCACGGCGTGGCATCATCTGCGGCTACAAGGTTGTCATCTCGGTCATCACTTCTGAAATGGTAACCAACGAACTTCTCAAGCGCGGAGATGTCTTGGTGAACGGAGATGCTGTGCGCGCCCGCCAAGTCGCCAACCAAATCGCGCTGAGCGATGCGATTGAAAAATACGGGGTGAGCAAGGTGTTCACGTTTCACAAGACGGTGAATTCAGCCGCCTCGTTTGTCGCTGATGGCAATGAGGGGGTTCGCACTCACTTGCCTGATTTCCAGACTTTCCATGTCAACGGCACGATGCCGACTGCTCGCCGAGAACGGCAGATGCGCGACTTTCGCGCGGCCACCCGAGGTGTCATGTCGAATGCCCGATGCCTCACCGAAGGCGTGGATGTTCCCGCCGTGGACATGGTCGCATTTCTTTCGCCGCGCCGCAGTCGCGTGGACATCGTGCAAGCCACCGGCCGTGCGATGCGCCGTTCGCCCGGAAAGACCACCGGTTATGTTCTTGTTCCGCTATACGTCGAACAGGCGGCGAACGAGACGGTCGAAGCCGCTGTCAGCCGTTCTGCCTTCGATGAAGTGTGGGATGTTCTGAACTCCCTCCAAGAACAGGATGATGTCCTTGCCGAATTGATTCGTTACGCGGGCGAACAAAATGGACGCGGCAAAGGTTTTGATGATAGTGGATTCGCGGATCGAGTGGAAATTATCGGACTTCAAATCGGCATTGAGGCACTTCGCGCCGCGGTGACCACGCGATGTTTCGAGAATCTCTTTTCCTCCTGGGATACATTCTTCGGTAAGTTGGCCGCCTTCAAGGAGCGGTTCGGTCACTGCAATGTTGAAACGGGTTGGGAGGAAGATCCATCGCTGCATGGATGGGTCAGTAACCAGCGAACCCGTCGAAAGAAGGGCCCATTAACAGACGAACAGGTTGCGCGGTTGGATGGTTTGGGATTCGTGTGGGACTGGCAGACACAAAGCGCAGACGAGAATTGGTTGCGCTGGTTTCAAAAGCTTAAACTGTTCAAGGAGCAATCCGGGCACACCAATCCCAGCACCTATGGGGATGACCCTCCACTCGCGAGATGGGTGGTCAGTCAGCGCGTTCATCACAAGACGGGAAAATTACCTGAGCCGCAAGTGCAACGATTGAATGAGCTTGGTTTCGTCTGGGATTATCAAGTTCAGAAGGGAGCGGAAACTTGGATGAAGTGGTATCGTGAACTTGAAAACTACACGAGAGAGCACGGCAATCCTCAAGTCCCGCGCACGCACCAAAATACCAAGCTGGCCAGTTGGGTTTGGATTCAGCGCCAACGCAAAAGTGGCACATACAAACCCAATGGAATTGCCGATTTGATAACAGCCGAGCAAGCCGCTCTCCTCGACAAACTTGGATTTAGGTGGGATGCACGCGAGGAGAACTGGGCAGCGCGGCTGGAGCGATTGAAACAATTCAAAGCGCAGCACGGGCATTGCGAAGTTGGCTTGGTGGCGAGTGATGACGATGAATTGCAGAGCTGGGTAAGCACGCAACGCTCGTTGAAGGCGCAAGGTAAATTGGATGTTGAACGCCAAGCACAACTCGACGCACTTGGCTTTTCTTGGGTCGGAGAGATTACTGACCGCAGGTGGGATGAAATGTATGAGCGCCTGAAGGCCTATCATGCACAGCACCGTCACTCGGATGTTCCTAATCGATCGAAAGAAGACCTCAAACTCGCCACTTGGGTCGGACAACAGCGAGAGCGTCGGAAGAAAGAACTAGTCACAGATCAGCAAATTCAGCTTTTGCAGACGCTCAGTTTCACCTGGCAGCATCGTGAACGCGGA
>JBBRPA010000019.1:0-58483 GCA_038228695.1 Chthoniobacterales bacterium
CGCCTGCAATCCTACGGAGGGGTGGCAGCCCGGTTGAGGAGCGTTGCGGTCGATTCCGCTTCGCTCCATCCACCGCAACGCTCCTCAACCGGAGTCACGGGTGTCTCTGGCTTTTACAGACAAGATGTTGCACTACCAAATAAACAAACTAAAAAATAGAAAGTCCTAATATGTTAAACAAACTCAACAAAAACCGCGGGGGTTTTACCCTCGTGGAAATCATGATCGTGGTTGCGATCATCGCCTTGCTCGCCTCAGTGGCTGTTCCCAGTTTCCTGCGTGCTCGCAAACGCTCCCAAGCCACCGCCACAAAAGAAGATCTCCGCATGGTCCAAGCAGCGATTGATCAATTCCAAATCGAGAAGAGCAAAACTGCTGCGACATTCAGGCTTGAGTGGTCCGCTCCAGATCTTGCGCCTTACGTCAAAGCCGGAACCAAACTCCAAGAAGGTCTGGCTGTCGACTATCCAACGGATAACCTAGGAAACTTTATCTTTGTCTACAACCATAGCGGGTCCGAAGTTACTCCTAGGATAAGCTCCACTACCTATGAAGCTCTTTCGGATGTTGCGGATGCCGATTTCTGGGCACCCTACACGACCTACTAAAAACACAGGCAGCTAGAGATTCAGAAAAAACCCTCCGAGGCAACTCGGAGGGTTTTTTGCGTTCCTTGCGATTACAGACCGGTCAAAAGAAGCATTTGCTCCGAGCGGGTAAAAAAAGGGAGTGGCAAACAGACGGAGACTATTCTTAAGAAAAAGCATCCGCGGCACAACGGCTGCTTAATCCGAATGCACCGGAACAATTTCGG
This sequence comes from Chthoniobacterales bacterium, assembly GCA_038228695.1. Classification (GTDB taxonomy): domain Bacteria; phylum Verrucomicrobiota; class Verrucomicrobiia; order Chthoniobacterales; family DASVRZ01; genus DASVRZ01. Next base: position 815 of record JBBRPA010000019.1, read on the forward strand.
TCTAAACAAACTAATAAATAAAAAGTTCTACTATGTTAAACAAACCCAACAAAAACCGCGGGGGTTTTACCCTCGTCGAAATCATGATCGTGGTTGCGATCATCGCCTTGCTCGCCTCAGTGGCTGTTCCCAGCTTCCTGCGCGCTCGTAAACGCTCCCAAGCCACCGCCGTCAAAGAAGATCTCCGCATGGTCCAAGCAGCGATTGATCAATTCCAAATCGAGAAGAGCAAAAATGGCTCTAGCTTCAACACTGGAGGCCCTAACAATTGGACCGTTACAGATCTTGCACCTTACGTCAAAGCCGGAACCGTACTCCAGAAAGGGCTAGAGGCCGGCACACCGTTGGATGCCCTTGGAAATTACATTAACGTTTATAGCACTGGTCAAGACGAAGTTCGTCCTTTTTTAAACCCTACTACCTATGAAGCTCTTTCGGATGTTGCGGATCTCGATTTCTGGGCTCCTTACACTCCGGACACCTAAAAATCCAAGTAACTAGAACTCACGAAAAAACCCTCGGAGGCAACTCGGAGGGTTTTTTGTCGTCACTACGATTGCAGTCTCGTCAACAGAGACGGTTGCTCCGAGTGAGTTTGTTTGGCCGGAGGTTTGAAAGCAGACTCAAAGTGCTACGGAAGTGGAGACAAGGGGGATCGAACCCCTGACCTCGTCATTGCGAACGACGCGCTCTACCAACTGAGCTATGTCCCCGTGACTCTTTTTGCCGGGCCCAGTAAGGAAGCCCGACTACAGGAAAGATTATGGTCAATCCAATCTGAATCGCAAGGAGTATCAACCCCTTTTCCGAACGGGATGATTCCATCGGCCCGCAGGCGAATCTAAAATCATCACCGCTTCATTTTTTCAGCGTGACGGAACAATTGAATTTATTCATCTTCTAATTTGTCGCCCGAATCTGCGTCCGTAGATTTCTGGAACGCTCCCCCCGCATGAACCTTTTTCGATTCGCCCGAATGGCCCTCATTCTTCTCGGCCTCTTCGTGTTTTCTGGATGCGATCACGAGCCTTCCGCCAAGCAAGGCCGGGTAGTGATCAAGTATTGGGAGAAATGGACTGGCTTCGAATCCGACGCGATGCAAGCGGTGGTGGACGATTTCAATGCCAGCCAGGACAAAATCTGGGTCGATTACAGCACCGTCAGCCAGATCGACCGCCGCCTCATGCTTGCCACGGCAGGGGGCGTGCCCCCCGATGTCGCGGGCGTCTGGGGAAACACCGTCCCGGTCTATGCCGAGAACAACGCGCTGACCCCACTCGACAAATTGGCCGCCGCAGCCAGCGTCCGACGCGAAAACTACATCCCGGCCATCTGGGAGATCTGCTCCTATCGCGACCATCTCTGGGCACTGCCCTCGACCCCGGCCAGTAACGCATTGATCTGGAACAAAAAACTCTTCCGCGAAGCCGGTCTCGACCCCGAGCGTCCGCCACAAAACATCGCTGAACTCGAGCAAGCCAACGAGAAACTGACTAAACGCGCCCCGAACGGCCGGCTTCTCAGCATCGGCCATCTTCCCGAGGAACCCGGTTGGTGGAACGCGATGTGGGGCACTTGGTTTGGCGGACGCCTCTGGGATGGCCAAGGAAAAATCACCGCCAACTCCCAAGAAAACATCGCTGCGTATCAATGGGTCGAGTCCTACCCCAAACGCTTCGGAGCAGACAACCTGCTCGCCTTTCGCGACGGCTTCGGAAATTTCGCCTCGCCGCAAAACGCGTTCTTCACCGGCCGCGTTGCCATGGTTCTGCAAGGCGTCTGGATTTACAATTTCATCCACAACTACGCGCCGAAGGATTTTGAATGGGGCGTCGCGCCATTTCCCGCGAGCGATCCTGTCACCGGCAAAGTTACCGCCATCGTCGAGTCCGACGTCCTCGTCATCCCAGCTGGCGCCAAGCACGTGAAGGAAGCCTTCGCCTTTCTTAGCTACGTGAACTCGCCGAAACCGATGGAAAAACTCAACCTCGGCCAACGTAAATTCAGCCCGTTGGCGGAGTGCAGCGAGGAATTTTTCCGAGCTCATCCGAATCCTTACATTCGCGATTTCGTCGCCTATGCGAAAAGTCCGAACGCCGCTTACAACCCCCGCCTGACCACTTGGAGCGAATACAATAACGACATGAAAAATGCCGTGGGCCGCATTTGGTCCGGCAAAGCTACGGCCATTGATGCGCTCAACGATGTGCAACGGCGCCAACAAAAAGTTTACGATCAGCGGCTCGCTCGCTGGAATCGCCTTGCGCCAGAACTAACCAAAAAGTGGAACGAACCATGACCCGCCAAGACAAACATCAACTCAAGGTCGGCCTCGCCTTCATCAGTCCGTGGATCGTCGGATTTCTGGCGCTCTGCGTTTATCCGCTGCTCAGTTCCGCTTGGTATTCGCTCTGTGACTATTCGGTTCTCTCACCTGCCGTCTTTGTCGGTGCGCAAAACTACCGCGACATCCTGAGCGATGAAGTTTTTTGGAAAGCGCTCTCCAATACGATTTTCTTCGCCGCCTTCGCCATTCCGCTAGGTTTGTTCGTTTCTCTCAGCTTGGCCATCCTGCTGAACTTCGACCTGCCCGGCAAAGGCGTTTTCCGGACGATTTTTTTTCTGCCCTCACTCGTGCCAATGGTCTCGCTGGCCGTTCTCTGGCAATGGATGCTCAATGGCGAGTTGGGTTTGGTTAACAACCTGCTCAACCCGATTCTCCACGCGCTCAATCATCTTCTCGGCACCCAGTGGAGCGCTCCGAACTGGTTGCAGGACGCCCGCTATGCGAAATGGGGAATCATTTTCACCGGCATCTGGGGCGTGGGTAATGCCGTCGTGATCTATCTCGCCGGATTGCAGGATGTGCCGCGTCACCTCTATGAATCGGCCGAAATTGATGGCGCGAATTTTTTCCAGAAAACTCTTCACATCACCGTGCCCGTCATCTCGCCCGTGATTTATTTCAACACTATCATGGGCCTGATCGGCTCGTTCCAGGTCTTTGCCGTGCCCTACGTCATGACTAGTGGTGGCGACGGCCCCGAGCGCTCGCTGCTTTTCATCGCCACCTATCTTTACCAAAACGCCTTCGACTACTGGAACATGGGTTACGCCTGCGCCATCGGCATGATTCTTTTCGTCATCATCCTAACATTGACCTACGTCTCGACGAAACTCTCCGAGAAACACGTTTACTACGCGGGAAAATAGGCCATGAACAAATCCGGAAAACTTCTCACCCTCTTCGTTTGGTGCCTGCTGGCATTTCTAGCTATCGCCTTCCTCGCGCCGCTCATCTGGATGATCTCCACCTCGCTCAAACCGCTGAACGAGACGATGTCGCTGCCACCGCGTTGGATTCCGAGTTCGATCCAATGGAAAAACTATCCCGACGCCATCGCGGCCATGGGCCAGTTCTGGAAATACGCGGCCAACTCCCTCTTTCTCTGCGCGATGTCCGTCATCGGCACCGTCGCGAGCAGCGCCCTCGCGGCCTATGGTTTTTCTCGGATCGAATGGCGCGGACGCGACAAAGTCTTTCTCATTCTCCTCGCGACCATGATGATCCCCTTCCCCGTTATCATGGTGCCGATTTACAGCCTTTTCAAAAACCTCGGGTGGATCGGCTCCTTCAAACCGCTCTGGGCACCCACGTTTTTCGCCGGGGCCTTTAACGTCTTCCTCCTCCGTCAATTTTTCCTATCTTTGCCCAAAGACATCTCCGAGGCGGCCCGGATCGATGGCTGCTCCGAGTTGCAGATTTTTCTGCGCGTCATTCTGCCCCTCTGCAAATCCGCCTTGTTAGTCGTTGCCCTCTTCCAATTCATGTTCACCTGGAACGACTTCCTTGGGCCGCTCATTTTCCTGACCGAACAAAAGGACTACACCCTCGCCCTCGGCTTGCAGAGTTTCCAAAGCCAGAACGGCGGGACCGCGTGGCATCACCTCATGGCCGCCTCCACTCTCGTCGTGCTCCCGGTCATCGTCCTCTTTTTCTTCACCCAGAAATCTTTCATCGAAGGCATCGCCTCGACCGGCGCAAAGAACTAACCGCACCAACGTCGCAGAATCATTCCAACGCCGTAGCCAGGCCTCCTCGAATCTCCGTTCCACCATCCGAGGCGGCGGATACGTGAACTCATCCAAATGGCTCCGCTCGAAAGTGAAAATGGGCCATTTAGGGCCTGTTTTTCTCATCTTTGATATTCATTCATGATAAACGCGTCTTCCAAAACATGGCTTTTTTGAATTCTATCCCATTGATTATCAACGACTTACATCGTCTTTAGATCATTCTATAGGTTTGGCACGGTCAGTGCTTAAAAGAACGTGTATGAAAACTTCGACGAAACGCTCTTTCAAGTTCCTCACCCGCCTCCTCGCGGCGACGTTCAGTCTCGGTCTTGCCAGTGTGGCCCATGCCCAACTCCAGCAAGTCGCCGCCACTCCCTACGACCGGCAGATGACGCCCGTTCGTTGCATCCTCGAACAATCCCAGCATAACCAGAGCGAGGTCTCCATGAACGAGGTCAACTCCTACATGCGCAACCTGCGTTCGATCCCCTATCAATACAGCCTGATCTGGAAAACTCCCGAGCAGGTCCAGTCCGAATTCAAGGCCGACTGCAAGTCGAAGGCGATCGCCCTTTATTCCATTTTGAAAAAACGCGGCGTGGACAATCTTCGCCTCGTGATCGGCATGCGGACGAAATCGAGTAAAATGACTCACGCTTGGCTCGAATTGCAGCGCGAGGGGAAAGTGTATCTGCTCGATCCGACCTTCTTCAACAAGGTCCGCACGATCGATCCAGTGAAGCGGAATGATTACGTGCAAAACTACGCTTACGAAGGCACGAAGAAATTCCGCATCTGATTCACTTCCCGAATAGGAAAAGCTAGGCCCGGTTCACGCCGGGCCTTCTTTTTTTCCGTCAAGCGCCGAGGAGGCTTTCGCGGAGCAGATTGAGAGCGGTCTGGGAGACGAGAAATTTAAAGGTCTCGCGGTCCGTCGGATAAAACTGCCGGGAGACTTGCACACCGTCGGGCCCGGCAAGTCCGATGAAAACGGTGCCGACCGGTTTTTCCTCTGAACCGCCACCGGGGCCGGCAATGCCAGTCGTCGAAAGGGCGAAATCACTTCCCGAAATGCGTCGGGCACCTGCAGCCATCGCGGCCGCGACAGGTTCGCTCACTGCCCCGTGCGCAGCGATGAGCGCCGGGTCGATGCCGAGCGTGGCGGATTTAATCTCGTTGGCGTAGGTGACGTAGCCGGCGCCGAAAATTTCCGAGGCCCCGGGCACGTTAGTAATGCGGTGGGCTAGGAAACCGCCGGTGCAAGATTCGGCGGTGGCGAGAGAGAGTTTCCGGGTGCGCAGAAGATCCACAACCGCGCCTTCCATGGATCCTTCGTCATGGGCGTAGATGCGGTTGCCGATCCCAGCCTCGATGATCCGGTTGGCGGCCTCGACCACGGCGGCCGGACCGACCACTCGGACGTCCACATCGCCGGAGCGAGCGCAGTAACCGAGTTCCAGCCCAGGCAACGCCATTAATTGCGCCCCGATTTTTTCCTCCACCATCGATTCGCCCATGCCGACGATGCGGTGAATGCGGCAAACCGGTGGGCTGGCTTGGGAAAAAAGCGTAGCGAGGAGCGGTTCGATCAGTTCCGTAAACATCGGGCGCAATTCCCGCGGCGGGCCGGGAAGAAAAAACGTGTGCGGATGAGCGTCGGAAGCGGGCAGATGCAGCCCGGGAGCGGTGCCCCAGTGGTTAAGAATCGGATGAACCCCAGTCGGCACAAGCGCTTGCAAGGCAATCCGCGGAGTCATGGAAAATCCGCGCCGCTCGAAACGTTCCGTGATCATTTGCAAAATCCCGTCGTCTTGCACCAGCTCCGCGCCGAGCATTTCCGCAAGGAGATCGCGGGTGATGTCGTCCGTCGTCGGGCCAAGTCCGCCGGTGACAAAAATCACGTCGGGTCGGCGAGCAAACGACTCCTCTAGGGCGTGACGAATGGCCGCGCCATCGGGGATCGAGATTTGCCGCTCGATGCGAATGCCATGACCGAAGAGGCGGCCTCCGAGAAAGGCGAGATGGGTGTTCACCACCTGGCCGAGCAACAATTCGGAGCCGGTGTTGATGACTTCGGCGATCATTCGGGCCCGGGGTATTTCCTCCCGGGCTTGCGATCGAGTGCGCCGAGCCAGCCGAAGATCAGCGCCTGCATGTCGGGGTCGTTTTGGCGCTCGTAGATGAACAGGAGGTTGGCCAGCATCCGGACGAGGATGTGGTGCTTGGTGGCCGTCTCAAAATGAGCTGCCTCGATTTCCATGTTTTGCCGTTCGAGAATCTCGCGGCAATCCGCTAGGGAGAGAATTTTGCCCTGGTGAAAAGGATCGAAGAAAACCTCTTTGTGCCGAGCAATGAAATGGCCGGGCAGATTCACGCCCTCGACCTCCATCCCAGCGCGACCGGCGATGAGCATGGTGAGCAGGCTGAGGGTAATCGGGATGCCCGAGCGCGTGTCGATGACCATCGGCAGGAAACTGTTGCGCGGATTGTAATAATCGTCAGCGTTTCCGCGGAAGGAGAGGTTTTCCGCCATGAATTTCCCAAGGATTTCCACCCGTTCGCGATCGGAAATGGCACTCTCGATCAAAAGCTTAAATTGACGCCCCCAGGCATCGAGTTTGGCGCGGTAGGATTGCGCCTCAAAACCCGGGATCATCGTGCCAGCGAGCAACCAAGACGCCTCCTCCAGACTGTCGTTCTCGCCGAATTGGCGGCAATAGGCGGCGAAATTCGCATGCGCCTGCTGGCTCTCAATCTGGCGGATCATTTCCGTAACGTGGAGTGAGACTTTTTGGTCGTCGGTGCTGAGAAGTTCGCGCAGATCATCGAGCACGGAAGGCCCGCTGGTGGTCAGTTGCTCCTTAATGAGTTCGACCGTCGCAGGATCGTCGTCGCGGAGTAGTCGGATCAGGGCGTCGCGTTGCGGAAACATAAATCAGCCGGGTTCAATCTCGACACTTTCCACCTCGCCCGGTTGGCAGGCAATGACCAACCGCATGGGTCGGCAGCAAACCGTGCAATCCTCGACCATGTCCACATCGCCCTGCGACGTGTCCACGAGGGAGATAAACGACTCAAAACAAAACGGGCAGGTGATTTCCGTTTCGACGAGCAGGTTCATGCGAGCAGGTTCATGCGAGCGGGCTGGCCGGGAGCGGCGGTGCGTCCAGTTTCAATCGGGGCGCGTCGTTCCAAAGCGTTTCCAAATCGTAGAAATCGCGCTTCGCCTCATGGAAAATATGCACGATGACCTGAATGTAATCGAGAACGACCCACTGGCTGGCCGGGTATCCATCGACGGCCAACGGGCTGACCTGCTTATCGTCGCGCAAGCCCTCACGAATCGAGCTGGCGATCGCTTTCAAATGCGGATCGGAAGTTCCGGAGCAGACCACAAAAAAATCGGTGAAAGTGGAAATCCCGCGCAGATCGAGAACGACGAGGTTTTCCGCCTTTTTATCGGCGGCATAATGGGCGCAGGCCCGGGCGAGTTGTTCGGAAGTCAATTTAATGGGAAGCGTTTTGGTAGAGGCCATGTCGTTGGATGAGGACATCGACCGCTGGCGTTACTAAATACCGAACCGATTGACCGTTGGCAATGCGATTTCGGATTTCCGAGGCGGAGACATCCACCCGCCGCGAAAGCTGACGGTGACCGTGTTCGCCTCTTTCACCACGATCCATGACCACGAGCGTGACGTTATTTTTCAAGTCCTCGCTCCGATGCCAAGTGTCCAACTTGGCGAGGTTGTCGAAGCCAATGAAATAGAAAAGTTCCGCTTCGGGAAAGTGCGCGCGATAGTGCATGACGGTGTCGTAAGTGTAGGACGGACCGGGACGTTTCAGTTCGAGATCGTCGGCCACGAAGCCAAGCTCGCCTGCAATCGAGGCGACGATCATTTCCCAGCGTAGGGCGGCCGGGGCGGGAACGGTCGCGAGCTTGTGAGGAGAAAGCGCAGCGGGAATGAAAATAACGCGGTCCAGTTCCAGTTCTTCGCGGGCAGTCCGCGCCAGAATAAGATGGCCGTGATGAATCGGATCGAACGTGCCGCCGTAGAGTCCGATTTTCATCAGAGTTAGTAGAGCAGATAAGCCGAGCGCTCGCTGCGAAACTTCGCGATAGACGGCTCCCAACTCGCCGCAATCGTCCGCGGACTCACGCCCGATTCGATCTGACGGCGGATGGTTTTTCCCCCGCAGGATTTGTAGAAAAGGTCCATCGCCTCGCCACCGGTTCTCTGAAAAACACTCCGGCTACCCGCGGTCTTGTTCATGTAAGCGAGCATGAACATCGAGGTCGCACAGAGATCGGCCCGCGTGTCGGACGAGATGCGAATTCGCACGCCGTTACAGCCCTTGAACCCGGTCACCGGCGAAAACGAAATCCCCGGCGTGTCGAGTGAGTTCAGGTAGGCAGTGAATTTTCCCGCATCCATCCAGGAGGTCGCTAGGATCTCGAAAGGCTCCGACGTATTGATCCCCAACTCGGGCGGACTCAGTTCACCAATCAATCCAGTCAGCACGTAGTAAAACGGCGACATCGCTCGCGGCACATTCGGCGACGTTTGCACCCAGCGCAGACCCGTGTCGGGCCACGTCATGGAGCGCGACCACCCGCGCATTTTGACAATTTTCAAACGGCACTTGGGCCCCATCCAGCCTCGTGCGTTGCTCATCTGCGCTAGTTCACCAGTGGTTAAACCGTGAACGTAAGGCACCGGAAATTGCCCGATGAACGAGATCCACTCTCGCTCCATCCCCGGTCCCTCCACCCGGTTACCGCCGAGGGGATTGGGCCGATCTAACACGATAAACTCGATCCCCGCCTCGGCCGCCGCCTGCATGCATTTCCCCATCGTGCTCACGTAGGTGTAGCTCCGGCAGCCGATGTCCTGCATGTCGAAAACGAGCGTGTCGATTCCCTTCAACATCCCCGGCGCCGGTTTCCGGTTCGGACCATAAAGCGAATACGCGGGCAGGCCAGTCAGCGCGTCCCGCCGCGAGGAAACGTATTTTCCAGCTCCCTCCGTCCCATCGAGTCCGTGTTCTGGCGTGAATAAGGCCACCAATTTCACCCCCGGGGCGTCTCGTAAAATTTTTCGCGTCTTCACCCCGTTCGCGTTCACCCCGGTCTGGTTCGTGATCAAACCCACCCGCCGCCCTTGGAGCAGATCGAAATGATTCGCCTCCAGCACATCGATCCCGAGCATAACCTGCCCGTGGGCTCCGGTTGTGATGCCAAGGAGGACAAAAAACAAAATCACGAAAAATCGACGCCGTATCATATCTTCGCAAAGGCTAGGGAACACACCAGCCTCGGTCAACCCTGCTCCACGCGGAAAACGGCGGATCCGACAAAGTTTTCTTGAAAATCGTTTCCGTCTTGCCCAGCCTCACTGAGCCTGCCGGTTTACCGAGTCGGCGAAAGCTATTTTGTTCCATCGCCATGACCTTTCCTTCCACCACCGCCGACACCATTTATAACCTCGCCCGGATTCTTATCCTCCTCGCCACCGTTTTCGGAGTGACCGGAACGATCGGCCTCTTCTGGGCCGGCACCGTCCGCGAGCGACAGCACACCGAATACCACGAAGAGCAACTCGTTGAGGCGCAGAAGGCCTCCTTAAAATGGGAAACCGAGGCCACGCTCGCGCGCCGCGAACTTGACCGCCTGCAACATACTGCTGCCGCTTCCGCCCCAACCACCGCCGCGGCTCCCTCTCCCGCCGCCTCTCAACCGACCGGCTCTTTCCCCACCCTCAGCAACGAGCAGAAAAGCGCGGCCATCTCCCGCCTTAAATTCCTCGCCAAAGCCCCGGTCCGGCTTGGTTACCGGATGGATGGCAGCGACGCGCAGGCCTTCGGCGAGTTACTCCAGAAACTCCTCACTGACTCAGAGTTTAGCGTCACCCACGTCAACCCAGGCGAGCAAAGCAACGGCCCGGGCGTCACCGTCGTCGTCGGTCGCGCCGAGACTCCTCCGCTGGGCGCGATGGAACTCATCGGCGTTCTCAACGGCCTCGGCGTTCCGAATAAAGGCGTCGCTGCCAATACCGACGAGATCACCGATATCTTTATCGAGGTCGCCCCGCTGAATCGGGCTCCGTAATCCGGCTCGTCTTCCTCATCTACGGCGAATTCTGCTCCCAGCAGTTTAACTGTTCAAGACAATACCTGCCCTTCTGTGATCCTCCAGCTTTACTTTAACGGAGCCAGACCGAACAGTTAAATCATTCCCTCCGAAATCTCCCCCCCGGCGGTTTTTTATACCCCGCCGCGGATGTTTCCCTGGGGTGCACCCCTCCCACCCAAACAAAATGAAAAATCCCCTCCTAACCTCGCTCTGTATCCTTCTCCTTACCCTCGTCTCGTCACTCCGCGCCCAGACCACCTACCCCGGTAATGGCAACTCCGGATTTGAAAGTGCGGTCGGGTTGGGCGGTGCTGTCGGCTTGGGAAGCCTAACCCTCTCCAACGATGGCACGACGATTTTTGGCACAATTACCAAAGGCCCGAGCAACTTCAACGACTGCCTCGTCATTTACATCGACTCGACCCCTGGCGGCTATGCAAGCACAGCTAATTTCGCCGACGGGAATGATGGTCTGCGCAAAGCCATCTCCGGATTTGACGGTGGCATCACCAACCGCAGCACGCTCACTTTCGCGGCCGGATTTCTGCCCGACTACGCCATTGCCCTCGGGCCAACGGCGGCCAGCTTCGGTGGGCTCTGGCAGGTAACGGAAGGTAGTGGCAACTCGCTGAACTACATCTCCGACGTCTTCCTCTCTCCACTGACTAACAACAGCGCTACCTACACGTTTTCGTTTCCAATTTCTAGTATTGGGTTGACCCCAGAGAGCGGTGCCACTTTTAGACTCTTCGCTACCTACATTAGCGGCAGTGGCTACCGGTCGGACGAAGCCATCGCAGGCAACCTCACCGGCACCCAAGGTTGGAATCCCTTCACCAACACGACCTTCTCGAGTTACACCCTCAATTTGGTCGCCACCGCAACGGCTCTCAGCACGTCTAACATCGACATCACCGTCCCTACCTCTCTGGGCCACACTTACAGCCTCGAATCGAGCACGACCCTCGCCGGTTGGTCTCCGGTCGGGACCGCCAGTGCTGGCACTGGATTCCCGATCACCCTGACCACCGGAACGCTTCCAGCCCTCCCAACAACGTTCGTCCGCGCCACTGTCTCCCCGACGCCATCCCCGACACCGTAACGCCGCAGGCCAACCTCGCCTAGGGAACGCGGCTTGAAAGATTGCGCCGCATCCCGAGCGCGTCTTAAATGAACGAAGAATGAAAAATTTCCTCGGTCAACTTTTACTCACAGGCGTGCCGGGTCCGGTGCTCGATGCAGAAACAGCGGCGGTGTTTCGCAAGATTCAACCAGGGGGCTATATTTTGTTTGGCCGCAATATCGTCTCGGCGGTGCAACTGAGAAAATTGATCGATGATTTGCGCGATCTTTCTGAGGTGGAGCCCATTATTACGATCGATCAAGAAGGCGGGCGAGTGTCGCGATTGAAGTTGCTCGGGGCAGAGCCGCCGAACGCGGTGCAGTTGCGCGACCGGGATGACTTGGGGCTGATTGCGCGTCACGGGCGAATCACCGGCGAGTTGCTGAAGTTGTTTGGGTTCAATCTCGATCTCTGTCCGGTGCTGGATATTTCGTTCGACGACGAGGCAGATAATTCGTTGCGCGGACGTTGCTACGGTCGGTCCGTGCAGGAAGTGATCGCAAAGGCCGGGGCGTTCAACGATGCGCTGCGGGCGACCGGAGTGACGAGTTGCGGGAAGCATTTTCCCGGTTATGCGGCAGCGGCGGTCGATGCGCATCATGAGTTGCCGGTAATCGGGCGGAGTCGGGCAGAATTGGATGCAACGGAGCTGGCGATTTTCCGGCATTTCGCACCGACGGTGGATAGCATGATGATCTGCCACGCGTGGTATCCGGCGATCGATGCCGAGCGGGTGCCGGCATCGCTGAGTGCGAATGCGATCACGGGAATTTTGCGCCGCGAACACGGCTTTGAGGGATTAATCATGACAGACGATCTCGACATGGGCGCGATTCTAAACGAATACGGATTGGCCGAGACGATTCGGAGGGCGCTAACGGCGGGGAACGATCTGGCCATGATTTGTCACCGGCTGGAGACGGTGACGGAGGCGTATGACGTTCTGCAAGGGATGGATCGCGCGGTTCTGGATCGGGCGCTGGCGAGTGTGGCGCGCTTCAAGGAAAAACTGGTGCCGCCGACGGAGTTTAGTGTTTGTGCGCACGCAGAACTGGATGACGAGGTACGGCAATTACGTGAGGATGTGCTCGGCAAGGGTCAGGCGGACACGCGCAGCCCCGAGGATGGGAAGCGTTCGCCGGTGGAAGTGTATTAGCGGCATCCAAAATCGCGCGACTGGCGGAGTAGGGATGTTAACCACTCCATCGGCCCCGCTTTGACATTTCGCGGGCGGGGCGGAGATTCGTCCAGAAATCCATCGTGAGCACTCCCTTTAAGTTGACCTTGGTTATTCCCGCCCTGTGGCTTGCGATGCCATTGCACGCCCTGATCGTAGATAATGTGACGACGCTGAATGGGACCGCACCCGCCAATGGAGCTCCTTGGAACAATGTCGGGCAGGGAAATGGAGCGAGCGTCGTGTATTTAAAAAAAGGGTGGGTGGTGAGTGCGCGGCATGTCTTTGGCGGGACGACGTCGCCGCAAGTAAATTTCAGTGGAACGATTTACAGTGGTGGAACGATTTTCGTGTTAACAAATCCGGATAATAGCGCGTCGGATGTGGTGCTTTTCAATATCGGCACGACTCATCCTGCGAGTAGTTCGGAGATTGAGGTTGTTAGTACGGCGCCGACGGGCTCTAGCGTAACGATGATTGGGTATGGTCGTGTGCGAGGTAGTACTCAACTTACAACAATAACTTATACCAACGGATCGGCGAACGGCTATCCATGGGGAACCTTCATCAAATCTTGGGCGTCTAATAACACGGCGCTGGCTTTAAATTATCCAGCTTTGGTTCAAGCTCCTGGGAACAACGCATTTCAGGCTTTTGCCACTGTCTTTACAGCGAATGGACATTCTGGCCGTGCACAAGCTGCCATTGGTGATTCTGGTGGTGGAGTTTTCTGGAATAACAACGGCATTTGGCAACTGGCCGGGACGATGAATGCAATTGGTGGCTACCCAGGGCAACAAGTCGATACTGCCGCCAGCGGGAATCCCACCTATATCGCTGATATGGCTGTTTACGCCTCGCAGATTAATAATTACCTTGATTCCTCTGCACCTGCACCCACGCTAACCACCATTTCGCCGAGCACATTTGCTGCCACTAACAATCCACAGACGCTGACTTTTTCTGGCTCGAATTTCACCAACGGCGCAAAAATTCAACGTGCGCTTGCATCCGATCCCAACATTGATCCTAACAATTTCAGTGACACTAGTCCTAACGCTGCATTTGTTAACTCGACTGGCATGACGCTCTCTTTTTCCGCGCAGATGCCGGCAACTTGGAGATTTCGTATCGTCAATCCCGATGGTCAACCTAGCGCGCCGATTACAGTGACTGTGAACGCGCAGACATTTTCCAACTGGTTGATGAGTTATCCATCGCTCACCGGGAACAATGCTTTGGAAACTGCCGACCTGGATGCGGACGGACTGGTTAACTTGCTGGAATACGCTTTCGGCAGCGACCCGACCAGCAACTCCAACGCTGGGACACCAGTTTCCGGAACCGAGGTGATCTCGAGCCAGACCTATCTCACGTTGACTTATCAGAAAGACACCACGAAAACGGACATTGCCTATCAGGGCCAAATGTCCACCGATTTGACGACACCGTGGACCGATGTCGTAGATACGCTGGTGAGCAGTAGTGGCACGTTGCAGCAACGGAAAATCAGCGTGCTGATGGATGGTACGGCTAAATTTCTCCGCGTTAAGATCGTGAAATAAACGGAGAAAAAAGTCGCTGTATTTCCAGATTGGCGGATTCGTTTTGCCTCATTATCTTGGCAGACATGTTACCTGAGATCGAACAACTCCTCGTCCTGCAAGACCGCGACCAAAAAATCAAAGTCTTTCGCGACGAACTCACCCGTGGTCCACTCGAAAAGCAGCGCATCGCTGACGACCTCGCCGCCGCCACCACCGCTCACGAAAAAGCCCGCACCACGTTGCAAGATCTCGAGGTTCGTAAGAATAAACTTGAGCTCGATGCGCAGGCCAAGCGCGACTCGATTGCGAAGTTTAAGAATCAACAATTTCAGACTCGGAAGAACGAGGAATTTCAAGCGCTCAGCCATGAGATTGCCCGCTACGAAAAGGATATTGTGGAACTCGAGGACACCGAAATCGAGATTATGGAAGGCATCGAAAAGCAAAAAGTAGCCCTCAAAGGAAGCGACGCCGCTTTTGCCGAGGCCAAACGCGTGGCCAGCGAGCGAACGAAAAGTGTCGAGGAGCGTCTCGCGAGCATTCAGGGCCGCATCGGTGCTGTCGAAACGGAGCGTGCTGGACTCGCGGCTACTTTTCCCGATGAAGATTTGCTCGACCTTTACAACCGGCTCTTCACGAAAAAAGTCGGGTCGGCCCTCGTCCCCCTCGAACACGAAACCTGCGGCGGCTGCCACATGAAAGTGACCCCGCAAATTATCCACGCCGTTCGCGCCAGCAAAGTGGTGACTCATTGCGAGCAGTGCGGACGTTTCCTTTATCCTGGCGAATGAAGCACGCCAGCCGGCGTGTTGATCGATTACACTGGGCAGGGCATTGGCTTAGGCGATTAACTAAAATGCGAGCAGGGTGAGTTTGACAAACAACTCGCTTGTAAGCATTTCCGCCGAATCGCCCAACACCGTGATGAAGGAATTTGCCGGGAACATAGACGACTGGAACTTTGTGCAGTATTTTTCCGGCGTGATCCGATTCGCAGCGATTTTTTTTCTGATGGCGCTCCCCGCCTTTGCGGGACTGACTTGGCTGAATCCCTCGATGGAAATTTCCCTGAAGGCGACCGACGAGACGGCTACGGGAGACTTCCAGTTTCGCAACGATAGCGGCAGCGCGGTCACCGTCACGGAAACAAAAACGTCCTGCGGATGCACCACCGCCCGGCTGGAAAAAAAAATCTACGCACCCGGCGAGACCGGAAAAATCACGGCCTTTTTCGAGGTAGGCGGACGCGTCGGACCGCAGGTGAAAACGATCTCGGTGACGACCAATGACGCTCCCGGGAAACCGACCGTGCTCGAGTTGAAGGTGGACATTCCCGACCCGTTCGAGGACATGAAACCCATTCTGATTTGGAAAGCCAATGAGACGGCGGCAGAGCAAATTTTTACCGTGCGTGTGCGGGACGGCTACAAGATCAACGTCACCGACATTCGCTGCTCGAACAAACTTTTTACGGCGCGATTGGACTCGGCCAAGCAGGGCTCCGTCTATCAAATCGCTGTCCGTCCCGCTGCGACGGATGCGAAAGCGTTCGGGCTTCTGATTGTGACCACGGATTATCCGCCGAAGAATCCGCGAGTGCTTTATTCCCAGCTCCAAGTGCAGTGAAAACACGACCTTGGCTGCAAATGTTAGTCATCGCGCTACTCGCCGCGCTTCCGGCACTGGCGGCGTCCGTTTTTCATCCAAACCGCCCTGCATGGTCACGCGAGGTGCTAGCGCCGGACGAGATCACGCCGCGCGAAGCGATGGCCCTGACGGAAGTCGTCTGGATCGACGCCCGGTCGCGAAAAGCCTTTGCAGCGGAGCATGTCCCCGGCGCGTTTTCGCTCAACGAAGACGAATGGAATCAATCGCTCCTAACCTTCGCGTCACACTTTCAGCCGGGGCAAACTTTGGTGGTTTACTGCGATTCGCTCGAATGCAATGCGAGTCATCAAGTAGCGGCACGTTTGCGCAAGGAATTGGGCGCGGAAAAGGTGCGGGTGTTGAAAGGAGGCTGGGCGGCATGGAAAGCGGAACGCTGATCCGAAATCGCGTCGCGCTAGCGTTGCACTGGATGCTAGGAGGATTGTTCCTCTACGCAGGCACGATCAAGGCCTTGGCGCCTGCGCAGTTCGCGCTCGACATCGCTAACTATCGACTAGTTCCGTGGCCGGTCGCGGCGGGACTGGCCCTCTATCTTCCATGGCTGGAAATACTCGCCGGTGGAATTCTCATTCTTGGCCCCTGGCGGGCGGGAGCGCTCCGGATTCTCCTGCTCTTGATGCTGGTTTTTCTCCAAGCGTTACTCACGGCCTGGTTGCGTGGGTTAAACATTCATTGCGGTTGTTTCGGGTCCGCCTTGGCCACCTCGAATTATGCACTGCTCTTCCTGCGCGATCTGCTCATCCTCAGCGGCCTAGGCTGGTTGCTGGGGGAGGAATGGAAACGCCGCGTGGCCGAGGAAGCGGTTGCCGAACGGGAGACGCGCGGCCTATAATATTCCCCCGTCCGCATGTCGTCATCCAATCGCACCCCTTTGCCACATCCTCCCACGCATCGCTGCTGGGCGGAAATCGACCTCGCGGCTTTGCGCCATAATCTCGCCGCCATTCGCGAACACGTCGGCCCCGGCCCTTGGATCATGGCCATCGTCAAGGCAGACGCCTACGGCCACGGTCTCGGCGGCATCCTCACCACTCTCGGCGAATCCGTCGAACTTTTTGGCGTGGCGAACGCGGGCGAAGCGCTGGCAGTGCGATCCGTGCTCTCAGACGCGGAAATTTTACTGCTGGGTGCGACTCTCCCCGAGGAGCGCGAACTGGTTGTGCACCATGGCTTCATGCCGGTGATTTCGTCCGTTCCGGAGGCGGAAGCATTTTCGCGGATCGGCCCCGTTCGCGTTCATCTCGCGCTTGATACTGGAATGGGGCGACTCGGTTTTCTGCCCGAGGAATGGCCCGCAGCGCTGGAGAAAATCCGGGCTCTTCCAAATCTGCGCATCGAGGCCGTCGCCACGCACCTGCCCAGCGCCGACGAGGACGGGCCATTCACAGAAAACCAACTGGCGACTTACGAAACACTAACCTCCGCCGAGCCGTTCTCCCATGTTCTGAACAGCGCGGGCATCATTAATTTTCCTACGCACGCCGCCCAATGCGTTCGCGCCGGACTCATGCTCTACGGAGTTTCTCCGATCGCGGAATTTCAGAACATGCTCCGTCCGGTCATGACCATGAAAAGCCGGGTCACGCTCATCCGGACACTGCCAGCGGGCCACGGGATTAGCTACGGACGAAGCTTCACCACGAACCGTCCGACCCGCGTGGCCACGATTGCCGCCGGTTATGCGGACGGCTATCAGCGCCGCCTTTCCAACCGCGGAGCCAGCGTGCTGATTCGCGGCAGACTTTGCCCAGTCCTCGGCCGCGTGACGATGGACCAGATCATGGCCGACGTAACCGACGTCCCGGCTGAGACGGGAGACGAGGTCGAGCTTTTCGGCCCAAATATTTTGGCTGGCACGATCGCTGAACTCGCTGACACTATTCCATGGGAAATCCTTACCAGCATTAGCAAACGCGTGCCCCGGGTTTTCCTAAATTCCTAACTCCGCCCACCGATGTTCCAAATCATCTTTAACGAGATTAGCGCTGCCGAGATGGCCGCAATTCCCAAACTCACCCAACTCGACCTGCTCGCAGAATTCCATCTGCTGCCCTCCGATTTGAACAAGCTCGATAAGGCGCGTTTCACCACCGTCAAACGCGACGGAAAAACTTACCACCGCTTTCGCGCGACTGATTACCGGATTTATTTCGGGAAATGCCCAGAAGGAATTGTGATCCATCGCGTGCTCCACAAAAACACCATCCGCGATTTCCTTTTCCGCTCGAAGCTGCCGATGAACGAAGACGACACCGGCACCGAAACGACCGTTCCTTGGGAGCTGATCCAGGAGGGGCAGCGCTCCCGCAAATCCTAACCAAACGGTGAGCCGCAAAGCCTGGATCTATCTTTTTATCGGCGTCGTTCTTTTCCACGGCGCCATCTTCCTGCTGGTCAAAGATGATCCGGTCATTCCTGAATCGTGGCGGGTGGATCGCTCGCCTCCGGAACCGACATTCAAATACGGCAAAGCCAAATATATCGACCCCCTAACTGGAGAGAAAATGGTCGTCCAAGAGTTCACTATCAAGGCGCCCAAGGAAAGCGGAGAGGCGGGACAGCCATGACGCTGTGGACCGACGAAACGCGGCGCCAGGCGGAGTTCCCGATTGTCCGCGAAAACATTTTTTTGGCGCACGCTGCCGTCACCTCGCTGCCGGAATGTGTGGCGCAAGCCATGATCGATTACACGCGGCAAAGCACGACGCATCAGCAGGAGTTCGACGTGGTCTTGCGCGACATCACGCGAACCCGCCGCGCCGCCGCACAACTGCTCGGGGCGGAATCCGACGAGATCGCTCTCCTCGGCCCGACTTCACTCGGACTCAGCCTTTTCGCTAACGGCCTCGACTG
Organism: Chthoniobacterales bacterium; assembly: GCA_038228695.1. Lineage (GTDB taxonomy): Bacteria > Verrucomicrobiota > Verrucomicrobiia > Chthoniobacterales > DASVRZ01 > DASVRZ01. The sequence goes on from JBBRPA010000019.1 coordinate 19,393, forward strand.
GCAACCGGGCGACGAAGTACTGTGTTATCAAGACGACTACCCGGCGAACGTCTATCCATGGATGGCCCTCCAGCGGCTCGGTGTTAACATTCGCTATCTCCAACCTGAAAAGATCGGTGAAATCACCCCGCAGCTGGTTGCATCGGCACTAACACCAGCGACCAAATTGGTCGCGTTGGCTTCCTGTAATTTTCTCACCGGTTACCGAATCGATCATAATGCCATCGGCCTGCTGCTCCACGAACGCGGTGTGCTTTTTTCGCTAGATGCGATCCAAACTCTAGGCGCATTTCCAACCACGGTGGAGCACGTGGATTTCCTGAGTGCCGATGCTCACAAGTGGCTTCTCGGGCCGATGGCAGCGGGCATCGTTTACGTTAAACGCTCCCGTTTTGAAATGCTTCGCCCAACGCTGCTTGGCGCATGGAACATTCGCTCGCCGCAGTTCATCACCCAGCCCACGATCGAGTTCGTCGATTCCGCGCAACGTTACGAGCCCGGCGTGCTCAACACTCCAGGCATTTACGGGATGCTGGCCGCGATCGAGATGCTTTTATCCATTGGCATCGAAACAGTTAGCGAACGCATACTCCATCTTCGTCAGCGCCTTGCCGACGGGGCTGTCGAACTTGGTTATGAAATGCTCAGCCCAATGTCCAGCCCCGAGCGAAGCGGCATTGTCACCTTCCGCCATCCGGTGAATCCGATCCGACCGCTCTTCGATAAACTCACTACCCATCACGTTATCGCCTCCCATCGCTTCGATCGCGCGGGAGCCGAATACTTGCGGTTCAGCCCGCATTTTTACAATACCGAAGCCGAAATCGACCGGGTGCTCGATTTACTTTCGTAAGCCGCCGCTTGCATCGCCAGCGGAAAGCCCTTCATTGGGATCATGCATGGTTTGGAAACGGCGCTGGCTCTGCCAGACCTTTGGCAGCAGGAGGCGGTGCGATTGTTGCGAGACGGTCACGACGTCGTCGTGCACGCACCGACGGGAGCAGGCAAGACGTTCATCTTCGAGATGCTCTATCCGACGCTGCGTGGTCAGGCCATTTTCACGGTTCCGACCCGCGCTTTGGCCAATGACAAACTTGCCGAATGGCGCACCCGCGGATGGGATGTTGGCATCGCCACCGGCGACATTTCTGAAAACCTGAATGCTCGCGTCATCGTCGCCACCCTCGAAACGCAAAAAGCCTCGCTGCTGCGCCGACACGGGCCCCGGTTGCTGGTAATCGACGAGTATCAACTGCTGGCCGATACCCAGCGCGGGGTGAACTACGAGCTCTGTCTCGCGCTCGCTCCTCCTAGCACACAGTTACTTCTCCTCAGCGGAAGCGTGGAAAATCCAGGGACAGTCGTGGAATGGCTAGAGCGCCTTGGCCGACGCGCTGCCTTAGTCCGAACCGATGAACGCCCTGTGCCGCTGGAGGAAATCATGGCCCACGATCTGCGCGCCGCCATCCCGCACGGCATTTCCGGTTACTGGCCGAAGTTAGTCGCCCGCGCAATCGCGAACCAGCTCTCGCCGCTGTTAGTATTTGCTCCGCGCCGCAAAACTGCCGAGGAACTAGCCATCGCCATTGCTCACGCGCTTCCGGCTCCTGACCCCCTTTCTCTTTCGCTAGAACAATCCCAGCTTGCCGGCGAGCAGCTCACGAAACTCCTAACCAATCGCGTGGCCTGGCATCACAGCGGACTTTCCTACGCGGTCCGCGCCGGCCTGATCGAACCGCTCGCCAAGCGCGGTCACCTCAGGGTGATTGTTTCCACGACAGGGCTTGCCGCCGGGATCAACTTCTCCGTTCGCAGCGTCATGGTTACCGGGACTAGCTATCAATCAGGTCATCACACGCACGAGTTACGGCCCGACGAGCTTTTGCAAATGTTCGGCCGGGCCGGACGTCGTGGGCTGGACGAGAAGGGCTACGTTTTGGCCACGCCGGATCTACCCCGGATGTTCGACGCCCGTCCGCTGCGGGTGCGGCGTCCCGCGAGCATTGACTGGCCGTCGTTCATCAGCGTGATGCAAGCGGCGATCGACTTGGGCGATGATCCGTGCGGCGCTGCCATGGATCTAACGAAAAAACTTTTTAGCACCCATCCGGTCCGGACCGGATTCGAAGAAGGTATGAGCTGGACTAACATTCCCTGCGGACTGCGCACTGATGCGGAACGGGCCAGATTGGTGCGGCGTTTCGACTCGGAAATGCTCAACAGCCGGAACGAATGGGAACTGCAGCCCGCGCTCGGAATGGGCTCGCTCGAGCGTGCGCTGGTTCGTGAAAACGATCGCTGGATTCCCGCCCTCGCGCTTCCCAAGACTCTCGCCGCCCTTGGCTCGGGCAACATTTGTAAACTCACCTCCGGTCCTGCCAAAACCTATGGTCGAGAGATCACGGTGGCCGTCTTGGAAAACGGGATTTACGAACCCACCCAGCCCATGCGTCGGGTGTTGCGGGAAAAGGGCTTTCGCGAGATCCGCCGCTTTGATGAAAAGACCTTTCACGAAACGGTTTGGCCGCTGGTTGGTTCGCTTTCGACCGGACAACCGCAGCCGCCCCACCTCCGCGGTTCGCTCGTGGTGGCGAGGTTTTCCTTTGCCGAAATTCCGGTCGAAGGGTTTCCAGACCGTCATGGCCATCTGCTGATTGATCCCCCGGTCCGGCGCGAATTTCCTGCGATCTGCCAAGAATGTCCCCATCAACCCGACTGCCAAGCGCTCGACCCGGCCAACTCGCCCGCGATGGCGTGGCGGCGACTGGGATTGATCGAACCCAACGGCAACCCGACCGAACGCGGACGAATCTTCAGTTTTTTCTCCCACGGAGAGGGACTGGCGATCGCGGCTGCTCTCGAAAAGCCGGATTATTTGCTCGATGATTTGATTTACGACCTCGCTAACATTCGCGCAGGCCACCGATTTGCGGGCGACGATTCCCCTTATGGCGGACGACTAGGATTCGTCTGTTCGCAGACTTACGACCGAGCCGAGTTTCCCGGATACCTCGAATTTGGCGTGCCCGTTGGATTCGGCGACGGCGCAGGCGAGGTGATGCGCGAACTGTCAACTGCGGGAACCAACCGGAGCAAGCTGCTCACCTTGGCACTACGACCCGGCGACATCGAAAGGGCCCAGTTGGAATGGCACAGTTTACTCCGTCAGATTGCCGCCGCACCGTCGCTGCTCTGGCCGCGTTGGACGGAATTGCAGACCCTAGCCGGGCAATTTCTGGAGCGATTGACCCGCCGGAAACGACTCGATTTTCCTCCGCTCTTGGGGGAGCATTTGATTCGTTATTTGCGCTAGCCCGGAATGTTTTTTGCCGGTTCCAGATAAGGACAAACGCGAGTTGCCGAATCCGAAAGCGGGTTTTGGATGCAGAATTTGCGAATTATTTTTGCGAAACACTGAATTTTTATTGACCGAAAGGGGTGAAAAGTGGAATAAAAAGGGGTGAAATGGCGGAAAAAGGGGGAATATCAAGCCTCTTTGCCGACCAAAGCCCATGGATACGACCACTTTTACTCCTTCTCCCATCTACGCCGGTGAGTTTCGCCATGCGGTGGATCCGAAGGGTCGCGTAACCGTTCCAGCCAAGTGGCGGCGAGCGGAGTCGGAAGATCTTTACGTCATTCCCGACCCAAAGAATCAATATTTGATCATCATGCCGCCGGAGGAATTCAAGGCGATCGGCAAAAAGATCGAGTTGAACAATGAAATTGAGGAGGCGAAGAAGCGGATTTTCCTGAGAAGTTTTTATTCGCAGGCCCAGCCTTTAACCGTGGACCGGCAGGGGCGCATGTTGTTGCCCGAGGAATATTGTCGGCGCGTTCAGATCACCGACGAGGTGGTGATCTCAGGGGGCGACGTTCGATTTGAAATTTGGAATCCAGACCGCTGGAAAGCGACAATCGAGGAGAAACAGGATGTTTTCTGCGAAGTGGCCGAAAGTATTGGGCTGTGACCCGGAAGCCGTTGCCGGTCTGGCGCGGAATCGTTTCACTGCGCCCAAAGCCGGCCGCATTCCTCCCACAGATCAAACCGTGAACCTTCCCCAAAACCAACCGGGCGGATTTCATCACCTCCCGGTGCTCGCCGAGGAGGTGATGGCCGCCTTGGCACCCCGGACGGGAGAGCTTTTTGTCGATGGCACTCTCGGCGGCGGAGGGCACACGGAACTGCTTTTGCAGGCTGGCGCTCACGTGATTGGCCTGGATCGCGACGGAGCCGCCTTGGCTCATGCGCAGGCGCGATTGGCAAAATACGGCGAAGCTTTTCACCCGGTTCGGGCAAATTTCCGCGATCTTCCCTCTGTCTTGCACGATCTCGCGATCGACCAGATTGACGGAATACTGCTCGACATCGGGGTTTCCTCTCACCAACTCGACACGGCAACGCGTGGGTTCAGTTTCCAAGCGGACGGACCGCTCGACATGCGGATGGACATCAGTAACGGACCGACCGCTGCAGACTTGGTCAACGGCGCAGATGTGGCAGAGTTAATTCGCATTTTTCGGGAATACGGAGAGGAACCGCAGGCCGGCCGGATCGCTCGGAGCCTCGTCGGGTTACGTGGAGACAAGCCGTTTGCAACTACCGGCGAACTGGCCGCTGCCGTGGCCTCGGTCGTTCCCCGTCGCGGAAAAAAACACCCCGCAACCCACGTGTTCCAAGCTTTGCGCATCGCAGTAAACGACGAACTCGGCGCGCTCGAGTCGATTCTTCGGGATGCGCCCGGGATTTTAAAATCCGGTGCTCGATTCGCGGTCATCACTTTCCATTCCCTAGAAGATCGGATCGTAAAACAGGATTTCCGCAAGCGCAGCGATGCCTTCCTCGACCGCCCAGAATGGCCGGCTCCGCAGCCCAATCCGGATTGCGTCTATCGATTGCTTCAACGCAAAAGCATCACCGCCACTCCCACCGAACTCGCAATTAACCCTCGCGCCCGCAGCGCTCGGCTGCGCGCCGTGCAACGCCATTAGAAAACCATCATTATGTCACGCAACCGTCGAAAAAATGCTAACACCGTCCGCGTCGCCACGTTCGTCTGGTGGTTAATCATCTTCATGGGGATCTGCCTCGTCGGTCTGAGCTTCGTGTCGATCAAAAACCAGACCATCGCTTTCGGCGACCAACGCCGCGTTTTCGAACGGCAACTGCGCGACCTTACGGAGCAAAATCGCACTCTCAGTTCCCAAGTGGTCGCTCTGACGTCGCGTTCCGCCCTCCAAAAACAATTGAATAGCGGGTTCATCAAACTGGTCGAAATCGATCCGATGCAAATTGTTCGTCTGAACCGCGACACTCAGGGAGCCATGGTCGCGGACGCCGCTCTGCCTGATAAAATTCTCGCGCAAAAATGAAGGAATGCCGCACACGTGCCATCGTCGTCTGCCTTTGCCTTGTGGCACTGTTCAGCGGCTTCTCCGCGCGCCTGATCCACCTGCAGGTGAATCAGCACGACCAGTATGCCGCGCTGGCGGACGCCAAGCACATCGTGCGCAAACCGATCTTTGCCCAGCGCGGGCAGATTGTGGATGCGAATCGGGAAATCCTCGCCGACAACATCTCCGTCCAGACCGTCTATGCCGATGCCTCACACATCCTCAACCCCGAACCGGTGAAGACGGAAAAAGCCCTCGCAAGGGCTAAGGAAACCGCCCAAATTACGGCGCGTTTTCTCGGTCTCTCCGAAGACGAGGTTAGGGCAAAAATTCTTACCGATCGCCGTTTCATCGTCCTGAAAAAAGAGGTGGACCAGATCACCGCCAGCGCCCTCCAAACGGAACTCTCCCGGCGCAACCTGCGTGGAATTTATTTTTTGGAGGATTTCAAACGCGTCTATCCGAATGGCGACATGCTCTGCCATGTGCTGGGCTACCTCGACAACGAGCACAACGGTCTCTCCGGACTCGAAAAAAGTATGGATAGCTACCTGCAGCAGCATGACGGCTACCGTCTGACCGAGCGTGACCGCACCGGCAAGGAGATCGTGCTTTACCGTGGCCAGGAACGCCCCGCGCAGGATGGTTATACCGTCCAATCAACAATCAACCTTAGCATTCAAGCCATCGCCGAAGCAGAACTCAAGACCGCCTGCCAGAAATACCGTCCGAAAGGTGCCACCATCATTATCATGAAACCCCAAACCGGGGCGATTCTGGCCATGGCCTCATGGCCGGCATTTGACAACAATGATGCTAATAATGCATCTTCCGAAGTCGCCAAGAATCACGCTATTCTCGACATGGTGGAACCCGGATCGACTTTTAAGATCGTCGCCACCGCCGCCGCCTTCGAGGAAGGCATTGTCAACGACGACACGCGCATTTATTGCGAGGGCGGACGCTTTAATTATGGGGGCCGCATCCTCCGCGACCACCATGCCTACGGCGATTTAACCGTCCATGATATCCTCATGAAATCCAGTAATGTCGGTGTCGCGAAACTCGCCCTGCAACTCGGCGAACAGCGATTCCACGACTACGTGCGTCGCTTCGGTTTCGGCGACCGCACCGGCATTGATCTCCCCGGTGAGATCAGCGGTCGGGTCAATCCGCCGTTCAACGGCGACAAAGTCGCCATCACCCGCGTGCCGATGGGACAGGCTGTGTCCGTCACCCCGATCCAGCTTTGCTCCGCCATGGCCGCGATCGCCAATGGCGGAACGCTCATGATGCCTCAGGTCGTGGATAAAATAATCGCCCGCGATGGCCATGTGGTTTCGCAGTTTGATCCCGTCCCAGTCCGCCGGGTCGTCTCCAAGGAAACTTCGCACCGGATCATCGATGCTCTCAAAGACGTGGTTAGTAAAAAAGGTACTGCCGAACTAGCCGCCGTGGAAGGTTTCAAAGTCGCAGGAAAAACCGGCACCGCGCAGAAGGTCAATCCAGCCGGCGGCGGTTACATGCAAAACAGATATGTGGTTAGCTTTTGCGGATTCATGCCCGCTGACGATCCGGCGTTTGTCGCCTACGTGCTGATAGACGATGCGGCCACCCCGTCCCACCTAAACTTCGGAGGACTCGTTGCCGCACCCGTTTTTGCCAATGTGGCCCGAAAAGTCGCTCGGGTCCTCGATCTCCAGCCTGATCCCACGCTGCTGAACGAAAGCGCGGACCAGCTCAAGAAAGTTTCTAACACCACGGATTTTTCCGACCAGTAAACTCATGCTCCTAAAAACGCTGATCTCCAAAACACCGATCGAAGAAGTCGCGGGATCGACCGACCGCGAGATCGCAGCGATTGCCTACGATTCCCGCCGGGTCGGCCCGGGCTCGCTTTTTGTTGCCTTACGCGGAGAGAAACTGGACGGAGGCGACTATATTCATCAAGCGATCGAAAAGGGCGCAGAGGCGATCCTTACCGACACGGCGGTCAGCCATCCGAAGGTGACCACGATTCGCGTGTTAGACAGTCGCACGGCGCTTGCCGATCTTTCCTGCGCTTTTTATCGCAATCCGGCCTCCAAATTGAAGCTGATCGGCGTTACCGGAACAAACGGAAAAACAACGACCACCTATCTCCTGAAGCATTTGTTGGAAAGCGCTGAACTCCGCTCCGCCTTAATCGGGACGGTGCGCTATGAAATCGGCGAGCGCATTCTGCCTGCGGCACGGACTACGCCCGAGTCCCTCGAGTTGAACGACTTACTTCACCAGGCGGTCAACGCAGGCGCAAAGGCAGCCGTCATGGAAGTTTCCTCTCACGCGCTCGTGCAAAAGCGTGTGCGCGGACTCGAGTTCGACGCCGCGATTTTCACTAACTTAACCCAGGATCACCTCGACTATCACAAAACCATGCAGGCCTATTTCGAGGCCAAGGCTCTGCTCTTTTTGCAAATGGCCGAGCAGACGCGGAAGAAAGGAACCGGTGTTGTTAACATCGACCAACCGCAGGGTGCACAACTCGTGACCCGCTTTGAAAAAGAACTTCCTTTCATCACCTACGGCCTGAGTGTCGCAGCCCAGTTCCGTGCGACTAACATCCGGGCCAGCGGAAACCTAACCAGCTATCAACTCGATGCCCGTGGAAAGAGTTATCTTGTCCGGATTCCTTTGATCGGGCGCTTCAATGTTTACAACTCACTCGCCGCGCTTGCGGCCGCCAGCGCGATCGGCCTCTCCGTCCGCGATTGTGTCAAGGCGCTCGCCAACGCCCCACAAGTCCCCGGACGGCTCGAATCGGTCCCAGTCAAACGCCAGTTCCAAGTCTTCGTTGACTACGCTCACACCGACGACGCGCTCCTCAATGTCCTCCGCACCCTGCGCGAACTGAATCCGGCACGTCTGATTGTTGTCTTCGGCTGTGGAGGCGACCGGGACCGCGCCAAACGCCCCAAAATGGGCGCGGTCGCCAGTGCGAATGCGGATTATTCGATTGTCACCTCCGACAATCCTCGGAAGGAATCCCCCTCCGCCATCATTGCCGAGATCACTAATTCCATGCATCCGGGAAAATACGAAGTGGTAGAAGACCGTGCCGAGGCCATCTTCCGCGCCATCTCTCTCGCCCAGCCACAAGATGTCGTTTTGATCGCCGGGAAGGGCCACGAAACTAACCAAGAATTTGCCGATCACATCGTTCCCTTCAACGACGTCGAGGTCGTTCGCAGCGCCGTAGGCGCGCAACCAGTAAAACTCGCGGAGCTATGAACCCGACGCCGCTTACTACCGCCGCCTCGCTTGCTGAAGGGACCCTCTCCCCGGGTGTAGCTTCTGTTACTATTCGCCGTGTCGTCACCGACAGTCGCGACATCCAGCCGGGCGATCTTTTCGTTGCCCTCAAGGGGCCCAATCACGACGCCCACCACTTCATTTCGGAAGTCGCTGAGCGCGGTGCCGCCGCTGTGATGGTTCACGAAAACGTGGAGTCCACCCTCCCCACGATCCGCGTGAAGGATACCCTCACGGGACTGCAAACCCTAGCCTCAAACTACCGGTCTACCCTCCGAACCCACGTTGTTGGCATCACTGGCAGCAACGGAAAAACTAGCACTAAGGATCTAACCGCCGCCGTCTTCGGCAGTCGCTTCACCGTCTGCAAAACCCGCGGGAATCTCAACAATCACATCGGCCTTCCTCTTTCCGTCCTTGCGATCGACGATTCCCACGAAGTGGCGATTTTGGAAATGGGAATGAATCACGCGGGCGAGATCGCGCCACTCGCCGCCATCGCCCGATCTCACGTCGCGATTATTACTAACATCGGTACTGCCCACATCGAATTTCTTAAAACCCGAGAAGCGATCGCGGCCGAGAAGGCGGAACTGGCGTCCGCCGTTACTCCCGAAGGATTGGTCATCCTCAACGCCAACGACGCATTTACCCCATGGATCAGCGAGCGATGCAGCGCCGTGGTGACCACCGCCGGTATTGAAACCGGCGACCTCTCTGCCACAGACCTAGCCTCCGATGCCGAGGGCACTTCGTTCATCGTCCGTTTTCAAGGTGAGGAATGCAGCGCGTTCCTACCCATTCCAGGCCGTCACATGGTTGGCAACGCACTCCTCGCTATTAGCGCCGGGCTTGCCCACGGCGTCAACCTCCCCTCTGCAGTCGCAGCGCTCGCGCACGTTCAACTCACCGCCGGTCGACTGGAATCCCGGGAAATCGCAGGAATTCATTTTCTCGATGATACTTATAACGCAAATCCCGACTCGATGCTCGCGGCACTAGCCACTCTCGAGAGCTTGCCTTGCTCTGGGAAACGGATTGCCGTCCTCGGAGCGATGGGAGAACTCGGCGAACAATCCGAAGCCGGACATCGCCAAGTCGGAGCGGCAGCTGCTAACATCGACATCCTCGTCACCGTTGGGGAGACTGCCGACTGGATCGCTGATGAGGCCAGCCAAAGCGGAACCCCGCAGGTGATTCGCACCGCCGACACAGCTCAAGCAGCGGCCGCGCTGCTCAGCATTCTCCAGCCCGGTGATTGCGTTCTCGTTAAAGGCAGTCGCTCGGCGCGCATGGAACAGGTCATCGCCGAACTAACCATCAGCCTCCAATTCGCTTCCTCCTAATGTTATACTATCTTTCCCAACTGGGCAGTGATTCGGCACTTCATTCCGCGCTCAACGTCTTTAAGTATGTTAGCTTTCGCGCGGCGTCAGCGGCAATCACCGCATTTCTCCTCTGCCTGCTCTTTGGAAACCTAGTCATCCGGAAACTGATCTCTCTGAAGGTGGGTCAGCCGATCCGGACCAAAGAGGAAGTCCATAAACTTTATGAATTGCACGGCGCAAAGAAAGGTACCCCGACGATGGGCGGCGTGCTCTTGATGGGTTCCGTAGTTATATCCACCTTTCTCTGGGCGAAACCGGATAATCATTTCGTCTGGCTGATTCTCTTCTCGGTGATCTATCTGGCTACAATCGGCTTCATCGACGACTACCTGAAGGTTAAAAAGAAGAAATCGGACGGCCTTTCCGGTCGCCTCAAACTGGTCGCGCAATTTCTCCTAGCTGCGGGAGTGACAACTTTTCTTCTCAAGGATCCCACCTCCGCCTCGCTCACCCGCCAGCTTTACGTGCCCTTCTTCAAAGAACCCATTTACTCTTTTGGCCTTGTCACTGCCTTTCTCTTCTATTCTGCAATCATTGTCGGCACGTCCAACGCGGTCAACCTGACCGATGGTCTGGACGGTCTCGCGACCGGGTGCACTATCACCACGGCGGTGGCTTACGCGGTTTTCTCCTGGGCCACCGGAAACTTCGTCGTGGCCAAATACCTGCAGATTCCGCATAACGTTTTTGCCTCCGAACTCACCGTCGCCTGCATGGCCTTGGCTGGAGCCGGCCTCGGGTTCCTCTGGTTTAACGCCCACCCCGCACGGGTTTTCATGGGCGACACCGGTTCACTTTCCATCGGCGGCATGCTAGCGGTCGTCGCCATCTGCAGCAAACAAGAGCTTCTTCTCCTCGTCGTCGGCGGAATTTTTGTGATCGAGGCGCTCTCCGTCATTATTCAGGTGATCAGCTTCAAAACGACCGGGAAACGGGTCTTCAAGATGTCTCCGATTCACCACCATTTCGAGTTGATGGGCTGGAAGGAAAATACCGTCATCGTTCGTTTCTGGATTATGTCTCTCATTTTTGCCCTCCTCGGACTCGCCACACTGAAACTGCGCTAACCATGAATTTCTCCGGGAAAAAAATCGCTGTGCTTGGACTCGCCCGGAGTGGCGAGTCGGTTGCACGCCTGCTTTTTTCCAAAGGAGCCAACGTGACCGTGATCGACTCGGGCGTTTCAGAAGTCCTTCGCGAACGGGCCACCAAATTGTGCGCGTTCGGCATCTCCGCAATCACAGGGGTATCCTCATTTCCCGATCCGGTTTTCGACCTCGTTGTCGTTAGTCCCGGCATTGATCTCGCCAGTCCTTTCGCTCGTCAGTTCACTGCGCGGGGAATCCCGGTTACAGGCGAACTGGAAGTAGCGTGGCAGTTTTGCACGAAACCCGTCATCGCCATCACCGGCACCAACGGCAAGACCACAACCACCGAGTTGATCAACGCCATGCTCAACCATGCGGGCCATCCCACCGTGGCCTGCGGCAACATTGGACGACCCTTTTCCGAGGTCGTCGCGAACGAGCAGGACACCCTCGAATGCCTGACCATTGAGGTTAGTTCATTCCAATTGGAGACGATCTCTAGCTTCCATCCCAAGATCGCTCTTTGGCTAAATTTCAGCCCCGATCATCTCGACCGTTATCCTCATATGGACGACTATCGCCGGGCCAAACTGCGCATTTTTGAGTATCAAGACGCGACCGATATTGCGATCTGCAATGCAGCGAACGAACTTCCCCATCTCGCCGCTCGCAAGATCACTTTCAGCGCGCACGGTCTTCCCGCGGATCTAACCGTAAAAAACGATTCCATCGCGTGGCAGGGCGAACCTGTCGCTCGACTCGATTCATTCCAACTTATCGGGCGGCATAACATCGAAAATCTCATGGCTGCCCTAGCCGTTGGCCAAGCCCTTGACATCCCTTTTCCTAGCCTCCTTCCCGCTCTGCAAAACTATCGGCCCTCGCCGCACCGCTGCGAACTCGTCGCCACCGTTGAGGGTGTCCGCTACATCAACGACTCGAAGTCCACCAACGTCGATTCACTCGCCCAGGCGCTCTCCGTCGGCGACGCCCGCGTCATCCTCATTGCCGGCGGCAAGGACAAGGGTTTTGACTTCGCTGCGATTCGCAATCTCGTTGCCGGGAAAGTCGCCCACGCCATTCTCATCGGCGAGATGGCCGGGCGTATTGCGCGCGACTGGGAAGGTGCCGTTCCCTGCCAAACAGCCGTCACCCTGCAGGACGCCGTTGCCCTTGCTCATGATCTAGCCCACCCCGGCGACACGGTGCTGCTTTCTCCGGGCACCTCATCCTTCGACATGTTTCGCGATTACGCGGATCGCGGGGAACAATTTCGCCACGCTGCCAGAAACCTCTCCAACACCATCACACCATGAACATCAAAAATCTGTTCCAAAAAGCAAAACCCAAACAACTCAACGCCAGCACCCGCCGCGCCTCCATCGCCGCCGCCGAGGACTACGACAACGACGAACCCAACGTCCGTCTCTCGCGAGCTTTTCTCGTCGTGATGCTACTCCACGTCGTCGCGGTCGGGGGTATCTTCGCCTTCAGTTCGCTGAAGAAAAACGCGCCGGCCACCATCGAACCCGCCGTCGAAGATCTCAACTCGAAAACGGCTGACATCCCTTCTGACAGCCGAACCTACAAGGTCGCATCAGGCGATAGTCTCGGCAGCATCGCCTCCACCTTTGGCTTGACCCGGAACGATCTCGAGACAGCTAACAACCTCGGGGAATCCAGCAAGATCCAGCCCGGCGACAAATTGATCATTCCCGCCAAATCCAGCGCCCAGCCAGTCCCACTCAACGTGCAGAAGCTTCTTCAACTTTCCCAAAGCCCGAAAGCCGAGACAGTCAAAAGCGTCAAACCCGCCTTACCCGTTCCTGTTTCTAACAAAATGGTCAAGACCGCCGAGGCGGTCAAAAGCGTTCCCACCAGCGATTCGGCCGAAACCATCTACGTCGTCCAAAAAGGAGACAACCCCGTGGTCATCGCCAAAAAGCACGGCATCAAATACGCCGACCTAATCGAAGCTAACAAAATCACCGATCCGAAAAAACTCCAGATCGGACAGAAGTTAATCATTCCAAAGAAATAAGCCCATGATGCATTCCCGCGGAGTCTATTTTCTGGTCATCGCCGTGCTCGCCGTCATGACGGTGGGCCTCGTCATGCTGTCCAGCACAGGAGCCTTCGCGGCCGACAATCACGGCGACCCCTCTAAATTCCTCCGCCAGCAATCCGCCTGGCTAGCCATCGGAGTGGTTACAGCCGTCGTAGTCTCGATGACTGACTATCATCTCTGGCAAAAGATCTGGCCCTTTCTCCTTGGCCTCACGATCATCCTGCTCATCCTTTGTCTCCCTCCGTTCGGTCACAAGATTAATGGATCCTACCGATGGATTCGCCTCGGCGGCTTCAGCTTTCAACCGTCTGAGTTAGCCAAACTTGCCGCGATCACTTTTCTCGCCTCTTGGTTTACTAAACATCAGGCCCGGGCAGCCACCGCGCTCCACGGCTTCCTGATCCCACTCTCCGTGATCGGTGTGATGCTCCTCCTCATCCTCCGAGAGACCGATCTTGGCGCGACCATGCTGATTGCTAGCACCATGTTTGCCATTATGTATATGGCCGGCAGCCGCATCCGCTACTTCCTGCCGATGATCATTGTCGGTGCGCTTGGTCTTTTCTTCGTGATTAAAAAAATGCCCGAGCGCGCCGACCGTATTCTGGCCTACCGGAACCTCGAGAAATACAAGGAATCCGACGGCCTCCAGCAATACGCCGGACTCACCGCCCTCGGTTCCGGGGGCGTGGAGGGTCTTGGTCTCGGTAATGGTCGGCAAAAATTGCTCTACCTTCCCTTCGCCCACACCGATTTCATCTTCCCAGTTATTGGCGAGGAACTCGGACTGCCTTTCACCCTCGGGATCGTCTCCGCTTATGTCGTGATGATTGTTTGCGGGACCTTCATTTCTCTTACCTCGCGCGATCAGTTTGGGATGCTTCTAGGCATGGGATGCGTCATGCTTTTATCCATTCAGGCGGCGGTAAACATCGGCGTTACGACCGCCCTGCTTCCTAACAAAGGCATGCCCCTGCCTTTTGTTAGCTACGGAGGATCCAACCTCTGCCTCTGCCTGCTCTACATCGGCATTCTCGTCAGCATCCACCGCCGCAGCGAAGTCACCACGATGGCCTCGATCCCGCAAGTGTTAGCAGCCCGCACCCGAAAAACGATCCGCCTCTAAACCATGAAAATCGCCATTGCATGCGGAGGCACCGGAGGCCATCTCTTCCCGGGTCTCGCCGTCGCCGACGTTCTCCTCGAACGCGGCCACGAAGTGCTAGTCTTCATCTCCGAGAAAGAAATCGACACTCTCGCCACTCGCGGACGAACCGATCTTCGCCTTGAGAAACTTCCCTCCGTCGGCATGCCCAACCTGTTCTCCCCGGCGATCGCCCGTTTTCTGCTCCGCTTTTTTGGCAGCTATAAACGTTGCCGGCAAATCTACGAAACCTTCCAGCCCGATGCGGTCCTCGGCATGGGTGGGTTCACATCGACCGCACCTATTCTGGCCGGTAAAAGCCGCAAGGTTCCCACCTTCATCCACGAGTCCAACGCGATTCCCGGCAAAGCTAACAAATGGAACGCCCGAGCCACTTCGGCCGTCCTGCTTGGCTTTGGGGAATGCGAAATTTTCTTTCCAAAATCACGTACCTTCCTCACCGGCACGCCCATCCGACAGAGTCTGCTCCAACCCGTTGACCGATCCGCGATCCGCGCAAAATTCGGTCTGCGGGAGAATATCCCAACTCTCCTCATCATGGGTGGCAGCCAGGGCGCGCAAGGTCTGAATCGTGCCGCCTCCGCCGCGCTCACGACCTTTCCCCCGGACCAAATGCAGGTCGTCCACTTCACCGGAAAGCGCTGCGAGGAAACCGTCCGGGCCGAATACGCCAGCCAAGGCCGTGCCGCCTTCGTCGCCGCATTCCATCACGAGATGCAAGAAGCCTACGCCATCGCCGACCTAGCAATTTCGCGTTCCGGTGCCGCCAGTCTCACCGAGCTCTCCCACTTCGGAATTCCCGCAGTCCTCATCCCCTATCCGTTTGCGGCGGAGGATCACCAGACCATCAACGCGCAAATCTTCGTCAAGGGCGGCGCGGCGATTCTCTGCAAAGAGGAAAACGCCATCGGCGGTGACCTCGCCGAGATTCTCCACAAACTCCTCGCCAAGCCCGACCGACTCGAGGCCATGGCCCAAAGCAGCCGGGCATTTGCACGGGAAAATGCGGCAGCCGAAATCGTGAATTTGATCGAACGGGAATGCCAGCGATAATGCCCTCCCATGCCTGATATCGCCGAACTCACCCCCATCTTCACCGGGGCGCCACGCCAGATCCATTTGTTAGGAGTGGCTGGCTCCGGCATGAGCGGCATTGCCGGGCTACTCCTTGCCCTCGGTCATCGCGTCAGTGGTTGCGATCGTGTCTCCAGCAGTGAAGTCGAACGTTTGGTCGGACTCGGTCTTCATTTTCTTCAGGAACAGACCGCTCACTCTGTTCAGAACGCCGAATTCGTCGTCTATTCCTCTGCGATCAAAAGCGGCAACCCGGCCTACGACGAGGCGATCCGGCTCTGCATCCCTCTCATCCGCCGAGCCGAGGCTCTTAGCGCGATCATGGGTGCAAAAAAGGGCATCGTCGTCGCTGGTATGCACGGCAAGACCACCACGTCGGCCATGGCCGCGCACATCCTCCGCATTGGAGGCCAGCGTCCCTCCCACTATGTCGGAGCGGAGATTCCAATTCTCGGCACCAATGCCTACTGGGACTCCCAAGGCACACACTTTGTTGCCGAAGGCGACGAAAGCGATGGCACCCTCGTCAACTATCATCCCGAGCACGCGATCATTCTGAACATCGAGGAGGAGCATCTCGATTTTTATCGCGATCTCGCCCACATCGAATCGGTTTTTTTAACCTTGCTCGAAAACACCTCTGGATCGGTGATCTACAATGGTGACGATGCTAACACCCGACGCATCTGCCAGTCCCATCCGAGCGTTGTTTCCTACGGCTCATCGGTCGGCTGCGACTATCGTTACACAATCCTCCGCTCGGAGAATTTTAAGACCGAATTCTCCGTCAGCCGCGGCCAAGAGCCGCTCGGAGATTTTGTCCTGAACATCCCCGGCGCCCACAATGTTAGCAACGCCACCGCCGTCATCGCTCTGGCCGACCAGCTGGGCGTTTCCGCGGAAAAAATTCGCGAAGGCCTCGAAAACTTCCGAGGGGCCCGTCGCCGTTTCGAAATCAAATACACCGGGCGCGGCCTCCGTGTGATCGATGACTACGGACATCATCCCACCGAGATTAAAGCTACGCTCGCCACCGCGCGAACCGGCGGCGCAGAGCGTGTTATCGTCATGTTTCAACCCCACCGTTACACCCGCACCGCCGCCTTGAAAAACGAGTTCGGCGAAGCCCTCTTGCTCGCCGACCGGGTTTATGTGACCGACGTTTATCCGGCCAGCGAGCAACCCATTCCCGGCATCAGCGGAGACACCATTGTAGAAGCGGCAACGGCCCAGGGAATGACGGAGATTTTCTTCCGTCCTGGAAAAGGCCCACTCTGGCGAGAAATCGCCCCGCAACTTGCGAAAGGAGATCTCGTCCTGAGTCTGGGCGCGGGCGACATCCACGAGCAATCCACCTCGCTGGTTGCCGATCTCCGCACGGCGGATGAAATCGAAACGCTGACGGGCCCTAACACCGTCACTCTCTATGAACCGCTCTCTCAGCACACCACCCTGCGGGTTGGCGGCCCGGCGCAATTCTGGGTCGAACCGGAAACCGAGAGAGCGTTTGCCGAGCTGATCCGCTACGCACACCAGCGAGATTTTCCTTTCATGGTCATCGGTCGCGGATCGAACCTGCTCGTGCAGGACGGCGGCATCCCCGGCATAGTTGCCCATCTTCAAGGCGGAGAATTTGCGCAAATCCATGTCTCCGGAAACACCATCCAAGCCGGGGTAGGCGTG
Source organism: Chthoniobacterales bacterium (assembly GCA_038228695.1). Classification (GTDB taxonomy): domain Bacteria; phylum Verrucomicrobiota; class Verrucomicrobiia; order Chthoniobacterales; family DASVRZ01; genus DASVRZ01. The sequence continues at coordinate 36,544 of JBBRPA010000019.1, forward strand.
AAGCTGAAGCGACTCGCGGCCGCCGCAAAACGGGCGCAGATCGGCGGCTTCGAGTGGATGGAAGGCATCCCCGGGAACGTCGGCGGAAGTCTTCGCATGAATGCCGGGGCAATGGGAGTGGATACATTTTCCCAGGTGGTTAGTTTTCGCTACTTCGATCACGCAGGCGAACTGCACGAAGCCACCCCGGCCCAGATCGAAGTCCGTTACCGGAGCGTTCCGATGCTCGCGAAAAACTACGCGGTCTCGGCGATATTCCAGGGACATCCGGCTGATCCAGCCGAGATCGACCGACTCTTGCACGCCTCGCTTAAAAAGCGGAAAGCCAGCCAGCCAGTCGCCGCAAGCGCAGGTTGCATTTTTAAGAATCCCGCGCAGATTCCTGCCGGCAAATTGGTCGAGGATCTCGGGTTAAAAAACACCCACGTCGGCCCAGCGCGCGTCTCCGAAGTTCACGGTAATTTTATCGTCAACGACGGTGGCGCGAGCGCCGCCGAAGTCCTAGCCCTGATCCGCGAAATCCAGCAGGCCGCCCGCGCCGGGCGACAGATCGATCTCGAGACCGAGGTCCAGATCGTAGGCGAACCTTTGAGTTAGAAAATCTGAATTTATGAGTTTGCAAATTGCCGTATTGTTAGGAGGTCCCGGAACTGAGCGGGAGGTGTCGCTGCGTTCTGGATCTGCCGTCGCTGCGGCTTTGCGTCGCGCCGGCCACAACGTGACCGAGGTTGACGTGAAGGATGCTTCCTTTGTGCTTCCCGAAAAAATCGACATTGCCTTCAACGTCATCCACGGCACCTACGGCGAGGACGGCGATTTGCAGGATGAAATGGAGCGGCGCAGAGTTCTCTGCACGGGGGATTCACCCGAGGCCAACCGTCTCGCCTTCGACAAAATTCTTTCTAAGGACGCCTTTCTCGCCGCGGGCATCGCCACGCCCCGGAGCGAGACGCTTTCAGCCGGTGAGAAACCTACCCTGTCCCTGCCGCTCGTGGTCAAGGCTCCGCGTCAGGGATCAAGCGTCGGCGTTTACATTTGCCGAACGGATGAGGAGCTAGACGCCGCATTGCAGGCGGTCACTGAATTCGGCAAAGACATCCTCGTCGAGGAGTTCATCCAGGGCGACGAATTGACCGTCGGCATCGTTGGCGACCAAGCGCTGCCGATTATTCTCATCTGCCCGAAGGATGGCGTTTATGATTTCAAAAACAAATATCCCTGGCTCAATCCCGGTGGCGCGGCGGATCACTTCTGCCCGGCGCCGCTCGACGCGGTGCTAACATCGAGGCTACAAGCCCTTGCGCTAGCCGCCCATCGCTCGTTGGGGCTCGAGGTGTGCAGCCGCGTGGATATTCTTTTGACTGGCACCGGAGAGCCTTTTGTGTTGGAAGTAAACACCGTGCCAGGAATGACCGAATCGAGCCTTCTCCCCGAGGCCGCAGGTGTCGCCGGGCTCGACATGGCCACGCTCTGCGAACGGATTATTGCCCTCTCCCAAGCTCGTCAGAAGGGAGGAACGAAATGATGTTCGAATCACGCGGCAAAGGCACGCCTGCAAAGGGCAAACGGCCCGGGATCAACCGTCGCCGGAAACGTTCTCATCATTTACTCGATGTTGAGATCCGTTCCGACAAGGCGCGCACCCAGCGAAACCAACGGATCGTTCTTTTCGGGTGCAAGGCGCTGGTTTTTTTCACGCTGATCGGTGGCGTTTTTTATGGAATTCGCGCCGGACTGAATCGGATGTTTTTTGCCAACCCAAATTATGTTCTCAACCAGATCGAAATCGAAAACGAAGGAACGCTTCCGCGCGAGCAAATCATCGCCGCCGCCGGACTGAAGACCGGGGTGAACATTTTCTCGATCGCGCTTCCGAAAGCGCGTCAGGCTCTGCTCGATCTCCCGCAAGTGGACGACGCCCAAATCCAACGCGCTCTGCCAGACACGTTGCGGATCACCATTCGCGAACGCCATCCCGTGGCTTGGCTCGCCTCTAACCGCACCGAGGCCCTCGAACTCGACCACACCCGAGCGCTGATGGTGGACGCGACCGGCGTGGTTCTAACCAGCCGGGCGATTCTTCCAGAATATCTCCGTCTTCCGATCATCGCTGGCATCCCGACGGACAATCTGCGCGTCGGGAAAAAAATCCCCTCCGGAGAAGTTGTGACCGCCATCGGGCTGATTAAAAAAACTTCCGACCAACTAACAGGACGTTTTGACATATCGTGGATCGATCTTTCCAACGGCTACAGCATGGAGGTCCACGACCGCGAGCAAACCACCGCCCGAATGGCCTTCGAAGACATTGACGGCCAACTTCAGCGCTTCCGAATGTTGCTCGATTACTGCGACGCCAATCAGAAAAAAATCGAGACCGTCAACCTGCTCGTGCAGCGAAATGTTCCCGTCACTTTCGTTCGGCTCGATACGTCGGACCTGCCTGCCATTTCAAAGAAAAAAGATTCGGAGTCCATTCCCGTTCGCAAAGCGCTCCCGGTGACTCCCGGCAAACAGAAGAAAGGCACCAATGGCAAGGGATGACATCGTCGTAGGTCTGGAAATCGGCACCAGCAAAATTTGCGTCGTCGTGGCGGAAGATCAGGATGACGGCACGATCAAAATCCTTGGGGTCGGCCAGGTCCCGTCACGCGGCATTCGGAAAGGCGAGATCGTCGATTTCGACACCGCGCAGCGTTGCCTGCACGACGCGCTGGTGGACGCCGAGCAGAAATCCGACATCGAAATCGACAACGTCTATGTCGGCATCACCGGCTCTCACATTCAAAGCATCAACAGCCGCGGTGTGGTCATGGTCCCGCAGGAAAAAGGCGAGATCGATGAGGACGATCTTGCTAGCGTCAAGGCGAGCGCGATTGATGTTAGCATTCCGGCGGAGAATGCGTTTCTGCACCAGATTTTGCAGCATTATTACATCGACGACCGCGAAGGGGTATTGAATCCGGTAGGAATTTTTGGGACCAAACTTGAGGCCGATTTTCACGTCATCCACGGCATTCGCAACCGGATTAACAACACCCTCCGATGCGTCAAGGAGCTGCCGCTGGCGGTGAACGATTACGTTCTAAACGGGCTCGCATCCGCGCAAGTGGTGCTCGATCAGGAACAGAAACACCTAGGCGCTCTCGTTCTCGATATCGGTGGCGGGACAACGGATTACATCCTCTACTGCGACGGCGCCGTCCGCCAGAGCGGCGTACTTGCGGTCGGTGGCGACCACATCACTAACGACATCAGCATGCTGCTGAAGATTCCGATGGCGCGAGCGGAGCGCCTGAAAGTCGAGGAGGGCAGCGTCGTTCTGGGTCGTTCGATTCCTGGCGAGCGAGTGCTCTTAAAAGACGAGACCGGATTTGCTGGGCGCGAGATCGAGCGGGAAAAACTAAACACGATCATTCACATGCGAATGAAGGAAACGTTCGAGATTCTGCTCCAACGCCTTGCCAGTGATCCTAAGTTTGAAATGATCGGTGCGGGTATCCACATCACCGGAGGTTGCAGTCTGCTCAAGGGCATCGACGACCTCGCCAGCGACGTGTTTGGCATGGAAGCAACCCTGACCCACGCCCACACCATGGCCGGCATCACTTCCGCGTTTCAAAATCCGCAATACTCCACTGCAATCGGACTGGTTAAATACGCCCAGGCCGTCCGCTCCGAGAGTCCATCCCCGGGTTTGCTGAGTAAGATTTTTAATCCGCTGCTTAATATTTTTCGTCGCAACTAACCCAACGCTATGATCGAGATCAACCGCTCCCGGCCCGCCGCTCCCTTTGTTCCGCTTACTTGTAAAATCGTTGGCGTTGGAGGCGCCGGTTGCAGCATCATCGATCGGTTGCTGATTGAAGGCGTCGAACCTAGTGAATTGATCGCGGTGAACACCGACTTGCAGGCGCTTTCATCGTCCGTCGCAGCGCAAAAAATCCAACTGGGGCACAGCCTGACCCACGGACTCGGCGCAGGCGGCGACCCGGAGGTAGGCATGGCTGCGGCGCAGGATGCCCTACCGGAGTTGCGTTCCGCCGTCGAGGGTAGCCAGATTGTTTTTCTAGCAGCCGGCTTGGGCGGTGGAACTGGCAGCGGTTCGGGACCGTTCATGGCCCACGCTGCGCGCGAGGCTGGAGCGGTGGTGATCGCCGTCGTCACCCTCCCATTCGGATTCGAAGGACGCCGCCGGAAAGAGCAGGCAGTTGCGGCGCTCGATCATCTGCGCCAGCTTTGTCACGCGGTGATTTGTTTTGAGAACGACCGGATGGCAGAACTCGTCGCCCCCAAAACGGGCATTCAACAGGCTTTTGTAGCGGCCGACGAAACGATGAGCGAATGCATTCGCGGGATTCTCGCCATTCTCGCGCGACCCGGAATCATGAAGGTTGGGATCGACGATTTACTAACGGTTCTACGCAGCGACGATCCGCGCTGCCTCTTCGGTCATGGCGAAAGCGACGGCGACAACCGGGCGCACGAAGCGTTGGCCCACGCATTGCGTAATCCGTTAATGGAGCGCGGCAAACTGCTCGAAAGTACCGGCAATCTCCTCGTGCATATTTCCGGTTCGAACAACCTAACTCTCGCCGAGGTGGAGATCCTCATGACCGAACTGAATCGCCACATCGCGGACGAAACGCATCTCCTCCTCGGAACGAGTATCGAGCCGCGTCTGGGATCGAAACTAGCGGTCACGCTCATCAGTTCGCTCGGCTCGCCTTATCCAGCCATTCATCAAGTCGAAACGCCCCGAGCGGTTGAGCTAGTACCAGAGGTTACCGCGGCCGCCGAACCCGCGGCAGAAACAGGGGAGGAAGCCGATCTGCCAGAAGATGTTCCTGAGCCAGAGCCGGTGCTCGCGCGACGTTCCCGACCCGCGCCAATCGCTCCGATTGCACGCAATGTCCGGTCCGCCCCGGCCCCCGAGCCAAAACCTACACCGGTGCCCGAAAAGACAAAGGAAGTGAAGCAGGAAGTCTTGCAGTTCGAACCGGTCTCGCGCGGGCGATTTGAAAAAAGCGAGCCGACCATTATCGAAGGGCATGACCTCGATGTGCCAACCGTTCTCCGCAAAGGCTTCCGCGTCTAACCATTGACGGCTGGCCGAAGGTTAGAAAATTTTCCACCAAGGCCGGAGCGGAAGAATTTTTTGCAGTCGCGCGACCGTCGCCGGAAGGGAAAACTCGGCGCGCGCCCTTTCAAATCCGGCCCGACCCATTTCGCTCGCGAGATTCGGATCTGTTAGCAACCGTTCCAATTTTTCCGCAAGCGCAGCGACGTTGCCTGGCTCGACCACGAATCCGGTTCGACCGTCCTCGACTTGCTCGGGAATACCTGCGACCCGGGTGGAGATCACCGGCAAGCCATGCGCCATCGCTTCGGTGATGACCGTAGGAAGATTGTCGCTATCGCCATCAGGGAGAACGACTGCGGCAAGGGCAAAGACGCGGGCCTTGCCTAACAGTTCGAAGATTTCCGCCTGCGATTTCGGTCCGACCAACTCCACCGACGCTTCGCTGCTAGCGATCTTTGCGCGGAGTTCCTCCTCAATCGGCCCCTCACCAACGATTCGACAGTGAAAGGCGATTCCGCGTTTACCGAGAATGCCGCAAGCGGCTATCAGATCGGCGAAACCTTTCTTTGGAATCAAACGGCCGACGGAGAGAATCAGAGGCGGCGAACTTTCCCTTCGCTCCGGCATGATTGTCGGCATTGCCAACCCGTTGTAAACGCGTTTCACCTTCCACGCGAGCGCCGGGTAGGTGTGCTGCAAATGGTGCGCGCTGAAGTCCGCGACCGTAACCACCGCGCTGGCCTCGCGCACGAGCCGACCGAGATCGATCGCATGTTCGGTTTTGCAAAAAATATCCTGCGCGTGACCAGTCCAACTAAAAGTGATTCCGTAGAGTTCTTTCATCAGACACGCAGTGCGCGCGGCAAGTCCTGCAAAATGCACATGGACGTGGCGGATGCCGCGTTTTTGCAAAAGGGCGCCCGCCCAAATCGCCTCGTAGAGCCGCATTTTGTCGGGAGCGTCGCCCCAGCTCTCGAGACGTTGATTAATTTTTCGTGGCAACTCACCGGAGGCCCGGCGGCGTTTAATCTCGGCGACGAGTTGATTGGACTCTGGCGCAACGAGGACGTTTTCCGTCGCCGAAACGGGAAAATGACCGAACGTGCTAACATCGGACGAACGCAGTGAGATCACCCAGGCGTCCACGCCCTGCCGTCGCATTTCCTCAACCTCGCGAACGATAAAAGTCTGCGTAAAAGCCGGATAACGTTCCAGCAGATAAGCAAAGCGGCAGGCCATCGCGCAGGCTAAGTTTGGCCGTTTAGACTAACAACTCCGCAATTTGCACAGCGTTTAAAGCAGCACCCTTCAGAATCTGGTCGCCGCTCACCCAGAAGGCGAGGCCGTTGTCCAACGCGCAATCGATCCGCAAGCGGCCGACTTCGCAATCGTCTTGGCCTGCGGTAAAAATCGGCATGGGATATTTCTGGTTGGCGGGATCGTCGTTCACTTTCAATCCCGGAGCCTGCAGGAGAGCGGCGCGGGCTTTTTCGAGAGAAACCGGACGCTCAAATTCTGCACTGACCGCGACCGAGTGCGCACGATACACCGGCACACGAACGCAGGTGACCGACGCGCGGAAATTCGGATGATGGAGAATGCGGCGACCCTCGTTTTGCATTTTCATTTCCTCCTTGGTGTAGCCGTCCTCGAGAAATGAATCAACCTGCGGAAGGGCGTTGAAAGCGATCTGATATGGATAAACCTGCCGAGGAATTTCCGTGCCGGCGACGATCGCCTTAACCTGATTTTCTAGCTCAATGATCGCAGCCGCGCCGGTGCCCGAGACGGCCTGATAGCTAGATGCCCAGACACGGGTGACGCCGAAGGCTTCGTGCAACGGATGAAGCGCCATCAGGGTGACCGCCGTGGTGCAATTCGGGTTTGCAATGATGCCTCGGTGTTGGGCGGCATCGGCTCCGTTAATCTCGGGAATGATAAGCGGAACGTTCGGATCCATCCGAAACGCGGAGGAATTATCGACGACGACCGCGTCGGCAGCGACGGCGTGCGGCGCGAATTGTTTCGAGATACCGCCGCCAGCGGAAAAAAGCGCGATGTCCACACCGGCGAAGGACGATTCGGTTAGTTCCTGAACGACAAGCGGCTCGCCACGGAAGGTGAGCGTTTTTCCGGCGGAACGGGCCGAGGCCAGCAAGGTTAGCTTTCCGACGGGAAAGTTACGACGCTCCAAGACGCGGATCATCTCCACGCCGACGGCACCGGTCGCTCCGGCAATGGCTACATGATAGGATTTACTCATAAAACAGGACCGGCAAAATAAGGTGGAAAGCGGACCACGCAAAGAGGAATCTTGCAACGGAGCAATCCTTATTTCCGTTGCCTCCGGGCGGCGGGATGAATAGTTGTTTGTGAGTGAATATCGCGATCGACCTTTCCTGCCAGCGACTCACTTTACAGGACGGCGACCGGAGGATTTTCGCCTGCGCCATCTCCAGCGCGCTGGCCGGCCCGGGCACGGAACCGGGCTCGCTCCGGACTCCGACCGGACGCTTTGTCATCGCAGAAACAATCGGCGCGGGCGCACCTCCCGGCACGGTCTTTCGCAGTCGCCACCCCACCGGAGAGTCTTGCAGCCCACGATCGCCCGACGATCAGATCACCACTCGCATTCTCTGGCTTGACGGTTGCGATCCGGCGAATGCCAACACGCGAAGCCGTTACATTTACCTGCATGGAACGAACCACGAAGCTCGCCTCGGCCTGCCCGTCAGCCACGGTTGCATCCGGCTTGGTAACACCGCCATCGCCGATCTCTTCGACCTCGTCCAACCCGGCACGGAGGTCACGATCAATCCTTAAAAAAACCTAGCCCTTGGGTTTCCTAGGTGCCCTCAGGTAAATCTTCATCGCACCGAGCCGCTCGATTCCCCTCGAAACACCACCTTCCAAGGGGGCGAATTCCTAGCTAACACCCAACATTCACCACACCCATCACTTGCCCGCCGGGCGCAGCCAGAGCGTGAGCGTACTGTAATCAATCACCGCACCATGCCGTCCGAGAAGATCGCAACCGAGGATGCCCAATTCATCGAATTCACTGGATCGCTCGAGCAGCGGATCATTCGTCGCACTGACTGCGAAGGGAATGGGCACGCCGCCGACGCTCAGACGATGCTCGGACGGTTGCACCCGCGAGAGCGTGGTCGCGTAGCCGTTGAGCCCGCGCTGGCGCATTTTCGTTTTCTCGGACGGCACTCCGAACAACTCAATTTTTTTCTGCCGGAAAATCGTCGTGAACGCCCCCGTATCGACGAGCATTTTGAAGGCAAACTTCCGCAGTTTGCACGGCGCATAATAGACTCCCCTGCGCTGCTCGAGCCGAATTGCCACGTAACCCAGCGGCTCGAGCACTCGCGCGAGATCCACCCCCGCGTGCGGATCCGTCTTAAAATAAATCCGCCCGCTGGCGCAGTTGACGATCGCCTCAAAACGCCGAAGCAGGTCCGAACCAAATAATCCCCGGAGCGGTTCGTTCCCGTAATCCCCGAAGTGGACCCCGGCTGGCAGCACCGTCATCGGCAACGGGCCAAATCGCATTCCGCCGGCTTTCAAATCCGGCAGCCAGACGACATCGGCCTTGCGCCCATTCATCATTTTCGTCCGGGCGATGCCCGACTCGCGCCCCGGTGGACCCAATTTCCAATCGCGCACCGCGCTCCGGTCGATCGAGCTAAGGGCGGCCCCGGTATCGAGCAGAAATGTGGCGGGTCGGTCCGCGATCGTGGCCGTCAGCGCCAGTCGATTGGCTCCACCGAAGCGAAGGGGCACGGACTCGTAGCCCGGAAGCGACGGACCCTCTGCCCGCGCCAACGCGCCCAGATACCCCATCAAGACAATCGTAAGTAACCAGCCGCGCATGAAGTTCCTTATCCGGCTCGGAGCATCTTTTGTCGAGTGACATTCGGTTGCCAAAAACGTCCGCACCTTGCATTTCCGCTTGAGACTTCCCCCGGTGTGCCCCACCTTGCGGTCCCAAATTTCCTGCCATGTCACACGTCAAACTCTACATCCCCGGTCCCGTCGAAGTGTCGGCCAAAACCGCCGCCGCCTTCACTCTGCCAATGATCGGCCATCGCAGCGCCGATTTCAAAGCACTCTACGAGTCGATCCACCCGCGTTTGCAGACGCTTTTCGGCACCACGCAACCCGTGCTGCTTTCCACTTCCTCCGCCTGGGGCGTGATGGAAGGTGCGATTCGCAACCTCGTTAAAAAACGCGTGCTTAATTGCATGAACGGCGCGTTTTCCGACAAATGGCTCGACGTCTCAAAGCGCTGCGGCAAGGAAGCCGACGGTCTGCAAATGCCTTGGGGCACACCGATTCTGCCCGCAGCCCTCGATGAGAAACTGGCCACCGGCGCTTATGACGCGGTCACGATCATCCACAACGAGACCTCGACTGGCGTGCTTAATCCATTGCGCGAACTCTGCGCAGTGGTCGCGAAATATCCCGAAGTCTTGCTGATCGTGGACACGGTCTCGTCGTTTTCCGTGGTGCCGATCCCGATGGACGAATGGGGCATCGATGTGTTGCTTACGGGCAGTCAAAAGGCGCTCGCTTTGCCTCCGGGGCTGGCGTTGTTTGCGGTCAGCGAACGGGCTTACGCGAGGGCCGAGACGATGAAAGATCGCGGGTATTATTTCGACTTCATTGAATTCAAGAAAAACGCCGCGGAATTCATGACGCCGAGCACCCCGAGCATCGGTCACATTTATGCATTGCGCTCGAAACTGGACGACATTTTTGCCGAGGGCATCGAGTTGCGGCACGCACGGCACGCTCAACTCAACGACATGGTCCACGGCTGGGTGCGGGAGAACGGCTTTGAGTTTTTTGCCCCAGAAGGTTACCGCTCAAAATCGCTCACCTGCGTGAAAAACAACCTAGAGATCGACGTTGCCGGTTGGATCAAGCGGACGAAGGCGAAACACAGCTTCGTCTTCGACGGCGGCTACGGAAAAATCAAAGGCACCACTTTCCGCGTCTCAAACATGGGCGACGAAACGGTGGAATCGATCCAAACCGTGCTCGACGGCCTGAGCGACACGCTCAAGGGCTAATCGGCTCTCGGGACGTTGTATGAAATACGTCTTCGGATTGCTCCTGCCGCTTTACGGGCTCGACCAACTAACCAAACTCTGGATTAGCCAGCGATTGCCTTTTGGTTTCGAGGAACCGGTCGTCCCGGGTTTTTTCTATCTGGTGCATTGGGGCAATACGGGCGCAGCGTTCAGCATGTTCCAAGGCCAGGGCTGGTTTTTCATCATTCTCGCCATCGCAGCGATCATCACCATGTCTTGGATGGCCTGGCGCGGCCACGTCCGCGACCGCTCGTCGCGCATCGCCTTCTCGCTGCTCGGGGCGGGCATTCTCGGGAACGTCACCGATCGGTTGCTCCACGGGCATGTAATTGATTTCCTGCTTTTTTACCTGCACGTGCCGTTCGCCAACCCGTGGCCCGCCTTTAACGTAGCCGACAGTTGCATTTGCGTCGCTGCCGGGTTGCTCATCTGGCAATCCTTTCGGGCCAGTGAAAAATCTGCCTAAAAAAATCTGAACAACCGAGACGAAGGCTCGTCAGATGTTTTTATGAAAAACATCGTTTATCTCACCCTCGCACTCACCCTCACCACCGGTCTGGTCCGCGCTGCGGACCCTGTTCCCGCCGCCAGTCCGGCTGCCGAAAAGTCTGCAGCACCCGCCAAGGCCAGCAAACCCGGCCCCTTCAAGGGAACCGCGTCGGCCGTGGACGCCACCGCTGGCACGTTCACGATCACGAACAAAGATAAAACCAAGGTAAAGACCTACACCCTCGCCGGCACGGCGAAAGTGACCAAGGAGGGCAAAGATGCCACGCTCGCGGAAATGAAGGTGGGCGATCCGGTGCGGGGCATGGCCTTAAAAGTGGCGACCGACAAATATGAGGTCAGCACGCTTAAGTTTGGCCCGAAGACCGCTGAGGAACTCGCCGCCGATAAGGTGAAAAAGGACAAAAAGGCGAGCACTAAGAAAGAAGGAGCCGCTACGGAATAACCTCCGCCTCCGTTTTCCAATCTCACAGGCACCGCGGAGAAATCCTTCGCGGTGCCTGCTTTTTTTCTGCTAGTTTCCCCGAATGAAATCCACCACGGAGATGGCAGCACGTCGGATCGCGGCGCGCTTGCACGAGGCCGGGCATACCGCCTGGTTTGCCGGAGGTTGCGTGCGCGACCGTCTGCGAGGCGTGGAACCGCACGATTTCGATATCGCCACCAGCGCGCCCCCGGAGGCGGTCCAGAAATTATTTCCCCGCAACGTGGCGGTGGGGGCGCAGTTTGGGGTCATCGTGGTGATGGAGGGGCCGCATGCGTTCGAGGTGGCGACTTTCCGTTCCGACGAGGCTTATCTCGATGGGCGGCGACCGACCGCGGTGCGCTTCACCGGACCGGAGGAGGATGCGGCGCGGCGGGACTTTACGATTAACGCAATGTTTTACGATCCGGTCCGCGAGGAGGTGGTCGATTACGTCGGTGGCCGGGCCGATCTGGAGAAGAAAATCCTGCGGGCGGTGGGCCACGCAGCGGATCGTTTTGCCGAGGACAAATTGCGTATGCTCCGAGCGGTGCGATTTGCGACCACGCTCAATTTCGAGATCGAGCCGGCCACGTGGGCGGCGATGTGCGCCTCAGCGAGCGAGATCGGAGTGGTTAGTGCGGAGCGGATTCGCGATGAATTGATGAAAACATTCCGCTCACCCAGCCGCGTGCGTGGGCTGGACCTGCTTGACGGGAGCGGTCTGCTGCCGGTCGTCCTGCCCGAGGTGGCGGCGTTGCACGGTTGCGAACAGCCCCCACAATTTCATCCCGAGGGCGATGTGTTTATCCACACCCGACTGATGCTCGGAATGCTAGCCTCCGACGCGGCAGATTCGCTAATTTTGTCCGTTCTCTTTCACGACATCGGCAAACCCGGGACTTTTTCGTTCGACCCGGCGGAGGGCCGCATCCGTTTCAGTGGTCACGATACGCTTGGGGCGCAGATGACGCTCGAACTGATGCAGCGACTGCGTTTTTCCAACGGGGAAATCGAGCGCGTGGTCGCCGCAGTGGCCAATCACATGGTTTTCAAGGACGTAACGAAAATGCGGGTGGCGAAGTTGAAGCGCTTCATGGCGCGGCCGGATTTCGATCAGGAAATCGAGTTGCACCGGGTGGATTGCGCGGGCAGTCACGGCGACCTTGGAAACGTGACGTTTCTTCAGGCGAAAGCGGAGGAGTTTGCGAGCGAGCCGTTGATTCCGCCGCCGCTGATCACGGGGAAAGATTTGATCGGGCTCGGGTTAAAACCGGGGCCGCGTTTCAAGGAATTGTTAGACATTGCCGAAACCGCGCAACTAGAAAACCGGATCGCCACCCGCGACGACGCGCTCGAGTTAGTGAGAGCGGAGATCAATTCGCCGCAACCGGCGGATCAATCTCCAAATAACTGAGCATTTTTGCCCCGGGCGTCGGCGCTTTGCTAAGCTGGATTTTCATCGATTTGAGGAAGTAACGTCCCTCGATCGTCTGGGTCGAGATGACGTCGAACTGTTTGGCGAGGGCGCCGTCCCAATCGAAGGCTTGGGCGCGAATGAAGGCGTTGCTCTGCTGGTTGACCCAGAGTTTGACGAAGGCGTAGGGCGAGGAGCGGTCGGGCGCGTCGAGGCGAAGTTTCCAGCACGGGAGCGAGCGGAGTTTTTCCGTGCCGAGTTCCTCGATCGAGGTCCAGTAAAGGAAGCGCAGGGCGAGGTCGTCGTAGGTTAGCACAGAGCCGCGGATGAGATTTTTCGTGGCGGCTGGGGCGGTGATTTTAACGCCTTTATCGCCGAGTGCGACGGAGACGGTTTCGACCGGATCGCGAAAAGTGTAGGTGGCGGTGCCGTCGTGCTGAGTGAGTTGAAAGGGAACATTCTCTGGGCCCGTGCGAATTTTTCCGGTGATGGAAACATCCTGCGCGCGAATCATTTCCCGGGCATCGGAAAGGATCTCGGCTCCGGGCCGGGCGAAGACGGATGCGGCAGAAAGGAAAAGGAGCAGCGCGGTTTTCCGTGCTTGTTTGCATGAGGTTCGGGTCATAGTTTTGCGGGCCGGACGTTTTTTGATGGACCTTCAGTTACTCTATTTATTCAACCGCACATGGACAAGCCCCGCGCTGGACTGGATCATGGCCGTGGTTTCCTGCACCGAGCTGTGGGTGCCGTTCATGGTTCTGGGCGCTGGGCTCGGACTGATCTTCGGCGGGTTTCGCGCCCGGGCGTTTTTGCTTTGCGCCGGATTGACGCTGGGAACGATCGACGTCCTGAGCACGAAAACCCTCAAACGCACCGTGGGTCGTCCGCGCCCCAACGACGTCCGGGCCGATGTGCGGATGGTGGACATAGGGAAGGCGTCGCCTCGGCTTCTCGCGCTGGGCAAGCCGCTTAAAATAAAAATGGCCCGTCCCTCGGAGAAACCGGTCGAGGGTAATTCGTTTCCCTCCGCGCACACTGTGAACAACGTCTCGTTCGCGACCATCGCGGCGGTGTTTTTCCGACGCCGGGGCTGGCTAGTTTTTTTTCCCGCGCTGCTCGTGGGATATTCGCGGGTTTACGTCGGAGCGCATTACCCGAGTGACGTCCTCGTCTCGATTCCGCTCGCGATGGGTGAGGCGCTGCTGCTCTTTGTTTGTTGGGAAATGCTCTGGCGACGTCTCGGACCGCGCTGGTTTCCCGAAACGTTTGCCGCGCATCCGTCGCTGATCACATGAAGTCGCGCCTCTTTCTCATTCTCGCCGTTCTGACCGTTCTGCGGCTGGTAGTTTGCGGACTGTTCGAGTTGTCACCCGACGAGGCTTATTACTATCAATGGGCGCAACATCCCGATCTGGCCTATTACTCGAAGGGTCCGGGCGTGGCGATGACGATCCTCGCCTCGACGAAATTGTTTGGCGCGACGGAGTTTGGCGTTCGGGCTTTTAGTCCGATTCTGGCGTTGGGCAGTTCGCTTCTCGTCTTCGCGCTGGCCCGGCGGATTTACGACGAACGGACCGGATTTTGGGCGGCGATTCTCACGCAGTGTCTGCCGATTTTCAACGTCGGCGCCCTGCTCATGACTATCGATCCCCTCTCGATCTTTTTCTGGTTGCTGGCAGTTTGGAGCTTCTGGCGGGCGCTCGAAAACAGCCCGCGCTGGAGCGGTTGGTGGCTGCTTTCGGGGCTCGCCGTGGGCCTAGGTTCGCTCGCGAAATATACCAATCTTGCTGCGCTCGTTTCCATGGCCTTGGTCCTGACGTTAGTCCGCGTCTGGCGGGTCGAATGGCGGCGGCCGGGAATCTACAGCGCGTTGCTCGTTGCGGGCCTGTGCATGATTCCGCCAGTGCTCTGGAACAATTCCCACAACTGGATCACCCTCACCCACCTCAGCGAACGCGGAAATCTCGAAACCGGGTTCGCGATTCACCCGGAGGAGCCGTTCATGTTTCTCGGCGAACATCTCGGGGTCTATTCGCCCTTAATTTTTGCGGCTTTGTTGATCAGCTTCGCCTGTGGTTTGTGGCATGTTAGCAACCATCGAAAAACGGCCTTCCTGATCGGATTCTCCGCGCCGCTGATTTTTCTCTATTTCGGTCTGTCGATCAAGGAAGCGGGCGAGGCGAACTGGACCGCGCCGGGGATCGTCACGCTGGCAATTTTTGCCACGCACGACTGGCTGCGCCGCATCCAACGCAAACCGTGGTTTCGCGGCTGGACGATCGCCGCTCTCGCGCTCGGCGTCTTCATTTCCCTGCTCGCGATGGTCACCGAACCGCTCCGCAGCCTCGGGGTGCGTTGGCCTTATTCCTTGGATGCAGGTGCCCGGCTCCAGGGTTGGCGCGAAACTGGCCAGACCGTGACCGCTGTCCGCCACGAGATCGAAGCGAAAATTGGCACCCCGGTTTTTCTCATTGCGAACAAATACCAAGTCGCCGCCTCGCTTGGTTGGTATCTGCCCGAGAAACCCCTCGCACGCGCCGGGGACACGCCGCTTTACATTCCCGAATCGCAAATGATCCAGAATCAATACTCGTTCTGGCCCAGCTACGACACCTTCGACGAGGCCGACGCGCACGAGTTGGACCCCTTCAACACCGAAGAGGCTGGCATCAACCGGTTCATGGGCAAAAACGCCCTCTACATCACCGACCGCGCCGAGGGTAAACCGGCCGAGGCGCTCATGCGCGGCTTCGAACGTTGGGAGTATGCGGGAGAAAAAGTGATCAGCAAACACGGGCTGCCCATTCGTAAAATCCGCTTTTTCATTTGCTTCAATTACAAGACTCTGCCTCTATAACTGCCCGCCTATTTTCCATGAGTCCACATCTCTCCATCGTCATTCCGCTCTATAACGAGGAGGAAAATATCGCCCCGCTCCAAGCCCAACTCGAGCAGGGGCTCGCTGGCCAAGATTACGAAATCGTCTTCGTGGATGATGGTTCGAAGGATAACACCGTGGCCAAAGTCGCCCGTCGCGCCGGGGTGCGCGTGCTCGAGTTCGAAAAAAACGCCGGGCAAAGCGCTGCGATGTATGCCGGCATCATGGCCGCAAAAGGCGACATCATCATTCTCCTCGATGGCGACCTGCAAAACGATCCGGACGACATTATGAAACTTGTCGCCGAAGTGGAAAAAGGCGGTGATCTGGTCTGCGGTTACCGCGCCAAACGCCGCGACACCGTGGTCAAACGCATCACCAGTCGCGTGGCGAATTTCGTCCGAAGCCGTTTCATTGGCGACGGCGTGCGCGACACCGGTTGCAGCCTGAAAGCGATGCGGACCGAGTGCCGCCGCGCTCTCCTGCCATTTTACGGGATGCACCGATTCATTCCGGCCCTGATCAAAAACGCCGGTTACAAAGTCGTCGAGATGCCCGTAAACCATCGGCACCGGCAGTTTGGCGTGAGCAAATACGGTCTCGGCAATCGCGCCATCAAGGCCACCACGGACATGTTCGGCGTGGCTTGGCTCAACTCGCGCCGGGTCGATTATCGCATCAAACCGGGAAGCTAGGTGGGAAGTTTGAGGGCGCTAATCGCGTCCATCACGCGCTGGCTGATCGTGAGATACGCGTCGCGCCCGCCGGCTAAATCCGCGTCCGTAAAATGGATCGGCTCACCGATGACGACCGTGATGCGAGCGAGGCGGATTTTTTTCGCCCCTTTCGGAAACGCCTCGTAGGAGCCGAAAATCCGCATCGGCACAACCGGAGCCTTGGTTTTCGCCACCACCAGCCCGAGGCCGGGACGCGCCGGACCGAGGGTGCCGTCCAATGTGCGAGTGCTTTCCGGGAAAATAATCGTCCGCTCGCCAGCCCGGATCAGCTTGATAATGGTTTTGAGCGCGCTCATGTCCGTGCCATCACGATCGACCGGCACGACGTTCAGCGACGGAAAAATCGGACCAAGCACGGGCCATTTCATGAGCGTTTTCCGCGCAAGATAGTGAATCGGCTTTTGGCAACAAATGCCGATGATGGGCGGGTCGAGATAACTCGCGTGATTCGAGGCGTAAATCACCCCGCCTTCCTCCAAGAGCCGTTCCGAATGGATCACTCGCATCCGGAAAAGCGTGTGCAGAATTAATTTCGACAGCACGTAGGCGAACCAATACCAACCACTCATCAGCGACAGTTAACCGGGAATTTTACGAAATGGCCAGCCCCTTAAGCTTGAGTCGGCCAATAATTTCCCCGACCACGCCATCGATCGTCAGATGCGAGCTGTCGATCACTTCCGCGTCATCGGCAATGACGAGCGGCGAGGCGCGTCGGGTGGAATCCACTTTGTCGCGGGCGGCCGGGTCGTCGAGTTGCCCTTGGGCCTGACGCCGCATCCGCCGAACCTCCGGCGAGGCGTCGATATAAAACTTGTATTGGGTATCCGGAAACACGGTGGAACCAATGTCGCGCCCCTCCATCACGAGGTCGCTCTCGGTTGCAAAGCTGCGGAGGATCTCGAGCAAAAAATCGCGCACGCCAGGGATGCTGGAAACGGGCGAGACGTTTTGGTTGATGGCCTGATCTCGGAGAAACGGCTCGGGATCGATCCCGTCGATGCGGATGACCGAGACCCCGTTTTCGAGGCAGATGCGGACATCGGATCGTTCGAGTAAATCGACCACCCCGACTGCGTCATCGGCGGGCACGTTCATGGAGACCACGCGCCATGTGATAGCTCGATACATCGCTCCAGAATTGACGTAGGCATAGCCCAAACGCTTCGCGAGGTTGAAAGCGACGCTGCTTTTCCCGGAGGCCGCCGGGCCGTCGATGGCAATGACTTTGTGCGCACTCATGGTGACGGCCTGTGTCCGCGCAGGTCTGCCCGGTTGGAGGTTTCGGAAAAATGGGCGCCCCGCAAAATCTGCCCGAGAGTCGTCTCAAACCCGGGATAGGACGTGGCCACGCAGGCGGTGTCGGTGAGGGTGGTCTCCCCGTCGGCGAACAGCCCAGCAATAGCAAAGGCCATCGCGATTCGGTGGTCGCCGTAGCTCGGCAAAACCGCGCCCCGCAACGGAGCGCCTCCGTGGATGATCATGCCGTCCGGGGTCTCCTCGACGTGGGCGCCCATCAGTTTGAGATTCGAGACGACGGCGGCGATGCGGTCGGTCTCCTTCACGCGTAATTCTTTGGCGTCGCGGATGATGGTGGTGCCTTGGGCCAGTGCCCCGGCGACAGCGAGAACAGGGAGTTCGTCGATCACGTTGGGAATTTCGCGTCCCTCGATGATCGTGCCTTGGAACGGTCCGCCCCAGATCTCGATCGAGCCCATCTGCTCGACCTGCGCGTATTTTACGACCGTCTCGCGATGGCGAGTGCCCATCCGGACAAGCACGCCGAGAATGCCAGTGCGGGTGATGTTGAGGCCGACATCGGCGATGCGCATATTGGAGCCGGGTTGGGCAGCGGCCGCAACCAGCCAGAACGCGGCGCTGGAAATGTCGCCCGGGATTTGGAAGTTACTCGCGGTCGGAATCTGACCGCCTTCCAGGGAAACAGTCAGGCCGTTTTTCTTCAGATTCAGACCGTAGTATTCCATCATTCGCTCGGAATGATCGCGGCTTTGCACCGGCTCCGAGACCGACGTGGTGCCCGTGGCGAAAAGCCCGGCGAGCAGGATGGCGCTTTTAATCTGGGCGCTGGCCACGGGCGATTGGTAGTGGATGCCGGTGAGCCGGGAACCCTCGATCTCAAGGGGCGCGGTGCCTTTTTCACCCTGACCAGTGATGCGCGCGCCCATTTGGCGAAGCGGGTCGATGATGCGATTCATCGGGCGACTGCAGAGCGAGGCGTCGCCTGTCAGTCGGCTGGAAAAAGGTTGCCCGGCCAAAAATCCTGCCAGCAGACGCATCAGCGTGCCGGAGTTTCCACAATCGATGTCGTGAGTTGGGGCAGTGAATTTTCCACCTGTGCCATGGACGATCAGGGTGGTCGGTTCGGGCTGCTCAATGGTCACACCCAGCGCCCGCATGGCGTTGACGGTCGAAAGGCAATCCTCGCCCGGGAGAAATCCGCTGATCACACTGGTGCCCGAAGCCAAGGCGGAAAGCAGGACCGCCCGATGGGAGATGCTTTTGTCCCCGGGAACGCGAATCTCCGCCTCAATTCGCGGGGCGCGTCGGGATTTAATCTCCGCCATACCTGACTTTCCGAATAATTCCATCGCGATTGGTCTTAGCGGTGGTGAGAAAATTGCGCAAGCCTGCATCGTCGTCCGTGTTCAGCATGTCCTCGGCCTCGCCGATTCGATCGCGCAGAGCCGCCAAGGCGGCGAGAAGGTGGGTTTTGTTTCCGCTCAGAATGCCACGCCACATTTCCGGCGGACCGCTCGCGATCCGAGTGCTGTCGCGGAAACCTTGGCCAGCCAACCGGAGAGCGTCGGGCTCCGCTCCGGCCACGGTGTTGACCAGCGAAGCGGCGAGAAGGTGCGGCAAATGCGAAATGAGGGCGATCCGGCGGTCGTGCAGGTCGGCGGTTAGTTCGTGGATCTCGCAGGAGAGGTTTTCCCAGAAACGGGCCACGCGCTGTCGCAAATCATCCGGCGTTTTTTCCGTGGGCGTAAGAATGCAGACCGCGCCCCGAAACAAATCGCCCCGCGCCGCCGCTGCGCCGGACTGCTCCGAACCCGCCATCGGATGGCTGCCGAGGAATCGCTCCGGCCCAAAGATGGGCTCGAGTTCGGCCACCACCGGGGCTTTCACACTGCCGACATCGGTAACGACCGAGCTAGCCGAGATCAACGGAGCGACGGACCGGGCGATCGCGGGCATGGCGTCGATCGGCATGCAGAAAATGACCAAATCCGCGCCCGTCACTGCATCGTCCAATTTGTTGCTGGCGAGTGAAGAGTAGCCACGCTCCCGAGCTTCCGCCAGCGAGTCGGGGCGACGACCCCAAAGGCGGACATGGGCCGTTTCTTGTAAAGCCAGCGCGAGCGAGGTCCCGAGCAAACCCGGCCCGAGGATGGCAATTTCCCGGAAGGGTTCGGGATGGTCGGACACGATGGCGAATAGTTCCTAAGCCGCGCCGGGCGGTGCTTCTGCGATCAGACCGCCCCAACGAAGCGAGGGAGAGTTAGGGAACGAGGAAAACCTTGCCGGTGTAGGGATCCTTCACTTCGGTGCCGGGCGGATAACCGCGGACATCGACGATGCCGGAACCGCCAAACGGGCTCTTCACAAATCCTGGTTTGCCGTCCACTGCGACCGCCGTTGGGTAATTCTGCACCTCTGGGGTGGGCATTGGCGTCGCCACCGGCTCGACGGAGACAGGAGGCGTGTCCACAGTTGTAGTGGAGGTCGTGTCTGCGGAAGGTTTTGGCGTCGCCGTTGGAGTCGATTCGACCGATTTCTTTTTCGATTCGCCGTTGAAGCCATACGGCTCCTTTTTCTTAGTCTCGGTCTGCGTGGTTTCGCAGGCAGAAAATCCGATGGCAATGGTGATAGTGAAAATAAAGGGCAGGTAGCGGCTCATAATATTGAAATCTCCCAACCAATACAGGGATTCTAGGCGGCCTGCCAACCGAAAATTACGCGAAAAGTCAGCCAATTAGCCGCGCGTCGCTCTCGAAACGTCATTCCCCGACGAAGATGATCTGGCCAGAAGGCTGTTTGGATCCGCCTTTTTGCTCGATGCTGACCGCGAATTTACTGCCTTTGCCGACGTGCATGGACGGATGAAAATCGAATTTCGCGGCCTGAGAGTTAACCACCGGGATCAACCCCGCATCGATCGGGGCTTTTTGGGCCGGATCAAGCGCCCAAAGCTGGTAATCCTTGCCCTCCTGCATCGGTAGTTTGTCGAAACGAACCAAGCCCTTTTGATTTTTTTCGTCCCAAACCACGACGGCTGACCCACTCGCATACGTGTCCACCTGCGATTGCAGGACGGCAACCCGGGTTTGCGTGAGCAGATCGCGGCTCTGCAACTCGGCGACCTGCTTTTGCAGCTTGGTTTGTTGCAGAAAGAAAAATGTCGCCGCCACCGCCAACGCGGCCGCAATCGCCCAAGGCAAAAACGAAACGCGGATCACTTTCGTTGGATTGTTCTCGGCGCGAAATTGGGCGATCAAGCGCGGCTTCAGTCCGGCTGGCGGACGAACCATTGGCGCCGCCAAAGCCAACGAGGCAAAATCCTCCTGCAACTCTGCGACCACCCGCTGCAATTCGACATCGCCGAGCAGTTCCGCTTCGAAGCGGGCTGCCTGTTCGGCTTGCAAGTCGCCCAGCACGTAAAGTGAGGCCATTTCCAGCATTTCGTCGTCGATCATTGGTCTTCCTTCCATAAACTGCGAAGTTTCTGCATACCACGACGGATGCGCGCTTTGACCGTCCCCAGCGGCGTGTCCAGTCGTTCGGCGATTTCGTCGTGAGTCATTCCGTCAAAAAAATTCATCTCCAGCGGGGTGCGTTGCTCTTCCGGTAACTGGCTGACCGCCTCACGCACACGCCGCGCCTGCTCGCGCAAGTGGGGCGCGAGCATCGACTGCGAATCAACGTCGTCCTCTGGAGAAAGTTGCGCCGCAACGCCATCCCGCACTTTCGCCACGCGCTGCCGCACTCGCAACCGGTCGATAGTCTTGTTTCGCACCAGCATAACCGCCCACGTGAATGCCGCACTGCGATCTGGATCGTAAGTCGCCGCCCGACGCCAGATTTGCGTAAATCCCTCCGAAAGCGCATCTTCCGCCTCGGTGTCGTTGTTCGTCATCTGACGGACGAGCGAATAGAGCGGCGCTGAAAAACGATCGTAAAGCTTGGAAAAAGCCGCCTCGTCTCCCTCGGCGACCCTGCGCATTAAATCGACGTCAATCTGCTTTTCGGAAAGTTCGATGGTCTTCATAACGTGAACTTGCCGCATCGCCCGTAACCCGGAAACACCCTGAAGGAACGCCTGACCATCTTCTTTGGTAGGCGAGGTCCCCGGATATTGGCAAGCAGCAATCACTCCAGTAAGACGCATCAGAAACGAATCCAGATGCCGCTTCTGGCCTGCAAACGTCACGCCCGAAAAAAATCAACCCGTAGCCGAGGCACCGAAATCGGCGTCTTCCTCAAGCACTCGATCACCAATGCAGACCACGATAGATAGCAGATAATAATTCAAGAATGGAGCCAAACACTTATCGCCAGAGTCAAAAAATGTTGACTGACCCCAAAAACCGCGCCGATGACCTTGGGTTGGATTGCGGAAAATTTACACATGGGCAAGTGGACACATGTTTCAAATTTATTAGCCAAATCCGAGGAGCCTTCTGCAAAATAGTGTCAACAGTGAGAACCGACCCGAATGGCACTGACTTAAG
>JBBRPA010000020.1:0-56954 GCA_038228695.1 Chthoniobacterales bacterium
CGACCAGAGCACAAAAAACTCACGTCCCGGCACATCGGCAAGCGGCTTAAAAGATCATAGATGTCATAGCCAAGTCATCTACGACATCTATGATAAAGCCCGGTCAAGCGACAAACCAAGGCACTCCGCGTTACGCTTACGAATCGTTCAGCGGTGGAGCGATGGGAAAACCAAGGAGAGCTGGTATGTCGGCTCCATCTGCATGGGGGAAATGCCCACGGAAGATGGTAAAATGGAAGTGGTGGCGGTGGATGCCTCGATGGGCGCCAATTTCCTCGTCAATACCAATGCCATGATGGTGCAATCCTTCAGTGGAGGCGACTATTCCAAAGCGGATTTTCCCGAGTTGGATTGGATTCAGAACGCCTCCTACGACGGCATCGGTTCGCCCGATGAAAATCCATACTATGTTTTTCGAACTAATGGAGCACCCACCGCATCCAAAGCCCAGCGACAGGATCTGACCATGCCCGAGGCAATGAGACCCAAGGCCCAACCAAAAGACTCCAGCAACGTCCCTGTTCAGATGCTCCAAGAGGCCAGAATCGACGTGTCCACAAAACTTCCGGTCTCCTCCGATGACGGTTACACCATCAGGACCTACACATTCTCCAGCGACATTCCCCCACTGACCTTGCCTTCCCGCTATCAGGAAGTCCTCAACCAACTCAAAGCGGACGTGGAGTCGGCGAAGCACCGCCGTTTGCCCAATAGTTGATAATTCATTTCATCACTTTTTGAAGCTTACTGTTCACGGGACACAACATTCAACAGAAAATCAAAAAGACAAGATTTACTCAACGTAGTATTGCTAGAGCATATTAAATATGCTCTAGATCTATACTTTTAGCGTTGGCAGGGCGGTTTTGGCGAGGTGCCCAACATGTTTTGTGAGAGCACCTGCACTCCCCGGAAAATGCGGGCTGGGCGGCAGAGATTCCTAACATCGTCGCACTCCGAAAGACGACGGTCGTTTAAAACAAATTGGCTAACGCTTTCGGCAGCGGACTGGCGAAGGTCATTTCTTGGGCCGTAGCGGGGTGAATGAATTTCAGGTTCGTAGAGTGCAAGCCGAGACGTTTGGCAGGGTTGCTCACACTTCCGTATTTTTCATCACCGATAATAGGATGGCCAGCGTCGGACAAATGAACGCGGATCTGATGGCGGCGTCCGGTTTCGAGGGTTAGCTCGACGAGGGAACGCCAGGTAGTTCGTGCTAACACCCGGTAGTGGGTGACGGCGTGGCGAGTGCTGTCGCTTTCGGGGGCGCTGTGGACTTTATAGGGATTGGATTCGTCGAGATGGCTGGAGAATGTGCCGCTGTCCGACTTGATCCGGTTCTCCACAACGGCCTCGTATTTTTTTTCGAATTGGTCCCAAGAGGTTTGCAAAGTTTCTTTCGCGTGGGGCGTTTTTGCGAAGATCATGAGGCCGCTGGTTTCTCGATCGAGGCGGTGGACAATCCAGACGCGCTCTTTGGCTTTCGGTCGGCCTTGGCGGAGGTATTCGGTGAGTTGGAAATAAGCGGTGCGCTCGGATTCCGCCTCGCTGGCAATGCTCAGGAGATCGGCCGGTTTATCGATGACTAGAATGTGGGCGTCCTCAAAATAAATCCGGATACCCGAGCCGACGGAAGTCTTAGGAATGGCAAAACGGTCGCCGCGAATGGAGACGGTGTCGCCGATGGCGAGCGGATGATCAAACTGGGAGACGGGACGTTCGTTGACGAGGACGGCCTGATGCTTGAGCCAAGTGCGGATTTGTTTCTTCTTCTCCTCAGGCCAAGCCGCGAAAAGACTGTCGAGGAGGGGCGAGGGAGTGGCGACGGTGAACGAACGAGCGGGCATGGATAGCTAGATCCCGAGGCCCCATGCGAGGAGGCGGGCGGAGTCTTTCCAGACGGTGGCCTTGGTGCAGTGCATGACGACAACGATGGCTTCGCGTTGCGAGGAGCGTCCGCTCGAAGCGAGGCAATGGCCGGCTTGTTCGGTGTAGCCGGTTTTCAATCCGTTGCAGGCGGGGAAGGTGGCGAGGAGTTTGTTGGTGTTCCTGTAGGTGGTGATTTTTCCGTTGGCGCGTCGGAAATCGAGGGTTTTCATCGAGGTGATCTGGCGAATGGTGGGGTTGCGATAGGCGGTGCGAGCGATGATGGCGATGTCGCGCGCGCAAGAATACTGGCCTTGCATGGGGAGGCCGTTGGGGTTCATGAAGTTGGAATTGAGGGTACCGAGAGAACGGGCGAGTTGGTTCATTTTCGCGGCGAAAGCAGGGATGCTGCCGGCGTTGTCGCGAGCGAGGGCGCGGGCGCAGTCGTTGCCGCTATGGACGAGGAGCGCTTCGACGAGGGCGCGGCGGGTGTAGCGCTCGCCGGGTTTGAGGTAAACCTTGGTGGGTTCGCACTCGGTGTCGGCCGGGGCGATGGTGACGCGTTCGTCGAGGCCGCCGTCGCGGATGATGACGAGTGCGGTGAGCAGCTTTTGCATCGAGGCGGCTGGCTGCTGGTAGTTGGAGTTTTTCTCGTAAAGGATCGCGCCAGTATCGGCATCGACAACGAGGGCACTCCGAGCGGAAACGACGGGAGCGGAATTCGAGACGAACCGTTGAGCGAAACCGGTCCGGGGCTGCAGTAGGCTGAGTGCGAAAAATAGGACCAAGTAGAAACGGCGAGCGGACATGATGCAGGCAAAGTGGCGATGCAAGAGGAAACGTCAAGCGGGAAGTCGCGGTTCAGTTGCCGAATGGCGTGGATGCGGGTTAACTTGTCCCACTGAATAATCCGGCGGCAGATTGCGTCGGAGCCTCTAACGAAATGAAAAAAGCTTTTGTTTTTCTGCTCCTGCTAACAGTTAGTTGTAGCGCCGACGATCAGACGCGGCGCGTGCAGTCGGCCTTGAGCGAGGCCGGTTTCTATTTTGGCACAGCCGATGGAAAAATGGGGGACGAGACTCGTGCCGCGTTGCGCCGTTTCCAGATTCGCAACGGGCTCGATGTGAGCGGGGAGCCTTCGCCGGAAACACTGGCCGCGCTGAAAATTCAAGATGGCAGTGGTCCCGCGCCGGCGACGCAGGATGAGGCCCAGGTGGCTGCGTCCGCGCCTGCTCCGAGCGAAACTTCTGGCCAGGAGGCGGCTCCCGCATCCAACGAATCGCGTGCGGTGGCACCGGCGGAGGTGGCACCAGTGGACGATTATGCCGCGCCTATCGTGGCAACGCGCTCTCCGGTGCACGATTTTTTTGGCGGGACCGATCTAGCGGAAGCTGATTCTTCGGAACAGTCCGCCGCGATTGAGTCCGCCCAGTCGAAACTGGTCGGGCTGGGATATTTTCGATCCGCTCCGGACGGGTTGCCGGGCCCGGAAACGGAGACCGCGCTGCTTCGTTTTCAGCATGCGAATCATTTGCGGCTAACGGGCCGATTGGATGCGGACACGCGCGCGGCTCTGGCCGAAGCGGCGCCCGGGGTGCCTGCGAAATCTTTTCGTCGCCAAGAAAACCGTCCGCCCGGCGTGGTGCTGCGCGGAGTCTGGGTGCACTGATTTTTTTCGCTTTTGGCAGCGAGGCTACTTTATAAACGGACGTGAGCCGTCCGCTGCGCATCGCCTTTTATTCCCACGCCTTCCATCCAAATGTGGGTGGAATCGAATCGGTTTCGCTCGTGCTGGCGGCAGAGTTTGTTCGGTTAGGGCAGGAAGTTCGAATGATCACCCCGGTGCCTGCAGCGGCAGAAAGCGATGCGAATTTGCCTTATCCTGTGTTGCGTCAGCCCAGTCGTTCGGCCCTCGCGGAGGCGGTGCGTTGGAGCGATGTCGTTTTCCAAAATAACATCAGCTTGCCCGCGCTTTGGCCGATGTTAGTTTTTCGCAAGCCGTGGGTCGTGACGCACCAGACATGGATTCGGTCGGTCGCTGGGAGGATCGATCTGGCGTCGCGGATGAAATTGTGGGCGACTCGATTTGCGACCGCCTCGATCTCGATCAGCGAGGCGGTGGCGAGGCAATTTCGCACGCCGCAGGAGCGGATCGGCAATTCGTATGACGCCACGGTTTTTCGCCGGATGGAAGGAATCGCGCGGGACGGGGATTTTGTTTTTGTGGGTCGGCTCGTGTCCGATAAAGGCGTGGACACTTTGCTCGAGGCCATGGCCCAGCTTGGGAAAAACCATACGCTGACCGTGGTCGGCGGTGGGCCGGAGGAGACGGCGTTGCGTGAACAAGCGGCGGCGTTGGGAGTGGCGGAGCGGGTGCATTTCGCCGGGGTGAAACGGGGCGAAGAACTGGCGCGGATTTTGAATGCGCATCGCGTCTTGGTCGTTCCTTCGCGCTGGGAGGAGCCGTATGGGATCGTTGCTCTCGAAGGGTTGGCCTGCGGATGTGTCGTAGTGGGATCGGAGCGCGGCGGTCTGAAGGATGCGATCGGCCCGGGCGGGTTGACCTTTCCGAACGGCGATGCTGCCGCCCTCAGCAGGGCGCTGGAAAAATCGCTGGAGTTTCAGCCGGATGAACGGGCCGTAGCGGCGCACCTCGCGCGCCAATCTCCCGAGTCTGTCGCGAACGCTTATCTTGTGGTTCTGCGACGGGTTGCCCGGCGGTCGTAATCGCTTATGTTGCTCGCCGCTCGTGTGGCGGTCGAAAGTTTCTTATGTCTAAATCTCCCAAAAAATCCGGCCATTGCCTCCTCGTGGGCGCGGGTCCCGGTGACCTCGGCCTCGTTACCCTCCGCGCCCGGGAAGCGATCGAAACCGGGGACGTCCTGATTTATGACTACCTCTGCAACCCGGAAATGTTGCTCTGGGCGAAACCGGAAGCAGAGAAAATCTACGTCGGCAAAAAAGCCGGGGCACACACGTTGACCCAGGAGGAAATCAACGCCTTGCTCGTCAAAAAAACCCGCGAAGGGTTGCGGGTGGTGCGCTTAAAAGGGGGCGATCCGTTTGTTTTCGGACGGGGTGGGGAGGAAGCGCTGGCTTTGGCTGGAGCCGGATTGTCTTTTGAAATCGTCCCGGGAGTGAGTTCGGCGATCGCCGCACCAGCCTACGCGGGAATTCCGGTGACCCATCGTCGAATGGCCACGCAGGTCACTTTCTTTACCGGTCACGAAGATCCCACCAAGACGGAATCGAGCCTCGATTTCGCGGAACTGGCCGCGATCAAAGGCACCAAAGTCATGCTCATGGGAGTGGATCGGTTGACGATCATCACCGAGAAATTGCTCGAAAACGGAGCTCCCGCAGCACAGCCGGTCACCCTCATCCGTTGGGGCACTACCGCACGGCAGGAGACCCTCGCCGGGACGTTGGGAACGATCGCGGAACTGGTGGTAAAAACGGGCTTTCAAGCACCCGCAGTGGCGGTTTTTGGCGAAGTGGCTGCCCTGCGAGACGAACTACGTTGGTTCGACAACCGTCCCCTTTTTGGAAAAAAGATCGTCGTCACTCGCAGCCGGAAACAGGCGGGTGTGCTGACCAAAAGTCTGGCCGAACTGGGAGCCGATGTGATCGAAATTCCCACGATCCGGACGGAACCGCCCAAAGATCTGCGCGAATTCGCCGAACTGGTTCGCGACGCCCATACTTACGATTGGCTTATTTTCACCAGTCCGAACGCGGTCGAGGCGTTTTTCGAAATGTTTTACCGCATTTACAGCGACGCCCGGGAGATTGGCGGATCGCGCATTGCCGCAGTCGGACCGGCCACGGCCAAGAAAATCGCTGAATACCGTTTCAAAGTCGATGTTCAGCCTGACGAATTTGTTCCTGAGGCGATTGTCGATGCGCTGAAGAAAGAGGGCGATGTGGAAAATTTGCGGATTCTCATTCCCCGGGCGGAGCTCACGCGCGAAGTCCTTCCGGCCATGCTCACGAAGCTTGGAGCGATCGTCGATGAAACGATTGCCTACCGCACGGTCCCAGAAACCGACGACGTCTCTGGGGGGCTCGCCCGTTTTGATGCAGGTGAGGCGGATTTGATCACTTTTACCAGCTCATCCACCGTGGAAAACTTCCTCGCCTTGCGACCGAAACTCCCGAAAAATCTCAAAACTGCAAGTATTGGCCCGGTTACAACGCAGACAATGAGAAAGCACGGCCTGAGTATCGATATGGAGGCCAAACAGCACGATATCCCGGGGTTGGTGGACGTTATCGTCCGTAAACTCTCCAGCACCCGTCCCGCCTAAGGAACAACTTCGGCAAAAAATCCGCGAAATCCGACTGTTTGGCGCGAAAGTCGCTACTATGAGGGGATATGGTTGGTGAAAACAAAGCCCGTTCCGATGAAGACTTCCCCAATAAACAAGGGGACGATATGATCATCAACGTGCCTTTTCCCTACTCTGCCGACGATCTAACGGGGGACGACATCATCATTTCCAGCGCACCCGAGGTTGAGATCGATTACACGCCGAAGGTGGTTCCTGTCCCCAAAAAAACCCTCAACATCCGCCGCTCCGGTCGCGAAACCCGAGTGGTCCAGAACAGCAAGGGTGTAGACCACGAGGCGAAATCTGCCGAGCACAGTTCGGCCAGCGGGAAGAAAAGCAACGCCAGCGACAAGACGGACGGCGTATCCGAGACGATGGAGAAGCTCGTCAAAAGCGTGGACACCATTTCCGTCGCAGCGGAGGAGAGCCATCGCTATTTCGCCAACATCACGCGCAGCCTCGAAAAACAATCCAGCGCCCTGCCCAAGCTGGACGCGCTCCAGAAACATCTCGACCAAAGTCACAAAGTCGAAACCGCCAACCAGCGCCTTTTCGATGTGATGCATAACGAGTTGAAGGGATACAAAGACAACTTCCTTTTCGACGCCTTACAGAAGCCCATTATTCGCGATCTGCTCGCCCTCTTTGACGATCTCTGCGGCCAAGCTAGGCGCCTAGCCCGCTTTCTGAAAGAAAACCCGCCTTGCGACGAAACGCAGGCCGCGTTGCGGATCGAATTGCAGGCTTCTCACGACAACATTAACAACACCGTTTTCTTCATCATCGAAGTCCTCAACCGCCTTGATGTCACCATCCTCGCTGGCGACGACACCGCGCTCGACCTCAAACTTCACAAGGTCGTCGGCGTCGATGTAACACACGATGAGGAGGAAAAAAACCGCATCGCGAAAGTTGTCCGCCCCGGATTCCTGTGGAAGGACCGCGTCCTCCGGCCGACCGATGTCATCATCAAAAAATATTCACCCACACCGACAATAGTCGAGAGCGAAACCGCTTCTTAACCATCACTAAAAACCATGTCTGAACCACGCAAAGCAGTTGGCATCGATCTCGGCACAACCTTCTCGGCCATTGCCCACATCGACGCCTACGGAAAACCACAAATCATTCCTAACGCCGAGAGTGAGCGCATCACGCCCTCAGTCATTCTCTTCGACGGCAGCAACGCGATCGTTGGCACGCTCGCCAAGCAAAATTCCGTCGCCGAACCCGAGAAAATCGTCGATTTCGTAAAACGCGAAATGGGCAAAAGCAAGGCCGCCTTCCACCGTGAATTCGACGGGCGGACATTTTCCGCCGAGGAACTTTCTGCGCTGATTCTGAAGAAGCTCAAAAACGACGCGGAAAAATATCTCGGCGAACCGGTGACCGACGCCGTGATCACCGTCCCGGCCTACTTCAACGATGCCGAGCGCCTCGCCTCAATCCACGCCGGGCAGCTGGCCGGCTTCAACGTTCTGCAAATCATCAATGAGCCCACTGCGGCTTCACTCGCTTACGGCCTCGACAAACTCGACGAAGACCAGACCGTTTTCGTTTTCGACCTTGGTGGTGGCACGTTTGACGTCACGATCATGCGGATTGAAAACCACCACATTCAGATGATCGCCACCAACGGCGACCACCGCCTCGGCGGCAAGGATTGGGACGACATCATCGTCAATCTCGTGGCTGACGAATTCGATCGCGTCCATGGCGAGAATCCGCTCCTCGATCTGCAAAGCTACCAAGACCTGCAAAGCCGCGCCCTGGCCGCGAAAATTCAGCTTTCCAGCCGTCAGCGCACCGCTCTTGTCCACAGCTACAACGGCAAGAGCGTAAAAATCGAACTCACCCGGCAGGATTTTGAAAGTCTGGCCGGTCACCTCGTGGAAAAAACCAAATCGATTTGCGAGATCGTCATGCAGGAAGCGCGCATGAACTGGAACCAGATCGACAAAGTCCTGATGGTAGGAGGCATGACTCGTATGCCCATGGTGCGCGACATGATCGCCACGCTAAGCAACGCGCCCACAGCCGACGAGGTGAGTCCCGACGAAGCGGTTGCTCTCGGAGCGGCGATCCAGGCGATTCTGCTCGTTCTTGGCGAGGAAGATACCTCCGGGCAGCACACCCTGCCTGCGGAAACTCGCCAGCAATTCTCCAATCGTGATGGTTCCCTGATCAAGGTTTCTAACATCACGTCACATACCCTCGGCGTCGTGCTTTGGGACGACAACCGCATGGAGGAATACGTTTTCCCGATGATCGACAAAATGACGCCCATCCCCTGCGAGTTGCGCAATTCCTTTGGCACCGCGACTGCGAATATGAAGAGCGTCGTCGTCCGCGTGGTGGAAGGCGAGAGTTCCCTGCCCAATGAATGCACGCCTCTAGGCACGGCCGCGTTCGAGCTGCCTCCGTATCTCCCGAAAGGCTCGCCGGTCGAGCTGACCTACCGTTATAACGCGAGCCAGATCCTCGAAGTCGTCGTCGATGGTTTCGGCAAACAGAAAGTGATCGAAATTCAACGCAACATGGGCCTTTCCGACGAGGAAATCGCACAGGCCACGGCCAACATGTCCCTTATCCGCGTTGAATAACTGATGATTCGCCAACCCAAACTGCACCTAGCTTGAGGATCAGCCATGTCAATGCCGTCACCGCTTCCTGACGATCCCCGCAAATGGACGGGCTGGAAGAACTACAATTCGCCAAATTATTACGAGCGGCTCTGCCTATCCGTCGAGCAGAACCCCAGCAATGAACTGATCGAGGATCACACCCGCCAGCTTCTTGTTTGGTGGCAGAAAAAACTTCCGCTCAAAAATCAGCCCAGCAATCCTCTCGCGCAAATTCTTCGCGAGGGACTCGACATCGCCCCGCGCTTTCTTGCGGAGGCCCGACTTGGGCTTTGCAACCCAGAGACGCGTAAAAATCTCGACGCTGGATTGCTCGAGACGGCCAAAACGAACTACCTCGTCGAGTTTCGCCGGGTCTTTTCGATTATTAGCGCCGGTGGCACCCTCGGTGAGGATGGAGAGGACAGCCTGATTCGTTTTGGCCTCAAGCACGGCTTCACCGAGGAGGAGGTGCACGCCGTTATCGAGGAGGAGATCATCGCGCAGAATGTGGAGCGCATCGTCCGCGAGGTGCCTCCAGCTGCGGTCGTGGCCCCCGAGCCGGCAGAAGCCACGGTAACTCGCTCGACCTCGTCGGGCGATCCAGTGACCGAGTTCCGGCGGTTTCTTAAATTGAGCGGCCTCGACAGCGACACCATGACCGATGATCAGCGTGATGCCTTGATCAACATGGCCGAAGGCCTCGGACTCAATGGCGGCGACGCGGAAGACATCGTCGATGAATATCTCGAGGAACTCGACGCCATCCCGCAAAAACCTGGCACCGCGGCAATCGCCCCGGCGCGCATAGTCGCTCCGATCAAATCTAACCCCGAGGCCAAGTTCGGTAAGCCGACCACTCCGATCCCCACCACGCCGCGGCCGAACACACCGCGCATGGCCGTGGTCGTCTCCCCGGCTGAGGAACGCGCCAAGTATCCCAATTTCAAAAATACCCTCGGCCAGCAACTTCTGCTCGTGCCCTCGGGCACCTTCACCATGGGTAGTACGGGACCTGAAGCCGCCCCGAACGAATCTCCCACTAGCAAGGTCACGCTCTCCCGTTTTTATATGAGCCGCCATCTCGTAACTTGCGCGGCATACGAAGCCTTCAAGCCCGCGCATCGCTCAAATCGCATCCCTACCGCTGGTGACGATCATCCTGTCGTTTACGTCAGCAGTGAAGACGCGATCAAATTCTGCCAGTGGCTCAGTAACAAAGAACATCGCAAATACCGCCTCCCCACGGAGGCAGAGTGGGAATATGCCGCTCGTGGTTCCGAAAACCGAATTTATCCTTGGGGCGATCACTTGAACAATCTCGGCACCTTGGCGAATTTTGCCGATGTGAATACACACTTCACTTGGAGCGATCACTCCGTGAACGACGGCTTTGCCGAAACGTCGCCCGTCGGAACCTATTCTCGTGGCAATAGCGCCTTCGGCATCGAGGACATGGCCGGCAATGCGTGGGAATGGTGCTCGGATTTTTTCGAGGCCTACCGATCGGCAAGCCGGACCAATCCGAAAGGCGCAATCAACGGCTCTAAGCGCGTTTACCGCGGCGGAAGTTGGAAATCGCGCATTTCCAGCTTGCGCGCCACCTGTCGGAATTCCAATACCCTCGAATACCGCTGCAACGATCTCGGCTTCCGAATCGTTTGCGAGTGCGAGTGAGAGAAGCCACCTTTGGGGTGAGCCATCTCCGTCGCCAGAAGACGCTTTGACGAACCCGCCCGGTCCCGTCTATAGTCCTCGCCCGGCGAACGTCGGAACCAGAGCATGTTTGTCGATCACATCAGAATTTACGCAGAGGCCGGAGACGGTGGGCGCGGCGCGGTTTCGTTCCGCCGAGAAAAGTTTGTTCCGCGGGGTGGCCCCGATGGCGGCGATGGCGGGCGCGGTGGAAGCGTCATCCTCCGCCCGAGTGATCAAGTCGATAATCTCGTTTCCTTTTATTACGATCCCAAGCTCAAGGCGAAAAGCGGCAACTCGGGAGCCGGACGCCAGAAATCGGGCAAATCGGCCGAGGACAAAATTGCTCTTGTGCCAGTGGGAACGGCCATTTATCGCGTGCCGGACCGGCTCATTCCAGCGCCCAAGACCGGTTTTGAGGATGAGGACGACGAGCCCTCGGAGAAGCCGCTCCAGAAAAAGGGACTCGATGTCAGCGAACTCGAACTGGTCGCGGATCTGACCGATCCCGGGCAGGATTTTGTGCTCTGCCAAGGCGGCAAAGGCGGCAAAGGGAACATTCATTTCAAAAGCTCCATCAACCGCGTTCCGGTTGAATACACCGAGGGCACTTCCGGAGATCGGGGTTATTATTATTTCGAGCTGCGGAAGATCGCCGACGCCGGTCTGGTCGGTTATCCTAACGCCGGTAAATCCACCCTAATCAGTCGGATTTCAGCGGCCCATCCGAAGGTCGCTCCGTATCCCTTCACCACGCTCACCCCGATGATCGGAGTGGTGCAGGCAGACCATTTTGGACGTTTTACCGTGGCCGACATTCCGGGCCTGATCGAAGGCGCTCATCGCAATGTCGGGCTCGGGCACGATTTCCTGCGGCACGTCGTTCGCTGCAAACTGCTCGCCTTTGTCATCGACATGGCCGGCAGTGAGGGACGCAATCCGTGCGACGATCTGGCACGCCTCCGCGAGGAGATTGTCCTCTACGATCCCACCCTCGGTCAGCGGCATTGGTTGGTCGTGGCAAATAAGATGGACCTTCCAGAATCGGAGGAGAATCTACGCATCTTCCGGATTCGCTATCCCAAGCCGGAGATCATTCCTATTTCTGCTGACCAATCAACCGGAGTTGATGCGCTTAAATTGCGCCTCGCCGAGCTGATTCTCTGATCTCCCCATCCCACCTGCGAGATGCCTACGGTCGCCAGTTATTGCACGATTTTCCTGAAACCGGAAATGTGGCACATCTATCGGCAAGTCACCAGCCTGCAGAGGTATCGGAATGTCGTCATTACAAAGACACGTCATCAAGAAGATTCGTTCCCATTTGACCCTGTAATCGTTCTCGGTAAACCACACAAAAAACTCTTTAAACGCTTTGTTTTGAAGTATATCCAAAAAACGGCTCCGCTGATTTATCGCGGTGAGGCCGAGGTCTTGGAAAACGCGCTCGCTACCATCCAGCCTGACTTGCTTCACATCTATTTTGGGCACACCGGAGTGCATCTTTTGCCGTTTCTGGAGAGATCGAAGCTGCCTTGCGTAGTCTCTTTTCACGGCGCGGACGTGATGCCCCGAGCAGACCGCCCCGGTTACCTCGACAATCTCAAAAAACTATTACAAGTCATCCCCTTGGCGCTGGCCCGATCTGATTCCTTGGCGAAGCGTCTGATCGAGCTGGGTTGTCCGCCGGAGAAGATTCGAATCAATCGAACTGGGTTGCCTTTAGAGGAACTTATCTTTAGTGACAGGTCATCTCGCGCAGGACATCCATTGCGTCTTATCCAAGCGTGTCGCCTGATCGAAAAGAAAGGGCTTCGGACGACCATCGAAGCGTTCGCACAATTGCGTCGCCAGGTTCCGGACAGTTCGCTCATCATCGCTGGAGACGGGCCGCTGCGGGATGAACTGGCGGCGCTCGTCGCCCGCCTAGGACTGGCGGCGTATGTCCAATTCACCGGGTTTCTCGATCAGGCCCGGTTGCGTGAGTGGTTTGCCAATTCGGATATTTTTGTTCACCCAAGCGAGATCACGGCGGGATCGGATCAGGAAGGGGTGCCGAATTCACTTCTGGAGGCAATGGCTACCGGTTTGCCGGTCGTAGCGACTCTGCATGGCGGCATTCCCGAGGCGGTGATCGATGGAAAAAACGGTCTGCTCGTGGCGGAGCGGGACATTGCTGCGGTGGCGGGAGCGATGCTGGAATTGGCGAACGATCCAGCCCGCCGGCTGGAACTCGGGCGAGCAGGGGCGCAGTCGGTTCGGGAAAAATTCGAGCAACGCGCCCAGATCGAACGTCTGGAAGGATTTTACGACGAGGCGATTCAACTCGTGCGAGGGACGGGAAAAGAACCGTGATAAAATCCAATTGCGCAGGTTGGAGTTTTGGATTATTCCCTATTCCCCATTAACCTATAGAGAATTAAGAGAACTTCCCGACCATGTCCCTGTTGCAAAAGTTTTCCCCAGACGCCATTCACGAGTTGGCCGCGCAATTCGAGACTGCGCATCCGGTCGAGATGCTCTCGTGGGCGGCGGAGCAATTTTCCGGCCGAGCAGCGATCGGGACGAGTTTTCAAGGGGCTGGGTTGGTGATAATCGATCTCGCGTTGGAGGCTGGTCTGAGGCTACCGGTTTTCACTTTGGACACGGGATTGTTGTTTCCCGAAACCGAGGAGTTGGCGGTCCGCCTGGAGGATTTTTTCCAAATTGAAATCGAGCGGATTGTTCCCGAACAGACGGTTGCGGAGCAGACTGCGGAACACGGAGACCGCCTTTGGGAGAAGTCGCCCGATCTTTGCTGCACCATGCGGAAAGTGCTTCCATTGCAAACCAAGTTGCGGGAACTCGACGTTTGGATCACCGGATTACGCCGCCAACAATCGGACACGCGTCAGAAAACACTCCCGCTCGAGCTCTACAAGTTCGACGTTTTGCGCGACCAATCGATTTTGAAAATGAACCCGCTGGTGAATTGGTCCAAAGAAGCCGTCTGGGAACATCTTCGTCACCGAAAAATTCCCTACAATCCGCTGACCGATCGCGGCTACCGCAGCATCGGTTGCTGGCCCTGCACTCGTGCGGTTGGGGAAGGGGATGGCGAACGTGCCGGGCGCTGGACCGGTTTCAACAAGGCCGAATGCGGCATCCACACCTTTCTCGGACAAAATATTTAACATGAACGCACCTGCCATTCTGACGCACTCCGATCATCTAGACGCCTTGGAGAACCAAAGCGTTTACATCATGCGCGAGGCCTACCATCACTTCAAAAAAATCTGCATGCCATGGTCCATGGGCAAAGATTCCAACGTGCTCATCTGGCTCGCAAAGAAGGCCTTCTGCGGTCACATCCCGTTTCCGCTTCTGCACATCGATACGACTTATGAGTTCCCCGAAATGCTCGAGTTTCGCGAATGGGCGACGAAGGAATACAACCTGAAACTGCTGATCAAAATCAACGAGGACGCCCGCAATGGCACGGGTGCCTACTCGGAAAGCATCGGCTACGAAACGCACGATCCGGTCACAGTAACCCACGAGTTAAAAACGGCTGCGTTGCAGCAAATGATGGCTGAGCACAAATGGGACGCGCTGATCACTGGCATCCGGCGGGATGAAGATTCGACCCGTGCGAAAGAGCGATATTTTTCGCCGCGAAACAAGGATTTTGAGTGGGATTACAAAGATCAACCGCCGGAATTCTGGAGCCAGTTCACCACGAGTTGCGCTGCCGGGGAGCACGTCCGGGTTCAGCCGTTACTCGACTGGAGCGAGAGCGACATCTGGCGCTATATTCAGCGGGAAAATATGCCGATTCCGCAGATGTATTTCGCTCGGAAAGGCGAGGACGGCGAATTTTACCGCTACCGCTCTCTAGGGTGTTGGCCAATCACCAAACCCATCAAAAGCACCGCTTCTAACATCGACGAGATCATCGTCGAATTAGCCAACACCACAACCAGCGAACGCGCCGGTCGGGCCCAAGATCACCACGAACGGAACGCCATGCAAAAACTCCGCGCGAAAGGATTCATGTAAGATGAGCACTCACGAAGATCAGAGATTGAAAGTCGTTTTCGTTGGTCACGTTGACCACGGAAAGTCCACGCTCATCGGGCGCATTTTTTACGACACGAATTCGTTTCCGGATGGAAAAGTAGAGCAGATCCAGAAAGCCTGCGCCGAGGAAGGAATGGAATTTGAATATTCCTTTTTGCTCGACGCTTTACTCGAGGAACAAGAGCAAAACATCACCATCGACACCACGCAGATTCAATTCCGGACCGCTAAACGAAATTACGTGATCATTGACGCGCCCGGGCACAAAGAGTTCCTGAAAAATATGATCACCGGCGCGGCGAATGCGGACGCCGCCGTTTTGCTCATTGCTGCGAACGAAGGCGTGCGCGAGCAGTCGCGGCGCCACGGTTATCTGCTGAGTTTGCTCGGCATCAAGCAGGTCGTCATCGCGGTTAACAAGATGGATCTTGTGGACTGGTCGCAGGAAAAATTCGAGGCGCTGCAAACCGAATACAAAGCCTTCCTGGCACAAATCGGACTCGAGGCGCAGCTCTTTGTGCCCGTCTCCGCCCGCAACGGCGATAACGTGAAAAACCGCTCGACGAACACTGCTTGGTATAACGGACCGACGGTGATCGAGGCGCTCGATCAGTTTGCCACCGCCGCGCTTCCAGTCGAGCAACCGTTGCGTTTTCCCGTGCAGGATGTCTATCGTTTCGACGAGCGACGCATCATCGCTGGTCGCATCGAAACCGGCAGCCTCAAAGTCGGCGACGAGTTGCTGTTTTCTCCTAACAATAAGACTGGCGTCGTCAAGACGATCGAAAATTGGCACGGCGCAGAAAAGACATCCGTTCGTGCCGGCGAATCCGTCGCCATCACGCTGACCGAGCAGATTTTCGTCGAGCGTGGTCACGTCGCCTCGCATCCGAAGGACGCACCCATTGAGACCAACCGCTTCCACGCCCGCCTTTTCTGGATGGGTAAAAAAAATCTGGAAATCGGACCGCGCTACAAGCTCAAGCTCACCACTGAGGAAGTGGAATGCCAAATTGCTAGCATCGATAAAATCATCGACGCATCGACGCTCGAAATCGTGACCGAGGGACGCAATTACATCGCCCGGAATGACGTTGCCGAGATTACGATTACGACCCGCGCTCCGCTTGTTCTCGACAACCATGAACGCATCACCTCGCTTGGCCGTTTTGTTATCATGGACGACCGCCACGTCGCGGGCGGCGGAATTGTTTTTGGCGGCCGCTACCTCGACCGCACTTCCATTACTAGCCAGAACATCTCGTGGTCCTCGGGCACGGTGGATCGCACGCGCCGCTCCGTGCGCAACGGCCACAAAGGCGCGGTCGTGTGGCTCACCGGACTTTCCGGCTCAGGAAAATCGACCATCGCCCACGCGCTGGAGAACATCTTATTCAAACGCAATATGCACACTTACGTGCTCGACGGCGACAATGTTAGACACGGCCTGAATTCCAACCTTGGATTCTCTCCCGCCGACCGCATGGAAAATATCCGTCGCGTCGGGGAGGTCGCCACGCTCATGGCCGACGCGGGCGTGGTTGCGATCAGTTCGTTCATTTCTCCGTACCGGGCCGACCGGCAGCGGGCGCGGCAGATTGCCCTTCAGGGTGGGCATGATTTTATCGAAATCTACATTAATGCTCCGCTCGAAGTCTGCGAACAGCGCGATCCGAAGAATCTCTACAAAAAAGCCCGCGCTGGCGAAATCAAAGATTTTACCGGCATCGACGCGCCATATGAAGAACCGGAGAACAGCGACCTCGTCGTCCATACGGACCGGCAGTCGCTCGATGAATCGGTCGCCCGGATTTTGGAGTTTCTCCTTCCGCGCCTCAGTCCCGAGGAAGACGTTTCGCTCTAGCCATTTCGAGAAATTCCAAGGCCCGTGTTTCGTGCCAAGCCAAAGCGTCGGACGTCGAACTAACAAAGCCGCAATGACCGCCGCTCTCTGGAATCTCGAGGTGGAAAAACGGACTCGCCTCCGCGATCTCGCGTGGGTAGCAGGCCTCGCCGAGAAACGGATCGTTCGCGGCGTTGACTAACAATGCCGGAACTGTGATGCGTGGCAAATACGAGCGGCAACTGGACATTTCCCAATAGTCTTCCGCGCTTGCGAATCCGTGCAGCGGCGCGGTGTAGGCGGAGTCGAATTGATGAAAAGTGGTGATGCTGTTCAGATTCGTTATGTTCAGGACATTGGGGAACAACGGGTATTTTTCCGCGATCTTGGCCCGAAGACTTTTAATGAAGCGCCGGGTGTAAACGCGGTTGGTCGGGCGGTCTAGCTCGATCACGCTCGATGTTAGATCACACGGAACCGAAAACGTCGCCGTGCCGAGCACCGGAGCGTCCGGATTTTCCCCGAGATATTTCAGCGTGATGTTTCCGCCGAGGCTGAAACCGATCAAAGCGATTTCCGTGTAGCGACGAGAAGTTAGATCGACCACAGCGGCCAGATCCTCCGACGCGCCGCTGTGGTAAAACCGGGCCAGACGATTGGGCTCACCTCCGCAGCCGCGCAGATTCCACGCGAGCACATCCCATCCGCTTGCGAAGAATGCTCCGGCCATTCCTTGAATCGTGGTGTCGCGGGAGTGACTTTCCAAACCGTGGGTGATGATCGCCAACCGGACCGGCGTCGGATGTCGCGCCCAATCCAAAATCAGGAAATCGCCATCCGCCAACTCCAGACGCTCCCGCTGAGTAGTCACTAGCGGTGGTTTCCGAAAGAGAGCCGGCCAGACCGTTTGGAGATGCCCATTGCCGAGACCTGCGGCAGGCAAAAAAGAAGAACGGGCCAGTAGCGGCATGACTAGCTAGAGAACGCGTCAATCTCCGCCCGAGTCGGCATGGCGGGAGCGGTCCCGTGCTTGGTCACGCTCAGGCCGGCAACAATGTTAGCATGACGTGCCGCGCGGCTAACGTCTCGCCCGAACTGGATCATTCCCGATGCGAACCCGCCGACGAAGGCGTCGCCTGCGCCGGTCGTGTCTACCGCTTCGATGCCGGTAATCGCCGGAATGATTTTCCACTGGTCGAGACCGGAGATGAAGCAACCACGCTTACCGAGGGTCACGATCACCGTGGGCACGCCCACCTTTCGACACAGCGCGTGTAGCTCCGGACCTGTGAGCGAGGTTAGTTTTTCCTCGGTGAAACTGCGGTCCGCGATCTGCGGGTGGAGTCGCACGACGGTGACGAACTCTGTCTCGTTCGGAATGAAAATATCCACGTCCGCCAACATCGCAAAATCCATTTCCGGATTCATCGGCGCGGGGTTCAAGATCGTGGTTTTCCCGAGCGCGCGCGCCTCTTTCAGTAGGTCCACCACCGTCCGCGGGGCGATCTCGAATTGCAGGACGAGAATCTCCGCCGCCTCGAGGAAACGGGGATCAATCTCAGCGGCGGAAAACTTTCCGCTCGCTCCGAGCGCGACCACGATCTGATTTTGGCCATTCGCGTTTACCGTGATCCCGGCAGTTCCGGTCGGGGCGCCGTCGATTCGGAGCAGATGCTGCTCGATGTTTTCGCCGCGCAAAAAAGCTTCCGCGTCGTCACCGAAGGCATCGCGGCCCACCGCTCCGGCGAAGGCTGTTTTTACTCCGGTGCGAGCGGCGGCCACAGCCTGATTCGATCCTTTTCCCCCGGGACCGGTTGCAAACCGCCCAACCAGTGTTTCGCCTGCGGCGGGAAATCGATCGACAAAAAAAGTCAAATCCTGAATGAAACTGCCAACGACGAGAATGGGGGCGGACATGGAGCCGACTTTAAGCCGTTCTCTGGGCAACGTGCAAGCTAGGGCAGCACGAGAACTTTGAGAGCGGCCATCCCGGCAGCGAGCACGGTGAGCGCAATTAAAAAGACCAGAAACCAGCGTGCAAAGCGGGACGGCTTTTCCGAGATCTCGGGGATTTCGAGAATCGGCTGCTGCGATTTTTCCAGCACTTCGCGAGTGTCGTTGTAGGTCGTCATCGAGAAGAGCGGAACGTTAGGTGCATCCGCCTCATTCTCCTCCCATTCCACCGCACGGAACGGCCCGCAGCCGGGACAGGTTCGCGCCCCCACTCGGACTTCCGATCCGCAGTCGGGGCAGGCGTAGGTGTCGTTGCTCGTGAAAGGCTCCACGTTTCACGATTCCACAGCCGTTTGCAGTTCACAAATGAAGAGTTTGGCGGAGGCCAACTTTTTGCTAACTTCGATCGTGAGCAAAATTCCCAAAGAACAAATCCGCAGCGCGATGGCCGCGACTCAGGCCATTTACGCCGATCTCGCCAGCCGTCCCGTCGAGCGAAACTGCACCGGCATCGCCCAGTGTTGCCACTTTCGTTTGACCGGAAAAACTCCCCACCTCACCCGTGGCGAAGCCCTCACCGCCTGGGCCGCCGTCAAAGCCAGCGGAAGAAAAGTACTCCCCGAATCCATCGACGGAGCGTGTCCATTATTGAATCCGAAAACGCAACGCTGCCTCATCTACGCGGGGCGCCCCTTTGGCTGTCGCACCCATTTTTGCGGAGCGGCCGGTGGACCGATGGCCCGTGATTCCGTGATTGATCTCATCCACCGATTGGAGACGATTGATGCGGCCGCCGGAGGGGATGGGCCCAAGCCGTTCGCGAGTGCGTTGCGGGAGGCGGAGGATTTGTAGCGGAGGCGTTGCGGGAGTTGTGTAGTCTTTTTTAGGGCTGCCTAGCGTTTTCAGGGTAGCTTAAGGTATTCCTCGGCCAGAGCCCGAGTAAACAAGTCGGCTCCGATCTGGTTCAGATGTCCGGCGTCGGCCAGATGCTCCCGTTTGTAAAACTCCGGATACTTCGACACGTCCGAGAAGCTGACGATCGGAATGTCGCCAGTCATTTTCGGATTGGGCTTGAGCCAATTCTGGGTGGCGGGTGGCGGGGTAAAGACAATCATGCGGCCTCCGTGCGATTCGATCAGGCGGCGCTTGCGGTAGACTTCTTTTTGATCGGCGGATAATCCGTAGAGCGCCTCGGAGGGCTTTTTCGCAAGATCTGCGAGCTTCTCTTGGAGAATCTGCCATTGCTCCTCTTGAATCGGCGGATCTATGCCTATTTTCTCACCGCGCCAGTTCTCGCCTAATTGCCTGTCAAGCGACTTCACGGGGTTGCCAAACCGGGCTTTCACCAAGTTTAGACCACGGCCGAGATTGAGTTCGCGCGCCGCAAATTTTCGGCAGTAGTAGAAGAGAATTCCGACGCGTCCGGTGCGATGCGCCAGCGCCGAGTCGCGCGTTTCCTGCAAGCATTGAATCACGGCCAGAAATCGCTCTAGGTCGAGCCAGTAGCCGATCCTTTCCGCATTGGCATTTTTATTCGTCGGCGATTCCAAGCGAAAGAAGTTACTCTCAACGATAACGGCTTTCAGCGGTGTCTTGCGAAAGGCTAATGCGGCTTCGAGAACAAAGGTGTCCTCTGGCGGGCGCATTCCGTTGACACCCAAATTGAAAGAATGGGTCGGACGCCCGGCGGCGGCAGTTAGCTGGTCGAAAAGCAGGGGGTGGATGTGTCCGTTGGTGCGGCTCGTCCCGAGGAAAAGAGTGTCGTAGCGGTCGCCATATTTTTCCAGCCAATGAATTTTATCCGAGACTTGGTCGATTTCTGGTAGGCCGAGCAGGTGCCCAATAAGGACTGCCGACCCGAGGAGGCTAAGTAGAAACAGGAGCACGCAAGCGGTGGAATGGAGTAGGCGCATCAGAATTGGAAATAAATAAACGGCGCGTATTTTGCCGGAAAGAAGAGGAAGACCATCGCTACAATGCAACCTAACCCCAATGCAAAAAGGGCGTCGGGGCCTCTCCTCCACCAGGTCGAAAAGACTCGGCGAAAGTTCAGCCAATGTATAAGGACTAGGCCCGCAAACAAATAAAGCACCCGGTAATCGAGAGACTGGACGTTTTTCACCTCTGGAATGTCGCTGCCGACGAAAGCGCGAAAGGTGTAAAACGCTCGCTCGAAATCGGCCCCCGTCATCGGCTTCGTCAAATCGGCTGCGCGAAAGAAAATCCAGCATCCACAGACGAAATAAAACGTCGCTAGGGTGGCCACCACTCGCCAAGCGAGACTTCCGCGGATCGTTTTCCAGCTTTGCGTCAGCCGATCCCATTCGCGATGTGCCACCAGTGCCAGCCCGTGCAGCGTTCCCCAGATGACAAATGTCCAACGAGCCCCGTGCCAGAGGCCACCTATCATCATCGTCAGCATCAGATTACGATAGACAAAAAGCTTCGCCCCGCGATTTCCACCCAGCGAGAT
This sequence comes from Chthoniobacterales bacterium, assembly GCA_038228695.1. GTDB lineage: Bacteria > Verrucomicrobiota > Verrucomicrobiia > Chthoniobacterales > DASVRZ01 > DASVRZ01. The sequence goes on from JBBRPA010000020.1 coordinate 20,842, forward strand.
GTAGAGATAATCGCGCAACCAGGTTGAGAGACTGATGTGCCAGCGCCGCCAGAAATCCGTCGGGCTGGCCGCGAAATAGGGGAAGTCGAAATTCTTCGTTAGCTCATACCCCATCAACCGCGCCACTGCGATGGCCATGTCGGTGTAACCCGAGAAATCGCAATAAATCTGCACCGCATAAAGCAACACCGCGATCACTGCGCTGAGAGCCGTGTAGAGATGCGGCGCGCCGAAATATTCGTCCACAAACGGCGCCACACTGTCCGACACGCAGGATTTTTTTACAAACCCAACCAAAAACAAAACGAGAGCTCCCCGCACATCCACTTGCGCCCAAGTGCGCTTCGTCTGGAGTTGTGGCAAAAACTCCGTTGCCCGCACAATCGGCCCTGCCACCAACTGCGGAAAAAATGAAATGAACGTCGCCAGATTCAACAAATTCCGCTCGGCCACCCGATGCCGCCGATACACCTCGATCGTATAACTCATCGATTGAAACGTGTAAAAACTGATCCCTACCGGCAGGATGATTTTCAACGTCTGCGGCGAAGAGGGCAACCCCACCCAGCGGGTAAAATCCACCGCCGATTCGAGGAAAAACCCCATGTATTTGAAGTAACCCAGCACCCCAATATTGATGATGAGGCTTACCATCAGCCACGCTTTTCGCACCCGATCCTTCTCGTTATCCTGCACTTTCAAACCGACGATATAATCCATCCCCGTCGAGGCCAGCAGCATAAACGGGAACCACCAGCCTGCGGGTAGCGGATTGCCTGTGAAAACCTCCGTTCCCATGAAAAACGCCGCGTAGAAAAAATAACTGCACGCCAGAATCCAAGTCTTGCGGGCTGTATTTCCTGGCAACGTCCAATACACCCCGAAGGCAATTAGGAAGAACAGGAAAAATCGGGGTTCAACAAAAAGCATGCGTTGCGAAACTAATCCTAGCGTAACTGGCTTAGGCGATCAGAAAATGTAAATTTCCGGCAGTAGTTCAGTTTGGTTTTAGAATCGACTCAATGCGCCAATCGGCAGAGTTGTATACCTTCAGAAAGTCGGTTTTAAAAATCGACGCTGTAAGAGGGACAAACTTTATGATTTCCCTATGTCTCTCGTACCAGCAATCCACCCTTTTGCTACGCCGCAGGGAAGAATTTCCTAAGAAGCGGTGAGGCGTGGAAGACAGAGTCTGGTTACCTCGACGTTTACGAAATAATCTTCTTCCCAAAAGTTTTCACGTAGTCAGTGACGGCATCTTGCCACGGGCGGGGAAGTTTTTTGGTATCGCTGGTGTAGCGAGTAGTGGCGAGCACGGTGTGGCGGGGCCGTTTGGCAACAAAGGCCGTGAGCGAATCGAGCGCGATAGGATCGACGGTTGCAGCTTTCATGGGCAGGCCGATGTCGTGGGCTACGTCGAGCGCGTGTTGCGCGTATTCCTGCCAAGTGCAGCCGCCGCCGTTGCTCAAATGCAAAATTCCTCCAACTGGAAATCCTGCGAGGTAAGGCTCTAGCATCGCGGCTAGATCGAGCGTGTAGGAAGGGGTGGAAAATTTGTCCGCCACCGCAGAAATAACCGGTTCCTGGGCGGCGCGGCGGAGCATTTGATCCACAAAACTCGGCCGATGCGGACCGAAGACCCAAGAGACGCGAACGGCAAGATTGCCCGGCGAGACTTCCAGTGCAGCCAGTTCCCCGGCGCGTTTCGATTCGCCGTAAACGCTGATCGGTTCCGCCGGGTCGGTTTCGAGACGCGGTCCAGCTTTCTCGCCGGAGAAAACGTAGTCGGTGCTAACATGGATCAGCCGGGCCGATTTTTCCGCGCACGCTTCGGCGATGACTCGGACGGCTTCGGCGTTGATGCGGAAGGATTCCTCGCGATGGGTCTCGCAGTAATCGACGTTGGTGAGCGCTGCGGAATTGATCGCCACGTCAAAATCGAGGTCGATGAGGTGTTTCCGGATTTCATCGAGATCGGAAAAATCGAGCGATTGACGGTTGACCGGAATGACGGTGTGCCGCGTGGCGTATTCTTGCGAAAGCGCCGCGCCGAGTCGTCCGCCGCTGCCAAGGATGAGAATTCGTGCCATGGGCGGAGGTTGCCGTGGGAAGCGTCTGCCCGGCAACCGGAAAATCGGAAAGTTTGCAGACGGCCTCATTTTCGCGCACCGTTAGCTCGTGAATCCGGTTTACTATCAATGCCAGCGCTGCACGAATTGTTGCAAATGGCCCGGACAAGTCAAACTCACGGTAGAGGACATCACGCGAATGGCCGATTTCCTGCAAGAAGAGGAGCGCGAATTCATCGAGCGCTGGACCCGGGTCCGTCCCGATCGAACCGGGCTGGCCCTGCTAAATAAAGGCGAGGGGGACCAAGGCGAGTGCATCTTTCTCGAAGGGCGCGACTGCCGGGTCCACGAAGCCAAACCGCGGCAGTGTGCCGGGTTTCCTAACACGTGGAATTTCCCCGGCTGGCGCGATGTTTGCGAGGCGATACCGGTGCCCGCGCTATGAACGCGGATTGGGCGCGGCTGTTTCCTGAATCGGATTACCGACCGGCGATGAATCTGCGGGTGATCGACGGACGCGACTATTTCCGGACCCGCGACGCCACCGTGCTAGAATTACGTCGCGACATTCTCCGGACTCATTCCGACCTCCACCGATGCGGAGAACCCGATGTTAGCAGCCTTGCCCGCTATTTGGGCATTAGCGCGGAGAATCTAAGTGCTGTGATCGAGCCGGACTGGGTGTTGTTACGCGAAAATGCCGCCGGGGAATTTCTCGTCGAAGGCGGTTGTGTTTGCTTCCCAACGATGTGGAGCTTGCCCGAAAAAATGGGGAAGCCTCTGGGCGAGGTGCATGCCCCGGTTCCCGGTCTGAACGCGGCCTTGGGCGCAAAGATCGATCAATTTCTCTCCCGGCTCGACCCGGCGACGGCTTACGGTCGCGAGAATTGGGGGCTCTCCGCCACGCCGCAACTGGATCAGCATCCGCGCCACGGACTGCTGGAGATCGAACCCGACGCAGCACTCGACCGGATCTGGTTGCGCATCGAGGAGCAAGCGTTGGTCCGTTTGGACGACAGGCAGATCGTCTTTGGCATTCGCATCGGTAACGTTCGACTCGACGCCTTGCCCTCACCCGCGCTCGCGCCGCGGATTGCCCACGCCCTGCGGTCCATGCCCGAAGAAATGGCCACCTACAAACGCCTCAGCGGTTGCCGGGCCGCTGTCGCCGAAAAACTCGATGCCGCCTCCCTGCACTAGGCTTTCTTCAAAGCGGTTGCCCGGGCGCGTTCCATCCCGTATAGAAGTGCGTCCATGAAAAAGTTCGTCCTGCCCGCCGTCATTCTCCTTGTTCTGATTATCGGCTGGCTACTTCTGAAAAAGCAAAATTCCAACGATTCCGACGCTGCCGTCGCCACCGCCGATGTCACCCGTGAAACCATCGTGGAATCCGTCGAAGTCGCGGGTGACGTCAAGCCCGAGATCCTCGTCGAGGTCAAACCGGAAATCAGTGCGCGCATCTTGAAAATCTACGTCAAGGAAAGCGACTCCGTGACTCGAGGCCAACTCCTCGTCGATCTCGACAACAGCGAGTTGCTCACCGAAAAATCCGCCGCTGAGACCGAGATCGCCATCGCCGAGTTGCAACTCGAAAAAGCCGACCGCGATCTTCTGCGCCAGGAGAAGCTCCTCAAAACCCGCATCATCACCGAGCAGGAATATCGCGATGGCCGGACCGTGCGCGACGTCGCGGAGCAAGGGTTGAAAAAAACCCGCCAGCAACTTGACACAATTAATAGTCGGATCGAGAAATCGAAAATTATGGCCCCGCTCGAAGGCACCGTGCTCTCACTGCCTGTCGTCGAAAACCAGGTCGTCGTCGGAGCGGCCAGCGTCAATTCTGGCACCGTCCTAATGAGCGTTGCTAACCTCGGCGATTTGATCATTACCGCTCACGTCAACCAAGTCGATGTGGCCAAGCTCAACGTCGGCATTCCATTCTCCTTTAAGGTTGATTCGCTCGGCCCAATTGAAATGAACGGGAAAATTCTCACGATTGCCCCGATGGCCACGATTGTTAACAACATCAAGGGCTATGTCGTCACGCTCAAAATCGAAAATCCTAGCCCGCGGTTGCGACCTGGAATGACCGCGAAAGTTACCATCCCGACCAAGAAGGCCGAGCAGGTGCCGGCATTGCCGATCGGCGCGATTTTCGAAAATCGCGCGGGGGAAAAAGTCGTCTATATTGAGAGGAAAACCGGCGCAGCGGTCGAGAAGCCGGTGACCGTGGGTCTAACAAACAATTCCTTTGCCGAGATCACCTCGGGGGTGGACGAAGGCACGAAGGTCTTACTAACCAAGCCGTCTCCAAAATCGTGAACCGGGAGGGCGAACCTCTGTGTGAGCCTAAGTTTAAAAAATCACGGCCGGACTCCCAGCAAACCACCTAACATGAACATCGTCGTCGGACTCAGCCAGGGGCTTCGCGAAATTCTCGCCCACCGGCTGCGCTCCACCATCGCCATGCTAGCGATTGTTCTAGGTGCGGGTTCACTGCTCGCGACGCTCGCCCTAACTGAGGGGATCGCCCGCCAGGAGCGGTTGTTTTTGCAGGCGTTCGGCGGCGTTGAGAGGTTCACGATTCGCGATGCGCCCGTGCCGCCGGAGCAGGACGCCCTCCCGGAGATCAGCCCGGGGTTGACGATTCGGGACGTCGATTCTCTGCGCGGGGATCTCGTGGCGCTCGTTTCACCGGCGCATCGTCTGCGGCCTGGCCCCGCGATTTCTTTCCAAAATCTCACGCTCGACGAGGGGCGCTTTACGGCGGCCGGATCGGATTATCACGCGATCATGAAACAAAAACTAGCCACCGGTCGTTTCCTCGCGCCGCTCGATATCGAGCGTGCGCATCCAGTCTGCGTGGTCGGCAGCGGGATCGTCGCGATGCTCGGGCTTTCTCCGGAGACGGCCCTAGGCCGGAAGATTTTTCTCGATGGCACACTTTTCGAAATCGTCGGTACGCTTCAGCCCAGCGTGGCGCAGTGGCTGAACGAAGAGGTCATCCTTCCTTACACCACGGCGTTTGAGATCTTCGAGGAGGGAAAAGTCAACGCGAAGGGCGACGCTGCACCGGTGCGAAAGTTCAATAGCATCATCGCCACAGTGAGCCACCCCGACTTTCTGGAGAAATCGGTTCTCCAGCTCAAGGAAATCGTTTTGCGCAATCATCGCGACGTCGAAGATTTCGGATTCGATACCCTGCAGGACTATTCCGACGCGGTCGAATCGCGGATCACCGCGGTGCGAGTGAGCGGGAGCGTGATTGCCGGAGTCAGTTTGTTAGTTGGAGGGATCGGGGTAACGAATGTCATGTTAGCTGCGATCAAGCAGCGGATTCGGGAAATTGGTGTCCGCCGAGCGATTGGCGCGCATCGCAGCGATATCTTTATGCAAATTCTGCTCGAGGCGGTAGTCCTAGCCTTGCTTGGTGGCATGCTCGGTCTCGTGACGGGCTGGTGCTTGGTGGCCTTTTTCAAAGTGGCAGCGGTGAGCAAGGCGGTGCCGGTCATTGTTCCGGCAGCGTGGCTTTGGAGTTTTGGATCCGCGCTCGTTACTGGCGTGCTGGCGGGTATCTACCCCGCGATGCGCGGTGCGGAGATGTCGCCAATGGAGGCGTTGCGCTACGAATGATCACTCCTTGGCAGATCGCTTGGAATGAGGGCCGCGAGGAGATTTTCACTCACTGGTTTCGCACCTTGCTGACCATGATCGGCATTATCATGAGCGTCTCCGCGCTGGTTGGCATGGTTGCCCTGAACGAAGGCGTAGCTCGGGGTAAACGCGAGGCCACGCTGCAAAGCGGTAGCCTTACGAAAATAGTCATCCGCTCCGCGCAAAACCGCGCTGGCGCATCGGCGGCGGGCCAGTTCAGCCGCGGACTGGTGCGGGATGACGCTGCCAGATTGCTTCAGGAAATGCCCGGTCTGGCCTGGGTGTCGCCAAACGTCACTTACGATCGGGAAAAAGTCACTGTGGGGAATCGCCTCTCCACTCCTCGCGTGGTTGCAGGCACCCCGGCGGTCGCCTTGATGGAACGTTACCTGCCCCCAGCGGCGGGTCGTTTTCTTTCCGCCTTGGATGTTAGCGAATCGGCCCGCGTCTGCGTGTTAGGAGGGACGGTCGCGAAGGAATTGTTCGACGATCCGGAAGGCGAGGCGGTGGGAAAAACGGTTGTCATTCGCGGGGTGATGTTTCGTATCGTGGGCGTGCTGCCGGAGCATCTTTCAGAATCGGCCAAGCGAAAAATTGCCAGCGGTGTTGCGGGGGAACAGGATAAGCGGCGAAAAAATCTCCGATCCGGCAGCCGTCGTTCCCACTGGGATCCATTCTGGGGAAAAAACAACATGGTGGTCATCCCCATTACCACAGCCCAGGCCACTTTTAACTCTGCCAACGTAGGAGCGGACGGCATCGACGTGGGCCCGCTCTTAAACATCAGCGAAATCCAGGCTGGATTTTCCGATCCCAACGCCAAGGTGACCGTCATTGCCGAAGCCCGGCGCGTCCTCCTCAAGGAGCACGGCGGAATTGAGGATTTTGAAATTCAGCCGCCAGATGCGGATTTCGCCGAGGTTGAGAAAGAAATCCGCTCTACTCGCATTACGGGTTACGTCATTGCTGGCATCAGCCTGCTGGTCGGTGGACTGGGAGTGGTTAACATCATGCTGGCCAGCATCACTGACCGGACAAGGGAAATCGGGGTGCGACGTGCGCTGGGAGCTTCCGGCTCAGACATTTTTCGGCAGGTGCTGATCGAATCCGTTCTGATCGCGCTGCTGGGTGGTTTGCTGGGGATCGGCGGTTCGATCCTGCTTCTACGCGCCCTTGAGACGGTGTCGCCGCCCGATAACGCCCCGGTGCTGAGTTGGGGTATTGTTGTGTTTGGAGTGTTGAGCGCAGGTGCGATCGGTCTGGCGGCGGGTCTTTATCCGGCGCTGAAGGCTGCGGCGCTCAGCCCGACAATGGCGTTGACGAGCGAATAAGCGAGGATTTCTGCCCGGGACGTTGACACTATTTTAGCTCCTGCCATAGTTGCAATTCGTCGCGCTGGCCTACCCCGGTAATCCGGCCGCGATTCCCAACCACCGCAGTATCCACCACCACCACACCACCATGGCCGATTCCAGTAACATCAAAAATTCCCTTTCTGCCGACGTCGAGATTAAGGGTTCGATCAAATTCACTTCCGATCTCTCGATCGACGGCAAAGTCGAGGGCGAAATCACCTCCGAAGGCACCCTCACCCTTGGCGAAAACGCGGATGTCCGCGGCGAAATCAAAACCAAATCCGTCACCGTTTACGGCAAAGTCCACGGCAACATCACCGTGGCCGAAAAATGTGAGCTAAAATCTCGCGCCCAACTGATTGGCGACCTCAAAGCCGCCCGATTAATCATCGAGGAAGGTGCGACTTTTGTCGGCAAATCCGAGGTCAACGCCAGTAAAACCCAGATTCCACGTGCAGCCGCTCCGGTTGGCGAGGAGCCCGCTTCGGCCACCTCGAAGATCGCGTCCATCCTCGGGCGCTAACCCGCGACGGTGGCCAAGCCGACCGTAGTCGCCCGGGTCAGTGTGCAGTGTCCGCATTGTGGCGCGCACCAGCTCGAGCCTGCCCTCGTGCAATCGACCTATTGCCGCGCCTGTGCCCAGCATTTTGAAATCGGTCTGCTCAACCAAAAGGCTCATGAAGCCGCCACCGATGACGAGGGGCCGGGTCTCTGGCAGAAAATCACCGGTATTTTCCGCGACAACTCGCCGAAGGTCATCGCTTGTTTCGAGTGTGGCACCCGGCAAGAAGTCGTTCGCACCGCCAGTTCAAGCTCCTGCAAGAGTTGCGGCGCTTATATTGATCTGCAGGATTTCAAAATCGAAAACAGCTTCAGCCGCGCTATCCAGACCGCCGGTCATGTCCTCGTCCTGCCGAAAGGCGACCTGAACAGCGCCCGGGCCGTCTGCGGTGGTGCCGAATTGCGCGGCACAATGCGCGGCCACCTGATCTGCACTGGGGAAATTTGCGTCAAATACAAGGGCCGCCTGACCGGAGGCATCGAGACCGACACCCTGCGTGTGTTGAAGAAATCTGCGACTGAATTTGTCCGCCCGATCCGAGCCCGCGAAGTGTTTCTTGAGGGCGAAATGTCCGGTCGCATCCTCGCTTCGGGCACGGTGCATATCGCCAAATCGGGACGGATGATCGGCACGATTTTTGCCAAAGGGATTAACATCGAGCGCGGCGGGGAATTTGAGGGCGAGCTCCACATCGGCGAGAACGAAGTGGAGGAACCTAACCTGCTGCCCAAGCCGCCCGCGCCGCGCGGGGTATTCAAAAAAGCCGACCCACAAAGTGAACTGGGCCTGAACTGAACCATGCCGAAAAAAGTCCCACGCAGCCCCTACGACCGCCTTCTTGGTTATGTCCATCTCCCGCGCCTGATCGACAAGGCCCGGCTGCATCACCTCGGCCAACTCGTTGGCTACAATTACAAAACGACCGGCTTCGACAAATCGCTCCTCGAATTTCTTCAAGTCGATCCCGAGGCTTTTGAAAAAGTGGCGGCGGATTCCGCGGATGACGCCACGGTCGCGGCGTGGATCCAGGCTCACGCCGTGCGGCACAGCCCCGAGCAGATCGAGGCATGGAACGGCGAGATGATGGCTCGTCAGCCCGACACAGCGGAGAAGCGGGCGCGGTTTAAATTTACGCTCAAGCAAGCGAAAGCCGAAAAACGCACGGACGTAAAAACCTATTTCGACCTAATTGAACTCGATGAGGGGCGGCTGTAAAAGACTCTCCTACATTTTCCGCCCGAATTTTTTTTCCAGATCGCCGTAACTGAGTTGGATGAGCGTCGGCCGGCCGTGCGGGCAGCAGTAAGGTAGGTCGCAGGCAAGCAAATCGCGGATGAGTTGCACCTGCTCCTCGCGATGGAGCACATCGTTCGCCTTTACCGCGTGACGGCAAACGGTTTTGGCGATCACGTCTTCGCCCAAACGCAAGTTGCTGCTCTGGCTGGTGGCTGCGCGTAGATCATCAATCAATCGCCGGATGAGACTAAGTGGGTCGCTCGTTTTTACAAAACCGGGTAGCGCATCGATCTTGTAAGTGGCATCTCCGACTCCATCGCCAAAAAGTTCTATGCCGATGCCCATCCGTTGCAGGGTCGTGAGATTTTGCGAAAGCCAGACGTGATCTCGCGGAGGAACGGAAAGCGTAAGGGGTAAAAGCAGGCGCTGAGAAGCCACGCCGCGCGTCTCCATGCTGCGTTGGAGTTGCTCAAAAAGAATCCGCTCGTGGGCAGCGTGTTGATCGACTAACACGAGGCCGTCGTCATTTTCGAGCAGGATGTAAAGCTTGCCGAGGACGCCGAGGATTTTGAATTCCGGGGGAGGGGCGACCACTGGAGAAGCCGAGGTTGTGCGCGCCGGAGCGGTGGCAGCCACGACTGGAAAAACGTCCGCCCGGTTCGGAAAGTGACTCGCGACGATCGGAATGGTGCCGATGGCCTCCGTCTGGGTCGGCAGATCGTCGGAAAAAGCGTCCACACTTTTTTGAGACGTCGCGGGTTCTTCGCGCTGGGTGGTGATGCCTCCCGTCGGGAAAAAACTTGCGGGACTAGGCTGCAATCGACCGCTCCACTCGTTGCGGGTGGTTTCCAGCGTCTCTCGAACGGCGCGGGCGAGGATCTCCCGGACTAACCCCGGATCGCGGAAACGGACCTCGCGTTTGGATGGATGGACGTTCACGTCCACGGCGGCGGGGTCCATTTCGAGAAAGAGAAACGTGATCGGGTGCTGACCTCGCATCAGGGCCGTGTGATAACCCTCGCGCAGGCCGTAGTTGACGCTGCTGTTTTCCACCGCACGTCCGTTGACGAAACTAATTTGCTGGCTGCGATTCGAACGGCTAATGCCCGGTTTGCCGATTAGGCCCCAAATGCGCAGCCCGCCGTCCTCGATTGGAGGCATCTCCACGAGTTGATCGACAAAGGCGCCGCCGTAAAGATCGCGCAATCGTTCGGTCAGATTCGCGCCGGGCGGAAGCTGGAAAACCGTTCGGTCGTCGCGCAGATAGGTAAAAGCTACGCCCGGATGCCCGATCGCCTGAAGGTGGAGTTGATGCTCGATGTGACTCGCCTCGGTGTTTTCTGTGCGAAGGAATTTTCGCCGAGCGGGCAGGTTGTAAAAGAGAGACCGCACTTCGATCTGGGTGCCCGGAGCATCGCCCCCGGCGCGAACCGCCTCGATTTTCCCGCCGGAGATGAGTATTTCCGTGCCCTCATCGGCTTCGCGGGTTCGGGTGCTGAGCCGGAAACGCGAAACGCTGGCGATACTCGGGAGGGCCTCGCCACGAAAGCCGAGCGTGGCAATGGCGGCGAGGTCGGCGCCACTACGGATTTTGCTCGTGGCGTGGCGTTCGAGGCAGAGCAGGGCGTCGTCGCGATCCATCCCGATGCCATCATCGACGACCTTGATCTGGGAATTGCCGCCGCGCCGAATAAGGACTTCGATTCGTTTCGCGCCCGCGTCGAGGCTGTTTTCGACCAACTCCTTGATCACCGAAGCGGGGCGCTCCACGACTTCGCCCGCCGCGACTTGGTTGGCGACGTTCTCGGGGAGAAGGCGGATGTTTCCCATGGAACCGGAAGTTTAAGAGAAATCCGGAAAGTTGAAACCTGAAACCTGCGGGAAAAGCAGTTGCACCGCGACCCACCCTTCAAGTTTCCGGTTTCCAGTTTCCCGATTCTCCGCTACTTTACCCCATGATGACGATCACGGAAAAAGCGGCAGCCGAACTCCGCTCACTTCTGGCCGAAAAAGGCTTGGGCGAGGGGAGCGGACTGCGCATTGGCATCAGCAAAGGCGGTTGCGCGGGGCTGCAATACGACATGAATCTCGGCTCCATGGCAGCGGGCGATGAGACATCGGAGCGCGATGGGATGCGAATTTTTGTCGAGGCAGAGGCGGCGCGGATGCTGGCCGGGGCGACGCTGGATTACGTGGACGATCTCGCAGGATCAGGCTTCCGGATTGTCAATCCAAACGCGGCCCGGAGCTGCGGGTGCGGGACGTCGTTCGAGCCGGACGCAGCCGTGCTGGGAACGTGAAGCGGTCGCCCAGAAACGTCACGGGTCCCGGGGCAATGGTCGATGTCGAGTTGCTCTCGGAGCGGCGTAGTCGCGCGAAAAAAGGTCGGCGGGATAATTTGTTCGCTTGGACGGTGTTCCTGCTCCTGCTTATTGGCGTGGTTTTTTTCTGTTGGATTGGCAGTTTCTACATCTTCCAGCATCCGGAAAGTGCCCGTAGCTACGGCATCCTGCGGAAGTTGAAAAAGATCGATCCGCCGAAACGCTTCGAGCCGACTCAGGCGCCGAACGGGCGCTTCCACGATGCGAATGCCCTGGTCAAATTATTCTCCGAAAAAACCGATCTCGAACTCGGCCAACTGAACCTTGAATTGCTTCGCGCTTACATTGGCAATTACAGCGTGAAGGATCTCCAAGTGCCCTACTTGATGGGCCGATTCTCCGTCATCAAAGTGCGGGCGCTAAACAAGTCGGACCTAATTACCTCGGGCTATGTGGCGCTCGCGCGTTCGTTAGATAATCCCAAATTGCTCATCGAGCAGCTCTACCCTGCGGATGCGAATTATGACGAGGAACTTCGGCAAATGCTCCAACCCGGAGTGGAGATCAAACTGGAGCGGACTTACGATCTGTCGGCGGTGCTCCACGTTGAACGTTGGCCGAACGGAATCCTGCAAGTCACGATCGTTCCGCTAAACTACGATACCTACGGACTCGGTGACGGACGGGAGGTTCGACTCGATCCGCCGACGATGCCGAACATGGCCGCGATGCTTCCGATTCTTGAGCCTAATCTGGACGGCGATCTAGCTAAAACCGCCGCCAAGACGCCCACCCCAGCGAAGGAGAATGGGCAACCGCTAGTACTAGCGCGGAGCGGTCCGACGCCGGATCAATCGGTTATCCGCGTCGCTCGCGCCTTGCCTTTGAGCGGGACGCCGCCGCCGATTCCGAAGAATACGCCGGCTTTAGCGCGGCCCACCGCGACCCCGTTGGTTCTAGCGGCGCTGCCAGTTAATTCTCCCACGCCCGCGGAATCGCCTCTCGCTGTTGTAACACCCGCGCCCACCGCCAAACCGGTGATCATTTCCTCGGCTGCACCCACGCCCAAAGCGGCGCCGACCTGGCCCGTCTATCGCCCAGGGCAGATGCCCCGCGGACGTTTGCTTGGCATGCCCGAACTGGAGTCGCTCGCCAAAACGGGTGGACCCAAATCCACCACCTATCTGCAAGGCGATTTCGTGGTTCGGGCAGTTGATGGCAACCGCGCGGTGATGAGATCGAGCAACCGGATCGCCAGTGCTCTCGGCCTCGGCAGCGCGGCCCAAGGGCAGACCCGGGTGATTGTCGAGTTCCCCGAGGGCCAGCCCTTGCCCAAGCCAGGTGCGCAACTCAACCGCGACAACAGCCGACCTTTCCAGATCACCGCGATCCGGCGCGATGCCCAGGGGCAGGTTAATGTTTTCGTTCGTGAAATCACCGCGCCATGATCACCACGGCTAGCAAGATCACGCTGGCACGGATTTTCCTCATTCCAGTCTTTGTCACCTTTGCCTGTTATTACGGCCAGAGTGTGGCGGAAGGTGAGCGAATGGAGTGGCTGCGCTATGCAGCCATCAGTGTTTTCCTTTTCGCCTCGTTGAGCGATGGGATCGATGGCTATGTCGCGCGCCGCTACAATCAGAAAAGCCGGCTCGGCATGATTCTCGATCCGATCGCGGACAAAGGCCTGCTCATCGCCGCCTTGCTAACATTGGCACTCGCGAACTGGGTTTACCGTTTGCCGATTTGGTTCATCGTGCTCGTGATTGCGCGCGACGTGGTCATCGTCACCGGCAGCCTGCTGCTGCATCACGTCAACGGCAGTGTGAAGATTCGCGCAAGCCTTTTCGGTAAAATTACCACCGCCCTGCAAATGATCGCGATTGGCTGGACGATGCTGCAATTGCCCCATCACCTGATCCCGATCAGCGTGGCGGGCGCTTTCACCCTCATCTCCGGCGTTGGATACATCCTCGACGGGTTGCAACAAATGACTCACCCTGCGGAGAAATGAACGCACTTGTCGCCATCGTCGGCCGCCCTAACGTCGGAAAATCGGCCCTTTTTAACCGCCTCGCCGGACGGCGCATCGCCATTGTGCATGACCAACCGGGCGTGACCCGCGACCGACTCAACGCGGTTTGCAAACTCGGCTCCCGGCCTTTCGAAATCATCGACACCGGTGGAATCATCGCTACGACCAACGATAATTTTGATGAGGCCGTGCGCGTTGAGGCCGATATCGCGATGGCGACCGCCGGGGTGATTCTTTTTGTGGTGGACGCGACCGCCGGGTTCACCCCGGCCGACCAAGAACTGGCGAGAATTCTCCGCCGCGCGGACAAGCCAGTATTGCTTCTAGCTAATAAAGTGGACCACGCCAAACACGAGGGTCTTGAGGACGCGTTCGCTCGGTTAGGGTTCATCGTTTTTCCAGTCAGCGCGGAGCACAACCGCGGCATTAGTCCTGTCATCCAACGCATCGAGGCATTGCTCCCGGAGGCTTCGGAGGAAGAAAATGTGAGTGGACCAAAACCGATCAAGATCGCTCTGGTCGGTCGTCCCAACGTGGGCAAATCGTCGCTCATTAACGCGATCCTGCAGGATCAGCGGACCATTGTTAGTGATGTCTCTGGCACCACACGCGACGCCGTGGATATTCCTTATCGCACCGGCGAAAAAGACTATCTACTGATCGATACGGCCGGCATTCGGCACCGCTCGAAACAGGACACCTCGGTGGAAATATTTTCCGTGATGCGCTCGGAGAAAACCATTCGCCGCGCCGATCTCTGCGTGCTGGTGTTAGACGCTTCCGCCGGACTAACCGCGCAGGACAAGAAAATCGCGGGCTTGATTCAAAAAGCGGAGAAACCGTGCATCGTAGTAATTAATAAATCGGACTTGTTAGATGATGCGGGCAAGGATGCGCGGCGGGACTATTTGAAAATGTTAGGCACCGAGTTATTCTTCCTCGAACATGCCCCTCGCGCGCTGGTCTCGGCGAAGACTGGGCAGCGGATGGACGATCTCTTCAAATGCATTGAACGGGTGGTCACACAGTCGCACAGCCAACTCGCCACCGGGCCGCTCAACCGCCTGCTCAAGCAGGCCCTGACCGCGCATCCGCCGCCCGTGGTGGGCAATCGGCGTTTAAAAATTTACTACGCGACGCGAATCGACGACCAGCGGCGCGACCTCGTGCCGGTGCCGCGTTTCCTGCTGTTTGTGAATCGGCCGGATGCGCTTACGCAGACCTACGAAAAATATCTCGAGGGCCAGATTCGCGGCCAGACGGCTTACGAGGGTCTACCGGTGATTTTCAAACTCCGGGAGCGCGAGCACACGACTCCGGGGCCGGTTTGAGCGGGGAACTTAGCTTTCGCTAAAAACACCGGCAGGATGATCGAGCACAGATCGGACTTTGCGGGCGAGAGTGCGGGCAGTGAAAGGTTTCCGCAGGAAGAATGCCTCGTCGTCGCCGATATCTTCGCGGCTGAGCATGTTTTCCAAGTATCCTGAGGCAAAAAGAATTTTCGTTTCCGGGTAGGTGGTTTTCATCCAGTCGGCGAGTTCTTTTCCTCCCATCTTGGGCATGACCACATCGGTCAGGAGAAGGTCGATTTTTGTGCCGTTGATATTCCGGAGGCATTCCTGCGCCTCGAGGCCGTTGCCTGCCTCCAACACGGTGTAACCAAGCGAGCGCAGAATGTTAGTTGTCAGTGGTCGGACTGCGGGATCATCTTCGACTACTAACAAAGTTTCCTTACCTCCCTGCACCTTGGCTTCGACGATCCGATTGGTCTCGCGACTGGTATCCGAGATCATTTTTGGGAAGTAAATGTCAAAGGTTGTGCCCCGGCCTACCTTGGAATGGACGGCGACGAATCCGGCGCTCTGTGTGATGATACCGTAACACGTGGCAAGGCCTAGACCGGTGCCCTTGCCCTTTTCCTTGGTGGTGAAGAAGGGTTCGAACAAATGCTCCTTGGTGTGATCGTCCATGCCGGTGCCGTTGTCGCTAATCGAGAGCAATACGTAGTCGCCGGGAGTGATGCCGGGGATGTCGGCCACGAGGTCGGGGCCGACGGTGACATTGAGTGTGCGGATGGAGAGCACGCCACCACCCGGCATGGCGTCGCGGGCGTTGATGGCCATGTTAAGGATAACCTGTTCGATCTGGCTGGAGCCGGCCTTAATGTCGGCTAGGCTGTCGTCGAGCAGCGTTCGGATCTCGATCGTTTCGCCAATCAGGCGCACGAGCAGTTGATGCATTCCTCCGATCGATTTGTTAAGGGGCACACGAGTTGGCTGGAGATTTTGCTGGCGGCTAAAGGCTAGCATCTGGCCGGTCAGGGCGGCGGCACGCTCGGCGGCTTTCTGGATCTCAGCGGAGTTGCGGCTAAGCACGGTGTCGCGTTCGATCATGCTCAGATTGATATCATTGTAACCGATGATTGCGGTAAGGAGGTTGTTGAAGTCGTGTGCCACCCCGCCGGCGAGACGCCCGATGGCGTCCATTTTTTGCGACTGGCGGAACTGGGTTTCCAGTTTTTTGATACTGGTGACGTCGGTGTAAACACCAACGTAATGCGAGACCTGTCCGTCGTTATCGACGATTGGGGAAATGCTAATCGAGCTCTGGAAGGTGGTGCCGTCGTGACGGTAGCTCCGCATTTCTACTGAAACTGGTTGCTCGCGAATGATCGCTTTCTCGATGGCTTCCACTTCGCTCATTTCGCTCTCCGGTCCCGTAAGCTTCCGCCACGTCTGTCCGACGATTTGATCGAGCGGGTAGTTGGTGATTCTTTCGAAAGCGGGGTTCGCGTAGCTGATTGGAAGCGTGCCGTCGGCTTGGCGCGACATGATGACGATGCCTTGGCTGATAGCTTCCATCGCTTTGTCCCGCAAGCGGAGAGCCTGCTCGGTTCGGCGCCGCTCGGTCACATCTAAAAACATGGCCACCATTTTACCGGGGACGGTTTGGAACGCGTTCACCTCGTAGGCTGCCTGGAGCATCGTGCCATCGTAAATCACTTGATCGGTCCACGAGGCTTTGCCGTCGATGGCGGCCCGGCGATACATTTTCGGGATGGCCGTGCCAGCAATTCCGGGAAACGCCTCCTCAATTGTCTTGCCGAGGACGTCCTCGTTTTTGATTCCCATGAAATCCTGTGCAGCTGGGTTGGCGCCGATCAGGACGAGATCCTCCGTGTTCCTGATTTCGTAAATCTGAATCCCCATCGGTGAGGACTCGATGACGGAGCGGAACTTTTCCTCCGATTCGCGGATCGATTCCTTAATCGACTCGCGCACGGTCACATCCTGAACGAGTGAAGCAGCGCCGACGATCCGGCCATTCTCGTCGGCCAGCGGAGTGTTGAACCACTCGCAGATAATCCGGTCACCGCCTTTGGTGATATTCGCATTTAGGCTGCGAACGGGCTCCAGCGTGCTGGTAATGTTTTTCCAGACCGCTGCCACGGTTTCGCGAACGTCCTCGGGAACGATCAAGTCTAGGCCCGTCTTGCCGCTCGCCTCCTCCTTGGAAAATCCAAAAATCCGCTCCGCCGCTGGGTTCCATTCGACGATCTCGAAATTCTCGTTCCACTCAATTACGCCGAGGGCGGTTTGCTGAATATGGAGGTTCAGCTTTTGCTCCGATTTACGGAGGTCATCCTCCGCGCGGACTTGCTCGCTGATGTCCTGCGCGAGAATTTGAACGGCTGCTTCTCCGAAAAAATCTGCCGGCCGCACAGTCAGCCGGACCTGGAGCGTGCCCCCGTCTTTCTTTCGCACGAAGCCAATGCCTAATTCAATCGGCTGCGACCCAGAGACGGGCTGAATTCCACCGAGAAACGCCTCCTCGTCCGGGAGCAGATCCGACACGCGGAGTTTGAGAAATTCCTCTCGCGCATAGCCGAGACGCGAGATCGCGCATTCGTTCGCAGCGAGGATGCGCTGCGTTTCAGGGTTGTAAATCCAAAGTGGGTCGGGCCCGTTGTTGAAAAGCTGCCGGTAGCGGCGCTCGGAATTTTCCAGACGGCGGCTCCGCTCAAACAGATTGGTGGTCGTCGCAGCAACTAGCATACTCGCCACCGAACAGAGCAAAATGAACATCTGCGCGCGTTGCGCCCCGTCCCAAAAATGATAGTCCGGCGTCGCTCCGAACGCGCCAAAGCCGCGGAGAGTGCCCCAGATGGTCAATGCCGTCACCATGAGCACGAACGTAGTCGCCACGCGTTGGTCGAATCGTAGCGCCACCCACGTGATCAGGAAATAAATCACAAACGGCATGGGGAGGAAATAGTTGTCCACCTCTGGAGTGCAAAAAATCATCCAACAAAGAAATGCCCCGACAAGAAAAAGCCCGGCGCATTCCAGAATTTTCGAGAGGGAAAACTCCTTATGCCCCGGTTGGGTCCACGATAGAATCACCGGTGTTGTGACGAGGATTCCCAGAACATTTCCCGCCCACCAAAGCGCAAATGAACCGAAGAGGTCGTGGGGTCGGATCATTCCCTGTAGCGCCATCGCACTAGTGCCGATCAGTGCGCTGCAAAGGCTCGCCAGCACTCCAGCGAAAAGAATCAGTTGAGTGGCGTCGCTCAGCTTGTTGATTTTCGGGCTGAAATCCCGGCTTCTCCGCAACCACCAGGCCCCTAGCCACGCTTCCAAAGTGCTCGCCAAAGCAGTCGCTAGGATCACCTTCCAATCCACAGTTGAAAACAAATTCACCAAGAGCGCCCCAAGCAGGACCCCCGGCCACAATTCCAGGCCAAAAAGGTAAAGTGCAGCAATCGCCACTCCAGCCGAAGGCCAGAATCCGCTGAAGAAACTATTCAGCGACGCGGACAAAAGCATCATCTTTCCGAGCGCTCCGTAAACAATCGCTAGGGCAAGGATCAGGCCAATTTTTTTCAGGAGCGTCCGACTCGAACTCGGCTGGGGCAAGAGGTTGGGTGGCATCAGGAAGAGGGGGATGCCGAACAGTGGGTTTGAATCCCGGTTGCGTTAGTCGGGGAGGGGCCGGTTGCCTTCAAGTCTGTATGTTTGTGGACGTTCTTCCCCTTTGCAAGTCTGCTCTTTGCGATTAGAAGAAGAACCGATGTTTCGCACCGAACCCACGCCGAGTGATTATGACGAAAAACTGCGCGAAATGGGCAACTACCTTTTCACGCTCGACCAGGAAGGTGATGCGGCCCATCAGGCCGGGGACGAGACTCGCGTCGCCGAAATCGAGCGCGAGATCGCCCGTCTCGCCAGCCGAGCCGATAATTTCCGTAAGATCGCCGGGCCGCACTCGCTGCTTGCCGGTGTTGTCCGTGGACTCGCCCTCCGCATGCTCAAACGCTGGGAGGAAGCGTCTGCCGCCTTCCTCGATGTGCTCGATGAAAATCCCCTCAACGGCGAGGCTTGGCTCGAATTGACTTGGTGCCTTGGCGAGCAGGGGAAATGGGAGGATGCCCGGCTCGCCGCCGAAAAGGCCACCGAGGTCTATCCGGAAATCTCCGCCGCTTGGGGAAATCTCGGCCATGTGCTGATTCAACTCGGCGAACTGGAAACCGCTCGCGCTGCGCTCGAAAAAGCCGTCGCGCTCGACCCACGCGATGCGCGCAACCGCGATTTGCTCATCCAGATCGCCACCCGCTGAACCATGGACCTACCTACCCGACTTCAGACCTTCCTCCAAACCGCCCCTGTCATTTCACCGGGCGTTTTCATCGCTCCAAACGCCACCGTCATTGGCGCGGTCGAGCTCGGCGAAAATGCGAGCATCTGGTTTGGAGCCGTCCTCCGCGGCGACATCAACCGCATCGTGATCGGCCCGGGCTCGAACGTGCAGGACAACGCTGTGGTGCACCTCGCTGACGACTATCCTTGCCTCGTCGGTGCTAGTGTGACCGTCGGGCACTCGGCCATTTTGCACGCCTGCACGATCGGCGATGAAGTTCTCGTGGGCATGGGCGCGATCGTCCTCGACGGAGCTGTCATCGGCGAACAAAGCATCATTGGCGCCGGGGCTTTGGTCACCGGGAAGACGCTCGTGCCACCGGGTTCGCTCGTGTTAGGAAATCCCGCGAAAGTGGTGAAGTCGCTTTCGCCCGCGGAGCGAAGCGGAATTAAGGAGTGGGCCGTAAAATACGTCGCGCTCTCCCGCCATTATCTGCGGGCTTCGCAAGGTTAGGAGCGCCCGGCAAAATCGCCGATCACCGGCAGCCTGCGCAAACCGGCTCCGAGTTTTGGAATGCAGGCGATCAACGCTTTGGTGTAGGCGTGGCGTGGTTCGCGGATGACTCGCTCCGTTTCGCCTTCCTCCACGATTTCGCCCCGATACATCACGACCACCCGATCGGCCAAACCTCTCACCAATCCAAAATTATGCGTGATCATGAGAATCGACATGCCGAGTTCCGACTTCAGTTTCCGTAGCAGTCCGATGACTTGCGCTTGAGTGGTCACATCCAGAGCAGTCGTTGGCTCGTCCGCCACGAGCAGTTCCGGGCGGGCGCACAAGGCCATGGCAATCATCACCCGCTGCTGCATTCCACCACTGAGTTGAAAAGGCCGCGCCTCTAACCGGCTGGCCGCATTCACGATGCCCACCGTCTCCAGCCAATGCGTGATCTCGCCACGCAGATCGGAAACGTCCGGGCGGTGCAGTCGCAGCATTTCCGCTAGCTGCGAACGAATGCTCCTCACCGGATTCAGCGAGGTGGACGGTTCCTGGAAAACATAGGCGACCTTCCGTCCGCGGATCGCCCGCAATTCCGCAGGGGCCATTTTCAAAACGTCACGGCCAGCGAGAAAAATCTCTCCCGCCGGATAGGATACGGGCGGTTCCGGGAGCAGTCGGGTCAGAGCTAGGGCCGTCACACTTTTTCCGCTACCGCTCTCGCCCACCACAGCGAGGGTCTCTCCTTTTCCGATTGAAAAAGAGACGCCGCGCACCACCTCGCGTCCTCCGAAGGCAATGTGCAAATCCTTCACGCGCAACAGTTCCGACATAGACGTGACTGAATCAGGAAATTAAGAAGCGAGGAAGGAAAAATCAGAAAACGATATTCTGTAAAATCCTGATTTCCTGATTTCCTAATTCATCTATCTTACACCTGTGAAAAACTTCCTGCTCATTCTTGCCGCCTGCTTCGCTGTCGCATCCTGTTCCCAAAAGCCCGGCGTCTCCGATTCCGCCAAACCGATGATCATCGGCATGGAATTGAATTTTCCCCCATTTGAAATGAAGACTGCGACAGGTGAGCCGAGCGGGGTGAGCGTGGAAATGGCACAAGCGATGGCAAAATTTCTCGGGCGCGAAATCAAGATCGAGGACATGCCGTTCGACGCTCTTATTCCCTCGCTCAAAACTGGCAAGATAGACCTGATTATTTCCTCGATGACCCGGACGGAGGAGCGCAGCAAGTCGATCGATTTTTCCGACCCCTATCTGAGCACCGGGGTTTCGATTCTCGCGGGCAAAAACTCCGGAATTAATGGCGTGGCCGATTTGGATTTGCCGGGGCGGACGGTCGCGGTGAAAAAGGGCACGACCAGTCATATTTACGCGACGAACCATTTCAAGAACGCGAAGGTGCTCGTCTTTGACACCGACGGCACCGGCGTCCTCGAGGTGACGCAGGGCAAAGC
The DNA here is from genome assembly GCA_038228695.1 of Chthoniobacterales bacterium. Classification (GTDB taxonomy): domain Bacteria; phylum Verrucomicrobiota; class Verrucomicrobiia; order Chthoniobacterales; family DASVRZ01; genus DASVRZ01. Next base: position 41,687 of record JBBRPA010000020.1, read on the forward strand.
CGACGCGTTCATTTACGACCAGATGTCGATCTTCCAATACTACAAGAAGAACCCGGACACGACGAAGGCGATTCTCGAGCCATTTCAAAAGGAAAACTGGGCGATCGGAGTCCGGAAAGGGAACGATGCGCTGCGAACCGACGTGAACCGATTCTTAACTGATTTTAAAGCGAAAAAAGGATTCGACGCCCTCGGAGAAAAATACCTTGGTGAAGACAAAAAGGCCTTTGCTGAGATGGGTTTTCCGTTCTATTTCTGAGTTTCCGGATCCGGAATCAAAAAGTCGCGCAACACGGCCATGTGTTGCATCTGCTCGGCTGCGCTGTCTGTAGCTAGAACTGGCGGCACTTTGGTTAGATCGCTGAACACGCGGCTGTCGAAAACGAGACCTCTCTTTTCGGTTAGGCGGTTGGGAATTTCCAGTGCGTGCAATGGAGCGGAGACGAGGAGCCAATCGGTGGGCTTGTTACGTTTGGCGTTGGTGTTGTCGTTGCCGGACTCATCAGCAGGGTGGGGCAGGCCGGTCTCGACGAGCGGGGCGAGCGTTTTCACACAGGATTCGTTGCGGGTCTGGGTGTTGAAATCACCGCCGATGACTAGCCATTCGCCGGGCTGAAGACTTTCTTTGCAATAATTGGCAACGGCCTCGGTCTCGGCGCGTCGTTTTGCCTCTTTTGAAGCGGAAAGATGCAGGCTAACAACAAGAATACGTTGTTTGTTAGGAAGCTCGATCCGTGCCCAGGCGAAATCGCGGTTCGGCATTTCGTTATCCGTCCAGAATCCACTGTCGATGATGGGGAAGTGGGAGACGATTCCGTTTGGTAATTCCTTGTCCTGTCGATAGTATTTCGCCGCGGGTCCAAAGACGCTTCGGACCCACGAGTCGATCGCGGGCACTCCGTTGTCTCCGGAGCGAAATTCCTGAATGAGCGCAATGTCCGGTCGGAGTCCTTGGAAAATTCGTGCGCCCTCGCCAGAGTCGTAGTTTTGATACCGTCCGCTGGACAGATTGCCAGCAACGATACGGAGGTGCAGTGGTTCAGCGCTTGCTAGGCGAATGAGCGCTAGGAGGATGACCAGCCACCGCGAGGCTAGGTTAGCTCCAATCAACTGGGAACGCCTTCTGTTGGTTGAACTTGTCGAGGTAGAGACATTTTTTATGGGTCACACCGTATTCATGAACCATCCGGGTTACTTTCACATCGAAGCAACAATACTCCGCGATGTCGAGGATGCGGCCCTCTTTCCACCACTTCAGCGCGTCGAGTCCGTCGGCGGTTTTTCCCACCCCGAGCGACGCGGAGGCGAGCGAGTCAAGCTTCACGCGGTGTCCCAGTTTTTCCTCAACCGTAACGATCATGTCGAGCGTGCGGCATTGGTCCGGAAGATCGAGAATAGTGTAGCCCATCAGGACCTCGTAGTCGAAGTTGATTACGTTGAAGCCGACCACGAGATCGGCCCGGATCAGTTGCTGAATAAGCTCCTCGACATTGCGCTCTTGGTAAATGCGATATTCACCCAGCTTCGTGCTGTAAGTCACGCCGATGGACATGCCCATGTCGCGTTTGCGATCCCAGCCGCCTGCGTCGTTGGCAGTGCGCTGAGTTTCCAAATCAAAATAGACGATGTCCCGCTCCATCCTTCAAATATGCAGGATCATTTGGTCCACTGGAAAGCGAACTTTTGGCAACGTCGCATATTTGTCGGTCGCCGCGCGGTAGCCCACCGGGCAGGTCACGACCGAACGGAGGCCCAGTTTCTTAAGGCCGAGAATTTCGTCATACTTCGCCGGATCGAATCCTTCCATCGGACAGGTGTCGATACCCAGCAACGCGGCCGACGTCATCAGGTTGCCTAGCGCGATGTAGGCCTGGCGGTTGCACCAATCCTTCACGGTTAGTCCAAACGGAGGATTGGCCACGAAACCGAGAATGATGTTTTTAAAACCATCGAGTGATTCCACCGGAACGCCGCGAGTCGCAGCGGTGCTCTCCATGTAGGCCGTCACGTCGGCTTCGGTGACGTCATTTTTCACTGTAAAAACCACCACGTGCGATGCATCAGCTACCTGGCGCTGACCCCACGAAACCGAGACTAGCGAATCCTTCACGGCCTGGTCCGTGATCACGACAAATTTCCAAGGCTGCAGCCCGAAAGAGGACGGCGTCAGGACGAGCGTTCGCTCGATGACCGACCAATCGGCGGCGCTAATTTTCCGCTCGGCATCGAAGGCTTTGGTGGCGTAGCGCCAGTTGAGGGAGGTGAGCAGGGCGTCGGAATGGATAGGAGTCATAGCAGAAAAGCAGCTTCCTGATTGTTTTGGCAGCTTCGAACAATAAGTCACGGAAAAAGCCGCCTCCAGTGTTCTGTGAACCTCCGAAAAATTGTTATCTTCCGTTACGCACGCTTTTGTTGTCCGGCAAAAACTTCACCGATCACGTCTTCGATCGGGACCTCGCCCACGCCAAAGTCGGAGATGTCCATTTTTCCGAGCAATTCCCGGCACACCTCGGTCACCCGCGCCTTCTGAACCCGGAGACTGACAGTGCCCGGCACCGACTCAGTAGCCAATCCGTAGGACGACAAATCCGGGGTAGTCCCGCTGGCAAAAGTCAGGGTGAGAACCTTATAACTCGCAAACTGATCAACGATCGCCTCGAGCGGTCCATCGAAAAAAAGTTTGCCGTGGTCGATAATGAGCACGCGGCTGCAGAGTTCCTCGATATCCTGCATGTAATGGCTAGTAAGAATGGTCGTGATTTTTCGTTCGCGATTGTAATGCCGCAGAAACTCGCGGACTTTCTTCTGGCTGTTCACATCGAGACCAATCGTCGGCTCGTCGAGAAACAAAACCCGCGGTTGATGCAGCAGCGCGGCGATCAATTCCATTTTCATCCGCTCGCCGAGACTCAACTCGCGCACCATGATGTTGAGCTTGTCCTTCACATCTAACAACTCGGTCAATTCATCCACCGTCTTCTGAAATACCTTCGGCTCGATCCCGTAAATAGCCCGATTCAACTCCAGCGATTCCCGCGCAGGAAGGTCCCACCACAGCGCATTCTTTTGTCCTAACAAAAGAGCAAACTGCCGTTTCAATGCGTCCTGCCGCAGCCACGGCGTAAACCCCAGGACCGAGGCCGTCCCGCTCGTCGGATGCAACAGCCCTGCGAGCATTTTCAACACCGTCGTCTTCCCTGCGCCATTCGGGCCGAGAAATCCGACAAACTCGCCTTCCTCGATCGAAAAAGAAACGTCGCGCGCGGCAAAAAGATCCTCGTATTCGCGGTGGAACAGACCTTTCACCGCTCCCTTCAAGCCGGGAACCTTTTTGTAAGTGCGATAGGTTTTAGAAAGCCCGGAGGCGGTGATGGCAGCCATAAGAAAAAGCTAGGAGCGGCCGCCGCCGAGCAGGGTGGCAGCGTGCTCGAGGGCCGATTTGCTTTGGCCGCCTAACATTCGGGCAATCTCAATCTGGCGTGTGGCGGCATCCAGTTCGGTAAGCGTGGAAACGGTCCGCCCGTTCACCACTTCTTTGGCCACCACAAAATGCGCGGCGGCTCTGGCTGCGACCTGCGGAAGGTGGGTAATGGTTAACACCTGATGGCCCGTGCCGAGATGGGCCATTTTTTCGCCGACGGCATGGGCGATTTCCCCGCCCACGTTCGCGTCCACTTCGTCGAAGACTAACAAGGCGACCGCGTCCTGAGCGGCCAGTGCGCTTTTCACAGCGAGCATCACGCGCGAAATTTCTCCGCTGGAAGCGATCGCGCGGAGCGGCTGGATCGGCTCGCCCGGATTCGGCGCGAACTGGAACTCGATCGTCTCGCAACCAGTTGCGCGCGGTTCGCTGGCGGGAGTGAGCGTGATCTCGAATTGCGACTGGCGAAAACCGAGATCGCGCAATTGCGCGGTGACCGAAGCGGCGAGCGGGGAGAGCGCTTTCTGGCGGGTCTTGGTCAGAACGGCGCCGGCCGCGAGAAGGGCGGTTCGGTTTTTGGCTAGTTCCGCCTCGAGGCGCTGCAACTCGGCGTCGCGTCCGGTGATTTTTGCGAGCCGCGCTGCGACATTTTCTCCGTGGGCGATCACGTCCTCGAGCGTGGGACCGTATTTTCGCCGGAGACTTTGCAACAGGTTGACCCGCTCTTCGAGCGCAGCGATTTGCCCGGGATCGAGATCGAGTTTGTCGAGATACGAATCCAACTCCCCGGAGAGGTCGTCGAGTTCTGCGACTAGCGCGGAGTGGCGGGAGGCGAGTTCGGCGGTCGTCGGGTCGAGGCGTTCGAGATCGCGAAAAAGCCGCTGCGCGTCGGTGTGGCGACTGCCAGCGGCATCATCCGTCTCGGTTAGGAGATTGCGAATGTTAGCACCGAGTTCGATCAGGCGGCGAGAGTTGGAGAGAGTGGAGTAGCGGGTGTCCGTCCCGGCGTCGGCGACAGGGTTCAATCCAGCGGATTCGATTTCGTCTATTTGAAAGGTTAGAAGGTCGATCTCTTGGGCGAGCGCGGCTTCGCTGCTCGATAGGGTTTCGTGTTCCGCTTTGAGGGCAACGTTTTCGCGATGGAGCGTCTGGTATTTTTCCAGCACGCCCACGTTGGCGGCAAACTGGTCGAGGATCGCCAGTTGGCGCGCGGCGGAAAAAAGCGATTGGTGATCGTGCGGGCCGTGCAGATCGACGAGGTCTTCGCCGAGTATTTTTAGAACGGCGAGGGTGGTAGGGCTGCCGTTGATGAATTGACGGTTCGTTCCTCCGGTGGTGAAACTCCGTTTGAGAAGCAATTGGTCGTCTTCGCAAGGCTCGACTCCGAGTTCTGTGAGAACGGCGTTGGTTTTTTCCGGATTTGAAATGGTGAAAACGGCCTCGACGGTGCAGGTGTCGGCGCCGGAGCGGATGAGGGATTTGTCGGCGCGTTCGCCAATGAGGAGGTTGAGGGCGCCGAGAATGATGGATTTTCCCGCGCCAGTCTCGCCTGTGATAGCGGTGTAGCCGGGACGGAGCGTCCAAGAAAGATCCTCGACGAGGGCCAGATTGCGGATGCGAAGCGAGGTGAGCATTGCGGGATTAAGCGAGAGTATGTAAAGGTCTGGAGGGTTTTTCAACCCGGGTGAATGGATGACATTGAAATAACTTTTCTCGGCACGGGAACTTCGCAGGGAGTGCCAATGATCGATTGCGATTGTGCGGTGTGCGGCTCGACCGATCCCCGGGACAAGCGAACGCGGTCGTCGATCCATGTGCGAACGCCCGAGGCTGGTTGGGTGGTGGACACGGGGCCCGATTTCCGGGCGCAGGTGTTGCGGGAAAAAATCCGATGGCTCGACGCGGTGGTTTACACCCACGCGCACACCGACCACATCATGGGTTTCGACGATTTGCGGCGGTTTTGCGACGCGCGGGAGGGCAGCATTCCAATTTATGCCTCGACTGAGACGATGGCGGATCTGCACCGGGTTTTCGCCTTTGCGTTTGATGGAACGGCGGTTTTTCCCGGTTATGTTCGACCCGAGCCGCACATTGTCGAGGAGTCGTTTCAAATCGGCGCGACGACGCTGCAACCTCTCCCGGTATTGCACGGGCGCGCGCATGTTTTCGGTTATCTCCTCGTGCGCGACGGAAAAAAGCGTGCGGCCTACATTAGCGATTGCAAAACGGTGTTGCCCGAGGCCTTGGCTGCGATTCAGGACGTTCCTGTGCTCATCATCGACGCCCTGCGCCATCGGCCGCACCCGACCCATATGAACCTGCAGGAGGCGCTCGCCTTGCGCAATCAAGTCGGCGCGAAACAGACCTGGCTGACCCATCTTTGTCACGATCTTGGGCACGTCGAGACCGAGGCCGGTTTGCCCGAAGGGGTGCGGGTTGCCTTTGACGGATTGAAAATCGCCGTATAGAAACGCGGTGTGCGTTTTTATATTTTGGTTGTCCTATTGCTAGCCAGCCTTACCCGGCAGGCGGTGTGCGCCGACGCTACGCTCGCGTCGAAAACACTCGTCGTTTACAACATCAACGATCCCGATTCGATCGAATTGGCGCAATATTACGCCGCTCGTCGCAAGATACCTGACAGCAATCTGGTGCCTTTGAAATGTAACGCCGAATCCGAAGAAATCAGCCGCGAGGAATATGACCAAACCATCGCGGAGCCGCTGCGCGAGGCTTTCTCCGCCAACAATTGGTGGGTCCTGAGCGAAAGCCGTTATAAACAACCGACTGCGATCAAAAACAAAATCCGCTATATCGCGATCATCCGCGGCGTTCCCCTTAAGGTCCGCGAAAAAACTTCCTACCCGGACGACCAAGCTGACCCATCCACTCCCTATGGCGTGATTAACGGTTGTTCGGTTGATTCGGAGATCGCCGTTCTGGGGAAATTTTCCAAACAAATCTCCGGGCCACTAGCTAATCCCTACTTCAATAACTTCGACCGGTTCGACGCCGTTGAGCTGCCCGAATACATGCTCGTCTGTCGGTTGGACGGTCCTTCTCCGGACGATGTGAAGCGCATGATCGATAACTCCATCCGGGCGGAACGGAACGGCTTGTGGGGCTGGGTTTTTCTCGACGCCCGCGGCACCGATCTGCCGGGATACAAAGTCGGCGACGACTGGATCAAAACGGCCGGGACACATTTTCGCAAATGGGGTTTTCCGGTTTTCATGGATTCAACCGAACCCATTCTGCCCACCGGTCTGCCCATGCCGCGCACGGCAGTTTATTTCGGATGGTATAACTCCGATCTCGCTGGGGCGTTCGCGGGAAATGGCGTTCGCTTCGTTCCCGGTGCCATCGCTTGCCACATTCATTCATTCAGCGCCAGCACTTTGCGTAGCCGGACGATAGGTTGGTGCGGTCCATTGATCAGCGTCGGGGCCGACGCGGTGATGGGAAATGTTTACGAACCTTACCTGACGCTAACATCGGATCTATCGATCTTTAGCGAGCGACTGCTCCGGGGATTTACCTTTGCCGAGAGCGCCTGGGCCTCGTTGCGGTGCATGTCGTGGATGAGCGTCGCGGTGGGCGATCCCCTCTACCGGCCGTATGCTAATTTGAACGACCCCGAGGTCAATTTCGGCGGCGATTTTGAAGCCTTTCGGAAAAGCGCAGTGAAAGACATCATTGATGTTAGTCGCGGATTCACGACCGAAGCTTGGGCTCAGCGTAAACTTGCGGAATCCGATAACGAATCGGCCGACTATCTGTTTCAGCAAGCATTGAAAAAATACAAGGAGCCCGACAGCCTCGCACGCGTTGCTTGGAGCTACAGCGAGTTTCTCCTGAAGCTGGGAAAAAAGCCGTCCGCACTGGGTGTTTTGAAAAATACCGAAGCTCGCATCCGAGGTGACAGCGGGTCCGGATTTCTGCTTACCCGCATTCTCGCGCTGGAACCTCCCAAACCTAGCCCAACCCCGGCCACGGCCCCGGTGGAGGTTCGACCCTCGCTTAGCAAATGACCCCAGCGGAGCGCTACGAAAACTGGCGCCAGCCTCTTCGGCTTGGCGAATCGTTTTCAGCGCAGCCTGCCCGTCAGCTACCGGAGTTGGAATTGCAGGCTCGGTGGTTTGCGGGACGGTTTCCGAAAAACCTTCGCACCACAGCAGGCGAGTCAGTCGAGATTATTCATCGCGGGGTTTGGAACCGCGAGCCGGGTCCCGATTTTACCGATGCGGTGGTGAGACTGGGAAATTCCGAGCCCCAGCGTGGCAGTATCGAGATCGACACCCATCTGCGCGACTGGGAAGCCCATGGGCACGCTACCAACCCGACGTTCAACGGCGTTCTCCTCCATCTGTTTTTTGAAACCGGGAAAACGGAGTTTTTCTCGCGCACCGCCGAGAACCGACTTGTCCCACAAGCCCGGCTTGCGCTCGACGATGGAGAGACCGCTTTCCCTGTTCCTCCGCTCGCCCTCCAAGGGCGTTGCTCGGCTCCGCTCGCCGCGCTTTCGACGGAGGTTAGGAATGATTTAATCATGGCTGCGGCTCACTTCCGACTGCGAAGGAAAGCTAGTGCTGTTACCCGTCTTGCCGCTGCCGTTGGAACGGATGAGGCGCTCTTTCAAACTCTCGCTGTGACTCTGGGTTACAAGACGAACAAGCTGCCGTTTGAGCTGCTGGCCCAGCGCATCGGATTGAAAACGCTTCGCGCTAATCATGACGACATCGACTCGCTGCTTTTCGGTTGCGCGGGATTTCTTGATGCCACTTCGTTGCGCGAATTTCAGCCCGAAACGCGCGATTATCTTCGTTCGCTCTGGGAGCGTTGGTGGGCCCTGCGCGACCGCTGGCAGCGCTTTGTTCTGCCGGTATCCGCATGGAATCTTTCCGGAGCCCGCCCAGCCAATCATCCGCAGCGTCGCTTAGCTGCGCTCGGCTTACTCGTGAGCCACTGGCCCGCCGTCCGCCGGATCTGCCAGGAGCCAAAGCTGGGCGAATTTGAGGAAGTCCTTACTAGCTTTCGTCATCCGTATTGGACCGACCATTATACCATTCGCTCGCGCCGAGCACCGGCTCAAATAGCTCTATTGGGAAAAACCCGAATCATTGAAATGTTAGTTAACGCCGCCATTCCTGCCGCGATGGAGCGCGAGCCGGAAATCTGGAGAACGCTCGAAACGGTCGTTCAGCCGTTGGAAAACCGCACGCTGAAGACGGGTCTGCTCCGACTCTTTGGCGCGAACCAAGTTCCCGCCCGATTCAACGTCCTGCAGCAACAGGGAGTGTTGCAAATCTACGAGGATTTTTGCCTGCGCGATCTGAGCGATTGCAGCCGGTGCCCGTTTCCGGAGAAAGTGCTGCGTTGGGAGCCCGCGTCCTAGCTATCAAATTCCGGGAACGACGTAGGATTTATCCACCGCCCAAAGTAGAGGATTGTAGTCCTGCTCTTTGATGAAACGCGCCGAGCCGTCGGCGAAGACATAATTAGATCCTTGGCCGTAGGCTTTCAGATTCAGGACCTTACTGTGATTGTTCTCGGCATAGTCCATGTAGAAATTATTATCCTTGGCGTAAGGCATTCCGAGCAGGAGCGTTTGCGATGGATAGGTAATGGAGACGAGTTTGATCTTGAAATCGGGATTGTCGTAAGCGCCGAGATCGTTGTAACCGTTCATAATGAAGCTAGTGTTGTTCGGGCTGTTCGCTAGCAGCGTCAGGTCTTCTCCTTGCGTCTCCTCGATTCCGGGCGCGCTAAAGACTTTGGTCGTGCGGGTGTAGTCGTAAAGCAGCCGAGGCCATTTGTCGTTTCCCTTTGTGCTCACCCGACCCGGCAATTCGTAATCGTGGTCCCCGCTAAACAACTGGAAGGCAATACCTAACTGTCGCATGTTGGAAAGACAGGCGCACTGCTTGGAAAGAAAAACAGATTTGGACAACGCGGGAAATAGGAGGGCGGCAAGGACCGCGATCACTCCAATGACTGCTAACAGTTCGATCAGCGTGAACGCTGAGTTCGCTATCCGACAGTTAGTCGATCGCATGCGCTTGAAGGTCTTCGAGACTGACAAATTCCAGTGCGCTCGCATGCGTCGCTTCGAGAACGACGGGCGGCGCCATCTTTGCCTCGAGCGCTTCGGCCCAACGGCTCACACAGAGACACCATTTGTCGCCCGCCTTGAGGCCGGGGAACTGGTAGTCCGGCGCGGGCGTGATGAGATCGTTGCCACGGCGGCGGCTGAATTGGAGAAACTCATCGGTCACCACCACGCATACCGTGTGCAATCCAATATCCCCCGGACCGGTGTGGCAGAATCCGTCGCGATAAAATCCGGTCATGGGATTTGTGCAGCAACACTCCAGCGGGGCCCCAAAAACGTTTGTTGGCATGGGATTAAAGATAGCTCCTCGCCGTCTGCGTTCAATCCCGAGTTTTCATTGGAAAGAAAAATCCCGTCCGTGTTAATAAAGGGGACAATGTCTTCCGCTTCGAAAATTCGCTGTCCCTGGTGCCCGGTGGGCGATCGGGTTTACGAGCTTTATCACGATCTCGAATGGGGCGTGCCCATTCGGGACGGACGGATGCTTTTCGAATTGCTGAATCTTGAGGGGGCCCAAGCCGGGCTAAGCTGGCGCACGGTCTTGGGCAAACGGGAAACCTACCGGGAAGTTTTCGAAAATTTCGATCCGGCCGCCCTCGTTCTCTGGTCAGAAGAGAAAATCGCAACGGCACTAACAAATCCCGGGATCATTCGGAATCGTTTGAAGGTGCGCGCGGTGATCCGAAATGCGCAGGCGTTGCAAACCCATTTTTCCGGCGATCTGAACGCCTTCGCTCGTTTCCTTTGGTCGTTTGTAGAGGGCCAGCCAGTGCAAAAAGACGTCATGCTCCTCGCAGATTATCCGGCTCGCACGGAGGTGAGCGATCGGTTGAGCGTGGCCTTGAAAAAACTCGATTTCACCTTTGTCGGCAGCACGATTTGCTACGCTTTCATGCAAGCAACCGGCATGGTGAATGATCACGCACGGGATTGTTTCCGCCGCCCGGCAGTTCGCAAGCTGGGCCTCACCTGGCGGATTTGAGCGATGCTGCTTGCATCCGCGCGCCGCGCTGCTCCGTTACCTGCGCGATGACAGGAAACAACACAGCGCGACTTTTCTCCTGGCTGGTGGTGCGTCATGCGCTGGGGCACCGGTGGCTCGCGGCCCTTAACGTGGCGAGCATCGCCTTAGGCGTGTCGGTCTATCTCGCCATCCAGATCGCCAACCACAGCGCCGATCAATCCCTCCGGGCAGGCGTCGAACTGGTCGCGGGCAAAGCCACCTTGGAAGTGCGCGGCGAAATGGATGACGCACTCTTTCGGCAGATCGCCCGCACACCGGGAGTGCAAGCGGCGACGCCACTGGTTGAGTCGGTGATCACACTGCCCGATTTTCCTGGGGAATATCTCCGCGTGCTCGGGGTCGATCCATTCACCAACCGTTCGTTTTCGACTTTTCAAATCAGCGACGGGATCAGCGCTGCGAAGTTTGATTTTGAAAAATGGCTGACCGATCCGCAGTCCATCGCGCTCTCGCGGGATTTTGCCCGAAAATATGCGCTGAAAGTGGGCGACAACCTGACCGCGCTCGTGAATAGCCGACGCGTCCCGCTGCGAATTGGCTTCATCATCGACACCGAAGGTTCGCTAGAGGGAAGTGGGGCGCGGATCGCTGCGATGGACATCGCGGCAGCGCAGGAACTTTTCGATTTAGTGGGGAAAATCAGCGCCGTGCAAATCCTCGCCGCCGGAGACGCGCAAACATCCGTCACCAAGAAAATTCGCAATCTCGTTCCCGCCACCGTCATCGTCGCTCCGCCAGCCCAGCGTAGCGCGCAAGTCGGACAAATGCTTGAGGCGTTTCAGCTCAATTTAGGTGCGCTCAGCATGGTCGCGTTGCTCGTGGGCATGTTCCTCGTTTTCAACACCGTCTCCGCTTCAGTCGTTCGTCGCCGACACGAGATCGGCATCCTCCGGAGCGCGGGTGTCTCGCGCAACCAGATTCGCGGAGTGTTTCTCGGTGAGGCACTTCTTTATGGGGTCGCCGGACTTGCAGTCGGCACGGTGGGAGGCGTCCTCCTGTCGAATCTCCTCGTCGTGGCAGTCGGGCGCACGATTTCCTCGCTCTACATTCTCCTAAGTATCGACCGGTTGTTCGTTTCCGCTCCGCAGATCCTTTTCTCGACCGTCATTGGCCTTGGCTCCGTGTTAGTCGCTGCATGGATTCCCGCGAACGAGGCGGCGACAATTCCCCCAGTTGTTGCGCTCAATCGCGGGCAGGAAATCGAGCGCAGCCAACGCTGGCAACCGTGGCTTCCGCTGGCCGGTCTCGGGCTGATCGGCCTGAGCGCTGTTGCCGGATGGATTTCGTTGCAACATTGGCCTTGGCTTGGATTCCTGAGCGCGTTTTTTCTCCTCACCGGAGGCGCTCTTTTTTCCCCAGTGCTAACTATCGCCATGGTCGGCCTGTTAAAAAAAACCACCGCTGCTTCGCTTCTCGTCTCACTAGCTGCGCAAAATCTCCGCCGCTCCCTTTCGCGCGTCTCACTCACCGTCGCGGCGCTCGCTTCCGCCGTCGCCATGATGGTGGGTGTTTCTGTGATGATTTTTTCTTTCCGACAGACGATCAACACCTGGGTCACGCGCAGCCTTGTCGCCGACATTTTCATCGCTCCCGCGTCTAACAAAACCATCGGCCTCGTCGCTTACATGCCGCCAGGTGCCGCCACGTGGCTCGCGGAATGTCCAGAAGTCGCTGGCGTCGATACGTTTCGCGAAATGCGTTTGCCGTTTCGAGGAAAGACCATCCGGATGTCCGTCGTCCGCGGTCACAAACGCGACAACCTCCGTTTCCTCGAAGGCGACCACGCCCGGCGCAACGCCTTACTTTTTACGAACGGATACATCCTCATCTCCGAACCTTTCTCCCGCCGCTTTCATCTCAAAGCCGATGACGCCATTACCCTGCCCACACCGCAAGGGCCGCGCAGCTTCGTCATCGGCGGCACGTATTACGATTACACCAGCGACGAGGGAAACATCCTCATGGCCCGCGAAAATTTCGACGCGTTGTGGAACGACCTGCGCGTGCATTCTCTCGCCGTCTATCTACGTTCTCCCAACGATTACGATAACCTAACCAACGCGTTCCGCTCTCAATTTGGAGCGAAGGGAAATTTCTCGCTCTACTCGAATAGCTCCATCCGCCAGCGCGTCTTTGAGATTTTCGAGCAGACGTTCGCCGTCACCTCGCTCCTTCGCGTTATCGCCATCGGCGTCGCCGTGATCGGGATTTTTCTAACGTTGTCCACTTTCGTGACCGAGCGCTTTCGCGAACTGGCGGTCTTGCGGTCGGTCGGCGCGTCCCGAGGGCAGATCTGCCGGATGATTTTGATTGAGGGCGCGCTGATGGGCTGGCTCGCATCGGTCCTTGGCGTGCTCATCGGGTGCGGACTGGCGGTGATTCTAACCTTTGTCGTGAATAAAGCGTTTTTTGGTTGGACGATCCAGTTTTCCTGGCCGTGGCTGGTCCTTCTCTCGACCCCGTTTTGGATTGTTCCCGCCGCTTTTCTCAGCGCTCTTCTTCCCGCTTGGCGAGCCTCCCGTTTGACCCTTGCATCCGCCCTTCGCAACGAATGAAAACGCTTCTCCTTTTTCTACTTTTAGCTCTATCTGCGAGCGCTTGGGAAATTGCTCAACCTGGCCTCGACTATCAGTTTCCCCGCGACCACCTCATCCACCCGGCTTTCAAAACCGAGTGGTGGTATTTCACGGGAAATCTCACCTCCGACACGGGTAAAAAATACGGCTTTCAGGTCACCTTCTTCCGCCAGGGTGTGAATGAAAAACCTACCGCTTCTCATTTTGCGGTCCGCGATCTCGCTTTTGCCCACGCCGCCATCTCGGACATTGACGGCAAAAAATTCCACTTCTCGCAAGAAGTCAGCCGGATGAATTTTGACGAAGCGGGTTTCGGCGATCCTAACAAAGTCGCCTGGATTAAAAACTGGAACCTCCAACTCACCAAAACCGGCGGCTGGCAATTCAACGCCCAACCTGCTGGACAAAACATCGAACTCACCGCCGAACCCGAAAAAGCACCCATCATCCATGGCACCAACGGCATCAGCCAGAAAGCCGCCGGCGAAGGGCACGCCTCCTCCTATTATTCCCAAACCCGTCTGAAAATGAGTGGTCAACTCACCCTCGACGGCAAAAAAATCAGCGTCACCGGGCTCGGTTGGTTCGACCACGAATGGGCCACGAACCAACTTGCTTCTAATCAAATCGGCTGGAACTGGTTTGGTCTCCACCTCGACGACGGACGCGAACTTATGCTCTATCAAATGCGTCGCACCGACGGCAGCATTGATCCTGCCAGTAGCGGCACGCTCATTGCAAAAAACGGCGAGACCACCCATCTCCGACACGAAGATATTTCTCTAACTCCACTCGCTAGAACCTGGACCAGCCCAACCACCAAAGCCACCTATCCGCTCGATTGGAAAATCAGCATCCCCTCGCAGCACCTCAACTTTACTACCCGCGCCCAACTCCCCAACCAGGAAATGTGCCTTCTCCCCGTCGTCTATTGGGAAGGGGCAACGGAGTTAGAAGGCGCTTCCGGTTCCTTGGGCCGCGGTTACATGGAACTAACCGGCTACGGCGAAGCCCTGAAAGCTTTGCGTGGCCAGTAAATACGCCTTGCTAAAAGTAAGGAATAAAGTAAGGAGTGCTTTATGAAAGCCACGCTTACTTCCAAAGGTCAGATCACTTTGCCGGTCAGCATTCGCCGCCGACTCGGGCTCAAGGCAGGAGATGTTTTGGAATTTGACGAAACGGCTCCCTTTCTCAAGGCCCACAAGCCTTTCGACAAAGCGCAAATGCGCAAAGCCATCGGCCGCGGAAAAAAACGGGGTATCATTCGTTCCAGCGCTGAGTGGATGGAAGAACTGCGCGGGCCGGTGGAGCTTCCATGATTACTGCCATCGACACGGCGGTTTTGATCGCGATCGATCAAGCTGAACCGACGGCTGACGCTTGGCTAGAATGTCTGGCGGAAGCACGTTCCGAAGGGGCTTTGGTGATTTGTGATGTCGTCGCGGCAGAATTCTACGCAACCGTGATGGATGACAAAGATTTTGAGAGAACGCTGGCTGACTTGGGAGTGCAGCTGATGGCGACGAGCTATTCCGCGGCCTGTCTGGCCGGGAAAATGTTTCGGACCTATCGCGATGTCGGCGGTCCGAGGCAAAATCTCATTCCCGATTTTCTAGTCGCCGCCCATGCGCAGGCGGATTGCGACCGTTTGGCTTCGGGCGACCGAGGTTATCTGCGCGATTATTTTTCCAAACTCGATCTTTTGCAAATTCATTCCTAATCTTCCCTCATGTTTGAACATCAATCGGCTCCGCTGGCTCCGCGTTCGGAATTTTTCAAGCGCTTTCGGAATAGTCTTTCCATCGGACTAGTGCTCATTGCGCTTTCACTGTTTCTCGGGATGTGGGGCTATCATTCGCTCGAAAGCATGTCGTGGTTAAATGCGTTCGAAAATGCGTCGATGATTCTCGCAGGAATGGGGCCGGTTGACGCGCTGAAAACCACTTCGGGGAAGCTCTTCGCCGGGACGTATGCGATTTACAGCGGAGTGGCGCTGCTAACCCAAGTTCCGCAGTTTGGTCATCGTCGAAAAATAGTTTACCATAGCAGTCCGTAAGTGCGTCGAGGGAGCTACGAAGGAAGGATGGTGAAACCGGGCATGTAGTGCCGAAGAGGGGGTTGTCGGGCTGTGC
>JBBRPA010000021.1:0-56078 GCA_038228695.1 Chthoniobacterales bacterium
CCCCTGCCATAGGTAGGCTGCAGTTCTTCAAAAGAAGTAGGAAAAGTGCTCGGCGCAAAGTGGGTTAATGATCCCTCATCCGTTTTTTGACCCCCAAAAACTAAGGGACAGGTCAATTATTGGTTGTTACGCTCTCGCCCTAAGCTTACTAGGTTATTCCCATGAGCGAGATCATTTTTGACGTCAGCGAAGACGAAGTGGCAGGGGGTTATGTGGCCTCGGCTTGGGGCTCCGGCATTCATACCGTGGCGGAAACTCTGGAGGAATTGCGCGGGGCGGTAAGAGAGGCGTTGGATTGTTATTTCGATGAGACGATGGAAGCTCCCAAGGTGGTGCGCTTGCATTTTGTGAGGAATGAAGTGTTTGCCCGATGAAGCTGCCGCGCTACCTAGAAGAGTCTGCGGACGCAGAATACTTCGTCCCGGCTTAATGGTCTGAGTGCTGTGGCATCGATGGTATAAACGCCAATCGTGTCGCCGATGGCGTTAAATACTTCCACGGCGTAGCCACGGCTGCCGTCGGGTGCCTGCAGTTCGTCGAGTAAGGTGACGACATCGCGTTCGCAAAGGCCGTAGGCCGGAAGGTCGATAGCCATGGCGGCGCGTTTGTAGAGTTCGAGTTTCACGACCGGTAGATAAAATTAAGTGTTGAGACAGTCGCGTTACGCCCGCTTTGGCGGGGCCTGTGAACTACGTCGTCGAGGTTTTTCGGCGATGATTGGTAGTCCCAGCCGCTTGTTTTCTGCCGCTACTTGGCGTGATGCCCGGCGCATAGCTGCATCGGCTTGCACAAAAAATTGATCCAAGCCAGAGGCAGGTTTTCTAGCGGAGGCGGGCAATGATTTTTTCATATTCCAAAGGCAGAATGACTTCGAGAACCGAGCCTTCCCATTTTGCCACTAACTCAGGCGGCTGCAAGGTGGAATCATAGAGCGCAGACTTGTCAGCCAAAGGCAGGTAGCGGTTGAAAAAGTTTCGCAGACTAGGATCGAAGCGGCGTTTGAGGTCTTCCAGTGGGACATCGTGACCACCTTTTCGAACTCGCTCTCTGACCCGCCGGATGCTGTGCTGCACGGTGGCGAGCCGGAGGTAGCAAAGATGGATGCGATAGCCTTGCGTTCGTTCCCAAGTTGCACTTGGTAACGCCCTTGTCCTCGTAGCTAGGCTACCTTGCCCAATCTCAGGCAGCTAACTTCTGATCCAGCCGGTAGGAGGCAGTGCAACTGCCACGACAAGCCCGTGCCCAAGTGCAACTTGGGCACGAGGGATGGGAGCTTCGTTAGGCATGAGAGTTCTCAGACTTCGACTAACGTCCCCGTAGTGACGCCTAGTTGGGAACTAGCTTTGAGATTACGCCAGAGGGTTTCGCCGGTGGATTCTCCGGTGAGGAGTTTTTGGTAGGAGGTGATGATTTGTTGGGTTTGCTGGGCGTTTTCTTCTAACAATTCGATGCGGAAATGCTGGAGGCCGGCGGCTCGGAGTTCGGCGAAGAACTGGGCGCCGGTTTGCGCCTTTGAGTTGAAGAGGGTGTTGCGGCAGCCGACATCGGCTCGCAAGGGGTGCTCGGCTCCTACGCGGTCGCGCAGGTGGACGCGGTGCGTTTCGCAGGGGCGTCCGCAGTCGAGGAAGGTGGTGCCTTTCGACATGAAGGCGGCAAAAACGCAGTGCTCCATGTGAAACATCGGCATGTGCTGGTGCAGGGTGATCTCGAACCACTCGGCGGGCGCAGAGGTTAGGAGGGAGAGGACTTGGGGGAGGTTGAGGTCGTAGGAGATGGTGAGGCGGTCGAGTCCGCGACTGATGAAATGTTCCGCGCTGAGAGGGTTCGAAACGTTGAGGGAGAAGTCGCCGATTTTCGGGAGGTTCGTATTTTGATAGTAGCTGAGGGCACCGAGGTTGCGGACTAACAAGGCGTCGGGGTCGCAGCCTTCGATGAGTTTGAAGAAGCCTTGTTCGCCCGCTTTTTGGATGCGTGGGGTGGCGAGGGTGATGCGGGCTTCGGGATGGTTTCTCACCTCGGCGACAGCTTCGCGGTAGCGGCGGATGTCTTCGAAGTCGGCGTAGAGGCTGGTGGCTCCGGCAGCGAGCGCGGCGGTGATTTGCTCGGGGGTGCGACAGAGAACGTGGAGTTGGGGAAATGACGAATTATGAATGTTGAATGACGAGTGCTTGGGGAGCAAATCTGCGATTTGCAGGGGAAGTTCGGGGCGTTGATGTTCGCGGGTTTGGTCGAGTTGGTAAACGAGTTCGCGGCGGAGGCGGTTGAGTTCGCCAATGGGGAGGATGACGTCGCCTTCGAGTTGGTTGATGAGGGTGCCGAGTTCGTAGCCGCTGTCGCCGAGTTTGCCAAGGTGCTCGCGGAGGCGTTCGGTGGTGAGGGGAGCAGTGCGAGCGGGTTGGAGTGGGATGGCGGAATGGACGTTTACTGGAGAAGTTTTGGGCGAGTCGCCCAAAACTGCACGCGAGTCACGTGCGCTCCCCAGAATTTGCAGTGCTTCGCCGGATTTGCCGGTGATGGTTAGGTCGATGGTTAGTTTTTTTCGCGGCTCGATGCGGGCGGTGTAGCTTTGGCGGAGTTGATCATCGAGTTTTGGGTCACTGGTTTTCCAGAGGTGGGTGCCGGGTTTGATTTTGGCGAAGTGAATCTGGCCGTGTTGGAATTCAAGTTTGCGACCCTCGATCTTATAGATGCGGCCACCTTGTTCGTGGTTGGTGTCGCCGCCGGTGTCGAAGACGACGCCATCGCCGAGTTTGAGGTTGCTGACATCGGAGATTTCCACGGCGTCTTGGTGGACTTTGCTAACAGTGCCCAAATACGCACCGCGCTTTTTACCGTAACGGGCACCAACGAGTTCCTGGTGGTTGACGCCGTGCATCCAGCCGGGGTAGAGGCCGCGGGAGAAGGTCATTTCGAGTTGGTATTTTTCGGCAGCGGCGAGTTTGACTTCGCGTCCGGCGAGAGCGGTGTCGATGGCGCGGCGATAGACTTGGCAGACGGCGGCGACGTATTCGGGAGTTTTTAGCCGGCCTTCGATTTTGAAGCTGACGACGCCAAGTTCTAACAACTGGGGGATTTGTTCAGCGGCGGCGAGGTCTTGCGGAGAGAGGAGATATTTTTTATCGCCGAGATCGCGGCGTTCGCCATCGACGATGAGTTCGTAGGGCATCCGACAGGCTTGGGCGCATTCGCCGCGATTGGCGCTGCGTTGTCCGAGTGATTCGGAAGTGAGGCATTGGCCGGAATAAGCGACACAGAGGGCGCCGTGGACAAAGGTTTCGAGCGGCATGGGACCATTAAACTTCTCCAACTCTCGCAGCGACGTTTCGCGCGCTAAGACGACGCGCTCGATACCGAGGTCGGCGGCAAATTCAGCGCCCTCGGGGGAGGTAATGGTCATTTGCGTGGAAGCGTGAATGGCGAGCTCGGGAACGATTTTTCTAGCTAACTTCACTAAGCCGACGTCTTGCACGATGAGGGCATCGACCCCGGCGCGATTGAGGAGGCGGAGTTGGTCGGCGGCGGCTTCGAGTTCGTCGGTGAAGATGAGAACATTGAAAGCGACGTAGGCTTTGACTCCGTAGCGATGGGCGAAGCGGACGACTTCGGGAAGCTCTTCCTCAGTGAAATTGTCGGCCCGCATCCGGGCGTTAAATTTAGGCAATCCGAAATAGACGGCGTCGGCTCCATTGGCGATAGCGGCACGGAGGCAATCCCACCCACCGGCGGGTGCTAACAATTCGGGTTCGTGGGTCATGGGTAGGGTGCAGGTGCAGGCTCGACAGGCGAATTTGTTAACGTCAAAGTGCGAGTCGTGAAATTGCTCACCAAGTTGCCATATATCGTTGTGCTAGCGATTTATTTTTTGCTGGCGGGCGGGGCGTGGGCGGAGTCGGAGAAAGATTTGGTGGAAATCCAATCAGTCGATCCGACGATTCTCGTGGAGCTGAAATATGCGTCGGCGGAAAATATCACGGGCAAAGTTTTGTATCCGCCGGAGTTTAAGGCAAGTTTGCGACGTGGCGTGATGAAGGAATTAGAGCAGGCACAAGCCACGCTCCGTTCCGTCGGCTATGGGCTGAAGGTGTGGGATGCGTATCGTCCGCTCGCGGCGCAAAAGGAGCTTTACGCGGTGAACAGTGACCCGCGTTTTGTGGCCGAGCCGGGCGTGCGCTCGATGCACAATCGCGGGGTGGCGGTGGATGTGACGCTGGTGGATACCAATGGAAACGAGGTCGAGATGCCGACGAAATTCGACGTGATGGGGGAGTCTGCGTTTTACATTTATCGAGGGGGAAATCCATTGGTGGAGAAGAACCTCAAGGTCCTCCAACGAGTCATGAAGGAGAGCGGTTTCTACGCTTGTCGCACGGAGTGGTGGCATTTTTTTAGTCGCGCTTGGGAGGAGTATCCCAACGTGCCGGAAGAGGGAGAGAAGAAAAAGCCATCCGCCGCTGGATCGCGTTCGAAGTCTTTAACAGACGAATGAAAACAGATCACATGGCTCGAATACTTGTCGTCGAGGATCACTTAGACAGCGCGACAATTCTTACCCGCCTGCTGCAACGATCGGGTTACTCGGTTTGCACGGCAGGCACCGTTCAGGATGCACTGGCAGCAGCGGGGGAAGACGTGCCGTTCGAGTTGGTAATCAGCGATCTGGGTTTGCCCGACGGCACGGGCTACGACCTGATGCGACAATTGCGGGAGCGACATCCGCTGCCGGGAATCGCCCTGAGCGGTTACGCCCAATCCGAGAATGTGCGCCGCGCGATCGACGCCGGCTTTTCCCGACACCTGACAAAACCGATTGATTTCGAGAAGCTCAAACGGGTGATCGACGAACTGCTAAATCAATCCATCACGGCAAGCTGACCACACCCAGCGTCCACATCGATGCCTCGGCGCTGACGGATCGTGACAGGGAAACCGGCTTCGCGCAGGACGGCATGGAAACGCACCGCGTTGGGACTGGGATCGCCCGAGTAGCCCTTGGTTGGGTTGAGCGGAATGAGATTAATGTGCGCCGGAATGCCTGCCAGCAACCGGGCGACCGCAGCGGCTTGCGCGGGAGAATCGTTCGTATCCTCGATCAGTGTCCATTCGAAAAAAATCATCCGTCCGGTTTCGTTAGTGTAAAAACGGCACGCGGCGATCAACTCGTCGAGGGTCCATTTCCGTGCCGCGGGGACGAGTTTGGCACGTTCCTCTTGGGTCGCTGCGTGAAGGCTGACCGCGAGATTCCACGGGCGATTTTCCCGGGCGAGGCGGATGATTCCGGGAACAACGCCGACTGTGCTAACGGAGATGCGCGACGGTCCGATGTTAGCACCGCGTGTGTCCGAAAGAATCTCCAATGCGGTCATCACGGCGTCGTAGTTGTGCAGCGGTTCGCCCATGCCCATGAGCACGAGATTGCGCAGGCGCGGCTGGCCGGTCTCTTGGAGTTGGCGATTGTGATGAAGCACTTGGGCGACAATTTCTCCGGAAGTAAGGTGGCGGGTAAATCCCATCTGTCCGGTGGCGCAAAACACGCAGCCCATCGCACAGCCAACCTGCGTACTAACACAAGCGGTGGTGCGTCCAGTGTAACCCATTAGGACGGTTTCAATCGCTTGCCCGTCGACTAGGGTGAGGAGATATTTTCGGGTCTGCCCGTCGCTGCTAGCCGTCTCCCGCGCGACGGTCGGCGGAGTGGGAACGAGTGCGGCATGGGCAGCGAGCCATTTCTGCAACGGCGGCAAAAACTCTGGACGGTCGTGCAGAGTCCACCCCGCTCCGCGATGGAGCGCTCGCCAGAGGGTGCGGGTGTGCGAGTCGTGGAGGCTGGCCATTTTTTCTCGCAGTCGATCATAGGAAAAATCGAGCAGGCTGGTTTCGTTGGCTGCGGTCATAGGCCGCTTCTAAAAATGTAATTTTCGAGCGCGGCCCAGGCCTTTTCCCAGTTGCCATTAGCGGCCTGGAGGCGGGCCTCGAAATAGCGCAGGTAAACTGGTGCCTCAGGAAAAGTCTGCAGTCGTTCGAGGGTGGAGAGCGCCCCGTAAGTGTCCTCGCGGGCAATCTGTAAATGGTAGAGTGCGATGCCGGGGTTGAGACTTTTTTGCGCGTAGAATTCACGGGTTAATTCGACCTCGGAGGCGCGGCTGGCAAGCTCTGGAATGTTAGGCGGAGGCACGGTGCGCAGGGCGAGTTCGTAACCTTGCTGAAATTGGCCTTCACGGGCCATGGCCGAAGCGAGGGGAATGTTGCAGTTAGGCAGCAAACCGGGGCTGTGGCGAAGGATTTCGAGGGCCTCGGACGAGTTGCCTTTGCCGACCCAGACGTCAAAGAGCGCGCGCTGTTCGGAGGGCTGAAGCTGGTCGAGCTGCGGATGTTGTTTTCGGAAGGCGTCGAGCATTTGCGCGAAGCGGCTTTTCTCGACCGTTTGCAGCAGGATGATCGAGCGGGGGACGGAGTTGCTGGCCATGACCTCGAGTTGGGAGCGAAGGCGTGGGTAGGGTGCGGCCATCTCGAGGTAGCGCGCGTATTTTTTGTTGGCCTCGTCAGGCGTCATTCGGCGGAGTGCTTCGGTCCACGGCAGGGCAGCCAGTTCGGGACGGTAGGAGAGCCAGGCGATGCCTTCGTTTTCCGGGGTGATCAGTGAGGAGCGCTCGAGGAAATTGGCGCGTTGGTAATCGCGCAGGCTATCCGCCCAATCGCGGCGGTTGAGGATGCGGCTCGTGCCGCGTTGATAGTAGAGTTGCCAATCGAGAGGAGCCCAGCGCAGCGCGTCGTTGGTCGCGGCAAAAGCAGCGTCGCCGTGGTGGAGATCGATCTGGAGGGTGGCTTGTTTTTTGATGGTGGCGAGAGCGGCGCGACTCGGCCAGAGCGGAGGCTGGCCGAGGTTGATGAACCAGCCGGTCGCGATCAGAGTCAGCCCAAGAGCGATCGCGTAGCAGCGTCGCGGGGAGACCGACTTCGCTGCCATTTGTCCCGGCCAGGCGAGCGCAAAGAGAAAGCACGCTGGAAAGAACGTGCCAAAACGGTGGCCCGAGACGTCAAAAAAACCGTGCAGGACAAACAGTCCACCCGCGATTGCGCTGGCCAGCCGAAGCGGATGGGGACGTTTTAGCGCCCCCAAAAAGGCCCGCACGGTGAACCAGGCCGCGGCCGCGAAAATCAGCAGTGCTCCGGGCCAACCGATCTCGCTCGCGAGCCAAAGCCAGTCGCTTTCTGGATGGATAATTCCGCTGTCCACCACGGCCAGTTTGCGAAAGAGCGGAAACACTTGCGGAAAGGCGGAAAGGCCCACCCCAACGACAGGTTGTGCTTCGGTCATCGCGAGCGTGTCCCGGAAAATCAGGCGGCGAAAATCAGCCGTGAGCGATTGACGATTTTCGCCCGAGACAAAGCGGTCGAGGGTTTCTCCACCAAAGGCTAGGAACAAAGCAAAGACGAGGAAGATCGAGGCGACCCCAATCCAGATTTTTTTCCGTGAAGGTTGGTTGAGCACCGTGATCATCCAGTAGGCACCGACCCCAATCACGGGGAGAATGATTCCCGACCGAGAAAAATTCAGGATAAGACCGTAGCCGATGACGAGAAGGCCGACGATCCAAAGTGCCGCGATACGGGCGCGCTTCAAGACCGCCATGTGGAGCAGGGCGACCATTAGGACGAAAGTCAGCGAGAGGAGATTAGCCGTCTGGTTGCGATTTGGAAACGGGCCGAAAAGCCGCTCGGCGTGCCAGAATGGAAGCGGATGGCCCGTGTGATAGCCGATCAGACCCACGACGGTGATGATGAGGATGCCGATGGCAAAAAGTTCCGCCAGCGGCTTGCGAATTTCCCGCGTCCAGCCTTGGCCTGACAGCCAGTAAACCCAAGCCGCCCCTCCCAGCCAAGCGAGGTAAGAATCGAGGCTTAGCCACGGTTGCGGGCTGATCGTCCACGGGAATTGAATTCCGAAATCCTGGGTCAACGCCGAGCGCCACTCCGGGGTGCCAGCGACCGAAACGGGTAGAAACGCGGTCAGCGGCAGGAGGAGAACAGCGGCGAGAAAATAGCGCATCCGTGGCTTCAGGGAATGAGCGACGGGATAAATAATGAAGAGCGCCGCGAGCAAGCAATAGATCGTGGCCATGGCCCAACTCTCAACTCCACCACCGAGAAACGGGCCGAGCCAGACCACTAAGAGTACCGGGAGGAGGGCCCAGCGTGACGCGGTGTGGTTCAGATGCGGAATGATCGTAGCGGCACTCCGTCGGCGGTGACCTTTCCGGTGGTGGGTGCGGTTTTCGCCGCGATCGGGTGAGTCCATGGGTGTTGCAGGGGGCTGGTGCACTTGGGGAAGATACAAAGACCAAGGGGTTCCCGCGAGAAAATTGAGCGGATCCCCTTCGATTGCGTGGTCTAAAACAGGTTTGCCCGACGGCCGCAGACCAGAATAGACTACGGTTTCTTTCTGTGACCGAAACGATCTTGACGCGCCCATGTTGAACCAACGCCTCCTTGGACTCCACAAGCTAGTGGTGGTCTGTCAGATCGCTTTGGCGCTCGTCCTGTTCGCGGCGCTTTACGGTTTGATCGTTGTCGATCTCAGCACGGGGCAATGGTTTGGACTCCGGCGGTATTTCATTTACGCGATCCTCGTTGCGATCAGTCTTTCCCTTGAGGGATCACTCGAGGCGAAGTCGAGCGAGCACCTTCTCGACACCGATGCCTCGCACCGCTTCAAACGCACCATGCGGCAGGTTTTTTATATCACCGGCGCCATCACGTTTTTTCTATTCCTAACCAAGGATCTAACCATTTCGCGTCCGTTCTTAGTCGCCTACATCTCCGCAATTTTCCTCGTCCTCTACCACAGCCACAAAGTCCTTCCACGCTTCATTTCCGAACGCACCTTCCGCCAACGGCAGCGCGACCGGGCCATCCTCATCGGTCCAGTGCAGAACGCGGTGAAACTGAAAAACTGGCTCAGTAAGCAAAGCCAACTTGGCTACGAAACGGTCGGGGTCATCACCGAGGAAACCGAGGAGGCGCAGCGGCAGGGGTTCCGGGTTCTCGGCTCGATCGACCAGACCGAGACGCTCCTGAAAACCCATCAGGTCAGCCTCGTTATTCTCACCGAGTTACCCTTCTTCTCGCAATTCAATCGCCACCTCATCGGCCTCTGCGAAGGGCAGGGCGTGCGCCTGCTGATCTACAGCGACATCCAGGATAAGCTCGGCTATCCGTTGCAATATTTCGCCGACGGCGACCACCGCTTTTTCACCCTCCGCGAAGAACCGCTGGAGAACGTGATTAACGCCTACCTCAAGCGCGGACTGGACATTGCCATCTCCCTGCCGGTCTGTGTCTTCATCCTGCCTGTGGTCAGTTTGCTAGTGTCTCTCTTCCAGAAAATCCAATCGCCCGGTCCGCTCCTCTACCGTCAACAACGCGCCGGGATGCAGAACCGGACTTTCGTAATCAAGAAATACCGCACCATGCACGTGCACAACCAACCGGAAGCCAAACAAGCCACGGTGGGCGACAGGCGGATTTTTCCGGCAGGGTCCATCATGCGGAAGCTCAGCATCGACGAACTCCCTCAGTTTCTCAATGTCCTGAGCGGCGAGATGAGCATCGTTGGGCCGCGTCCGCACCTGATCGAACACAATCAGCAATTCTCCAAATTCATGCGCAACTACCACATTCGCACTCTCGTCAAACCCGGTATCACCGGCCTCGCCCAGGTGCGCGGATTCCGCGGCGAGGCGAAGGAGGAACGCGATATCGAGCAGCGGGTGGCGGCCGACATCGAGTATCTCGAAAACTGGCGGCTCAGCCTAGAAATCAGCATCATCTGGGGCACGTTCACGCAAGTCATTCATCCGCCCAAGACGGCCTACTAACTGTTGTTCTAGGCAAGCGTCCAACGCATGAACAACCTCAATCTGGCGGTCCAATTTTTCCTGCAACTCGGCTGCATTCTGCTTTTTTGTCGTATCGTCGGCGCGATCGCCGTACGCTTTGGCCAGCCGCAGGTCGTCGCCGAAATGATCGCTGGGGTGCTGCTTGGACCGTCGCTTTTCGGACTACTCGCCCCAGAGGCCCAAGCGTGGTTGTTTCCTTGGGATAAAACTCAGGCCACGCGCGACACCCAGAGTTATCTTTTTCCTGCGTCGCAACTCGGGCTCGCTCTTTACATGTTCGTTGTCGGAATGGAATTTCGCGTCGATATCGTCCGGAAGAAACTCAAATGCGCCCTAGCAGTTTCGGCCGCCGGGATGATCGCCCCGTTTGCCCTTGGGGCTGGCCTCGGCTGGGTGTTTTTCCACTACACAAAGCTTTTTCCGGCCCGCACATCGCAAGGCGAGGCGATGATTTTCCTCGGAGCCTCCATGTGCATCACCGCCTTTCCGATGCTCGCTCGGATCATCCATTTCAAGAAACTCTCCGGAACAACCATGGGCACCGTTGCGCTCGGTGCGGGGGCGATCGATGACGCAGTCGCCTGGTGCCTACTGGCGGTCGTGCTCGCAAGTTTCGACAACAACTGGTCGCACGCCTTACTTAATATCGGCGGCGGAATCGCTTATGTTAGCATCACGCTCGCCCTTATCCGACCCGTACTGGCAAAGATCGAACCGTGGCTGACCCGCGACGGATCGCTCAGCGAGGCGGGGTTGGTAATCGGGCTCGCCCTGCTCTCGTTCGGAGCGTTTACCACGGACCGGATCGGTCTTCACGCGGTGTTTGGTGCATTCGTGATGGGTGCCGCCATGCCGCGCGGCGTCATGGGACGCGACCTCATCGCCCGCATCCAGCCGCTCACCGTGGCGCTGCTTCTACCGCTCTTCTTTACCTATTCGGGGTTGAACACGAGGATCGCATTGCTCAATACCGGATTTCTCTGGCTGATGTGCGGCGCGGTGTTAGTTGCAGCGATTTTTGGCAAGGGCATTGCCTGCTGGCTTGCGGCCCGCGCCACCGGCCTTTCCCATCGGGAGGCGCTCGGTATTGGCACCCTGATGAACGCCCGCGGGCTGATGGAACTCATCATTATTAACATCGGCCTCCAGCGCGGCATCATCAGCGAGGGGCTTTTTGCCACGCTCGTCATCATGGCCGTTATCACAACATTGATGGCCTCGCCCATTTTTGAGCGGTTGGTGGGGCAGGGAAATTTTGAGAGACCGGCAAGCTAGGTGTCTTTCTGCTCCGAATAAGCTTTTGCAAAATCTTTTCGTGGGGGCTAAACTTTTCTCGTGATCAACAAGCCTCTCGCGGGCATCGCGGTGATCCTTTGTTTTCTAACATTATGGAAAACCGAGGCGGGGACGCTTTATCGTCTCGACCGGTTGGCTCCCATCGCGGGCACGGCGTGTGAAAACTACGTCCGCTCGCTGAACGACTCCGCCACCGTCGTAGGGCGCTCTGGCAACGACCGTTTTCGACCCGGTGCATTGATTTGGACACAGACCAACGGGTCGTCACTGCTCCCTGGTATAACCGGAGGCGGATATAGCACCTGCGCCCAGATCAATCGGCGCGGGGAGATTGCGGGCTCCTGCAATCAGGGAAACACCGTGCGCCCATTCCTGCGTCGGACCGATGGGAAAACGATCGATCCGGGCACGCTTCCCGGTGACACCGGCGGTGAGGCTCTCGGGATTAATAATTCCGGCTGCGCGGCTGGCTATTCGAGCGGCCCTACCGGGACCCGGGCAGTTATCTGGCCCGCAAACGGTGGCACTCGCGCCGTGGGAAATTTTCCTCCTAGCACCGTGAGTCGCGCCGTGGCGATCAATGACGAGGAGGAGGTGGCTGGCTTCGTGGGAGACGGCAGCGGGCGGCGCGCCTTTCTTTGGAATCCCAACAAGGGCGCCAGCCTGTTAGATTGTCTGCAGGGCGATACCACGAGTGAGGCCACCGCCATTTCCAATCACCGGGGCATCGTCGGAATCTCCTCTGGGCCGAACGGCACCCACGCCGTTTTATGGTCTTCGTCGAAAGGTGTAAAAAATCTTGGCAGCCTCCCCGGGGCAACCTTTTGCCGGCCCGCAGCGATTAATACGCGGGGCGAGGTGGTGGGCATTTCCAATGGTCCCCTCGGCGGACGGGCGGTTCTCCTAACAAAAGTTGGTTGGATCGACCTGAACAATTCGCTGCTACCTGATGCGCATGCGGTCCTAACGAGTGCGGTGGGAATTAACGATCGGGGACAGATTATTGCGCTAGGTTACGACGTGCTCTGCCACTGCGGGACAACCGGATCGGACTGTCATTGCGGAGGAACGACTGGTGTCCCTTGCGCTTGTCCAGAGATTGTTCCTTCTGCCCACGCTGGGCACGATAATCCGGTTCAGGCCTACTTGTTAACCCGGGAGAGCGAGCCGTGAAAAAGACCCACCGCATTTTGTTCGTCATACTGATCTGGTTCACTATCGGACCAGCGGTTCTGTGTTTACGGGCGCAGTCCACCGATCCAGCGATCATGGGTCAGTGGTCGCGGCTCAACCCGTGGCCATTTTATCCGGTGAATCTCGTTCTACTGCCTTCTGGAAAAGTTTTATTTTATTCCGGCGACGAAGGAAATTCCGGAAACGACACCCGATTGTGGACTCCGGCAACGGACACGGTGACTGCACTCGCCCAGCCGGGCTACAACACCTTTTGCAGCGGCACCGCCCTGCGCTCTGACGGATCGTTGCTCGTTATCGGTGGGCACATTGCTAACAACGTTGGCCTATCAAACGCGAGCCTTTATAGCTACGGAAGTAACAAATGGACCCGGGTGAGCGACATGAACGCCGGGCGTTGGTATCCCACGGCCACGGCCTTGCCGAATGGCGACCTGCTCGCGTCTTCCGGCTACATGACGCTTGAGACTGGGATCGATCCGGTTTGCCAAGTTTTGCGGGGATCGACCTGGAGAAGTCTAACCAACGCCGCGTTGGTGGTATCGCCCTATCCGTGGATGTTTGTCGCGCCGAATGGGAAAGTCTTTTGCGCGGGTTGCTTGAAGGATACCCGCTATCTCGACACCACCGGAGCCGGAGCGTGGAGCTTTGTGGCTAACTCGAACTGGGATACACGCGAGTATGGTTCTGCAGTCATGTATGAACCGGGAAAAATCCTCATCCTCGGAGGCGGTGGCAATGTCACCGAAGATCCGATCTCTCCGTATTATCTGCCGACAGCCACAGCGGAGATGATCGATCTAAATTCACCCGTCCCGGCTTGGAGCACGATCCAACCGATGAATTTTCGGCGTCGCCATCCCAACGCGACCTTGTTACCGGACGGCAAAGTGCTAGTGACCGGCGGTAACGCGGGTCACGGGCACAACAACCTCGATCGCGTCAACGCGGTGCATACCGCCGAACTCTGGAATCCCGTCACGCAAGCTTGGAGTGTCCTTGCCGCGAGCGATCCCGTGTTCCGTCGCATCTACCATTCTTCCGCGCTGCTCTTGCCCGACGGACGCGTGATCACGGCCGGCGGAAATAGCGAGCTAACGCCAGAGATTTTTTCTCCGCCCTATTTGTTTAAGGGGGCACGTCCAGTAATTGCCTCTGCGCCGGCGGATGTGGACTATCATTCTAACTATCTCGTGACAACGTCGGGTTCGCAGACGGTCTCCGCCGTGAATTGGATTCGGCTGGGAGCGGCCACGCATGCCTTTGATGAGAATCAGCGTTTGAATCATCTCGCCTTCAGTCCCGTTACCGGGGGAATTCAGATCACCACGCCAGCCAACACCAATCTCTGTCCGCCCGGGCATTACATGCTCTTCCTGCTGAATGCGAACGGCGTGCCTTCTGTTGCAAAAATTATCCGGATCGGAGCCCCCTCGATGCCAGTGGGTCTAACCGCGGTTGCAGCGCCAGGACTGCGGGTGAATCTGCAATGGGCAGACCGGTCGCAATGCGAGTCGGGCTACAAAATAGAGCGAGCCAGCGACGGGGTGCATTTTACGCCAATTGGCGTGACCAGTGCTAACATTACAACTTATACCGATTCCGTTGGGCTGCTTGCGAACAGCACCTGCACCTACCGAGTGCGGGCGTGGAATTCTTATGGGAACAGCGCCTTCAGCGCGGTCGCATCGGCCGTGGCCCTACCGTAAGTCATTCGCGGTGTAGCCGAGTGCTTCGAGCGTTTTTAAAGTCTGCCAGGCAGCCTCGACGTTGTGGACACGGAACAGGGAAGCGCCGCGTTTCGCTCCGGCCACGATGCAGGCCACGGTGCCGGCGTCGCGTTCCTTGGCCGGAATGCCTCCTAACACATCGCCGATCACGGTCTTGCGCGAAACGGGTAGCAACGTCGGATGTCCCAGCGCAGCGATTCGCGCAAACTCGCGGTAGATGGTGAGATTGTCGTCGCGCTGCTTCGCAAAATCGATTCCGGGGTCGAGGATGATCTGCTCGGAGGTTAGTCCGGATGAAAGTGCGCCAGCAATTTTTTCGCGGAAGAAATCGAGCTGCACCTGCATAACATCATCGTAGCCGACATGGGTGTGGGCGACCTTGGGTTCGCCGATGGAATGCATAATGACTAGGGCGGCTCCGTATGCGACAGCGATCTCGGCGTTTTCCCATGTGGGCAATGCGCCCATGTCGTTCAGGATCTCACATCCGACAGGTAGAATCGCGCGGGCAACTTCCGGTCTCCAAGTGTTAAGCGAGAGGAGCGGCGGAAAAATCTGCGCGTCGTCTCGTGGTTGAGCGGAATTGGCCACGCTGGAAAAATTCTCCACGTAAGGAAGAACCCGGGCGATCTCTTCCTCGATGGCGATGGCCGCGCGATTGGTGCGGGCGCTCTCGCCGCCGACATCGATAATGTCCGCACCTTGGGCGATCATTGCAATGGTGCGCTCTAACGCGATGTTAACATCCAATGTTCCATCACCGGAAAACGAATCGTCGTTCAGATTCAGGATGCCCATGACGAGGGGGCGACGAGGGAAGTTGATCTCGCGTCCACGAGCGAGGAGTTTCATGTTAGTGGGACGCGGGTTTTTTGGCGGCGGGCAAATTGGAGGGTCGAGGTGTAGCCGATGTCGCGGATGAGTTGTTCGGCGACGGGGAAATCCGCACCGACTTCCTCCGGAGCGTGCGCGTCGGAGCTGATGACAATTTCTACACCTGCGGCGAAGGCCATTTCTAACATTTCGCGTGAAGGATAGATTTCACCGACGGGTTTGCGGAGACCGGCGGTGCTCACTTCCATCGCGGTGCCGGTATCGGCGAGTGCGGCGATCACAGGTTCGTAATAGGTGCGGAGATCGCCAGCAGGACGATGTCCGAATTTTTTTACCAAATCGGGATGGGCAACAAAATCAAAGAGACCGGTGCGGATACACTTTTCATATTCGGCGAAGTAGAGTTGCCAAATTTCGGCGACGGGCTGCTCGGAAAATTTGCCGATCCATTTTGGATTATCCACGTCCCATCCGGGTGCGAGGTAGTGCACCGAGCCGATGAGGTAATCCCACGGGGCGCGATCGGCAAGAGATTCGATCCATTTTTCCTGACCCGGAAAATAGTCCACCTCGAGTCCGAGCCGCACGGGAAACGGAGCAACGGCGGCGCGCGCCTCGGCGACGAGAGCGAAGTATTCATCGAGTTCGCCGAGATCCATCCGCCAGTCGTCGAAGGGTTCCGGCATCGGCGAATGATCAGAAATGCCGACCTCGGCTAGGCCCATCGCCATCGCAGCCAGGGCATACTCCACGGGGGCGCCGGTGGCATGGCGGCAGAGCGGCGTGTGGGTGTGGTAATCGGCCAGCATCCTCGTGCCAATAGCTGGAAAAAAGGGTGTCAGCAAGCCGTGTTTGACGAATGGCCCGGTCAGGCGCATTGGTGCGGGGTGATTTTGGGAAACCAGCGATTTTTTTACGCAGGTGCGATGGGACGGATCGCGGCGGGACTGCGCGCAGGAATGTCGCTGTTGATGGCTGCCGGGATGGGATGGACCGTGTTACGCGCGGAGCCGGTGGAATTGGCTCCGGCGTTTGGGGAATTTAACGACTGGTGGGGGCAATACGCGGCGGCGAGTCCGGCGGAGCGGCCAGCGATGGTGAAAAAAGGTGTTGCCCTCGCGAAAGCCCGCCGTGAATTCATGGTGAATCTGATCCAGACCGATCCGGCCCGGGCAATCGAAGAGGCGTTTACTGAGGAATATCACAGCGCACTGCCGGAGTCGATCGGGGCGTTGGTCGAGAGGCATGTTCGCGGGCTTGGAAAATTAGTCGTCGCGGAAAAGCGCGGGGGCACGTCGGGTCGCAAGGTTACGTTTGATGGCGATGTTTGGCGGGCGTGGGTTTACGGGAGGCGACTGGAGTTAAATTCGCGGGAGGAGATTCCGATCCACGGGGTGGTGCTGGACGGAGAAATGGCGATGGACGGCAGTCCGCTCGAGCGGTTTCCGGAACGGGAATCGCTGCGCAATGTGCTCCGCCAGAGCGAGGGAAAAATGACCTGCCCGATTTGCGGCGAGCCCGGGACAATTCCCACTGCGGTCGGCGATATTCTGCTCTGGTTTGATACCGAGGAGCATCTCGAAACCTGCGAGAAGGCGCTGATCGAAAAGGAAATGAATCCGTCGGCGGAGGATTGATGAAGGTTTTTTCCGAGACGCTGACCGTGCCCACAAAAGGCAAGGGAACAGTCGAGGTGACTGGGCAGGTCGCGGCGGTCGTTCAGAAATCGGGCGTGGTAAATGGACAAGTGACCGTGTTCATTCGGCACACGAGCGCGAGTTTGATTATTTATGAAAATGCGGACCACTCGGCGCGGGTCGATCTGCATCGATTTTTCGAGGAGTTAGTGCCGGAGAAAACGCCATGGTTCACGCATATTTTTGAGGGGGACGACGATATGCCGAGCCATTTGCGAATGGTGCTCACGCGCACTTCGGAGACGGTGCCGATCGTGGATGGCCGGATGGCACTGGGGACGTGGCAGGGGATTTTTCTGTTCGAGCACAGAAGTGCGCCGCATCGGAGGGAACTGGTTGTGTCGGTGCTGGGAGAGTGAGTATTAGAGACGAAAAATAGCCCGGATCATGCTTTCAGCGATCAGTTCGGGTAGTCCGGGAACCATGGGTCGGTAGTCGCTCAAATCATTACGCCGATCGGCCCACGCTTCCACTTGAGCGAGCGCAACCGCCTCTTTTGCTTCGGGAGACAAATCGGGCTTCACGCTTTCGGGAGCGGCGGTTTTGATCGGCAGTTGCGCGATTTCCCCAGCATCGAGCCAAATGAATTGGCAGAGCGGACAGACGTCGAGCACGAGTTGCTCGTCGTCGCTAGTTGGAACGACGACAAGAGGCATTTTTTGGGAACAACCAGGGCAGGCGCGATGACCGAGTTTCTGGGTGGCATGGCTGGCGCGGGCTTGTTGCCAGACTTGATTGAGAAAGTCAGTCTCCACGCCTCGCCGAAGAAAACTGAGCGTAACCGCGCGTCCCTCGCACCCGGAGCAAACCCAGAGGAGCCCCACGCCTGAATTGGTTTTTACTAACTCTTGCGAACAACTTGGGCAACGATACGCGTCGTTCATTTCGACGGTGTTCGTTGGGTTCGGCTCCAGATCAGAAAGACCACTCCGATGGCGATCATGAAGAGCGAGTAAAACTGGCCGCGTGTGAAGGGGCCGATGAGCGAGGCGTCGGGCTCGCGAAATTGTTCGCTGGTGATTCGGGCGACGGCGTAAAGAATGAAAAACCACCCTGTGAGCACGCCGTTTTTCACCTTCAACCGAGTCCGGACAAACCAGAGAATCGCAAATAGGAGCAGACCTTCGAGCGCGGCCTCGTAAAGTTGCGAAGGATGGCGCGGGTCGAGCACATCGCGCAGGAGTTCGCGCAGAGCTGGATCGTGGCGCGCCTCCTCGATGATCGTCTGCGGCCCGGTCAGCGAAACGACACCTTGGTAACCGGCAAGCGCCCGGTCGATTGCGGGGAGTTTGGCGTTCCAGATTTCCGGGTCCTGCAATTCTCCGGGGAATTGGATCGCCCACGGAACCCGCGAAATCCGGCCGTAGAGTTCGCCATTGATGAAGTTGGCCATGCGCCCGAAAAAAAGGCCGACGGGAGCGACCACCACGAGGTTGTCGCCGAGACCGGTCCAAGAAATTTTATGTTTCCGGGCATACCACAAGGTGAAAAAGAAGATCCCGAGAATCCCCCCGTGGCTGGCCATTCCTCCCTGCCAGACCCGGAAAAAAATCAGCGGCTCGTGCCGCAGCGCGTCGAAATCGTAGAAGAGAAAATACCCGAGACGTCCACCCAGCAGCACCCCAAAGAGCGCGGCCCAAGTGATGAAATCGCTCACCTGCGAGGGCTTCAATTCCGAGTAGCCACGAATCGCCAGCCGCCGGTAAAGCCACGTGCCCACGACGAAGGCGAGCACGTAGGCCAGCCCATACCAACGCGGGCCGATGCCGTTCGGGAGTTGGAAAATAAACGGACTGAGATGGTGAACGTAGTAAGCAAGCATGGGAAAAAAGTTCTAGCGCATTTCGATGACGACCGCCGTGGTGTTATCTTGGCCAGATTGCTCCACGGCCTGCTGCACCAATCGTTGCGCGGGCGAAAGAGCCGCCTCCGCCGGACTGGGCGAGCGGAGCAGTTGCAAGATGCGCTCATCGTAAAGCCCTTCGGTTAGACCGTCGCTGCAGATCAAAAACAAATCGCCGGTCTCGCAACCGATCGCGCCGACTTGCGGCTCGACATAGCGATGATCCGCGCCAAGCGCCTTTTGGAGAACGGTGCGCCGGGGATGATTCCGGGCTTCGTGGGCGCTGATTAACCCCTTCCGCAGTTGCCAACCGACGTAAGTGTCATCGTGGGAGACCTGTTGGATACCGCCAGACCGCTGGGACAAGTAGTAAATTCGACAATCGCCGACATGGCCGAAAAACATCCAGCCGGGGCGAAACCACGTCAGGCTCAGAGTGGCCGCCATCCCGGAGCAATCCTCGTCGCTGTTTCCCAAGAAAACGACCGCCCGGTGGATCTGCTCGAAAAGTTCCCCGAGGACATCGGCAAAGCCCGAATCCAGCCCGCGAGCATCCATTCGGAACGAGCGCGGCAGCAGTCGCGTGATCTTGTCCGCTGCGATTCGGCTGGCAAATTCCCCCGCGTTCGACCCACCCATTCCGTCGCTCACCGCAAAGGCAAAATCGCCCAACCCGAGCTGGCCGTCGCCTGTTTTCCCGAGGTAATGGACCTCCTGCGCGTTGAATTGGAGGCCGAGGAAAGTATCCTCGTTGTTTTTTCGGACGCGCCCGCGGTCGGTGTGACCGTGCCACACGACCTGTTGTGGGATAACGTGTGGCGCGGGTTCAGTTTCCATCGGCGTCTTTCAAAATGGTGGCAAACTCGAAGTCGATCACGCAGAAACGCCCTGCCTGAGGCGAGTAAGTAATGTTTCGGATCTCCCGATCCTCGTGCCGGACCCCGTAAGGTTCCAACTCCGCAAAAATCTCCGCCGCACGTTCGTCATCGATGTGCTCGACTCGGCTTCCCGAATTGGTCGTAACGATCTTTTTTTCCTCAGGAAACGCCTCCAGCAACCGCGGCACAAAGGGGCACCCGCGCTCTTCCAGATGGCGCAGCACCGCTACCTCGGTGGCATAGCGCGCAGCGGCGTCGGGTCCGCGAAACGTTTTGTGCACCCGCCCATCGTAGCCGATCCGCACCAAGGCGCGCTGGGTGTCTTTTACCTGTTCCATCGCTCCCCCACATGATGGGTCGATTTTCTCCCGGAGCAAGCCTCGTTTCCGTTTTGGAATCGACGTCTGGCACCGGACTTGCATATAGTAGCTCTGCGTCGAAAAACTGCAGAATCTTGCAAATAAAAAACCACAAACAAGGTCAAATTGACGCGACCTGAATAAAAAACGACAACAATAAGTAAACCCAATATGGCAAAGTACAAACTGGAATACATCTGGCTCGACGGTTACAAGCCCGTCGCCAATCTCCGTGGCAAGACCCAAGTCAAAGAATTCGCGGAATACCCCACGCTCGAACAACTCCCGCAGTGGGGCTTCGACGGCAGCTCGACTCGTCAGGCCGAAGGCCACAGCTCGGATTGCGTCCTGAAACCCGTTGCCCATTACCTCGATACCACGAAGGAAAATGGCATCATCGTCATGTGCGAAGTCATGCTTCCCGATGGCACGCCGCATCCGACCAATGATCGCGCTACCGTCCTCGACGACGCAGGCACGTGGTTCGGCTTTGAGCAGGAATATTTCCTCTACAAAGACGGCCGCCCGCTCGGTTTCCCGAAAGAAGGCTATCCCGCTCCGCAGGGTAAATATTACACCGGGGTTGGCTACGACGCCGTGGGTGATATCGCCCGCGAAATCGTCGATACCCATCTCGATCTCTGTCTCGACGCTGGCATCAACCACGAAGGCATCAACGCCGAAGTGGCCAAAGGCCAATGGGAATTCCAGATTTTCGGCAAAGGCTCCAAAAAAGCCGCTGACGAAGTCTGGGTCGCTCGTTACCTCCTCGAACGCCTCTGCGAAGGCTACGGCGTCGATGTGAACTACCATTGCAAACCACTCGGTATCGAACTCGACTGGAACGGCTCCGGGATGCACTCAAACTTCTCGACCGAATACATGCGTGAAGTCGGCGGCAAAGAATACTTTGAGGCCCTCATGGCTGCGTTCGACAAATACAAAAACGAACACATCGCCGTTTACGGACCCGACAACCACCTGCGCTTGACCGGTTTGCACGAAACGCAATCGATCGATAAGTTTAACTACGGCATCGCCAACCGCGGCGCCTCGATCCGCGTTCCGCACAGCTTCGTGAACGCCGGCTACAAAGGCTACCTCGAAGACCGTCGTCCGAACTCGCAAGGCAATCCCTACAAAATCGCCAGCCGCATTTTGCAGACGATCCAGACCGTTCCGACCAAGTAAGGTTCCGCAAATCCACTCAAAGAAAACGCCGCCCCGCAAGGAGCGGCGTTTTTTTGTTTGCGCTGGCCGATTTCATTTCCCAGTCGCGCAAACCTCTGCGCCTTGCTAACCTTGTTCATGATCTCCGAACTTCCCGGTCGGGTCCGACAGCTCTCCGTCCTCTCTTGGAACAACGAGGCGCTCTCGGCGGCCAACGATTCTGTCGCCGTTGAAGAACCGCTCGAAATCCAAATCAGCCATGTCCGCGAGGGGCGGCGTGTCATCCGGAATCTATCGGTCACCATGCGGACGCCCGGACACGATACCGAGCTCGCTGCCGGATTTCTTATTTCCGAGGGATTACTCGAAAACCGCGACCAGATCGATGGAGTCGAAACGATCGATGAAAACCGCGTGCGCGTTGTCTTCCGCGATCACGTCCGATTGGATTTACAATCGCTCGAACGGCATTTTTACACCACGTCGAGTTGCGGTGTTTGCGGTAAGACCTCGCTCGAAGCGCTCGCCGTTTCCGACCGCATCCGACTCGCTTCCGGTGTGCCGATTCTTCCCCCGGAAATCCTCCTGCAACTCCCCGACCGACTCCGCGCTGCTCAGCCCGTCTTCGATCGCACGGGCGGATTGCATGCGGCGGGTTTGTTCGACGTTTCTGGCCATCTCCTAGCACTGCACGAGGATGTGGGTCGGCACAACGCAGTCGATAAATTGATCGGCGCCGAATGGCTGGCGGGCCGTGCCGATTTTTCCCAGTGCGTTCTCTTCGTGAGCGGACGAACGAGTTTCGAACTCATGCAAAAAACCCTCATGGCCGGTATTCCCATTCTCGCTTCAGTCGGCGCTCCCTCCAGCCTCGCCGTCGATTTGGGCCGACGCTTCGGAGCGACCCTCGTCGGATTCGTTCGCGGCAGCCGCTTCAATCTCTATTCCGGAGCGGAACGAATCCCGGAAATGTTCAACTCTCCAACCCACGCCGTCATCGTATGAAGCCCTCCGCCCAAACCCCGATCGAAATCGCTGAAACCCACCTAACAGGTCGTCCGGAGGCCGCCGCTGGACTGAAAGCGGTCGTTAATTCGATTGGCATCACCATGCGCGACATGGGGCCGGTCCGAGCTGCTCAGGCGCTCCTGAAGCTCAATCAAAAAGACGGCTTCGATTGCCAAAGTTGCGCCTGGCCGAGCCCGGATGCGGATCGTCACGTGGCCGAGTTTTG
The DNA here is from genome assembly GCA_038228695.1 of Chthoniobacterales bacterium. Lineage (GTDB taxonomy): Bacteria > Verrucomicrobiota > Verrucomicrobiia > Chthoniobacterales > DASVRZ01 > DASVRZ01. Next base: position 22,132 of record JBBRPA010000021.1, read on the forward strand.
CGAGAACGGCGCCAAGGCCGTGGCCGACGAGGGCACGTCCGCTAGAATCACCCACGAATTTTTCCAGAAATATTCCATCATCGATCTTGCGAAAAAATCCGATTACTGGCTTGGACGTCAGGGTCGTCTGACCGAGCCGATGGTTCTGCGTCCGGGCGCGGAGCACTATCAACCCATCGCGTGGGAGGAGGCGTTCCGATTGATCGCGGAAGAACTTCAGGCGCTCCCTTCGCCGGATGCGGCCACGTTTTACACCTCGGGGCGGACGAGCAATGAAGCCGCGTTTTTGTATCAACTTTTTGTCCGCCAATTCGGCACTAACAATCTGCCCGATTGCTCAAACATGTGCCACGAATCGAGCGGCGCGGCGCTTGCTGAGTCCATCGGCATCGGCAAAGGTTGCGTCACGCTGGACGACATCGAAACCGCCGGGGCCATTTTCATTCTCGGCCAAAATCCCGGGACGAATCACCCTCGGATGCTCACCTCGCTCCAAGCCGCGAAACGCCACGGCGCGAAGATTGTTAGTCTTAATCCCATGCCAGAAATCGGCACGGAATTTTTCCGTAACCCGCAGGATCTGAAGAACCCCCTGCGCTTTTCCCAAGTGGTCCTCGGGAAAGGCACGAAGCTCTGCGATCTCTGGTTACCCGTGCGCATCGGAGGCGACATGGCTGCGCTCCAAGGCATCATGAAGGAACTGCTCGCCGACGAGGACGCCGCCCCGGGCACGGTCTTTGATCAGGAATTTCTCGATCAACACACCATTGGCGTCGAAAAATTTCTAGCTCACTTGCGGACCGTCCGTTGGGAGGAAATTCTTGCTAGCAGTGGACTAACCCGGGAACAACTACGCGCCGCTGCCGACATCGCGCGCGACGCAAAATCAATCGTAGCCTGCTGGGCCATGGGTCTCACGCAACACCCGAACGCCGTGGCCACGATTCAGGAGGTGATGAATCTTCTTTTCCTCGGTGGACACATTGGCCGCCCCGGCGCTGGTCCTTGTCCGGTGCGTGGACATAGCAACGTCCAAGGTGATCGGACCATGGGCATTTTTGAAAAACCGGCCCAGTCTTTTCTCGATGCCCTCGCGCGGGAATTTGCCTTCGAGCCGCCGCGCGTGCATGGGCTCGACGTGGTCGATTCCATCCGCGCGATGCACGACGGTCGCGTCCGGGTTTTTCTCGCCCTCGGGGGGAATTTTCTCTCCGCCACGCCCGACACCGAATTCACCGCCGAGGCCCTCCGGCGCTGTTTCCTAACCGCGCACATCGCGACGAAGCTCAACCGGTCCCATCTCATCACGGGTCGCACGGCGCTCATCCTGCCCTGCCTCGGCCGCTCCGAGATCGATCGCCAGACCTCCGGCGAACAATTCGTCACGGTGGAAGATTCTATGGGCATTATCAATTCTTCCCGTGGTAACCTCGCTCCCGCTGCCCTTTCCCTGCGCAGCGAAACAGCCATCGTCGCGGGCCTAGCTGAAGCCGTGCTTGGTAAAAAATCTCGCGTTCCGTGGGCCGACCTCGGGGACGACTACGGTCGAGTGCGCGACCACATCGAGCGCGTCATCCCCGGATTTGAGAATTTCAACCAGCGTATCGCGGAGGGGCCATTTTACCTACCAAACGGCCCGCGCGATTCACGCACCTTTTCCACGGCTTCCGGCAAGGCGGTGTTCACCACCCACACGCTTCCGCCGGAAACGTTGCAGCCTGGGCAGTTCGTCATGATGACGATTCGGACGCATGACCAATTTAACACGACCATCTACGGGCTCGACGATCGTTACCGGGGCGTCTTCAACGGACGTCGGGTCATCTTCATGAACCCGGTCGATCTGGAGGAACACAGCCTCGTCCAAGGGCAGTTGGTCGATCTAACCAGTCATTTTCGAGGAGAAACGCGTTTCGCTCCCTGCTTTATGATCGCTCCCTATGACCTTCCCCGCCGCTGCACTGCGACCTATTTTCCCGAGACCAACGTCCTAGTCCCGATCGACAGTGTCGCCGCGATCAGCAACACGCCGACGTCGAAATCGGTTATCATCACCATCGAACCGACCCGAAACCCGGCTGCCGCAGCCGAAATCCATCGCGCATTGCGAAATGCGGCTTCGGATTAATACGTTATCGAACCGTTGATCCCGCTTGTCTTTTTAACTGAAAACTTCTAATACTTGCGGAAATCTCAGGTCTTTCTCACCAACCGCGATCTTTTTTACCCTTGGCATCCTCCCCTAACCATCCGTCAGCCAGCGTCATTAAAATCCTGCCCGGCGCTGTCGAAGCTGCGCCGATCGGGATCTTCGTCACGGACCTTGCCGGAAAGATCATTTACGCGAATCCGCACTGCCTGAGCCTGTTGCAATTCACTCAGGAGGAATTCTCCAGCGGTTGGCTGCGCCGGGTCCATCCGGACGAGCGCGAGCGGATTAGCGCGGCGTGGGAAAACGCCATTGCCCGAGCTGAACCCTACGCGGAAGTCGAGCGTTCCGTGCGGGAAAACGGCGAGGAGTTCTGGGTTGAAGTTAGCAGCGTCGTTCTGCACGACGCGGAGGGTCAACTGTCGGGTCATGTCGCCATTGTGGAAGATGTTACCGCTCGCGTTCTAGCCGAAAGCAAAATGGGTGAGCAAGTTCAGTTTCTCAACAACCTCCGCGAGGCGGTCATCGTCACCCAGATGGACCGCACCGTCAGCTATTGGAACAAGGGAGCGGAGGATATTTACAGATGGAAGTCTGAGGAGATCATTGGCCAGACCATAGACGCATTCCTAACCGCCTCGGAAGAGGAGAGCCGGACGATTTTCGAAGCGTTGTGCGATCGCCGCGAGTGGGAAGGCGAGTTGCGCCAGACGACCAAGGACGGGCGATCGATTCTGGTTTCTCAGCGTTCCTCGATGATCGTGGATGAGCAGGACCATCCGAAATGCATTTTCTCGATTGTTCGCGACATCACCGAGCGCAAAAAAATCGAGATCCAAACTCTGCGGGCACAGCGTTTGGAAAGCCTCGGCACGTTGGCTGGCGGCATCGCCCACGACCTGAACAACATCCTGACGCCGATCATGCTCTCGATCGAGATGCTGAAAGCTCTCACCACCGATGAGGGCGGCTTGAAGGTCTTGGAAGCGATGAAAATATCGGCCGAGCGCGGCTCCGATCTTGTTTCCCAAGTGCTGACTTTTTCGCGCAGCGAGGAAGGTTCGACGATCGATTTGCAGCCGCTTCCATTCCTCAAGCAGATCGTAAAAATGGCCCGCGAAACTTTCCCGCGCGACGTCAGTGTTTCCTTCGTGCAAAATCCCACGCTCTGGAAAGTGCGCGCCGATCCCACTCGGCTCGAGCAGGCGTTTCTCAATCTTACGGTGAACGCTCGCGATGCCATGACCCAAGGTGGTCTCCTCACGATCGTGGCGGAAAACATCCTCCTCGAAACCACCGGCAAACCGTTTGTCTCGATCAAATTTATCGACAACGGCGAGGGTATTCCTCCGGAAAATCTCGAGCGCATTTTCGATCCGTTCTTTACGACGAAGGATCTTGGCAAGGGCACTGGTCTCGGGCTTTCCACCGCGCAATCGATCATCCAGCAACACGGCGGAAGCATCTCCGTCCAGAGTGTTCCCGGCCACGGCGCGGAGTTTCAGATCCTGCTCCCCGCGATTGTGGACATCCTAGTGCCCGGCATTTCGGAGCCGATCCCGTCCCACATCCACGGAAAGGGTGAGACCATCCTCGTGGTGGATGACGAACCGTCTGTGCGCGAGGTGGCGCATCGCACCTTGCAGGCCTTCGGATATCGCACCCTGATTGCCATGGACGGCGCCGAGGCGGTGGAAATCTACCGTGCCCACCAGAACGAAATCGCGCTCGTCTTCACCGACATCATGATGCCGATTCTCAACGGCATCGATGCGTCGAAGGCAATGTTCGCACTCAATCCCAAGGTGAAAATCATCGCAGCCAGCGGACTCAACGCGCGCGCCGATCTGCCCGAGCCTTTTGTTAGTCGCCTGAAAAATTTCCTAACGAAACCCTACAGCAGCAAGACCATGCTAGTGGCGGTGCGCGAGGCCATCGAACAAGACTAGAGCGATTTAAATAATAAAACTGCCGCTCGGGACAACAAATATCTCGGGTAGTGCGGCCGTCCCGCCGGCCGTGCGGCGCATCTTGCGGCGCTGCTTTTTACCACGATGGACAACCGTTTTGGCGAGACGCCAAAACCAGCAGGCGGGACGCCCGCACTACCCGAAACCACATCCTTCTCGCGGCCACACTATTTTTTAAAATGCTCTAGCTGACCGCGATCTCTAGGCTGATCGGACAATGATCTGAGCCGAGGATATTTTTTAAAATCGACGCGCCGCTGATCTTGGAACGCAGGCCGGACGAGGCGAGAAAATAATCGATTCGCCAGCCGATGTCCCGCGATCGCGCTCCGGACATTTGACTCCACCAAGTGTAATGCCCACCGCCCGATTCGAAGAGTCGGAAGGTGTCGAGAAATCCGGATTGAATAAAGGCGTCGAACCCAGCGCGCTCCTCGGGAGTAAAGCCGTGGGTCTTCTCATTGCCCTTCGGTCGGGCGAGATCGATCGGCGTGTGCGCAACGTTGAAATCGCCGCAGACGGTGACCGGTTTTTGCTTTTCCAAAATTTTTAGAAAGGTTAGGAAATCGCGATCCCATTCCTGTCGGTAGGGGAGGCGTTCCAATTCGCGTTTCGAGTTCGGGACATACACGTTGACCAGAAAAAATTTCTTATACTCTGCTGTTAGCACCCGACCTTCGGAGTCGTGGATGGGTTGCCCGATCCCGAGGGTGACGGCGAGCGGCTTTTGCCGACTTAGAATGGCTGTGCCGGAGTAGCCCTTTTTTTCCGCAAGATTCCAGTGGCAGGAATAATGACCCTCCCAAGCCTCATGCGAGATGACCTCGCTGAGTTTCGTTTCCTGCAGGCAGATGATGTCGGCATTTTCGGATTCGATGAATTCGCGAAAGTTTTTTTTCAGCACCGCGCGCAGGCCGTTGACGTTCCAAGAGACGATTTTCACGTCGGTTAGAACAACAGCGCCCGCGCAGGCTGGCAACGGAATTATGCGGCGACAGGAATTGCGCTTGCGCGCGTCCCGGCATCCATTTTTTCCCACTGCAAACCGGGCAGGTAGCGGTGGAATTCCGCCCCTTCGTTTTCGATCGCAAAGAGATGGAGCCACCCGTTGTCCACAAGTTGCCGGACGCCTTCGTGCTTAGCGATGACGCGATCGATCCGCTCGCGGGGCGCTTCGATGAAGACGTTGAGCCGGTGCGGTTCGTGAACCCATTTTTTCCCGTCGTGGACGGACTGAAGCGGCAGGCCGGTTTGCAAGTCACCTCCGTTGCCGAGACAGACGCCAAAGGTGCCGACGACATTGTGCAGCACTTTGTTGCCGCTGCCGAAAACGGGGTTGTTCACGGTCGAACCGTAGTATTGCAAATTGATCCAATTCGTCACGACCATCGGAGCGGTCATGATTAATTCCAGCGTGCTATTTTCCGTGTCGGCCCGGTGATCATAGTTGTGCAGAAAAGCACGTCCGCCGAGGTCGATCTGCCGGGTCCGCTCGCGCGGCGCGACAATGAAAGCGGCATTGCCCGCTAGGCCCCACTCGGGCCGAACCTGCGCCCAGTCGAGAGACCGTTCGCGGACGGAATCAACGAGCTTTTCCGCAGGGCTTTCGGAAAGACCAAGAGACTCGGAGCGTTTCTGCCGGTTGCTACTCGCGGCGGATGCGAGGACACGTTGGAGACTCGCCAGATCGGCGGCGTGGGTTGGCGGCACGAGCGATAGATCGTAGAGCGTGACGTCGTCCGTGGTCGTGTTGTGGAGTCCGGCAAGGAACCAGGTGTCGTCCGGAATCTGGATTCCGTGTTCGACGAGAGCGCTCCGCACTTTGGGATCGTTGAGAATCGCCGCTCCGACGCGGGCGTTGGCTTCGCCGGTGTGGCCACCGCAAGCGCCGCAATCGAGCCCCGATCCGTAGGGATTGTTAGTCGTAGAACTGCCGTGCCCGCAGAGCAAAACGAAGCGTGCGAAATCGCGGGTTAATCCCATGTTGCGCAGGATTCCGAGGGCGAGGTTGACCCGGTCGGGTTCAGGAATTCCGCTGGCCTCGCCAAGGGCGAGCGAGGGCGTGAGGTCCGTATTCTCGGAGGCGGAGGCGGAGGGCCAAAAGGCGTCCTGGAGAATCTTCGCGCCGTAGGTTAGACCGGCCGCTTCCACGAAGGAGAAGCAGGAAATCGCGGAGGTTTTGAAGGCGCTCCAGGAATGACTGATCCGTTTGCCGACCCGTTTGCTTTCGAGCAGGGCTTCGGCGGCGCCGGGTTGCTCACCGCGCAGGGTTTCGCGAACGTGATACTGGGGCAGGAGCAGGACGGGACATTGCGCGGCGCGTCCGGAGTCGCCCAGCCGTTGATAGGAAATTGGCAGGCCGAAGAATCCCGCGAAACCGAGGGTTTCAATCCCCGGCGAGGCAGACTCGAACGACCTCCGAAAGACTTCAGATCTAACATCAATACAAAAAACCGCCTGCACGTCCGCCCGGGTGGTCCGGGTTGCGCCTGGGAGGGTCCCGAGTTGCGAAACGAGGAGCCGCTGCTTGGCGATTTCGAAGGCGGAATGCCAGAGCAGATGCATGACTAGCTCCCGATCAGGCGTGTCGCTTTCGTCCGTGGCACGAGAGGTTAGGCCGGTCGCTTCCGTTTCTCCAATCATCGGGCGAAGCGCTGCGTCGTAGGCTAGTCGGATGGCGAGAAGGTCGAGCAGGCTGTCATCATTTTCACCGGCCATGGATTTCTCCCGAACACGATATTGGACGTGGCCCGCCCAGCCCCGGATGGAAATGAGTTGGCGGTGCAGAAAGTCGCTCGGGGCTTCTTCGGCGATGCCGATTTTTTCGAGGGACCATTGAATGGCCGCCTCGGTTTCATGCGGCATGTCGTGGACAAATTCGCGGAAGCCGCGGAGCCCGAGTAGTTCGGGTCCGGCGTCGAGTTCGGTCACTGCGCGCCACGCATTGTAAAGTCCCTCGCCCTGCCAGGGCATGCGCCAGATGGATTGGCCGGCATCGTAATAGGCAGCGCAAAAGCGGGAGATTTCCTCGACGACAATGGCGACCCAAGGTTTGGTCCCGATGCGCTCGGCTAGTTCTGCAACGGTGGAGACGGCAGCGGGACGGGGTGTGCCGTTTTGGTTATCAATCCATGCGATAAGTTGATCGGCGGTTGGAATTCCGGCGGAAACTTTCCAGACTTCGGGAAGGGTGTGCGATGAGCGCCGCAAGGATTCAGTTAGATCGGCGATTTGAATTTTTCCTTCTTGCCACTCGCTGCGGAAGAAATCCGCGGGCATGAGCATGCCGCCTTCCGCGACGCGGTCGAGGAGTGCGCAGGATTCGGCGAAGGATTGATCTGAGAGGCCAAGGAAGGGATTGACTGCGACGAAGTGTTTCAGCGGCCAGAGCGGCGGCATTCGGCGGCAGACGGCGCGGGCAGTTTGCAAGGTGACGGCAGGCATGGTTTTGGCGATGGCTTTCATAGGGTAGATTAGCGAGGTTAGCGAGGTGTGGAGCGCGGGGTGAGTGCGAGGGTGATGCGGTTGGCAAGGGTGACGAAGTAGAAGCCCTTGTAGGCGTGGACGTAGAGGGTGCGTCCCAGTTTGGTGGAGGACCATTGTGGCATCTGCGCCTGGATCACGAGCACGGCCATGAACAGGAGGATGACGAGGAACATGGCAGCTAGTTCGACTGGCCCATGGGAGACAGCCTGCGGCGGAAGGGATGCCGCGAGGAGGTGATTAATGAATGCATGCAATCCAAAGTAAGCGGCGGATGCGGCAATTCCGATGAGAAGGCCGCGGCCGATTAGTTTTGCGCGATGGGAGGATGCCCAGAGGTTCCAGAGGAAAAAGGCGAGAGCCATTAGATAGACGCTGCCAAGAATCAACACGCCTGGATTTTCGCTGAAATGGATTCCGAAGAGCGCTGCGGTGCCCCAGCAAATGCTAACGGAGGCGAGGAGAATGGAGAGGAGGACAAACGGATGCGCGGCCGGCCGTTCTGACGGAACCCAAGCCGATTTCGCGAGGGAGACGATGCTGCCGGAGGAGAGAAATGCGTGGGCTTTGTAGAGCGAATGCGCGACAATGTGCAAGACCGCGAGGGCAAAGGCTCCGAGTCCGCATTGGAGCATCATGAAACCCATTTGCGCGATGGTCGAGTAGGCTAGGAAACGCTTAATGCTCGTCTGCGTGAGCATGATCAGCGAGGCAAACAAAGCGGTGAAGGAACCGACGATGACCAGCGTGTTCATCGCGATTGGTGAGAGGGAAACGACAGGGCTGAAGCGCACGAGAAGAAAGCCACCGGCGTTGATGATTCCGGCGTGCATCAGCGCCGAAACCGGCGTGGGAGTTTCCATGGTGTCGGGCAACCAGCTATGAAAGGGAAACTGGGCGGACTTCATCATGGCACCGGCCACTAGGAGCAGGCTGATCCAGCCCACAGCGGACGGAATTTCCCCGGCCTGGAACGTTTCTGCTTGGCGGAAAATTTCCCGAAAATCCCATGTGCCAAAAAGGTGAAGAGTGAGCGCAAGGACGCCGAGCATGGCCGCATCGCCTAAACGGCTGATGAGAAATTTTTTCCGCGCGGCGAGCAACGCGCCCGGACGATCCGGATAAAAAGTGAGCAACCGATGCAGACAAAGACTGGTTGCCATCCAGGCGAGGGCGAAGAGGAGAAGGTTGCCCGCGATGACCAAGGTGAGCACGGAGCCGATGGTGAAACAGAGCCAGCGGGTGAAACGGCTGTGACGCGGGTCGCCATCGAGATAATTCACCGAATAGCGCACGACCACGGCTCCGAGAAAGGAAACCAGCCCGAGCATGATTGCGGACAGGGTGTCGAAGTAGACTCCAAACGCCACCGGACCGGACCCGATGAGAGAGTGGATGACTGGACCCTCCCGCCAGATCAGAATGGCGCTGGCGACCGCGACGAGCAGCGCGCCAATGGCCATCCGGGCCGCGCGAATGGCGGACGGGCGACCGGCGGCGTTTGGGGGTGAGAGGAGCCCCGCCGCGAAAAGCAGAGTAGGGGCGAGAAGCGGAAGCAGGGCGGAGAGGGTGGGATTTAACATGGTGGTGGAAAGGTTGGTGAAAGTTGCGATTGCGAAAGAATCAGACTGGGTTTAGTTATTAGGGTAATTGAATACACGAAATGGAGTTCATGTTTCACACAGCGAATTTATGCCGTCAACCGCAAAATCAAAAAAAGATTCCCGCCAATCGCATTCGCCGGGCAATTGGACATTTCTCACGAACCATGGCCACGTCCTGATCTGCCTCGCGGGAGATCCGGAGATGCGTCTGCGTGAGGTCGCCCAGCGGGTGGGGATCACGGAGCGAGCGGTCCAGAAAATCATCACCGAACTGGAGGCGGGCGGGGTGCTCTCGCACGAAAAAGAGGGACGCCGCAACCGCTACACGGTGCATCCGAAACAAGCCTTGCGTCATCCGGTGGAGGCGCACTGCTCGGTCGCAGACCTGCTCGGAGTCATTCTGTAAAAACAAAAAACCGCCGCCCGAATCGACAGGCGGCGGTTCTGTTTCGAAAGCGGAAGCTATTCCATCGGCGGGACAGGCGGTTGCCCATCTCCGTCATTTTCTGGCCCATTCCCCTCGGGTGGTTTGGGCGGGCGCGGTGGATGGATTTCCTCTCCGGTGAGTTGGCCATCGTTGTTTTTGTCGAGAGTTTTCAAACTGGCAGATGCTTGGTCGATCTCGTCTGCGGAAACCTTCCCGTCGTGGTTCTTGTCGAGGGCGTTTACCACCGGGGGCGGCGGACGATGGCCATGTTCCCTTGGTCCTTTGTCCTGGCTAGAACCGGGTCCGTCTGGGCGTGGCCGTTTTCCTTTCTCTGGGCGTGGTCCGGCAGGTCGGTTGCCTTGCGGTCCGTCTGCGCCCATTGGAGGATGCGGGCGTCCGCCGGGACCGTCTTTCGGGGGCATGGGATGGATTTCATCACCGGAAATTGTGCCGTCCTTATTTTTGTCCAGCGTTCGTAGCGCGGTGGAGGCATTGGCGATTTCGTCGGCAGAAATTGTGCCGTCGTTGTTGGCATCCAGCGCCGTGAGGAGCGGGGGCTTAGGTCGGTTTCCCATCGGCGGCGGACCGTCGTGGGATGGTGTGGGGGAACTGGCCGGAGTCTCCTGAGCTTGCGCAGAGATGGCTACCGCGCAGAGTGCGATGAGGGATTTGATGATGGATTTTGTTTTCATGGATTTTGTGGATGTGTGAATTGATGGACTACTGAGGAGTTAACCACGCGATCGTTAAGAACCCGTGTTGTTTTGGCGGATAATTGTTAAGGGAATGTAAAAGTTACGGCATTCCATCCCGGAAGCCGCTAGAAAAGGAACAACCCCGCTATGTTAACGCGCATTCTCCTGATCGATGACGACCGCAAACTGTGCCGCTTGGTCGGCGAATATCTCGGTCCCCTCGGTTATGAAGTTGTCTCTGTTCATGCCGGACCCGAGGGTGCCGAGCGCGCGGTGGCAGACAAGTGGGAGGCGATAATTCTCGATGTTATGCTGCCGGGTTGCGATGGCTTCGAGGTGCTGAAGCGCATTCGGCAAACATCCGATGTGCCCGTTCTCATGCTGACCGCGCGAGGTGAGGAGACGGATCGCATTGTCGGTTTGGAAATCGGTGCAGACGATTATCTGCCGAAGACATTTTCCACCCGGGAATTGCTTGCGCGCCTCCGGGCGGTAACCCGCCGGGCGGTTCATCGTGAGACGACCGCCTCGTCGCCAGTGGTCGAGGAAATCGTGCTTGGCCCGCTACGGATCCTTCCCGAATCTCATGCGGCACTGCTGAACAACGAACCGCTGGTGCTAACACCCGTCGAATACGGATTACTCTTGTCCCTCGCCAAGGCGGCAGGCCGCGTCAAAACCCGGGAACGCCTGCTCGAAGAAATCCGCGAGCGCGACTTCGATGTCTTCGACCGGTCGATCGATGTGCATATCTCCGCGCTCCGAAAAAAGTTAGGCGATGATCCGAAAAATCCGCGATTTATCCGCACCATCCGTTCAGCGGGCTACTTGATGGCAGATCCTTCCTCGCCGCTATGAAACTTCCGCTGTCTCTCCGCATCCTCGGTTGGTTCTTTATTAACCTGCTCATCGTGGTGATCGCGTTCGTAATATTTTTCCAGTCACAACTCCACCTCGGCCTCGACTCTTTTTTTGCCGGACAGGCGCGCGATCGCATCACGTCGCTCACGCGGTTGATCAATGACGAATTACGCGTAGCGCCCGCGCAGAACTGGAACGCGATCCTCGCCCGGTTTGAGTCTGCCTATCGCATCCAATTTATTTTAGTCGACGGAGCTCGGAAACAGATCGCAGGTAGATCTACGGAAATTCCTCCCGAAGTTTTCCAGCGATTGCCCGGCCCACGCAATCGGCCGCCGGGCCCACCGGAAATGGAACACCCGTTCGACGGCGATCCCGGCCCCCCGGGAAACGATCGACCTCATCCCGGACCTCCCCCGCGCTTGGGACCGGGACCGGAAATTATTCGAGCCGGAAACCCGACACGCTACTGGATGGTCACCAAATTGCCGCCGTTGCCGGACGTTCGTCCGCTCCCCATTTTTCTCGTCGTCGTGACCGACAGCTTGACCGCAGGCGGGCTGATTTTTGACGTTCGTCCGTGGTTGTTCGCGGCCGCCGGAGTGATCGTTCTCTCGGTCTTGTTTTGGCTTCCGCTGGTTCGCGGCATGACGCGTGACATTTCCAAAATGACGGCCGCGACCGGGCAGATCGCCGCAGGAAATTTTAGCGCGCGGTCTCCCGAGGAACGCGGAGACGAACTCGGCGCGCTGGGCCAGTCGATCAACCGGATGTCCGACCGGCTCGCCGGATTCATCCAGGGTCAGAAGCGTTTTCTTGGAGACACCGCGCACGAGCTGGTCTCACCGCTGGCTCGGATGGAAATGGGGCTTGGGATTCTCGAGCAACAGGTCGCGGAAAAGGATCGTGCTTATCTCGCTGACGTCCACGAGGAGGTGCGCCACATGTCTGATCTGGTCAATGAGCTCCTTTCCTTCTCCAAAGCGTCGCTTGGGCTTTCTCCGAAACAATTTCAGACCATTTCCGTCGCTGAGCTCGTGGACAAGACCCTCAAACGCGAGGCTACCGATAACATCACCCGCTTCATCCCGGAAGGACTTCAGGTGCGGGGCAATTTCGACATCCTCCAGCGTGCGCTTGGCAATGTTGTGCGTAACTCCTTGCGCCACGCTGGTCACGCTGGCCCGCTGCGCATCTCCGCGTTTCAACTTGGACCGGAAGTCACCATCACGATTGCGGATAACGGCCCCGGGATTCCCGAGGAGGCTCTCTCGCAAATCTTCGATCCGTTTTTCCGGCCCGATGCCTCGCGCGACCGCGCCACTGGGGGAACTGGACTCGGTCTTGCCATTACGAAAAGCTGCGTCGAAGCCTGCGGCGGCCACGTTTCCTGCCGCAACCGCCAGCCCAACGGACTCGAAATGCTCATCGTCCTGCCGACGGCGGATTGATCGCACCTTTACCTTTCCGCTTCCTTCGCTAAACTGCGCGGCTCGACATGATGACATCCGCCCAGATCAGGCAACAATTCCTCGATTTTTTCCGCGAAAAACAGCACACCATCGTGCCGTCCGGCTCGCTCATGCCGGATTCGCCGAACCTGCTCTTCACCAACGCCGGCATGAACCAGTTCGTGCCCATCTTCCTCGGGGAGAAAAAGGCCGACGTGAGCAAGTGGGGCGGCGCTATTACAGGGGGCGATAGGCGCCCCGCCGGCCTCGACACCCGCGCGGCAGACACGCAGAAGTGCATCCGCGCCGGCGGCAAACACAACGACCTCGATGACGTCGGGCTCGATACGTATCACCACACGTTCTTTGAGATGCTCGGGAACTGGAGCTTCGGCGATTACTTCAAAAAGGAAGCCATCGACTGGTCGTGGGAGTTGATCATCGAGCGTTTCAAATTTCCGCCGAACCGCTTCTACGCCACCATCTATCAGCCCGATCCGGGTGACCCGTCCGAGCGCGATCAGGAAGCGTGGGATCTGTGGGCGGAGAAGTTCCGCAGCGTCGGGCTCGACCCCTCGGTCCACATCGTTAACGGTAACAAAAAGGACAACTTCTGGATGATGGGCGAGACCGGCCCGTGCGGTCCGTGCAGCGAGATTCACATCGACCTCACGCCCGCCGGCGATACCCGCGGCGCGCTGGTCAACAAAGGCACCGCCGAGTGCATCGAGATCTGGAACAACGTCTTCATTCAGTTCAACGCCAACCCCGACGGCACCTTCACGCCGCTCCCCGCGCAGCACGTCGATACCGGCATGGGCTTCGAGCGCCTCGCCTCGATCATCCAGGGCACGAAGAACTTCACCGACTTCGCCAACGCCAAGATCTCCAACTACGAGACCGACATCTTCCGCCCGATCTTCGACGAGATCGAAAAGCTGAATCCGCTCAACGCGCAATACGGCAGCACGCTCCCGCAGCCGAACGCGCAGGGCCAGGTGATCCCGACCACGGAGCAGGAGAAAGTGGACGTCGCCTTCCGCGTCATCGCCGATCACATCCGCACCCTCAGCTTCGCCATCGCCGACGGCATCCAGCCCGGTAACACCGACCGCAATTACGTCCTGCGCCGCATCCTGCGCCGCGCCGTCCGCTACGGACGTTCGCTCGGATTCAAGGAGCCGTTTTTCTACAAGCTCGTCGCCGTCCTCGCCCGCACCATGGGCGATGTCTTCCCCGAAATTCGTGCGAAGCAAAAGCACGTAGAGGAAGTGCTGTTACGCGAAGAAGTGTCGTTCAACAAGACGCTGGATCGGGGCATCGCGCTCTTCGAAGCCGAAGCAGCGCGTTTGACGGATGCGCAGAGCGCATCGGGGAGCGCGGGCTTCCAGCCCGCTCCGTCCGGCATCCTGCCGGATGGCGAGAGTGGGTCCGGCATCCTGCCGGATGGTGAGAGCGGCGCGCGTTACTGGAAACGCCGCCTCCCGCACTACGAGCGCCCGCACGGGATCTACCACATCGCCTTCTCTACGAAAGACCGCCGCAGCCTCTCCCCCGCCGCGCGCCAGACTGTCCTTGACGCGCTCGTCCACTTCGACCGCCAGCGCTATGATCTTTTCGCCGCGTGCGTCATGCCGGATCATGTTCATTTGCTCTTCCAGCCGTGGCCCAAGGAGGACGACGCGGAGGGCAATCCAGTGTTCTGGGGGCTGGCCGATTTGATGCATTCGGTGAAATCGTTCACCGCGACGAAAATCAACAAGGCTGAAGGCACCGAAAGCCAGCAGCTTTGGGAAAACGAATATCATGACCGACTGATGCGCTCGGATGCGGATGTGGAGGAGAAGTTTCGATACATCTGCCGCAATCCATGGACGGACAATGTGGTGGGATCAGAGGAGGCTTATCCGTGGTTGTGGACTTGGAATGAACGTGCGGCACTCACACAGCCTGTCCGGCAGGATGCCGGACAGAGCGGGCTGGAAGCCCGCGCTCCCCATTCTCCATCCGAAGCCGCGACTTCTGTGATCTCTGGAACCTTTGCTTTTCGCCTCTACGACGAGCAGGGTTTCCCGCTCGATCTTACCGAACTCATGGCGCGGGAGCGCGGCCTGACCGTTGATATTGCGGGATTCAACGAGCGCATGGCCATTCAGCGCAAGACCGCACAGGCCGCACAAAAGAAGACCGTCATCGAGCTTTCCGAAGTCGAGACCAAGGACGCCACGCACTTCCTCGGCTACGACCACGACCACACCGGTGCCGATGTGCAGGAAGTGCTTTCGGTGAAGGGTAAGACCGTCGTCATTGCCAACAACTCCGTCTGCTACGCCGAGATGGGTGGGCAGGTTGGCGACACCGGCGAAATGACCCACGGCGGCAACGTCTGGCGCATCGCCAATACGCAGAAGAGCGGGAACACCTGGCTGCATTTCCTCGACGAAACCGACGCGCCCGCCGTGGGCGATCACGTCACCATCGAGCTCGACCGCCCGCGCCGCGCCGCCATCCAGCGACACCACACCGTCACGCATTTGCTCCACTGGGCGCTGCACGAAGTGGTGAGCCAGGAAGCCACGCAGAAGGGCTCCTTCGTCGGCCCCGACAAACTCACCTTCGACTTCAACAGCGCCGCGCTCACCCCCTCGCAGGTCCGCGACATCGAGCGACTGGTGAACGAACGCATCGTCGAAAACGCGGGCGTCTCTTGGACCGAAGTGCCCTACGCCGACGTGCGCGGCCGGGCCGACATCATGCAATTCTTCGGCGACAAATACGGCGAGACCGTGCGCGTGGTACAAATCGGCGGCCACATTGATGGCAATGGCCGCGGTGCCTTCGATGGCTACTCGCAGGAACTCTGCGCCGGCACCCACACCCGCGCCACCGGCGAGATCGGTCTTTTCCGAATCAACAGTGAAGCCGCCATCGCCGCTGGGGTCCGCCGCATCGAAGCCTCCGCCGGCCTCCACGCCTACGACCTCGCCACCAGCGATACACAACGCCTCATTGCCCTCGCCACTAAGCTAGGCACGCCCTTGCAAGAATTAGAGAAACGCATCGAAGGCCTGCTTGCTCAGCAAAAGGAACTCGAGAAAACACTCAAAGCGGCACAACAACGCGAAGCTGGCGGACGTGCTAAAGACTTGCTCGCGAGTGCAGAAACGATCAACGGCACTCCCGCAATCATCGTCAACCTCGGCGCGGTGGACGGCGATACGTTGCAGACCGTTGCCGATGCTTTAAAGGCGCATGGTTTCGCGGGAGTCGTCCTGCTCGGCGGCGCAGTGGACGCATCCGTCGCGTTAGTCGCATCGGTCTCATCCGACTTCACCGCCCGATTCCCCGCTGGAAAAATCATCCAAACCATCGCCCCACTCGTTGGCGGCAAAGGCGGCGGACGCCCCGACTCCGCGCGCGGCGGCGGCAAAGACCCAGCCAAACTCGACGAGGCGTTGGCGCAGGCCCGCAAACTTCTGGCAGAATAAATTTTCCGAAGGTAATCTCTTTCAACAATGCCGGAGATTCGCCGCTTATTTACTAACAACCGGGCTTGGGCGAAGGAGAAGGAGCGGACCAATCCGGGTTTCTTCGAGCGATTGTCGCATCAGCAATCGCCCCGCTATCTCTGGATCGGTTGCGCGGACAGTCGCGTGCCTGCTAACGAAATCGTCGGACTCGATCCCGGCGAATTGTTTGTCCATCGCAACGTCGCCAACGTCGTCGTCCACGCCGATCTGAACTGCCTCTCGGTCATCCAGTTTGCTGTCGATGTCCTCCAGGTCCGCCATATTATCGTGACCGGACACTATGGTTGTGGCGGAGTGAAAGCCGCTCTTACTGGTCGTCGCGTTGGGTTGGCGGACAACTGGCTGCGACACGTGCAGGACGTTCGCCATAAACACCAACCCGTCCTCGACGCGGCGGATGAGGAGCATCGCTGCGACCGGCTCTGCGAGTTGAATGTGATCGAGCAGGTCATGAATGTCTGCCAAACAACCATTGTGCAGGACGCGTGGGATCGCGGACAGATCCTCTCCGTTCATGGATTTGTTTACGGTCTCAGCGACGGCCTGCTGCACGATTTGAACATGAGTGTTTCCGACACCGAATCGCTTCTGCCAACCTATCTGCAGGCTGTGGAAAAACTCGAAGCTGGCGAGGTTTAATCTCCTAGCTCCTCGACCCTCCGCCACGCGCCGGGGCGGAACCCTGCATTGTCAGTTGCAAGGCAAACGGAATATGATATTGCTTCTCCCCGGACGAATTTAGTTTCTTCCCTTACCACGCGCGGTTAGCTCAGTGGTAGAGCACTACACTGACACTGTAGGGGTCGACAGTTCAAACCTGTCACCGCGCACCATTTCTGCCTCCGAACAAAAGAGGGGCGCCGCATTTGAGGCTGAAGCGGAAGTGGTTTCCTCTGAAGAGAGGATTGACACCACAACATCTTGTGGCACTATGTCGCGAACAGCCCTACCCGATGCGATGTCCCAAGTGTGGCGCAATCGAAGATCGGGTGATTGATTCTCGGTCGGCCAAAGAGGGTGATAGCATCCGCCGCCGCCGCGAATGTCTCACCTGCCTCTATCGGTTTACGACCTACGAACAAATTGAACGCAACGACTTTCGCGTCTTGAAAAGAGACGGACGGACGGAACCCTTCGACCGCGGAAAGCTCCTCAACGGCGTTACCAAAGCGTGTGAAAAGCGGCCCGTCAGCATTCACACCATCGAAAAACTCGTGGACGAAACCGTCAACGAACTGGCCGACACTTACGAGAAGGAAATTCCTACCAGCCTGCTCGGAGCCAAAGTGATGGAAAAATTACATCGTGTCGATGGCGTCGCCTACGTCCGCTACGCGTCGGTCTATCGCCAATTCCAAGACATCGGTGAATTCCTCGACGAAATTCAAACCTTTCACAACAAAGCGCGGGTGGACACCACCCAGATCGAGTTCTTCAAGAAAATATGATCGCGCTAATCGACGGCCTGCCCTTGGTGAAATTCGAAAACGGAAGCGTCTTCGCGTTTCGGCGTGAATGGCTCCAAGCGCAGCTCGCGAAAGCTGCTGCTGAGGCGGGTTACCGCGATTGGTGGTTAGCCGATCACGTCGCCCAAAGTGTGACCAATTACCTCCTTGCCGAATACGACTCGAACGTCTTACTAGCTACCGAACTCCGTAGATCCGTTGGCGAAGTTCTCGCCACCATCGGCTACGCAGAAGTCGCCCAACACTTTACTCCCACCCGGCCGCCTCGCGAGATTTCCCTCGTCGAGATCGCGGCAGCCTCCGGATCACACGAACTCACCTTCTTCGCCCGGCTGCGCGAGGCCCTTGCGGTCGAGTCCAGTGAAGGCGCGGTTCAAGTCACGCTCATCCACCTCGCACCCGCAGTGAAGACGCTACTGAGCGTCAAATTGTTCACCGAGGATTGTGCGATTCTGCGCGACGAAATTGTCGATTTCGCACGGTGTTACCTCGCTTCCCAGGGGAACATCAATATTCTCATCCGCTGAAAATGACCCTGTTTGAAAAAATCATTCGCCGCGAAATTCCTGCGGACATTGTCTTCGAAGATGAGCAGGTCCTAGCCTTTCGCGACATTGCCCCGCAGGCCCCCGTCCACATCTTGGTCATTCCGAAAAAAGTCATCCCCCGGATCAGTGAAGCGGCGGATTCCGATCAAACGCTCTTGGGCCAGCTGCTTCTCGCCGCCGCAGACATTGCGCGCTCCCTGGGAGTTTCGGACGATGGTTACCGGTTGGTCATCAACAACGGCCCCGACGCCGGAGAGGCCGTCCCCCATCTCCACCTCCACCTTCTTGCTGGTCGCAAACTAACCTGGCCACCAGGATAACGAAACATGAACCCCTATCTAATCTATCTGCCAGTCCTTGCGGTCATTATAATCTATACATTCCGGATGTTAGAGATCTGGAAAAAGCGCGATCTCATCCAAGGTGAAATCAAGGATAGTTTTACGCTGAAACTATTTAAGATGGTCGGGCTCTACGTCGTTGTGGCTGCCATCGCAGAATATTTCTACTTCAACCGGAGTATTAATTGGTATGCCCTTGTTGCGGGGATCGTTGTTGCCAGTGGGTCATTCTATTTAAGAAACCTCGCGATCAAGGCGCTTGGCAAATTCTGGAGTCTGAATGTGGAAATCAGGACAAATCATCAATTCATCCAAGAAGGACCTTTTCGATTCGTTCGGCATCCTGCCTATACTTCAATGATTATGGAAATACTGGCGGTGTGCGTAATTTTGGAGGCACCGATTAGTTTGGCGACCGCACTGATTCTTTTTCTTCCCGTGCTCCGCAAGCGAATCAGGATCGAAGAAACGGAGCTTACGAAAAAATTTGGGGAAGCATACGCTGATTACAAAAAGAGAGTTCCGGCGTTGATCCCAATAAAACTTTAGGAATGGAATTACGTTCAAATGACTCCAAGCGGAGAATTGTAGTTACCGGGATGGGCGTTATCACGGGGTCGGGGACTGACCTAGCCTCTTTCTGGTCCAACGTTAGCAACGGGAAAAGCGCAGCCAGTGAAATCCACAGTTTTAATATCGAAAAACTTCCGACAAAAATCGGGGTGGAGGTTAATCAATTCGCGGTTAGTAAATATACGAAGTTCCCAAGAGCAGGTCGGTATGATCGCTCGGTGCAGTTTAGTCTCGCGGCAGCATCAAGAGCCCACGCAGACGCAGGGCTCATCGAACTTAGCGTGGATCCAACGCGGATTGGCGTCATCGAAGGCACAACCATTAGCGGGATGGAAAGCATCTTGAAAGCTAATGCTTCTCTCGCAAAGTCATACGACCGAATTCATCCCTACAATGTTGTCGGTGGTTACTTCGGAGAAGGGAGCAGTGCAATATCAATCGCGCTCCAACTTCGGGGCCATGCCATGACTTATTGTTCTGGCTGTTCATCCGGGGCGGATGCGATCGGGTATGCCCGTCAAATTATCGAGGATGATGAAGCGGACGTTATGCTGGCAGGAGGATCAGAGGCACTAACAGAATTGTTGCATTCCGGATTCTGCAAGCTTAAGGCAATGACCGAACGAAATGACGATCCAACGGGAGCCATGCGCCCTTTCGATCAAGACAGAGATGGCTTCGTCATTGGCGAGGGGGCTGGCTATTTGGTTCTTGAGGAGTTGGGCCACGCCCTTTCGAGAGGGGCGAAAATCTACGCTGAACTCGCTTCGCATGCTAGAGTTTCGGAGGCCTACCATTCCACGGATCCGCACCCTGATGGATTGGGCTATCAACGATCAATCTCGCGAGCGCTTAAAAAGGCGAACACCCAAGCAGATGCGATTGATTATATCAATGCTCATGCCTCAGCCACACCACTAAATGATCCAGTGGAAAGCTTTGCCATAACAACGGCGTTTCAAGGCCACGCGAAAAACCTGCAAGTCAGCGGTTCCAAGCCGATTTTCGGGCATTTAATGGGTGCTGCAGGCGCGGTGGAAAGCATTGTTACAATTCTCTCGATCCATCATGCCGAAATTCCTCCTTCAATAAATATTTCAAGGCGAGACGGTCGGTGTCGGCTTGATTATGCAGAGACGAAAAGACCCTATCCAGTGGAGCATGCGTTATGTCTTAACGCGGGCTTTGGCGGTCGATATTCGTGTCTGTATTACCGGAAATGGTAAATGTCGACCTTTGCGTCCATAGCACTGATTGCAGCCATTGTTAATATTGGGCTAGCGACTCTAATCTTTTCAAATAATTACCGATCCACGCTGAATCGGGTGTTCTTGCTTTGGAGCTTCTCGGTGTCGTTGTGGAGCGGTGCCTCGGTTCCGCTGTTATCACAGATCACACCGGAAAGAGCTTACTATTGGTTGCTCGTTCTTCAGGCAGGAGTATTCCTAATGCCCGCGAGTTTATTCCATTTGTCGATCGTTACCGTTGGGACGCGCAAATATGATAGGATTTTGCCATTGGCATACGGAATAACAGCGGCCTTTTGCGCAATGCTAGGAATGGGTTGGATGATCTCGGGTGCTCGCAAATTGAAAGCGGGTTACTGGGCGGTCGCAAACTGGGGATATTACCTTTTCATCATCTACTTTTTGTCTCTCACAATAACGACCTTAATAATTCTCTACCAGCATCAGAAGTCAGCCAGTCCACTGAACCGTCGGCGAATCGTCGCTCTCTTATGCGCAATCGGAGCCCTTTGGATTTTCGGAACAAATGATCTGTTGCCAATCTTCGGCGTCACAATTTATCCGCTAATCGATAAAGAGTTTATACCGATCGGATGCGCTGCGGCCATCGGCTACGCATTTATTATTGGATACAGCGTTGTCCAGCATCAACTGCTTGATTTCAGAGTGGGGCTCGGCAAGTTTGCGTCTAGCCTCATCAGGATTAGCCTTCACACCGTAATTGGTCTTTTCGTGCTTTCCCTAGCGTTGCTCTTCCTATCGCCGGCAGTGACTGGAAACGTGGTTTGGATGACGATCGGGACAGTCGGCATCTCAGGAGCCTTGTCTTCCTATCTTTTCCCGAAAATTCTAGGCCGCGGGAATGAGAGTCTGGAGAGGCGACTTCTTGGAGACAGTTTTCTCTATCAGGAAAAGCTCGCCGACTTCATTTCGGCAATTCCGGTATCGACAAACGTTAAAATGCTCTTCGAAGATCTCGAAGTTCTTCTGCTTAAAATTGTCGGTATCAAGGAATATCGCATTGTTCTGCTCGACGAAGTAACAGGTGATTTAAAGCCCTTCCAAGGCTATCCATCGTTGCCATCGAATGGCCCTGCGCGCGCTGCTCTAACCTCGGAATTTTTTACGATTGTTCAAAAAATAGAAGAGGATAGCTTCGCCATTAGTTCCCTACCTAGGACAAGGTGGGATGTCTTTCACAAAGAACTCTCGGAATATTTTTTCGCACCCAAGGCACAATTTTGTTTCATCTTTAAATCGGATGGGATGCCTTACGGATTCTTTTTGATTAGCGGAAAGGGTAACGATGAGCCGCTGACGAAAAACGATTTGGATCTGTTTGATCTGTTGGTGAGAAATCTTGGTCTTGTCATTAATCAAATCCGACTGAAAGAGCGGATTCAGGTTGAGCAAGAACTCGATCTGCTGGGCCGAATTTCCAAAGGTCTCGCCCACGATCTTAATAACTTGCTTACTCCCGTTTGGACCCTGCTTCAGGTAACCGCCTCTTTGGATAACATAGATGCGGAAATCAAACCGCTTGTGGACAGCGCCACGCAGAACGTCTCCGCGATGCGTAGTTATATTCGGGACTCGCTCTTTTTCTCCAAGACCATGAAACCGCAAATGTCGGTGGGCAAAATTCATGAGTTGGTTTCCGTCGCGCTCAATATCCTAACAAGCCGAGCCAAGGAAAAGGGGGTGGTGCTTGAATCTCGCGCTCCCGACGGATTGGAAGCGGTCCTGGATGCGGTTCTTTTTCAGCGTCTCGTCTCGAACCTCGTGTCCAATGCGATTGATGCCTCGGAAGTAAGATCGTCAGTCGTGGTGGAGGTTCAATCCATTCGCCGCCGGGACAATGAGCCAGACTGGTTGCAGTTACGCGTGATCGATCAGGGCGAGGGAATCGGTCCGGAGAATCTGGAGAAAATGAAGGCCGCTTTCTTCACCACCAAGGATAGTGGCGACGGGAAGCGCGGCTTTGGATTAGGGCTGGCCATTTGCCGGAAAATAGTGCATTTGCACGGAGGCATTTTGAATATTTCCAGTCAATTAGGCAAAGGCACCACCGTGCAGGTTGATCTGCCCAGCGGTTCGTTGCCGGTTCTCATCGCCACCGAGGCGCTGGAGTCCACCGTCCCTGCATGAAAACTCTCGTCGCGCTCTCACCTGGAAAAGGATTTGCGGATGCGTTAGAGGCAGCTCTTCCGGGGGACGCTTGGCGCGTGATTCATCACACCCATCCGATGGAAAAAGGTTTGCTGGCAGTGCCTGGGGCGGTTGATGTCGTCATCGCCGAGTGCCAACTGACGGATGTTTTGCCCATTCGCCTAGCAGAGACTCTACGGAAGTTGCAGCCTGGTATGCCGGTCATTTTTTACTCCGACGAGCAACGCCAAGAATGGGTGGAGGAAGCCTACTTGGCCGGAGTGAGCTACGTGCTGCCGAAGCCGATCCGGCACCGGCTGCTCGCCGAGATGCTCGACCGTGTCATGCCGGCACCTCTGGCCTTGGAGCCCAAACGTGAGCCGACCGCAGTCGCAAACGCGCGGCCTGCGGGGACGGCAGGTGATGCCTCCCAACAAATTTCGCAAACTCTTTCCAGTCTGCGTGATTTCAGTCGGGTGCTCACCGATGGGTTTGTCTCGGAGGCATTGCCCAAACGGTTCCTGGATCTCCTTCGCGAAATTCTTGGGGTGAACCGAGCGGCTATTTTCCTTCGGAAACCCGTTTCCGCGTTAAATGTCCTTGGCGCCGAGACTCCCCGGGTTCGGTTTCAGGCGGCCTCGGCAGTGGGCCTGCCTAGTGGCCTGCTGGAATATTTCGAGCTCTCGCCCGAGGGTGGAATCGGTCGTCACCTGCACCGGCACGGACGGATTCTGCGTAGTGACGCGCCGGAGGTCGCGAACGACCGTGAAATTCAGAAAGAGTTCGAGCTTCTCGGAACCCGCGTCGCCATTCCCATCCCGGATCGTGAACAAATCATCGGCGTGGCGGTTTTCGACGAGCGTCTCACCGGCGAACCTTTTACGAGCAACGAACTGGCGCTCGTTTTTCATGCACTCGAGGAGTTGGGACTCGCGATCCGCAACAGTTGGCTCCATGACGAACTCGCGGAAAGCCACAACCTCATGGAGGAAATTCTCGACCAGCTCACCAGCGGATGCGTCGTGGTCGGCCAAGATTTGCAGATCATGCATTGCAACCCCGCCGCCCAGCGATTCCTGATCAACCCGGACCGCAGCTCGCATCATGCGATCCAGTTTTCCGACCTTCCGCAGACTTTGGGCAGCCGCATCTACGAAACGTTGAAGACAGGGGCAGCCGTTCCGACTTTCCGCCACCATCCTCGGGAAAACCCCGAATTGGCCTTTAACGTCTCGGTCATCCCTTTCAACCAACCGAATAACGCTCATCCATCCGCCGTGCTCCTGCTGGTCGACGATTTCACCCAGATCCAGCGCTCTCAACAACTGGAGATCGAGGCTTCCAACCTCCGGATGGTTCGCTCCATCGCCGAACATCTTTCCCACGAGATCGGCAACGCCATTCTCCCCATCTCCACCCATCAGCAACTAATGGCGGAGCGCTACGAGGATCCCGATTTCCGCGAGGCCCTTTCCCAAGCGTTGGCGCAAGGTGTGAAACGTATCACGCGTCTGTCGAATCAATTGCTCTTCCTTACGCGCGACGACATTCCCCGAAGCGAACCCATTTCCGCGCTTAAATTGATCGACGACGCGTTCAGCGATGCCAAAGCTCTCTATGGTTTGGACGGACGCCAGTTGGAAATCACTAATTCGGCCGGTTCCCTCACGTTCGACGGAAACCGCCCGAGCCTGCTCCATGCCCTCAGCGAGACGTTTCTCAACGCCCTCCAGTCCAGCCCAGCGGACACCCCTGTCAGCATCCAGGTCGAGACTCAAAAAGAAAACGACGTCACCTTCGCGAAAGTCCAGATCATGGACAGAGGCCCCGGTTTCACCCCCGATCTGGCCGCCAAGGCCACGAATCCGTTTTTCTCCACGCGAACGGTCGGGCCCGGGCTCGGGTTGACGGTCGCGAAAAAAATCATCGAAAACCATCAAGGCCGTCTCAACCTCGTCACCGGCGAATCCAAAGGCAAGGTGGCGATCTATCTTCCCCTCAAAACTGGGAACGGCTCCCCGGGATTGTCGCAAATCCGAGGAATTTCCGATCTTTTCAAGCCTTCCCACAATTAGTTTCGCGCGTTTCTCCGACCCAATTTTGATAATTTTAACGATTTCATAACGGATTTCTTCGCATATTTGAGGGTTGGGCACCTTTTTTGCTCAATGGTTGCCTGTATCTCACCGATACGCCGTAAAAAACCTATGAAAAACTCCCTTGTCACCGTCTCACTCCTTGGCCTCGCTGTTTCCAGCCTGAGCGCCTTGGGCATTCGTCTCCCCGATCAAAACGCTGCCGCCACCGCCCGCGGCGAGGCGTTCGTGGCCACCGCCGATAACCCCTCCGCGATCTATTACAATCCCGCTGGCATCACCCAACTCGAGGGTAATCAAGTCTCCGTCGGGGCATATATCATCGACCTGAAAACGGATTACACCAGTCCAACGGGTGTCCAAGCTTCGACCCAGAACGGCACGCAGGTCGCGCCTCATCTCTATTACACCCATCAACTTTCCGATCCGCGCTTTGTCTTCGGCTTTGGCTTCTACACGCCTTACGGCCTGAGCAACGAATACTCCGACGACACCCCTTTCCGCAGCATCGCCAAGAAGGGTTCGGTCCAATATCTCACCTTCGCCCCGACTCTCGCCGCGAAAATCACTCGCTCGCTCTCCATCGCGGGTGGGATCAACTACAACCGCGTCGAGGCGGAACTCACCCAAGGCATCTTCTTCCCCGGCGACGAATCTCGTTTTAAGGCCGACGACGGCGCAGTTTCCTTCAAGCTCGGCCTCCTCTGGCAACCCGCTCCGCAGCATTCCTTTGGTGTTTCCTACCAATCGGAGAGCCGTTTCAAACTCCAAGGCGGCATCGAAAACCGCCCCTACACGGCTCGTTCCGACGCGAGCGCTGACTTCAATTTTCCACAATTCGTAATCATCGGTTACTCGTTCCGGCCCACGCCCGATTGGAACATCGAATTCAACTACGATTGGACCGATTGGAACGAACTCAATGACGTCAACCTCACCGCTGCCAACGGCTTCACCTCCACGATTCCTTTCCACTGGAAAAACTCTGCCTTCTATGAATTCGGCGTCACCCGCAAGATCGGGAAGGGCGTTTCACTTAGCGCTGGTTACATCTACAGCGAGAACTCCGTTCCCGACGCTACCTTCAATCCCGTCATTCCGGATTCTGAGCGCCACATTTTTAGTGGCGGCGTTGGATATAAAAGTGATGCATGGGCCGTCAATTTGACCTATCAATATGCGCATGGTCCAGAACGCACCATCAATAACCCTGTTCTCCCGTCCCTAACCGGCGAGACGTCCAACGGTAAATACGAATTCAACAGCCATGCCATTAGCCTCGACTTCAGCGTTGCCTTTTGAAACGCGGCTTCTGCCCGTTATCAATGGCCCCAAACGCGGTACCCTGCTCATCGTTGACGACGAGGAAGGTCCCCGCCAGTCCTTAAAAGTAGTCTTCAAAGGGGACTACGACATCCTGATCGCCAAGTCCGGCGAAGAGGGAATCGAAACCCTAAGAGCGAATCCGCAGACCGATGTCGTCATCAGCGACATCCGCATGACCGGCATCTCCGGCATCGATCTGCTCGAGGCCCTTAAGAAGATCGATGTCGATATCCAAGTCATCATGCTCACGGCCTACGAGACGATCGAGACCGCTCGGGCTGCTCTCCGGTTGGGCGCCTGCGATTACCTGAACAAGCCCTTCGACATCCCGGCCATCCGCGCCTCCGTTTCTGGAGCACTCGAGAAACGGCACCTTGCTAAACAACTGCGCATCAATACCGAACAACTCGGCGGCCTCCACGAACAAATTCAAAATGAGCGCATCGAAACCTCCATCCACCGCACCCAGGGTGAGATCTACGCCAGCGTCATTCACGACATCAACAACCCGCTCACGATCATTTCCTGTTTCTCCGAGATGATTAACTCGTGCGTCGGTGAGCTCCAGCAAATCGAAGGCGAAAACCTCGACACCCTCCGCACGCACCTCGCTCAGATCACTGCCCAAGTTGGGAAATGCCACGACATCTCCCATCGTTACCTCGGATTTCTCCGCCAGCAAAAGGACGACCACCATTCGGTCGATGTCCGGCAGATTTTCGTCGATCTCCGCGACCTGCTTCGTTCCCATAAGGAAGCCCAAGGTCACCCGCTCTTCATCGAGGATCTCGACGAAGATACCTATGCCCAGATCAACGGCACCGATCTGATCCAGATCCTGCTCAATCTCATCATCAACGCCTTCCAAAGTGCGCCCGGCACGGCAGTCAACGTCAGCGCCACGCTGTTGAATCACGCTCTGGATTATAACTTCTTCCAAGCCACCCCGACGCGGCGCTTCATCAACCTTGAGGAATTTGCCAATCAATCGCCTCTGATCGAAGTCATCGTTTCCGACAACGGCTCGGGCATTCCAGCGGAAGTGTTGCCGCGCATTTTCGAGAGCTTTTTCACCACCAAACCGGCCGGCAAAGGCACCGGTCTTGGTCTCGGTATTGTCGAACGCCTCATCCGCAAAGCGGGTGGCGTTCTGCACGTTGATAGCGAAATGGGCCGGGGCACCATCTTTACGATCTACCTCCCTGGCGTCCCACCCCTGACCACGCCCGTTCCCTCAATCTGATCCCGTCGCTCTGGCGAAGGCAAGACATCGGAAAATTTCACCCTAGGCCCGAGGTGGGTAGGTTCAACTATTCCACGCCTCGCTGACCTCGAATCGACGGGTTCCGATGTAATTACATTGTAACACTTTCCCGCTTGAGCGAGATTCTCAATAGGGGCAAGTTCTCAGCAACTTGCAGTGAATATGGGAAAGTTCGCCACAATCTATCCAACCTCGTTCCGAAACTGTCGTCGGTCAGCCCGAGCCTTTACGCTCGTTGAAATGCTCGCCGTAATGGGCATCATGCTCACCATGCTCGGCCTGCTGCTGCCAGCGCTCAACGATGCTCTCGGTTCCAAGGGCCGCAAAGGCGCGGTGAACATCCTTCTCAACACCTTCGAGCAGGCCCGGGTTGCCGCGCTCGAGCAATCCACCAATGTCTATGTCGGGTTTGCCGATGGCAACATTCCCAACAATGCCGTTGGTCAGCGCAACGAAGGATTTGCCTTTACCCGGTTTATTGTTTTCCGCGATCGGATTGATGACATCGACGGGGCCAGCGCCCCGAAATACATCCCGCTCACAAAATGGCTCGCCCTGCCCAAAGGCGTCGCCTTCAAAAGCGGCAGCGGATTGCTCACTGGGGCCACGGTTACCGTGGCCAGCACCGACCGATTCCCGGGAATTGCTGCGACCTACACCATGCCGATTCTCCAATTTAGTAACACCGGCATTATCCAGCAGCCGACCTCGAATCTAGCGGTTTACATCTATCAAGGTTTCTGGAGTGGCTCCGGAACGACCGACGTTTTTACGGGTGCCAAAGGCAACAGCTTGTTTGAGCGAATTTCTTTTTCCCGGTTCACTGGTCGGGCGCAGTTGGACATCACCACGAGCTCCTAGTTTTCTCTTTTCATGCGCCAACCAACCGGACGACTAGGACAAGTCCTCGCTGCATCACGACCTGCGGGTTTCACTCTCGTTGAAATCGCGCTTGCGGTGGGCATCTTCGCCTTTGCGATTGTCGCCATCATGGCGCTGTTTCCCGTTGGCCTCAAAAGTGCCAGCGAAAGCCGGATTCAAACCATCGTCGCGCAGATTGCCCGCACCGTCCTAAGCGACCTACGGACGGGTGACTTCAAGGCCGCCCGAGTGGTCACCAGTCCGCCGCCGGCCAACCCACTGACTTTCACTGCGTTCGATCTCTCACAACCGGCAGCGCCGACTGTCTATCTCCTGTATAAATCCGACGGAACCGTGCTCGCCGCTAGCACCGCCGCGAAATATGCTTCCGGCGACGTCACCGGTGATTTCTTTGTCAAAATCGATTCCAAACTCGTGCAAGCGACTGCTCCCGTGCTGGCGCAAGTCACCGTCACGGTCGAGGCTCCCGCAGCCGCCAAATCCGCCAACCGCACCGCTTATCCGGTCGTCACTCTGATGGGGGATACGAGATGATTATGGATGCTGAATTATGGATTATGGATGGGAGCAACCCCAACCAGATTGCCCAGTCTAAGGTATGTGGCCTGCCCATCCAAAATCCAAAATCCAAAATTACTCCCCCGCCTTCACGCTAGTCGAACTCCTCGTCTCCATGGCCATCCTGAGCGGCTTGATCGTCCTGCTGTTTTCCGTTGTCGATAGCACCACGCAAGTCTGGAATAAATCAGAGCAACGCGTTGATGCCTTCCGCGAAGCCCGCGCTGCTCTCTTCGTCATCGCCCGTGACCTGCAAACCATGGTCCCTGCGCCCGATGTTAGTCCCTTCGACGGCGCGGCCGACTTCAAATTCTTTTTCGTCAATCCGTCCCGCACCGGCACCACGGATGTGACCTTTTCCGGTGTGGCTAACGATACCTACGGTGACCGGTTATTTTTTCTGACCGCCCAATCGGCTACGGCCCAGACATCGGGAGCTAAGAGCGACGTTTGCTCGGTTGGTTACTACCTCGACTACACCGCGCCTGCCAGCGCCGTCTCCGGCACACCTAGTACGTTCAAGCTCTACCGCTATTTTGCGGAAAGCGATCGAACCTTCTCCGGCCCTTCGGGAACAACTGGTCTCAAGGCCTACGCGGCCACCCCGCCCACCACGACTGTGCTTATGCAGGCAAACAGCACGACCGACGAAGTTCTCGCCCGCAATGTGGTGGATTTCCGCGTGGTCGCCTACGATAAGGACATGAAAAGCCTCTCTCCTTGGGACGCAAAAGCGACGCCCTACGCCGTGGATCTTTCCATCACTGCCTACAATTACAGCGTAGCGAACCGCCTGACCACGGAGGCCGCGTGGCAAAACAACACGACTACCGCTGGCGCGAAACAAACCTTCGCGACCCGCGTCTATCTTGCTCGCAGCGGTCCCACTCCAACGCCCACTCCTACTCCTTAGCTATGAACGTCTCTCATAACCGCACTTCTGGAGTGGCCTTGGTTGTCACTTTGTTAGTCATCGTCGTGCTCACGATCGCGGTTACTGCCTTCATGCAAAGCATGAGCCTAGAGCGCCGCACCTCGCAGGCGTATTTGAATATTCTGAAAGCCAACGAAGCTGTCGAAGCGGGATTTGCGGACGGGACGCGCTTGGTGACCAACTTCAAACTCACCTATCCATATCATGCCGTGGCTTACAAAAGCCTCTCCTCGCCCGCTCAAATCACGCCCTATATGATCGGGAACGCGGATTACAACACCAACCCGACAACGAACGAAATTCGCCTCGTTTCTGGTAATCCTGCTTTAGCAACTACGCTGGACAATACGAACTCCATCGAGATGAACATCAAATCCGACAGCGGGGATCAGCTCGGTTGGATGGGTTCGCCGATTGTTGCCGGCGCGCCATCCTACCGCTCCCAACGCGCCATGTGGATCAAGCTGTTGCGGGACAACTCGCAGCCCGAGCAACCCAATCCGTCCACTGCTAACTTCAATCCGGTCGTCGCTCGTTACGCCTTTTGGGTCGATGACGAAACCTGCAAATTGGATATCGGCGTGAACGGAAACAGCGACGGTGCTACCGGGAAGTTTAGCCGATCCAATACCGGCGCATCTGTTTCCGATCTAGATATCAGTGCGCTGCCCATGAAAGCACGCGCCCCGCTCCCCGATGACGCCACGGGCGGCATGGTCTTAAAAAATATCACCGACTTCCGCAGCAAGCTTCCTTTCGCTTTAGGCGATAGCCGGGTTTTGAATCGCATGAGCCCGACCGAGTTGACCGGAACTCCAGCGGAGGATGTGAAGTTTTCCGCCACCACCTTTTCCAAATCCGACGAACTCTCCGGAACTGGACGCCGCCGCGTGAACCTAAATTATTTGGTGACTAACAATGCCAATCCAGACGCCATCGCCGCCGATCTTGACGACATCGGATGGGTCATCACCGGCAAACACATTTTGAAATCAGCCTCGCCATATACCGCGCTAACCAATGCCGCTAACAGCGGAATGTTTCTTGATCAAGCTGACACAACTGGACCTCTCTCGACCTTCGGGAATCGCTTCTATATTGGGGCGACTACTGCCCACAGCGACCTCTACCTCAAAAAACTAGCCGCTAACATTCGCGACTACATTGATGCCGACAACCAACCCACGGTGATCGACAACACAGCCGTCATTCCTGCGAACAGCAAACCTACTACCGGCCCGTCCATTGCGCAGTCAAACTACCAAGTGATCGGAAAAGAAGCGATTCCGTATCTGCAGGAGCACGCTTGGCGTGGCTATATTGAATCGTGGAATGACAATGGCACTACCTCTGCGACTGGCACCCTACGAATCGACCATTACTTTGAGTTTTTTAACCCGACCACGAAGAATTTTACCGCGACACCCGGGACTTTTTTGAAGGTCTACGATTTTCCAAGCTGGCTCGCTGGAACGTTTCCGAATCTCACGCCTCCCGACTTTGAGGTGGACTTAAACGGGATCGTATTTCCGGCGGGAAAAACGGTAGTTGTCACCACCAATACCACTGGCATCGATACTCCCGGTCTGATTCAATCTGGGGCGCAGTTGGAAGCGAGACCAGCCAACCCGGCCACTGCCGTGCGGTTCGTTAACATCACGTCAGACGGGTCAATCAGCACCGTTAAAGGATTCCAATTTCAGGGGCGAAGCAGTAGCATCACCGACTACAAAACTCGTTTCTTGTGGGGGAATAATAGCGGCATTTACGATAGCTTTCCAGCGCTGGCAATCTCGCTGTCGAACACCGCGCCTTGGAATTTCACTTCCCGCAATAGCAACGTGAACAGCCAAACGCGCTTTGTTTACAGCAGCAGTATGCGGGGTAACGACGATGTCAGCCGGTCAGGTGATCCTCGTAGCTTGAGCGAGCAGATCAGTTACCTCGATTATTCTAGCGGTGGTTCCAGCGACCAGACCCGTTTCTATGGAAACATTCAGGGCCACTCCGATGCGGGCGGACCCTCCATTCCTGGAAATTCTAGTTTAGGCAAGGCTGCGATTTCCTTCGTTAACCCGAACAATTGGAAGGACTACGCGCCCGCTCTGGCGGATTCGAACGCGACCGCTTTTGCCGTGGTTGCCGACGCGCCCATGACTAGCATTGGTGAACTTGGCAACATCTACGACCCGGCGAGAATTGTCGGAACTGGAAGTTTGGTTTCTTACGCCCGCGGTGGCGGACGAACCCTCAAGCTTGGACAAATCGATGATCTCATTCCGCCGACCCGTTTTACTTCTGCCGGCGCGACTACCACTTGGTTTAATGCTGCTTGGCGTCTCACCGATCTCTTTTGTGCTGAGCCCGCCACGCGACAAGTCTCCTTGTCTTCGAAACCCGGCAAGCTGAACATCAATGGCGTCTTGCGCGATGACGGCACCGCGATGCGCGCAGCGCTCCGCAGCTTTACGTTTCTCCCTAGTCCTAACAGTGACCCGACGCGCAACGGCCAAACCCTCAGTGCCACGGAAATCGACAGCCTCATCACCGCGATCAAAAATTACCTAACCAACAATGGCCCATTCATGGAACGTGGTGAGCTTTCCCAGCTTCCTTTCTTCACTGGCTCCGGCGCGACCGGAACGGCTGGCACTTCTCCAGGCTCCACTACCAACGATCGTGGTCGTGAGGAAATCTTCCGCCGCATGGTCGAACTCATCACCGTCCGGAGCAACTCTTTCAGCGTTTATGTTGTAGGGGAGGCAGTCCTGCAAAGCCCTAGTGGCACACTCCGTACCCTCTCCCGCCAAGCACGAAAATTCAACATGCAGATGAATCCGCTCAAGGCCGGTTCAAGCCTCGACAGTGCCAACCTTTCGGACAAAGTGGATGGCTATAAAATCACCAAGGTTTATGACGTTGCCCGCTAGAATATTTCTTCTTTTTTTGCTCATCTCTCCGGTGAGCAGTCGTGCCCAGACCAATCCTCCTATCCAAGTGGACGAGCCACCTTCCGCATCGCCCTCACCAAATGCGAAAGAGGAAAAAAAGAAGAACTACGTGCGGCTCTGGAATTATTCCTTTTCTGCAGGCGCTCCATCGGTGGCGGTTTTCCTTGGTCCGCCGGGCGATAAAGTTCCTCCATTCGAGAAGCGCCTTTTCATTGCCCGAGGAAGCAAATGCCCGGAACAGCGCAACTGGTTTGAAGTGCCGAAAGGCGATTACGAAATCTATGTCGTCGCGGACGACGCCGTCCCTGGTGACATGGGAGTAAAAATCGGCCCCGATGCTCCGCCCCAACCTTCGTTGCTGGGCAAGCGCCAAGGACTGCGCGTCGATGGTGGATCGTATCAAACGGTTTTCTTGCAACCTCTGGAAGGGCAGATCGTGGCCAAGGTTTTGGACGACAGCGCCGCATCCTCAGGCGCAACGCGCTTGCGCGTCTTCACCTGCAACACCCCGGTCCGGCCGACAGTTTCCATCCTTGCCAACAACGGTAGCCAGAAGCCTCTCTTGGAAAAAGTCGGCCCGGAGGGAGCTGACGTGCTTCTCACTAACCAACCCAATCCACTTACACTGGAAATTTCCTATCCTCTGCGGCCAGACTTTATTTCCCGCCAAAACCTCGAAATCGATTACGATCGTTTCAAATCGAGCACGATCATCTTCGCTCCAGACCGCTATGGCGAACTGTCCGCGCTGAGCACAAACGACGCGCCGAAAGTCGCTCCTTTGAGTAATCCAGCACCGTAAATCGGCTAGGTAAAATCGCGCAGCGAACGGGCGATTTGGGTTGGCGGCTTGGCGGTTGCCTCAATAGAGCCCTTGCGGATCTTCACAACGAAGGATTTACCTTGAAATATCGGAATCAATTCCGTAATTTCTATGTGAATGTTTGATCGGCGTCTCGGTTTAATTCTGACTAAGCCCATCGTCGAAAGTTTCCTTCAATTATTTTAACCACAACCGAGTCCGACGAACCGGAGCGAAGCGGAGATCGGCTGCACTTCAAGCAGGGCGAAGCCTGCCGTAGGCACCAAATGGCCTGTCAATTCCCCCCCTCTTTCAACCAGGCAAATGGACGCGAAGTGACACGAATAGGGGATAAAGGAGTCACTAGGGTATTTGATTCGTGTCCATTGGTGTCCATTTGTGGTTTCTTCCAAGTCTTTGTTTTTGCAGGTTAATTTCGAGGATGGGTCTAATACCATGCCCACTGCAAATGGTCTTATGTTTGGCTCCTTAAAACCTGGAGGTTTGACCTATTTATAGAAACTCAGCGGGTAAGAACCAGAGGTCCGTAGGACCGACATCTAACGGTAAGCCTCCGAAAACCAGAGGTCGCACCTACGGCGCTTCATCCCTCTCCTTTTGTTTTTCTATAATGATTAGGC